>JACRCX010000131.1 GCA_016218815.1 Deltaproteobacteria bacterium
CCATCCCACACCTCCCGAAGCGAACCTCGACTCGCTCTGGGAGCGCAGGAAACCACCCCACCGTCAACCGCTCCACTTCCTGGCATGCTCGCCCGCAACTCCTTGAGATCACGACGCGGTCAAACCGGTCGGTGTTCTAGCCCCCAGCCCCCATCTTGGGGTACTGTCCGCTCCCACCGAGGAGGTCGAATCATGGACATCGCGAACCTGGAGCCCAAGGTCCTGTGGCAGCACTTCGCCGCGCTGTGCCGCATCCCGCGCGGGTCGAAGAACGAGGCGGCGGTCGTGGCGCACGTGGAGGCGGAGGCGAAGAAGCGGGGGTTGGACGTCCGGCGCGACGCCGTCGGCGACCTCGTGATCCGGGTCAAGGCGACGCCCGGCCACGAATCGGCCCCACCGCTCGTGATCCAGGGGCACCTGGACATGGTCTGCGAGAAGAACGCGGACACCACCCACGACTTCGAGAAAGACGGCATTCGCGCAGTCGCGGACGGCGAGTGGGTCCACGCCACCGGGACGACGCTGGGGGCCGACAACGGCATCGGCGTGGCCGCGGGCCTGGCGCTCATGGATGACACGTCGGTCGTGCACCCGCCGCTCGAGTTGCTGCTCACGATCGACGAGGAGACCGGGATGACCGGCGCGCTGTCGATGCCCTCGGACTTCGTCGGCGCACGACGCCTGCTGAACCTGGACTCCGAGGAGGACGGAACGCTGTACGTCGGGTGCGCGGGCGGCGGGAACAGCGAGCTGAAGCTCGCCCTGCGGCGCGACGCCTCGCTCAAGGGCTTCAAGGCCTTCACCGTGCGGGTCACCGGCCTGCGCGGCGGGCACTCGGGCCTGAACATCAACGAGAACCGCGCCAACGCCATCAAGCTGCTCGTGCGCATCCTGCGCGACGCGGCGGCGAAGATGTCGCTGCGGCTGGGCGCGATCGAGGGCGGCAACAAGCACAACGCGATCCCGCGCGAGGCGAACGCGGTGGTCTACGTCCCGACCCGCAAGGACGCCGAGTTCCGCAAGCTGGTCCAGGGCTGGGCCAAGGTGCTCAAGGACGAGTTCGCCGGGATCGAGCCCGACCTCCGCGTCGAGCTGGCGGGACCGCCGGATGCACGGCCCAAGCCGATCACCGCGGCGGCGGCGGGCCGCGCACTCGACCTGCTCTGCGCGCTTCCCCACGGCGTGCTCGGCATGAGCCAGGCCATCCCGGGCCTCGTCGAGACGTCGAACAACCTGGCCGTGGTCACGACCGAGGATCGCGCGCTGCGCATCGTCACCAGCAGCCGCTCATCCGTCGCTCCGACCCTGCAGGCGCTGCTCGCCACGGTCGCCGCGGCCGCGCGGCTGGCCGGCGCCGAAGTCCTGCAGCCCGGCGGCTACCCGGCCTGGAAGCCGAACATGGACTCGCACCTGCTCAAGGTCGCCCGGGAGACCTACAGGAAGATGTACGGCGGCGAGGCGAAGGTCACCGCGATCCACGCCGGGCTGGAGACCGGCATCATCGGCTCGCGCGTCTCCGGCATGGACATGCTGTCCTTCGGTCCGCAGATCGAAGGTGCGCACTCGCCGACCGAGCGTGTCCATGTCGCCTCCGTCGGGAAGTTCTACGACTTCCTGAAGGGCGTGCTCCAAGCGCTCGCGTGAGGGGGGAGGGCGCGGAGGGGAGGGGAGAGCGCCGAGACCGACTCACCGCTGAGACGCTGAGTTCGCTGAGGCGAACGCTGAGAAGACGGGACAGGTCAGGGGAGGCGCTCCTTGCTCGCCTACGTCGAGTCGTGTCTTCCGGGGGCGATGCGCGAGGAGCGCGTCGCGCTGGCGCGGCGTCTTGAGCTCGCCCTTGAGATCGCGCACGAGCCCGGATTCGATCCCGCATGGTGGCAACGGCCCGGGATGCCGCCGATCGCGAGCCTCCAGGCATTCGGGATGCACGACGCGCACCCGCTCCACGAAGACGCGGAGCGGCGCGCCCAGGCAGTCACCTATCTCGAGCAAGCGCTGCAGGCCGCCTCGAAGCTCGGCGTCCCGCGCCTGATCGTCGCGTGCGGCTTCGGGAAGTGCGTCGTGGATCGGCCGTTCGACCGCTGCTTCGAGTTCTTCGGGGCGATGGCCTCCACGGCGCGGGACCTCGGCCTGCGGCTGCTGATCGAGCCGCTGAGTCCGTTGCGGGCGGAGGCGATGAACGATCCGGGCGACATCGAGCGGTTGCTCGACGCGCTCGACGCCCCCGACGTGTTCGGCACCGTCCTGGACACCGGTCACCTGGTCGATGGCGGGCACGATCCGACGGCTATCCTTCGCCGGTGGTGCCACCGGGTGGACGAGCTGCAGCTGCGGGGCGCGGGCGGGCGACCGCCTTCACCGGACCTGCCGCTGCGCGAGTGGCTGGGCGCGCTCGCGGCGCCGCCGGACGTCCTGGCCGTGGAGCACCGCGTGGCGACGACCGCGAGCGAAGTCGAGCGGCTGGTCGATGACCTGCGCGTGCGGCCGTGGAGCGCTGGAGGAGGGTGGACATGACGGGCAGGGAGGATGGAACGGGGCTGGAGCAGCGCCTCTGCGAGGCGCTGTCCGGCGAGGCACCGTCGTTGCTCGCGCGTTGCAGCCTCGTCCAGCCAAACGGACTGGAAGCGCACGGTCTGCTGGGGCTCGGCGCGCGCCGCCTGGCGTTCGTGGCCGACGACGTTCTCGCGGGGAAGATCACACGGGTATGGGAGCGGGACGCCCTTCGCGATGTGCGCTCGTCCGGCGGCGTGCTCGGATCCGACGTCCGCTTCCGATTCGGCGACGAGGCGGTTGAGCTGCGGCGCCTCGAGGACGGGCCCTGCGCGACGCTCGTCGCCGCCTTCGCTTCCGCGCCGTCCGGGGCGGCCTCGGACGAGTCCCCGCCGCTCCCCGCCGCGCGCCCGACACCGCCGCCGGCCGCCCCGACTCCCCCCGCGTCCCTCGCCCCGCCCGCCCCCGTCGCGTTGGCGGAGCTGGAGATCGCCGTGGCGCGGAGCGAGCCGCCGCTCGATGCGAAGTTGCGGCGCCTGGTCCGGGCCATCGCCTCCGACGTGATGCTCTACGAGGGCAAGCTCGTCAAGGCGTACGGCGGAGGGCCTCTGCCCGGGAAGTTCGCGGCGACCGTGCGGGAAGGCCACGAGCTGTTCGTTTCCCGAGGCGGGTCCGGCCTCGAGCGGGGGTTCGCGGCCGAGTTCGCCGACGTGGCGGCCGCGACGGCGCGGAATCCGGCGATCGATGCCGCAGCGGTGCTGCGGGCGATTCGCGGCTCCACGGCGTCGGCGACCGATCGGACGCCGGCCGGCGACGCAGCGGCGGGCGAGCTGCGGCTGATCGTGCGCCGGCGCGGGCCGGGGGAATCGGTGTTCCCGCTGCGGGGCGGCGAGCTGACCGTGGGTCGGGCCCAGGACTGCGACATCTGCCTCCCGGACGTCTCACTCTCGCGCCGCCACGCCCGTCTGGCCCGGGAGGGGGACGGATGGCGGGTCGTGGACCTCGCGAGCGCCAACGGCACGTTCGTCAACGAGCGGCCCGCGGAGAGCGGCGCGCCGGTGCGCGGGGGCGATCGCCTGCGCTTCGGCTCGGTCGAATGCGAGGTCGCGGGCGCCGAGGGCGGCGCGGACCCGTCCGCCGGGGCGGCGCCGCGCAAACCGTGGTGGAAGTTCTGGTAGGTCGCGAGCCGGCGAGTTGAGCGCCGATCCGGTTCAGGCGTGGACGCGGCATGCGGCGGGGGCGGGCGGGCCTACCTGGCATCGACGCATTCGATGCGCACGATCCACGGGTACGAACGCGACCCTTCGACGATCGAGAGGGCGAGGTAGAGGGCGCCGCGCACCTGCGCCACGCTCCAGCCCGGGCCGAGGCCGGCCGCCGGCAGGGGCACGTCAAGGCTCGCGACGGGGGCCAGATCCCTGCCGTAGTCGTCGATGTGCAACGTGCCGAGGATCGTGTACGCGACCAGCAGCCGGTCGGCAACGGCCCCGGCAATCGGCCTCGTCGGCGGCGGCGGGTACGCGACGCGGTCCAGGCGCTCCAGCGTGTCGAAGTCGGTCCGCTCCAGGACGAGGGACTCGTCGTTGTACCGGACCAGGACAAGGGCGTCGCCCACACGCACGGGAAGGACCTGGCTGTCGCCGTCCTCGCCGAGCAGGCGCTCGGGTCCCAGAACGCCGCCCTCGGTCAGCGCGTTGACATAGCCCTCGCGCACGCCGGGCGGCCCCTCGCGCGGGTAGGTCACGACGTGGGAGGCGCCGTCGGGACGGGCGAGCGCCCCGTGGCCCGAGCCGTAACGGCCCGCGTCGACGACGACGGGGTCGTGCAGGAGCGTCCCGTCGGCGGCCAGGTGGGCGAGTTGGAACGAGTTGTCCGTGCGCATCACGAAGGCCAGCCAGAAGAAACCCGAGCGGGATGGTTGGAAGAGTGATGGGTGCGTCAGGGGAACGGTGAGGCGGTCGCCGGCCGACGCGCCGTCGAAGGTCACGGGGATCAGGGCGCTCCGTTCGTCGCCCGCGAGGCCGAAGGCGACCAGGAGCCGACCCCCGTCCAGCGCCGGCTCCGCCCAGGTGAACGAGTCGGTGGCGACCGTGACCGGGCCGGTCGTTCGCCCCAGCGCCGCGTCGAGCCGCTCGTAGAGCACCCGCGTCGGCGACCCGTCGGTGCTCACGTGGACTACCCCGACCCCCTCGTCGGGAAGCGCGACCAGCCGCGGGGTGACGCTGGAAGTCGTGGCGTCGTCGAGCGCCACCGTGCCGGAGACGCGCAGCGCGTCGCAGAAGGGAGACTCCGCGTCATCGGGGGCCATGTCGCCGTGGTCGGGGGCGTCGGTCGGCGCCGCGCGGTCGCCGGTCGCCGCATCGTGCGTCGCGAACTCGCGGTACGACAGATAGCAGGCCGGAAGGCAAAGGACGAAGAGGATCGGTGTCGCGGCACGGCACCGCACGAGGCAGCCGCAGGAACCGCAGGCGTGTCGGGTACCGCACCGACGGCGGACCGGCCCGCACCACTCGCCCTTTCGCAGCCGCGGAAGGCGCATCAGGGACCCGCGCGAGCGCAACGAACGTACAGCGCGTCGGACTTCGGGTCCGCGGACAGCGTACCTTCGTCGAACCACACTCTCCATGCATTGGGGGCCGACATGGCGAGCGAGGTGGCGGTCCAGAACTTCGCGCGGGGGGTTTCCGGAAACGCCGTGGGATCGATGGCCCCGAAGGGGCGCCGACTGTCCGCGATGCCCGACAGCTCGCCGGCATTCGGCAGGTACCAATCGGTGTAGCCGGCCCATGCCAAGACCTGGCAGTAGGTCAATGCTGCCTGCCAGTCCATCGTCGTCGCACTCCCTGCTGTGCAGGAGCCGCCGCTCCTCCCTGCCGCACATCCTTGCCAGACCACGCCGGTCACCGCGTCGGCGACGACGGGATTTCCCGGGGCGGCATCCGAACGCAGGAAACGCGCCACTGGTTCCGGCCAGCCCCCGCGTACGCAACGAATGTACCCCCCCGAGTAGGTCTTCGGGCCGGGGACCACGGAGGCGTTGGATGCGACGAGAGCGTTTCCCGCTAAGCCGGAGCACGTTGAAGACGACCAGAAGGACAGCGCCGGGGTTCCTGGAAACGCATCGAGGTCGATGGCCGGGGACCAGGCGTCATGGTCGGAGATCGACGCCAGGGCATAATGGTCCGGCAGCCGCCAGTCGGAGTGTCCGCCCCACTCGCTCAAGTCGCAGTACCGCAAGGCGGAGTACCAGTCGCCCTCCGATGCGAACCCCGAGCATGAGGTGGCGTCACCGCTCATTCCCCAGGCGCAACCCTGCCACTCCAGACCCGTGACGGTGTCGAGCACGACCGGTTCGCCGGCGGCCGGTACGCTCCGCCGGTAGCGTTCCGAACGAGCGTGAGCGACGTCCCATCCATACTGCGCGTCCTGGCCGCAGAAAGCGACGCTTTCGCAGTCGGTCGATCCGGCCGCGCCGGGGCAGACGATCGTCAAGGTCCCGTCGTAGCAAGTCCGTTGCCCGGTGTCGGCCGGCGGGAACCCGGGCCCGGGGACGTTGCAGGTGTGGATCCCACAGCCAGGCGACTTGCACTCACCGCTCGAGCAGATGTCGTAGGACCGATCGGGCGAGGTGATGATCTCGCACGGAACGAAGTCGGACCGACCGGTGCAGTCGGCCACGACGCAGATGCCCCAGTTCTCGTTGCAGACAAGCCCGGCGTCCGTGCAGTCGGAGCCGGTGATGCACGCCGCACCCAGGCAACCCTCGTCCGTGCCGCCATCGCAGTCGTCGTCGGCCAGGTTGTCGCACGTTTCCGCGGCAACGGCCTGGCACGCCTGCCAGATACACGTGCTGCCGCAGGAGTGGGTACCTGGTGTGGAACAGGATGTGTTGCACGGCTCGCTTATGCCGGAGATGCAATCGAAGTCCTCGTCGGTTGCGGTGTCGCAGTCGTCGTCCGCTCCGTTGCACGAGTCCACGATGGCGACCGCGCACTCCGCCCATTCGCAGCTCGACGTGCAAGCTTGGATCCCGTGGCATGAAGCCACGACGCACGGGCGCGTCTCGCCACGCACGCAGGGGAAGCCATCGTCGGCGGTCCCGTCGCAATCGTCGTCGCGGGCGTTGCAGGTTTCGGGAACGCACTCGGACGCCTCGCCATCGCCACGAGCGTCTTCGGTCTCCGGAGTCCCTCCGTCCTCCGGCTCGCCGTCGTCAACGCTGAATTCGGCGTCGTCCGCGTCAGGGCTGCCATCGCCATCAAGGCCGAGGTCGCCCTGCGCCGCGGTGTCAAGGGCGGAGGAACCGACGCCGCACGCAACAACCATCGGAAGGGCCAGGAGGACCCAAACTCCGGCCAAGGTCCGTTCGTTGGCTGTATGTCTCATGACGCTCTCCCTCGCCGAACCACCGCACGGAAGGCGAGCCCATCCGACCTCGTCTCGTCTTCGGCCGACTCGCCGGCCGATCCTGCCAGCCTGTCGGGAAGGGTAGCAGCGGGAGCGGTGCCGGGCAACGACGACGGCCGAGGGGGAGAGCCGAGGTCGGACAGCACGCGGACGCGGATCGTGGGGACTCTGAAGACGATCGAGGCGGGCGTGGTCACGTGGACCACCCGCCGTCGCGCTTGCGTAAGAACCGGCTTGCGCCAGGGACCTGCCTCGGCCGCCGGCGACCACCGGGACGGCCGCCGCAACTCCGTCGCGGTCGGCGCGTCCCGCTCAAGTTGGGTTCGTCGCGGTATGCGCGGAGCGCCGGCCGGCGCCGGGTGCCCGCGAGGCGCGCGCCGCCCGGCGTGAACCCCGGCGGCTGTCTGACCGGAGGCGAGGCGGCGATTGCGGCGTTGCGGGCCGGCTCCCTGCGCGCGCGCCATGAGCGGGCCGGCGCCGAAACGAGGGAACCAAGCGCGAGCGCCATGCCCGGGCGCTCGTGGGGGGAGAAGGGGCCTCCCCCCCTACGAACAGCCGGAGGTGTCGCCGCAGGAGAAGCAGCGGTAGCAGGAGCCGCAGCGGACCATCATGTCGCCGCAGTTGGAGCAGAACGGCGCGTCGGCCTGTGCGACGTAGGTCTTGTGCTCGCCCTCCCGCGACGGCGGAGGCGGCGGCGCGACCGAGTCGAAGCGGCCCAGCGTGAGCTGCCGCTCGGACTGCGTCGGCGTCAGCGAGCTTCCGTCCAGCGGCAGCGGCACCTGATCCGTGGACGACGCCCCGACGGCCGCGTCCTCGGGCGGCAGGAACTTCCTTCCCAGCCAGCGGAACATGTAGTCCATGATCGACTTGGCGTACGGGATCTCGGGGTTGGGCGTGAAGCCGGACGGCTCGAACCGCGTGTGGCTGAACTTCTCGACCAGCACCTTGAGCGGCACGCCGTACTGCAAGGCCAGCGAGAGGGCGAGCGCGAAGGAGTCCATGAGGCCGGAAAGGGTGGCGCCCTCCTTGGCCATCTTGACGAAGATCTCGCCGGGCGAGCCGTCCTCGTACATGCCGACCGTGATGTAGCCCTCGTGGTTGGCGATGGCGAACTTGTGCGTGATGCTCTGCCGCTCGTCCGGGAGCCGGTGGCGGAAGGAACGCGGGGCCGCGACGGCCTTCGCCTCCAGGACGGCGTCGACGACGGCCTCGGCGCCCTTGTCCTTGCCCAGGGAGAGCGGCTGCGTGCGCTTGGAGCCCTCGCGGTAGACGGCGATCGCCTTGAGCCCGAGCTGCCAGGCATCGACGTAGACCTGGGCGATCTCCTCGGGCGTCGTGTCGTGGGGCAGGTTGACGGTCTTGCTGATCGCGCCGGAGATGAACGGCTGGACCGCCGCCATCATCTTGACGTGGCCCATCGCCGTGATCGAGCGCTCGCCCTTGAGCGGCTTGAACGCGCAGTCGAACACGGGGAGGTGCTCGGCCTTCAGGCCCGGTGCGCCTTCGATCGTGCCCTCGCGCTCGAGGAAGTCGGTGATCCGGCGGACATCGTCGTCGCCGTAGCCGAGACGACGGAGGGCCGCCGGGACGGTCTGGTTGATGATCTTGATCCGCCCGCCGCCGACCAGATGCTTGTACTTGACCAGGGCGATGTCGGGCTCCACCCCGGTGGTGTCGCAGTCCATCATGAAAGCGATCGTGCCGGTGGGGGCCAGGACGGTCACCTGGGCGTTGCGGAAGCCGTGCGCCGCACCCAACGTCTTGGCCTCGTCCCACACCTCGCGCGCCGCGGCGAGAATGGTGGATGGGGCGAGCGCGGGCGCGATCTGGCCCAGCGCCTCGCGGTGCTGATCGACGACCCGGAGCATGTCCGCGCGGTTGGGCTCGAAGTCGGCGAACGCGCCGAGGCGCGAAGCGACGCGGGCGGAGTGGGCGTACGACTCGCCGGTCATCAGCGCGGTGATGCTGGCCGCGAACGCCCGCCCCTCGTCGGAGTCGTACGGCAGGCCGCGGGCCATGAGCAGGGCGCCGAGGTTGGCGTAGCCCAGGCCGAGGGAGCGGAAGCGGTGGCTGTTGTCCGTGATCTGGTCCGTCGGGTAGCGCGCGGGCTCGACGATGATCTCCTGGGCCGTGATCAGGATGTCGATCGCGTGGCGGAAGCCCTCGATGTCGAACGCGCCGTTCTCGTCGAGGAAGCGCATCAGGTTGAGCGAGGCGAGGTTGCAGGCGGAGTCGTCGACGAACATGTACTCGGAACAGGGGTTGCTGGCGTTGATCCGCCCGGACTGCGGACAGGTGTGCCACTTGTTGATCGTGGTGTCGAACTGCATCCCCGGGTCGCCGCACAGGTGGGCGCAGCCCGCGATCTCCTTCATCACGTCGCGCGCGCGGTAGGTGTCGGCGAACTCGCGCGTCTTGACCCAGCGCGTGTGCCACTCGCCGTCGTCGACCACCGCCTGCATGAAGTCGTCGGTGGCCCGGACCGAGTTGTTGGAGTTCTGGAAGAAGATGGACGCGTAGGCCTCGCCGTTGAGCGAGCCGTCGTAGCCGGCATCGATGAGCGTCCAGGCCTTCTTCTCCTCCGTCGCCTTGCAGCGGATGAACTCCAGGACGTCGGGGTGATCCGCGTTGAGGATGACCATCTTCGCGGCACGGCGCGTCTTCCCGCCCGAACGGATGATGCCCGCGAAGGCGTCGTAGCCGCGCATGAACGAGACCGGGCCGGAAGCGCGGCCGCCCGAGGAGAGCGGCTCGCGCGAGGAACGCAGCGCGGAAAGGTTCGAGCCGGTGCCCGAGCCGCCCTTGAACAGGTGCGCCTCGACCGCCGCGAGCTGCATGATCGAGTCCATGGAGTCGCTGACCGAGTTGATGAAGCACGCCGAACACTGCGGGTGCTCCTCGATGCCCACGTTGAACCAGACCGGACTGTTGAACGCGGCATGCTGGTTCACCAGCAGGCACGTCAGCTCGTCCTCAAACGTCTGCGCGTCCGTCTCGCTGGCGAAGTACCCGCCCTGCCGGCCCCAGCCGGCGATCGTTCCGGAGACGCGCTGGATCACCTGCCGGACGCTCGTCTCCCGATCCGGCCTCCCCAGGCCGCCACGGAAGTACTTCGAGACCACCACGTTGGTCGCGGTCGGCGACCAGAACGCCGGGACCTCGACCCCCTTCTGCTCGAAAACGACCTCGCCCTTCTCGTTGGTGATCGACGCGTCGCGCCGATCCCAGGTCACCGCGTCGAGCGGGTCGATCCCCTGGGATGTGTAGCGGCGAGAGAACCGCAACCCGCCCCGCCGCGTCATCGCTCCCGTGCCCCCTTCCGCCGAACGCCCATGCTGCCGCGCCTCCTCGCGCCCGCCCCCAGACCCGGCCTCCCGCGCCACCGCCGCTGCCCCGTCGCGCCTCGTTCCGCTCATGCCTCTTCCTCCCTCAACCCGGCCACCCGGTCCAGAACCGGCACCACCCTGTGGCGGCACCGACGACCACCTTGCGCCGGCTGCCGAGCGCGCGGCAGCCGGTCTCCTGGCCATCAAGTTCGGGTCTTGCGGCCCCCGTGGCCTTGGCACCGACCGCGCGGGGTCGTGAGCCAACGCGGGCCCGATCATCTTCAAGTGACGGTCCAGTGTCAACAGGAAAGTACAAGATGTTGTGTTACATGGTGAAACGACCGACAAGATAAGGGGTTACCTGTACGGACCCACAGTGATTCCTCCGACCATCCACAGCTTCTCCACAGGCTATCCACCACCGGACTCCCGTTCAGTCCTTGCACGCCTGCCGAACCCACCGTCCGGGTCACCCACCGGCCTTTCATGGATGAACGATCGGACGAGCGAACGCCCCACGCGCGGTCGTTGCCCCGGCATCCCGTCCCGAATCGCGAATCGCACCTCAATCCGCCCACGCCTGCCGGTAATTTGGCCGATCCTGCCGGGAACGATAGAAACGGACCGCGGAGGTGGGTGGACATGGCGGCGGCAACTGCACAACCAATCCTCGAAGTCCGACACGTCTCGAAGCGCTACCGGGCGGCCAGACCGCTCTTTCGCGACGTCACGTTCGACGTCCAGGCCGGAGAGTTCGTCTACGTCACCGGCCCCTCCGGCTCCGGCAAGAGCACGCTCCTGCGCATGATCTACCGTGCGGAAGCGGCCGACACCGGCACCATCCAGTTCTGCGGCAAGGACGTCCTGGCGCTGGCTCCCCGCGCCGTCCCGTTCCTGCGCCGGAACATCGGCGTCATCCTCCAGGACTTCAAACTCATCGGCGAGGAGTCCGTCTACGACAACGTCGCCCTCGCGCTCGAAATCCTCGGCCTGCCCCAACGCGAGATCTACGACCGCGTCCGCCAGGCCCTCGACCGCGTCGGCCTCGCCGGCTACGAGGACATCCCCGCCGCCGACCTCTCGGGCGGCGAACAGCAGCGCGTCGCCGTCGCCCGCGCGGTCGTCACCCGCCCGTCGCTGGTGCTGGCCGACGAGCCGACCGGCAACCTCGACGCCGGCAACGCCGCAATGGTCGTCGACCTTCTCGAGGAAGTGAACGCCGAAGGCACCACCGTGCTCCTCGCGACCCACGACAACATGCTCATCGCCGCGCGTCCGCACCGCACCGTCGCGCTGGTCGAGGGCTCGGTCGACGAGATCAGGGAAGCGCGGGCCGTCGAGGACGTTCGCTACGGCGCGATGTCGCAGGAGGCCTTCCAGCCATGAACCACCTCGGATACTACCTGCGCCGCACGCTCGCCGGCTTCCGCAGCGAATGGGGCACCAACCTGGCGACCGTGCTCACGCTCAGCGTCGCCTTCGTCCTCGTCGGCTCCCTGGCCACCGTGGCCCTGAGCCTGGGCAACCAGGTCGAACGATGGGGCGGCGCCGATCAGTTCCAGGTCACCGCCTACCTGCGGCCCGACGCCCCGGCCGCCGAGGTCGCCCAGCTCGGCGCCGCCCTGGAGGCGATGCCCGAGGTGCGTGCGGTGCGCCACGTCCCTGGCGATCAGGCGCGCCAGCGCCTCGTCGAGGCGTTCCCCGAGGAGCAAGACGCCTGGACGTCGCTCGACGCCTCCTTCTTCCCCGGCTACGTCGAAATCGGCCTGGATCCGTCCACCGCCGACGAGGCGCACTACCGGCAACTCGTCGAGCGCGTGCAGAAGCTGAGCATCGTGCAGCAGGTCGAGACCCACGGCGACTGGTACACCGGAGTCCTGGGCATCCACCGCGCCGCGAGGGTCCTGGCCATCGCCCTGGGCTCGCTCGCCATCTTCGCCACGATCTTCGTCGTCGCACACACGATCCGGCTCAACTTCTACCGGCGGAAGCGCCAGGTCGAAGTGCTGCGGATGTGCGGCGCCACGCCGTGGTTCGTGCGCGTGCCCTTCCTGCTCGAGGGCCTCTTCGGCTCCGTCCTCGCCGCCGGCATCGCCCTGGGCGCCATCGCCCTCTTCGTCGCCACCGTGCGCGACCGCCTCGTCAACGTCGCGCCCGTCCTCGGCCAGACCCCCATCCAGCACCTGCCGGCCGTGGTCTGGGCCGGCTTCGTGGTCGGCGCCGCCGCGATTGGGCTGACCGGGGCGTGGCTCTCCGTCGGCAAGGCGCTCAAAGCGTAGGAGAAGCACATGCGCATGCTCTGCCTGTCGGATGATCCGGGCGGCGGCGACGATCGGACCGCAACCGAACCGCGCCCTTCAGGGCGCGGCTTCGCCGATGCGGCGGGCCGCGGGCGGAAACTCGCGGTGCGCGTCCGGCCCACGCCCGCCGAACCGCCCTCTTCCGGGCCTGGCTCCGCCGATGTGGGAAGCCGCGGGTTGAAGCCCGCGGTTCGGATCCCGATCGTCCGTGCCGAGCCGCGGGCGGCCCGCATCGGCGTCGCCGCGGTCGGCTCCCTGGTCGCGCTCCTGGCCGGAGCCGCGGACGCGCAGGTTCCCTCTCGCGGCTCCTCGCGCGACATCCCGCTCCCCGGACCCGCGCCGTCCGCCGTGGTCGCCCGACCGCCACTGACCCTGCCCCCGACCGCCGGCGTCCCCGCGTTCGTTCCTCCCGCCGACCCCTGGGCGCCTCTTCCGTCCGGCGCGCCGTCCGCGGCGCCCGTCCTTCCCGCCGGCCCCCCCTCCCTCTGGGACGCGCTGGGCGAGGCCGAGGCCGAGCTGGCGCGGCGCGAAGAGGATCTGGCGCGGTGCAGGACGCGGCTCGCCGACGTCAACGGGGATCTGGTACGCCTCCGCGACCACCTCGCGCGCCTGGAACAAGGCATGTCCGCGCTCCGCGACGAGGTGCTCGACCGCATGGTGCTGCTCGACCGCATCGGTCGCGGCGGGACGGCGCGCATCGTGCTCACCTCGCACGACCCGGCCGAGGCGCGTTTCCGCGCCTCGCTGGTGCGCCGGCTGGTCCGCGCCGACGCGGAGCTGGCGTCGCGCTACGAGTCGATGCAGGCCGAGGCCGAGTCGCTCCGCACCGAGCTGACCGCCAAGCTCGGCTCGCAGCAGGCGCTGGAACGCCAGCTCGAGGACCGACGCCGGCAGCTCTCGGACGAGGTGGACCGCCACCGCCGCCTGCTGTCGTCCCTCGAGACGCCCGCCGGCCTCATCTCGCTGGCGAAAGGCTCGAACGACGAGCTGGCCGGCCTCGCCTCGACCTGCGCCTTCGCACCCGCGACCGCCGAAGCCGGCTCCCTCGACCCGCTCGCCGCCGCCGCCGTCGCCGTCCCCGCCTCGTTCCCCACGCGCACCGATCCGCTGCGCGGCGGCCTGGCGCTCGACCTGCCCGCCGGCCTGCCGATCGCCGCTCCCGCAGCCGGCGTCGTCGCTTTCGCGGGCGACCTCGACGGCTACGGCTCCGCGGTGCTCATCCGGACCGCCGACGGCCGCGGCCTGCTGCTCGGCCATCTCGCCTCCGTCACCGTCGCCCCCGGCGATCCCGTCGCCGCCGGCGACCTGCTCGGCGCCGCCGCCCCGTCGTACTCTCCCCTCCTGCCCTCGCTCCTGGTCGACGTCCTGGCCCCCGCGATCCACGAGTCGTGAACCATCAATCCCGCGGCTCGTCACGGCGCGTCAGCCCTTTCCGGACCGGAAGAGGGGAGGCGGAGAGGTCGGCTGGGGAGGTGGGACGGGCCAGGGTGTGTCCGTTACCGTCTTTTTTCAGTCGGCGGGCCGCGATTGAACGCATAATCGACCCATGAAGGCCCGCATCCTGGTGGTCGAGGACGAGGATCTCATCCGGCGGGGGCTCGTCGATGCCCTGAAGCACCGCGAGTACGCCGCGGCCGGCGCGGCCGACGGCGAGGCGGGGCTGCGCGAGGCCAAGGCCGGCGGCTGGGACCTCATCCTCCTGGACGTGATGCTCCCCCGGATCGACGGCTTCTCCGTCTGCGGACGCTTGCGCGAGCTGGGCGTCGGTACCCCGATCCTCATGCTCACCGCGAAGGACGCCGAGGACGACAAGGTGCGCGGGCTGGAGGCCGGCGCCGACGACTACCTGACCAAGCCGTTCGGGCTCAAGGAGCTGATGGCGCGGGTCGAAGCGCTCCTGCGCCGCGCGCGCGGCCACGCGGCCCGCCCCGCCGTGCTTCGCCTCGAAGGCGCCGAGATCGATCTCGGACGCCGCGTCGCCCGCCACGCCGGGCGGGAGGAGCCGCTCACCGATCGCGAGGTCGACCTCCTGTGCTACCTGTGCGAGCGGGCCGACCGGGTCGTGACCCGCGACGAGCTGCTCCAGGCGGTGTGGGGCTACGCCGAGGGCGTGCAGAGCCGCACCGCCGACATCCACCTCGTGAAGCTGCGCAAGAAGATCGGTCCCGACGCCGTCGAGACCGCCCGCGGCAAGGGCTACCGCGCCAAGGTGGTCCCGTGACGAGGGCCTGAATGCGCCGCCTCGCCCCCCTGCTCGTCCTCGCCGTCGCCATCCTCGCCGCCGCCGGCCTGCTCGCCGGCTCGGCCTGGTACGGGCGCGCGGACGCGCGGCAGGCGCGGCTGGAAACGATCCGCGTCAAGGCGCGCGAGGCCGTCGGCGATGTCGTACGGCGCTTCGACGGCGAGCTCGATGCGCTGCTCGGCCGCGAGGCGGCGCGGCCGTTCTACCTCTACCAGCACTACTACGCGCCCCCCGAGGCGCTGGCGGCGCAGTTCGTCTTCCAGACCAGCCCGCTGGCGTCGGCGACCGAGCCGCTGATCGACGTCTGGTTCGAGATCCTCCCCGACGGGACGCTGTCGCTTCCGGCGGACGAGCCGGACGGCCCGATGGACGCGGCCGGCCACCGGCTCGTCGCGCGCGACGTGCTGCCCGAGCTGATCGCGCGCGTTCATCGCGCGCCCCCGCGCGCCTCGACCGCCCAGGCGGCCGACTTCGCACAGAACGCCGCCGCGCCGCCCGCGGTCGACACGGCGGCCCCCGTCGAGCCCGAGCTCCCCGCTCCGCCGCGGGAGCGGCAGCGGCCGGGCGAACGGCGACAGGCGAGCAACGCGGCGCCCGGACCCGAGGCCGAGAGCCCCGCCGCGACGGCCGCGCCCGGCGGGGGGGCGACGCAGGAGCCGGGCAGCGCGCCGGCCTCGGTGCCGACACCCCCGGAGTCGGGCGGAACGTCGCAGGCGGGCGGGCCGTCCGAAGCCCAGCAGCAACGTGCGGCGGCACAGGCGCAGCGGGGCGGCGAGCCGCAGGTGAGCCAGATGCCGCGCTGGGCGGTCGAGGCGAACGTGCGCGCCAACGACATCGCGCGGCAGATCGAGGTCGCGAACGCCGGCGACGTCACCACCCAACAGATGCTGCAGAACGACTTCAACCTGATGCGCGGCCTGCCGCAGCAGGCCCCGCCGCAGCAGCCGGCGGTGCAGCCGGCCCCGCCGCCTCCGGCGCCGCCCCCGACGACGGCCTCCGCGGACGACGGCGGCGCAGACGGTCCGGACGGCGGCGGCGCCGCGGCCGCCGCGGCCGGCGTTGTCGCGGAATCGGACGGCGGGACGGGCGGCGCCGGAGGGGATGGATCCGCGACGACGCCTGCCCCGGGCGCAGTCGAGCGGACGACGACCGGGTCCGACGCCGGAACCGGCGAAGGGGCCGCTGCTGGCGGCGAGGATGCGGCCGGGGATGCGCGGCGGGTCGCGCGTCCCAGGGACGGGGGACGACGGGCCGCGACGGCCGCCGGCGCCGCGAACGGACCGGCGGACGCGGTGCCGACGCCTGTCCCGAGTCCCGTCGAAGGGCCCACCCCCACGCCTGTCCCGAGCGCTGTCGAGGGGCCGATCGTGGCGCGGGGTCCGGAACCCACGACTCTCGACTCACGACTCACGACGGTCCCGCCGGCGGGACCCGACGAGGTGCCCGTGGTCTACGGCGCGTTCGAGCCGTTCGAGCGTCCGGACGGCTCGCGGTACTACGTTCGCACGGTCGACATCGAAGGCGACGTGCGGGTGCAGGGCTTCCGCCTGAGCCCCGGCGGGCTGCGCGCCACGTTGGGCAACGTGGTGCTCGACGTGCAGCGCTCGCACGACGCGTTCGACCTCGTCGCCGGCGGGGCGTCGTCCGGACCCGGAGCGGGCGCCCTGGCCGCCGCGGCGCTCGAGGGCGTCCCCGACGTTCCGCGGATCGCCGCGATCCTGCGCCCGGGGTCGCCGACCCTGGACGCCGAGGACCAGGAGGATCGGCGTGTGCTCCTGATCCTCGGCGGGTTGTCCGCGGTCATCGCGGTCGCGGTGCTCCTGGCCATCCTGGTCCTGCGTCGCGAGCTGGAGCTGGCGCAGCGGCGCACCGACTTCCTCTCGGCCGTGTCGCACGAGCTCCGGGCGCCGGTGACGACCATCCGGATGTACGCCGAGATGCTGCGGGACGGGTGGGTCGACGACGAGGCGCGGCGGTCGGAGTACGAGTCGGCGATCGTCAGCGAGGGCGAGCGGCTGTCGCGGCTGGTGGAAAACGTCCTGGCCTACTCGCGGCGCGAGCGGGGCAAGCCGCTGGCGTTCCGCGACGCCGACCTGGCGGAGAAGGTGCGCGAGGTCGCGGGGGTGCAGCGACCCGTGTTCGAGAGGGAGAAGCTGGCGCTCGAGGTCGACGGACCCGACACCCTGCCCTGGCGTTTCGATCCCGACGCCGTGACGCAGATCCTCGTGAACCTGCTGGACAACGCGCTGAAGCACTCGGGCAACGCCTCCGAGCGCCGCGTGCTCGTGCGGCTGAGCGGCGCCCCGGACGCCGCGACGGTCTCGGTCTGCGACCACGGCCCCGGGATCGCGGCGGGAGAGCAGAAGAAGATCTTCGAAGCCTTCTACCGCGTCGGCTCCGAGCTGACGCGCGAAACTCGCGGCACCGGCCTCGGCCTGGCCCTCGTCCGCCGCCTCGCCCGCGCCCACGGCGGCGAGGTCTCCGTCGCGAGCGAGCCGGGCAAAGGCGCGACCTTCACCGTGCTGCTCGGAAGACCGAGATGAGCTGCAAGTCACGCCGCTCACGAGCTCGCGTCAGCCTCTCCACCTCTCCAGCCGGCCTCTCCATCTCTCCTTCTCCGGATCCGGGCACCACGCACGGCTTCCCCCGCGCACGGCGCCTCCCTTCCTCGCCTCACGCTCTCCCCTTGTACTCCTTCAGCCGGTACTGGAGCGTGCGCAGGCTGATGCCGAGGCGCTCGGCGGCCGCCTTGCGGTTGCCGCCGACGGCCTCGAGCGCCTCGAGGATCGCGCGGCGCTCCAGGTCCTCGAGCGTCGTGGACGCCGTCCCGGTCGCCGGGGTCGCCGGCGCGGAGGACTCCAGCCGCAGGTGCGCGGCGTCGATGGCCGCGTCGCCCGCAAGCACGAGCGCGCGCTCGATGGCATTGCGCAGCTCGCGCACGTTGCCGGGCCAGGAGTGCGCGCGCAGGCGCGCCCACGCCGCCGGCGTCGGTTCGTCGCTTCGCCGCGGCTCCAGCTCGCGCAGGAAGCGCCGGACCAGCGGCTCGACGTCGCCGGCCCGCTCGCGCAGCGGCGGCAGGTCGAGGGACAAGACCGCGATGCGGTAGTACAGGTCCTCGCGGAAGCGCCCCTGTCGCACGAGGGCTCCCAGATCGCGGTTCGTCGCGGCGATCAGGCGGAAGTCGACCTCGCTCGCATGCTGCCCGCCGACCCTCGTGACGGTACGCTCCTGGAGCACGCGCAGCAGCTTCGCCTGCACCGGCGCCGCCAGCTCGCCGATCTCGTCGAGGAACACCGTCCCGCCGGCCGCGCTCTCGAAAACGCCGGCTCGCGCGGCCGCCGCCCCCGTGAACGCGCCCTTCTCGTGCCCGAACAGCTCGGACTCGACCAGCCCCTCGGGGATCGCCGCCGAGTTCACCGCCACAAACGGGCCGTCGCGACGCCTTGACAACGCGTGGATCGCCCGCGCGACGACCTCCTTGCCCGTCCCGCTCTCGCCGGTGACCAGAACCGTGGTATCACGCGGCGCGACCGCGCGCATCAGCTTGACCGCCTCGGCCATCGCCGGACCGGCCACCATGTGCCGCGCGAGAAAGTCCTCCGCCCCCGCGGCCTCCTCGGCCGAGGGCGGCGAGGTCGGTCGCGCACGACCGGCCAACGCCCGGGCGACGACCCGACGCAGCGACGCAGGGCTGGGCAGCGGCTTCTCGACGAAGTCGAACGCTCCCAGCCGCATCGCCTCGACCGCCTGCGGCACCGTGCCGTACGCGGTGAGCAGGATCACCGCCGGCGGCTCGGGAAGGCTGCGTGCCGCGGCCAGCAGCTCGAGCCCGTCCAGGCCCGGCATGCGCAGGTCGGAGACGACGACATCGACCGGTTGCGCCCGCAGCAGCGCCAGCGCCGCACTCCCGTCCGCGGCCTCCCGCAGGTCGTAGGCCTCGCCGGCCAGGATGTCGCGCGCCAGCCGTCGCAAGGCGTCGTCGTCGTCGACGATCAGCACGCGCGGAGCGGCCGCGTTCATGGGCCGGCGGCCGGAGCGTCGGCGATCCAGAGCGAGGCGAGGGGAATCTCCACGGCCGCGAACGGCTCGGCCCGCATCTTGTCGCCCTCGCCGAAGGTCGCGACCAGCAGCCACTGGGCTTCCTGCAACCGGAACACCTCGACCGTGTGCGCGCGCGGGTCGACCAGCCAGACGTGCGCGACGCCCTGTCGGGCGTAGATCGGCAGCTTGCGAACGCGGTCGAGCCGCGCCGTGCCCGGCGAAACGACCTCGCAGACCCAGTCCGGCGCCAGCTCGAAGAACGCGACGTCGGGAAATGCCGGCATGCGCTCCCGCCTCCAGCCCGCGAGATCCGGAACCAGGACGGCGGTGCCCAGGTGGAGCTCCGGCTCGTCTACGATCCACCAGCCTCCGGGACCGTGGGGGTCGAGGTCGAAGGGTCCCCCGACGACTGCTCCCAGCACCGACGCGGCGCGCGCGTGGCGCGAGGCCGGCCGCGGGCTGGCGAACAGCTCCCCGTCGACGATCTCGCCGACCAGGTGCTCGGGCAGTGCGATGAGGTCGTCGTAGGTCGCCGGCTTTCGTGCGGGCGCGCTCATGGGCCTAGTGGTAACACGCCGTCCGGGCGGCGACAAGCGAGCGGGATCCCTCCGGGATCGGCAGCGCCTTGGCACCATCCGAAGCGGGCTTCAGCCCGCGGCCAGCCACCCCCTTCAGCGCGGAAGGCGCAGCACGAACTCGGCGCCGCCGCCCGGTCGGTCGCCCACGACGACCGAACCGCCGTGCGCCTCGGCGATGCGCCGCACCACGGCCAGCCCCAGACCGGTTCCGCCGGTGCGGCGCGAGACGAACGGCTCGAAGATCGCCTCGCGCTCGGCCGCCGGCACGCCGGGGCCCTCGTCGCCGATCGCCAGCTCGATCTGCCGGCGGGACGGACGAAGGGCGACGACCACGCGGCCGTCCTTCGGTGAGACCCCCACGGCGTTGTCCAGCAGGTTGCCCACGGCCCTGGCGAACTGGTCGCGGTCGACGCGCGCCTCCACCCGCTCGTCCCCGTAGTCCCGCACGATGCGCACCTCGCGCCGCGCGGCCTGGTCCGCGTACCGCGCCAATTCCTCGTCGAGCACCGAACGCAGGTCGACGGTCTCCAGGCGCGGCTCGGCGTCGCGGGCGTAGCCCAGCACCTGGCTCACCGTGCGCTCGAGCCGCTCGCACTCCTCGCGGATGGTCGACGCGGCGCGTTGCGCCGCCGCCGGCTCCGCCGACTCGCCGACGAGCTGCGCGTAGCCCTTGATCGCGCCGAGCGGGTTGCGGATCTCGTGCGCCACGGTCGCGGCCAGCTCGCCCAGCGACGCCAGGTGCTGCCGGCGCGAGGCGTCCTCGCGCATGCGCACGGCGCGGCGTCCGACGAACGCGGCCCAGATCGCGGCGGCGATGCTCAACGGTGCGAGGATCACCGAGAACAACGCCACGAGCTTCGGGCGACGCAGAGGGGCCTCGAACGGCGCCGCGCGCAGCCCCAGCCGGAGGATCGGCGGTCCCGCCCGGCGAAGACCGGCGAATTCCTCGCCCAGCACCAGCTCGCGCCACAGGCGGCCCGCGACCGCGGCCGCGCCCGCTCGCCGGCCGGGCGACGGGGCAGCGAACGCGAACTCGAGGACGTCCTCGCCGCCGACCGACAAGTCGCGGCGCGCGAAGCGCGGCGTCCCGTCCCCTCGCAGCGCCCGCGCCCGCGCCCCGAGGTCGCGATCGAAGGCCGGCGCGGGCCCCGCCGTCACGACCTCGGTGCCGTCTCCCACCGCGATGCCGGCATAGAGCACCTCCTCGCCCAGCAGGTCCCCGAGTGCCTCCTCCAGCGAAGATCGCGTCCACGGCCGCTCCGTGGCGATCCGGCGGGCGAACGAAGTCGCCTGGTCAACGGCCCGCATCTCGGCGGAGCGAGCTGCGAGGCTTCGCGCCTCCCTGAGATTGATCAGCGCGACGGCGACCAGACCGCAGGCCAGCACGACCGCGGCGACGACGAGAACGACCAGAGCCTTGCGCACGTGAAGCAGCCTCCCAGGAATGAGGACGGCAAGCAAGACGCGGACCCGGTTTCGCGCAAAAGGCGCAAAGAGGCAAAGCACGCAAAGAGAGGGGGACTTGTTCCTTGCTCCTCCGCCCGTCCAGTGCAGCACCTGCGCGGGGAGGTGCAAGGATTGCACGTGACGGGGAGGAGGAGGGGAACGGGGAAAGGGATTCCGCCGCGTTGGCGGTTGGCACGCGGGTGGCAAAGGGTCCATGGTGCGGCGATGGAGAACAGGGCGCCGCAGAACGGCCCGGAAGAGACACGGGCGAAGGAGAAGAGGCCATGAAGAAGTACACCGGTTGGCTCGTTCTGGGCGTGGCGGCGACGGTCGGCGTCGTCGGCCTGGCCGTCGGCTCGGCGGCGGCACAGCAGGGCGGCGCGGCCGCCCAGGAGGACGGGGAGGGCGGTCCGGGCCACGGGCGGCTCGCCCGCATCCGCGAGGCGCTCGGCCTGACGGACGACCAGGTCCAGGAGCTGCGCGACACGTTCCTGGCGTTCCGCGACCAGACCCGGGAGCTGCGCGAACAGATCAAGACGGAGGTCAAGGGAATCCCCGACCTCGTGCGCCGCGACGACCTCACGCAGGCTGACCTGATGGCCGTGCACGACAGGGTCCACGACATCGCCGGACAGCTCGGCGAGAAGCGCGTCGAGATGCTCTACCAGATGTGGCAGAAGCTCACGCCCGAGCAGCGCGGGAAGCTCGGCGACCTGATCGCGGAGCGCGCCGACGGCGCCAGCTTCGACTTCTTCGGCGGCGGTGGCCACCACGGCCGCGGCGGCCCCGGCGGTCCCGACGACGAAGGCCGCGCCGGCCGACCGGACCGCGCCGCTCGCGCCGACCGCCCCGGCCGCGTCGCCCGCTAGGGCTCCCCCCCGCCCGCGCTCCCGCCGCAGTCCACTTCGTCTAGCACCCGTCGCTCGGGACGCAGCACCCGCCGGGACCGCCGCAGCTCAGGTCGTCCCGGAACCAGCCGACCGGGCACTCGCTCCCGCTGGACACCGGATAGCAGACCCCGCCCGCCTCGAGGCACGCAGGGAAGGGCGGCGCGACGGTCCGCGGCACGCAACAGTAGTTCTCCGGGGGGCAACGGACGGTCGACGGCGCCGGCTCCTCGCCTTCCGCGCAACGCGCACAGCCCGACACCAGCGCCCGACAGGTTCCGCCCGCCGCGGCGCACGGCCCGAGCGTCTCGCCCGGCGCGTCCTCGCCCGGCACGTCCGCCGGAGTCTCGCCCGGCGCGTCGACGTCCGCGTCGACCGTCGCCTCGGCCTCGAGGGACGAGTCGGCATCCGCGCCGCCGTCCGCGCCGACCGGGACGCACGTCCGGCTCGTCGCCTCGCAGACGTACCCCGTGCCGCACTCCCGGCCGCACGGCCCCGTCGTGTCGTCCCCGCATCCCGCCAACAGCCACAACACGAGCAGCCCCGACGTGCTTCGCATCATCCGGTCCTCCGGAGAACCACCCCCCAGTCACCGAAAAGCACAGATGCGGGAGAAAGGGAAGCCCCCCTTGGGCTTCTTCTCTTTGCGCGCTTTGCGTCCCTTTGCGTTCTTTGCGCGACATCCGGAAGGCCTTCACCTACCTGGTATAATACCGGAACTGGTACGTCAGCTTCTTCTCCTGGTCCTTGCGCAAGGTGATCTTCCACTCGCACCAGGTCGGGGAGTTCACCCGGGTCGAGTTCCAGTCGTAGTACGCCGCACCGTAGTCGCTCGCGTAGGGATCCGTGCTCCAGGCGAGGTAGGGCGACCAGCTCGACGAGCTCCCGGGCTCCGCGTGGACGTCGCCCGAGTCGCTCGGCTCGGAGATCGTGCCCATCATCCGCCGCACGACGACCAGCTCGATGTCCTCGTCCTCGTGCGAACGCACGGACAGCTCGCCGTGGCCCTGGATGAGGTCCCAGTAGATGTCGTCGATCTCCCGGGCCGCGCGATCACGGCGGTCCTCGACGTCGTCCCACGAGACGAGGATGTCCGTCGCCTGGGTGAGGCGCAGGTCGACGCGGGCGCCCGCCGGCGTGTAGACGATGCGGTCCTGCGCGACGACGTTGCCGTCCGCGAAGTACACGGCCGGGCCGGTCGTCCAGGGCTGGTCCGAGCGGTTGTCGAGGCGCAGGTGGTGCCAGACACGCTGCCGCGAGACGCGCTCCAGCGCGTTCGGGTCGCCGGAAGCGGCCTGCTGGAGCACTGCCGTAGCCTCGGCCTCCGTCCCCCCGATCTCCCACTTGTAGATGTCCTCGACGGGCACCTCGACCGAGAACACCCGTACCAGGGCGCGCTCGCCCTTGCCCAGCGTCACGTCCTCGACACGGTACAGCGACAGCTCGTCGGCGTCCGCCGTCGACACGCCGCCCAGGTCCGCCTGCACGTCGCCGGCGCCCCCGGACTGCTGGCCCGCGTCGTAGGGCATCGCCATCTGGGTCTGCATGACGTTCGAGGCCCAGGCGTTGGAGTTCCACTCGCGGCCCGAGAAGCGATCGTTGACGCGGTAGTACCCGGCCTCCACCACGTCCTCCAGCGCGCCCTCGATGACCAGCGGGGAGAGCGTGCCCGACATCCAGTAGTGCGGGACGCCGACGACGAGATCGATGTCGGCGCTTGCCAGGTCGACGACGTCGTTGACCAGCGCGCCCTGGAGGGTGACCCGCACCTTCTCGTCGTCGAGCCGCTCGATGCGGTACTCGGGCACCCACTTGAGGCCCTGCTCCAGCGCCGTGTACTCGATGATCCCGTCGCCGCTGCCGCCGACGTCGATCACGAGCTGCGCCCGCTCGACCTCGGCGGTGCACTGCTCGGGCGGTGCGTCGACGAAGACGATCGAATCGAACTGCGCGGTGGAGAAGGCGAGCAAGCCGCCGTCGGCGCCGCCGGCGGGTGCGGCGCAGACGGCGCCCTCTCCGTCGGTGCACGCGGACGACTCGGTGCGAAGCAGGAAAAGGTCGTCGCCCACCGCGCGCTCGACCGTGCCGACGTACGACTGCGAGCCGTTCTCGGCCGTGCGCGACAGCCGCACGCGCTTGCCGATCGAGCTGCGCAGGAGGTCCGGGAGCGCCGCGCAGTCCCGGTCCTCCGTCCCCTTGCCCTCGACCGCGCGGAAACCGCGGACGGTGACGTCGCCCTCGACGGGGTAGGCCCACAGCGTGCCGAGGACCGCGCGGGGCGCGCCGTCGACGTGGACCGTCGTGCCGCCGCGAACGGCCACCTGCCGGAAGACGAAGCCGTAGCCGTTCTTGAACATCGCCACGCGGGTGACTCGCGCCGGCGTGGCCGGCGTCGCCACCGCCGCGCGCGTCGCCGCCGCCGCCGTCGTCGTCCCGTCCGCCGCCCGCGTCGCGTCCGCGCCGCTCGCCGTCGCGCACGACATCACCGCCAGCACCGCCCAGAAGCTCGTTCGTCGCATCGTCCTCTCCTCCTTCCTTCCTGCGGCGCGCCCCCTCGAATCCACTCGGGGCGGGCGAGCGCCGCGCGTCCCTTCAACGTTCGAGCGTAGCCGATCGTGCCGGGAGTGGATCGCCGCCCGCGGCCGTTTTGCCGATGTTTTTCACGACACGCTTTTGCAATCGGTTTACCGCCGCACGCGAAGAACCACCCCACACTGGGCGTAGGAGCTGCGCAACGCGTCGCAGGCCCGCCCCGAGTGGATTCGAGGGGGTGCGATGCAACGGAAGGAGATACGATGATGACGACAAGCAAGATCCATGAGGGATGCGGAACCCGAAACGCGGCACGCGAGTCCCGCGGTGACCAACGCGGCATGCCGCACGAGTGCAGCCTCCGGTCCGGACCAAGAACCAACAACCAAGAACCAACAACGCCGCGCGCACTGATCGCGGGCCTGATGGCCTTCGCAACCACGCTCGCCTTGCTCGGTCCGTGGTGGCGCGGGCCGGCGAGCGCGCGGGCGGAAGATCCGAGCGTCGCGACCGCGGACGTGTTGCCGGTGGTCCAGGGGTTCGTCGCGGCCGTGGCCGACGGAAGCGTCCTTCCGGCGCCGCCGACCACGATCGGGAAGACGTCAGTGCGGGCGTGGCTGGGCAAGAACGAGGAGGGGGAGGCGAGCATCCTGGTCGAGCTGCGGAGCGCGGCGGACGTCGAGACGACCGTGCGCTGCCGGGTGTCGCTCAAGGTGTTCCGCTTCCCGGAGGTGTCGCCGATGTCGCGGCTGCTTCCCGAACCGGAGATCTCAGAGGTCTTCCAGCGCGAGCTGAGCGAGCGGGTCGGCGCGGGCGCCGTGCGCGTCGTGGTGCTGCCGGTGGATGCCGGCAGCCTGCCCGAGCCGCCGGCGTCGTCGCCGACGCATGGACAGATCGTCGTCGAGGCGCTGGACGGTGCGTAGGCTGCTCGCGATTGCGCTGGGAATCGCGGCCGGCGTCGCCGCCGCCGCGGCCCTCGGCAGCTTCGACGCCCAGGAGCCGCCGCCGCGACCGCGGATCGTGCCCGACAGCGGGGGCGGGCTTCGCGAGCTGCTCGTGCACTGGGTCCCCGCGCACGCCGACCTCGTGCTCCCCACCTATCGCGACCTGTTCGCGGCTCTGGACGACGACGTCACGGTCCGCGTCGCCGTCGAGCGGATGGAGGACTTCGACGACTTCGTCGCACGGCTCGAAGGGCTTGCCCTGAGCCCGGTCGAAGGGCCTGCCCCATCGCGCCTTGAGCCGGTCGTCGTCGGGCGGCCGATCACCATCTGGTCGCGCGACCGGTTCGTGACGGCGGAGCTGGACGGACGGCCGCTCCTCGTCGTGCCCGAGCGCAAGATCACCGGGGTCGTCGAGCGCGCGAACGACTGGATCGTCCCGTGGGTGGTCGCGGCCGCGAAGGTGGGGCCTTCCGTGCTCGCCGCACCGTTCGTGTTCGACGGCGGCGACTTCGTGTCCGACGAGCGCTTCGTCTATGCGACGGCCGTGCTGCCGGGGCGGAACGAGGGGACGCGCTGGGGCGATCCGGGGACGATGCGCGACGCGCTGGCCGCGCGGTTCGACCGGGACGTGCTGCTCCTCGGGGCGTCGCGCGACGACGTACCCGAGCACCACATCGGGATGTTCGTGACGCCGATCGGGGGGGGAACGGTTGCCGTGGGCGACGTGGACCTGGGGCGGACGCTGATGGGCGGAGGGGAGGGCGAGCTTCCCGCGGGTCTCACGGCGGACTTCTCGCCGTCGACCTCGGCGAAATTCCGGCGCGTGGCGGAGGAGCTGCGCAGGGCGGGACTGGAAGTGGTGCCCGTGCCGCTGGTGCCCACGACGACGCCGTTCGTGTTCGTGACGTACAACAACGTGTTGCTCGACGACCGGGAGGACGGGCGGCACGTCCTGGTGCCGACCTACGGGCTCGAGACGCTCGACGCCGCAGGGCGCGCGGTGTGGGAGAACCTCGGGTTCACGGTCCATCCCATCGACGTGTCCAGGCTCTTCGTGCACGGCGGCGCCCTGCGCTGCGTCGCCGCCGTGGTACGGCGCGGGTCGTGAGTCGACAGTCGTGAGTCATGAGTTCGGGGCCACCCCGGTCGACTCACGACTGTCGACTGTCGACTCCTGACCTTTCCCCGCTACCGCCGCACGTACAACCTCGCGATGACGTCCTTGTAGCGCTCGACCAGGGCCTGGCGACGAGCGCGTCCGGACTTGCCTGCCGCGTCGAGATCCGGGACGACCGCATAGGCGCGGAGCTGGAGGAACGGGTCGAGGCGCGCGTTGGCCTCCGCGACCGCGGCGTCGAGCAGCGCGCGGATGGCGGGGTGCGCGGCCGCCTCGTCGCGCGAGCCGAGCAGGATGCCTTCCAGGAGGACGGTCTTGGCGATCTCCTTCTCGTCGGGGACGATGAGGGCGACCAGGTGGGGTCGGCGGTCGCCGACGACCACCACGTCGCGGACGATCGGGTTGCCACGCAGGAGCTGCTCGATGTGCAACGGCGAGACGTTCTTGCCGCCCTCGGTGACGATGATGTCCTTCTTGCGGCCCGTGATCGTCAGGAATCCGTCGCCGTCGAGGGCGCCGAGGTCGCCGGTGCGGATCCAGCCGTCGGGGTCTTTGATCTCGGCGGCGGCGGCCGGGTCGTCGAGGTATCCGCGCATGACGTTCCGCCCGCGGAAGAGGACCTCGCCGTCCGCCGCCAGACGGAGCTGCATGCCGCCCAGCGGCGTGCCGACCGTTCCCGCGCGCGGTCGTGAAGGACGCTGGAACGTGGCGAGTCCCGTCCCTTCGGTCATGCCGTAGCCCTCGAGGACCGGGATGCCGACGGCGCCGAAGTAGCGCTCGGTCTGGCGGTCGAGCGGCGCGCCGCCGCAGATGATGAAGCGCAAGCGTCCGCCGAGGCGTTCGCGCAGGGCGACGTGGAAGAGCCGGTCGGCGACGCGGTGCTGGAGGTCCAGCGCCAGCGGCACGCGGCCCGCGGCCATCGCGTCGTTGCGCTCGCTCCCGATGCCGAAGGCCCAACGCATCCCGCCCCGGAGCCAGAACGGGCCGCGGTCCATCTCCTGTTCCAGGCCCCGGCGGAGGCGCTCCAGGAAGCGCGGCACGACGATGAGGAAATCGGGGTGCATCTCCGCCGCTGCACGCAGGGCCTCGCCGCGCGCGGGGGCGAAACCGACGGCGAAGCCGACGTGCATCGCCATCCACACCACCAGCCGCGGGTAGACGTGGGCCAGCGGGAGGAAGAGCAGCGTACGGTCCTGCGCCGTGATCTCCAGCTCGCGCGGCACGCCGGCCGTGGTGAACGCGATGTTGTCGTGGGTGAGGACGGTGGCCTGCGGCCGGCCGGCGGCGCTCCAGTTGAACACGATCGTCGCCGGGTCGTCGGGCGAGATCTCCGCGAGGCGCTTGCGGACCGCCGCCTCCGCGCCGCGCCGCAGCTCGTGCCGGCCGCTCTCGAGCAGCTCGGCGTGGGAGAAGACTCCCGGGGCGCCGGCGGCGACGTCGGCCAGCGCGATCTCGAGGCGGCCGTGCGCGTCGGCACCGGGGAGGCGGGAGAGCGAATCGAAAGCGACGACCCGGCCGAGCGGTCCCGTCGGCTCCAGCAGGGAAAGGAGCTTCTCGGCCTGCAGCGGCTCCTCGACGAACGCCCACCGGGCCTCGGCCCGCCGGACGATGTCCTGCGCGGCGGCGGACGTGGTCGCGGGATGGATCGGGACGACCACACCGCCCGCGAGCAGCACGGCGACCTCGAGTTCGATCCACTCGCGCCGCGAGGTGGAGAGGACGACGACGGCCGTGCCCTTGCGGAAGCCGGTCGCCAGGAGCGCGGCCGCCAGGGCCATGGCGCGCTCGCCGGTCTCGCCCCACGACGCCCACGTCCAGCCCCCCGTCCCCCGCTGGCCGAACGCGTCGCGCTCCGCGGAATCCCGCACGCGCTGGAGGAAGATCTCGGGAAGAAGGCTCATCGGAGCGCGAGTATATCAGGTGCACGGAGAGTTGGTCGTCTGGGACGAGTTGTTGGTGGGTCGTCCGCGACGAGTTGTTGGTCCGGACGCCGTCACCCCGCAGCGGCAGTGGCTCCGATCGGGAGGGCGACGATGCGGGGGGCGAGACGGAAGGCGCGTGGCGTCCCGCACAAGAGCACGCCGAAGGGGGCCGTGCGCGGGTGGGCGTCGAGGAACCGCTCCAGCCCGGCGGCGTCGGCGGGGCGCGGGCGCGCCGTGGCCTTCACCTCGATCGGCAACAGCCTCCGGCCCGCCTCGAGCACGAAGTCCACCTCCACCCCCACGACCATCCGCCAATGATAGACCGACGGCCGCGGCGCCACGGTTTCCCTCCACGCGAGGATGTCGAGCAGCACCAGGTTCTCGAGCAGGCAGCCCACGAGCCGCTCGTCGCCGGGCAGCCCGCTCTCGCTGATACCGGCCAGATGCATCGCCAGGCCGGTGTCGCCCCAGTAGAGCTTCGGCGACTTTACGAGGCGGACGGTTCGGCCGGGCGCGAACGCCGGGATCCGGACGATCTGGAACGCGGCTTCCAGGAGGTTGAGGTAGCGATGCCCGGTCGGCTGGGAAAGCGCCGCGTCCCGCGCCAGGTCCGACTGGTTGAGCACGCCGCCGACGCGCAGCGCGGCAAGCCGCATCAGCCGGCGGAAGTCCGCCAGGGCCCCGATCGCCGCGAGGTCACGCAGGTCCTTCTCCAGGAACGACCGCACGTAGCCGTCGAACCAACGCGCCCGATCCGCCGCGTCATGGACCAAGGCGGCGGGCGGGTACCCCCCGAGAGCGAGCGCCTCCCGCAACGGCGTGGCGGACGGCCGCAGGGTCGTCGCGGTGCGCAGCGCCTCCTCCGCACCGTCGGCCGCCAGCAGCGAACTCCACGGGCCGGGCCGACCGGAGCCTTCCCTCTCGGCCGCCGTCATCGGCCACAGATCGAGGAACACGGCCCGGCCGGCCAGGCTCTCCGATACCCGGCGCAGCGAGAGCAGATCCGCGGACCCCGTGAGCAGGAACCGGCCCGGCCGCCGCTCGGCGTCCACCGCGCGCTTGACGGCGCGCAGCAGCTCGGGCACGCGCTGGACCTCGTCCAGGGTGAGTCGCGGCGCCGCCTGGACCAGCGTCTCCGGGCTCGCAGTCGCCCGATCGAAGACGTCGAAATCGTCGAGGGTCAGGTAGAGGCGGTCGGCACCGATCCTCGGCGACACGGCCAGGGTGCTCTTCCCGGTCTGGCGCGCCCCCGTGAGGACCACGACCGGAAAACGCGCCAGCGCGTGCTCGACGGTGGCCTCCAGGAGTCGCGGGAGCATCGCGTACTTTTGATTCATGCCGTGAATGATATCTATTCACGTCGAGAATGCAACGGGTGCGGGGACCTACCTGAGCTTCCCGCCCCACAGCTCGTCCAGGAACTCGCGCCAAGGAAGGATCTGGATGCCGTCGACGGCGCGGCGACGGGGCTCGAGGCTCACGCAGAGGTAGCGTCGCAGGCGCTTCTCCTCGGCGAGCGCCCGGAGCGAGCGGAGATCGCGGCCCGCGACGTTCTCCGTCGCCTTGGCCTCCACGGCGGTGTGGTCGCCGAGAATGAAATCCACCTCGAAGCCCGAGGTCGAGCGCCAGTAGGCGAGGGGCTCGCCGCGGCCGCAGTCGCGCCAGCAGAGCAGCTCGTGCATCAGCCAGGTCTCGAACGCCAGCCCGAACTCGGGCGTGCCGCGCGCGTGTCGTCGCTGCTGGAGGGCACGCGCCACCCCGATGTCGAAGAAGTAGTACTTGGAGGAGGCGATCGGCTTCCGCCGGACCGACTCCCGCCACGCCGGCAGCTCGTGCAGCAAGAGCGTGTCCTGCAGGATGCGGAAGTACTCGTAGATCGTGGTTCGCGGAACCTGCGCATCGTTGGCGACGGAGGTGAAGTTGACGATCGTGCCGTTGCACAGCGCGGCGACGCGGAGGAAACGGCCGAAGGCCGGGATGTTGCGCGTCGCCGCCTCGGCGACGATCTCCTGCTCGAGGTAGGAACCGACATAGGCCGCGAGATCGGCGTCGGGATCGTCGGATTGCCAAAGCGAGGGAAGGAGGCCGCGGTCCAGGGCGCGATCCAGGTCGAACTCGTCGCCCAGCTCGACGGCGCTGAGCGGGTGAAGGTGGAGGGTCCGGGCGCGTCCGCCGAGGAGGTTGACGCCGCTCCGGCGAAGCTTGCGCGAGCTGGACCCGGTGAGCAGGAAACGGACGCCTCGTTGCTCGATCAGCCGGTGGACCTCGTGCAGGAGGTCCGGAAGGCGCTGGATCTCGTCGATCACGACCAGCCGCTCGCCCGGTCCCAACTCCTCGGCCAGGCGGCCCGGCCGGGCGGCGAGGCCGAGAAAGGTCTGCGTGTCAAGGAGGTCGTAGACGCGCGCGCCGGGCAGGGCGCTGCGCAGGAGGAAGCTCTTCCCCGTCTGGCGCGGTCCGAACAGGAAGCACGACTTGCGCGCCGTTCGCGCGGCGAGGTCGAGCTTGCGCGGCACGGACCAGGCCAAGAGGACGCCGGCTTCCGGTGGTGACGCCGTCATCGTCATATGTCATGACAAACGACGACGGAGTTGTCAACCTCGACGGGAACCGGCGCGCAGCGATCGAGAGCCCGGGATGTGGAGGGCCTGCCCGCCAAAGCCCCCTCGGGGCGAAGGCGGGGATCAGAACTCGAGCATCAGGTGGAGGCTCAAATCGAAGTTGAAGGCGAACTCGGGAACCATGACGTCCATGCCCAGCTCGCCGCCGATGCCGAACATCTCGTGCACCATGTACATGTAGGTCGCCCCGAAGGCGATCGCGCCCAGGCCCGAGACCTTGTAGTAGGGCTCGTAGACCTGCTGCGCAGGAACGCACGGACCGGGGCGTCCATCCGGGGGGAGATCCGTGTCGGGGCACAAGTCGCTGTTCTGCGTGAAGGTCACCTTCGCGATGGCGTGGGTCATGAGGCCCGCGCCGCCGCCGACGAAGGCGCCGAAGAGGTGGTCGGGGCCCGAGAGGAACCAGTAGTGCAGTCGGCCTTCGACGAGCCAAGGGAAATCATCGCCGAACGGGAACGACAGGCGGAAGTTCGCGCTGATCGACAGCTCCGGGATGATGAAGTAGCCCATCCCGATGCGCACGATGCCGCCGGAGAGCGCGAAACCGGTCGCGATCGGGACGGTCTGGCGGCCGTCGTGGCCGATGTCGAAGGCGTTGTACGGGTCGTCGGGACCGTAGTTGGTCGCCCCCGATCCGAGCGCGTCGTACCACTTCGGCTCCCTGGCGGTGCCGTTGGCCAGGCCGAAGCCCACGCCGGCGTCCAGGGTGAAGAACAACCCGATCTGTCCGCCCGGAGTGCTGGGGCCGCCGCCATCGCCGTCGCCCTCGGCAAGCGTCCCGCAGCAGCCGACGATGCACACCTCGCCCGACTCGCACTCGATGTCGCTCCCGCACGAACGGCAGGCGAGGTCCTGCGCGCAGTTGAGGCCGGGGACGCACTCCGTCTCCTCGCACTCCGCGGCCGTCGTGCCGTCCGGACGCGTGGGGTACAGCGCGCCGGGCGAGAGCACCTGCAGCATCGAGATGTGGAACGGCCGCTCGCGCGAGCCCTCCTGCGCCAGCACGGCGCCGCCCGGGTCCAGGACCATGATGTAGTAGTCGTACGCGTTCGGCTGGAGCAGGGTGCACGGCATCTCGCCGTAGTACCCCGGCCCCGAGCGGTTCATGCTCATGCGCTGGAAGTCGTAGTCGCTGGGCGTCTTGAAGAACAACAGCACCGCGCCGACCGTCAGCGACGGGTTGACCTCGATGTAGATCGGCACCGGATGGTTCCAGAGCTGCTCCGTCACCGGCGTGTGGCGCGTCATCGGCACGGTCGGCGCCGCAGGCCCACAGGTGCCGTTGGGCTGCAGGACCATGCCCGCCGGGCAGGTCGTCGGCGCCACGTACGGCGCGGCGCAGGTGCCGTTGGGCTGGAGCACGGTGCCCGTGGGGCAGGTCACGGTCGGGTAACCGCAGGTGCCGTTGGGCTGCAGCGTCATGCCGGCAGGGCAGGTCGGCGGCATCGCGGCGCAGGTGCCGTTGGGCTGGAGCACGGTGCCGATGGGGCAGGTCGGCGTAGGGACGGCGCACGTGCCGTTGGGCTGCAGCACGGTGCCGGCGGGGCAGGTGATCACCTGCGCGGCACAAGTGCCGTTGGGCTGCAGCACGGTGCCGACCGGACAGGTCACGGGGGCCACCGCCGGAAGCTGCCGGCGGGCCTTCTCGATCGCCGCATCGATGTCCGGTCCACCCCAGTTGGCCGGCACGCTCACGCCCGGGTTGTTCGTGAGCGCCGACTTGAACATCTCGATCGCCTCGGGCTCCTCCCCCATCCAGATGTGGATCACGCCGCGCATCGCGTACGCCAGGGCTGCCGTGTTCCCGGTGACGCCGTACTGGCGGACGAGCGCGACGGCCTGGTCGACGTAGGTCTGGGCCGAGCCGATGTCCAGGTACTGATCGAACGCCTGTTCCGCCTGCTGCAGGAGCGCGTTGACCTGCTGATCGGCCTGCGCGTGGGCCGAACGCGCAGGCAGCAACGCGAAGGCGATGACGAGCGCGCCGACGGGGAATGCCTTTAGCATCTACGGTTCCTCCGCTCCAACTTCCCGCGGTGCGGGTGCACGACGCCTCCGGACGCCGCGCGCCGTACCGAAGCCCGAACGAACCCGTTCCGCGCGCTCTCGCCGCGCGCGGTCCCCCGTCAGTGGCCGCGCCGGCGGACCTCCTGCGACGGCAGGTCGCACGGACGCACCCACTCCACGTCGGTGCGCATGAACTCGACACGCCGGTTGCGCGCGCGCCCCATGTCGGTGCGGTTGTCGTCGATCGGACACGTCTCGCCGAAGCCGACGGACATCAGCCGCGAGGCATCGATCGCCGTGCCGGACGGACACGAGCTGTAGCGGCCGGCACACTGCAGGTAGTCGCGCACCGACGCCGCGCGGCGGATGGACAGGTCCAGGTTGTGGCTGTCGGAGCCGCGGCTGTCGGTGTGACCCTGGATCTCCAGGGTGATGTTCGGGTAGTCGGTGAGGATCATCACCACCGTGTTCAGGATGTCGTAGGACTCGGGCCGGATCACGTCTTTGTCGTACTCGAAGTGGATCGTTTGCGTGATCTCGATGTGCGTCGTGGTCACCACGGCGCCCACGTAGACGCGCGGACAGCCCGGCGGATCCGCGTCGGCCGGCCCCGCCTCGTTCGGACACGGGTCGTCGATGTCCAGGAACGTGTCGTTGTCGTTGTCGTTGTCCGGGCAGCCGTCCTCGTCCTGGAAGCCGTCCGGATCCTCCGGCTCGTTGATGCAGCGGTCGTTGAGGTCGAGGATGCCGTCCAGGTCGTTGTCGACCTCGGGACACCCGTCCTGCTGCTCGTAGCCGTCGTCGTCCTCGGGGTCGATCACGCAGGCGTCCAGCGAGTCCTTGATCGTGTCCCCGTCGGTGTCCTGGTCCTCCGGACAGCCGTCGGTGTCCTCGTACCCGTCGTAGTCCTCCGGGTCGTCCGGGCAGCGATCGGCCTCCTGACAGATGCCGTCGCCGTCGCGGTCGATGCACTCGGGCGCGACGATCTGGAGGCCCTGCGGCGCGCAACGGTCGGGCGGCGACAGCTCGTAGGCCAGATCCGCGTTGCGCCGCGCGATCTCGAAGTGCGCCTCCGCGCGCGACAGGTACCCCTCGTCCAGCTCCACCAACGCGAACTCGTGGTGGCTCTTGGCCATCGCCAGCTCGCGCGGCGCGCAGTTGTAGGCCCCGTTCGCCTCGGCCTGCTCGAACTTCTCGCGGACCGCGTCGAGCTGCCCGCGCAACCGGGTGCCGGCGGTGCAGCCGAAGGCCGACGCGAAGACGGCGACGACGGCAAGGAGACGGCCGGCGGTGCGTCGTGTCATCATCCTCTCCCCAACCGCCCTACTCGCGCCCCGCCTCGCGGCGGAGCTGCGCGGCCATGTCCCGGGCCTTGCGCGCGAAATCACGAGCCGCACGAGCCATCTCCACCGCGGCCTGGTAGTCGGCCTGGCCGACCTCCTCGCGCGCCTTGCGCAGGTGCTCCAGCGCATACGTGTACTCGTACGGCGCCAGCCAGCAGCTCACCCCCTCCTGCTCCGGCCCGCACTCGTCCCCCTCCATCGCCGGCCCCGCCCCCGCCACCTCGGCCTCGGCGATCGCCTCGTGCGCCTGCAGGATGTAGACGCTGTACTCGATCGCACCGCACCCCGCGGCCGTCGATGCCAAGAGCCCAAGAGCGATCCACCACCCCGAAAGACGCGTCATGATGTACCTACCTCCCGTGAAACTCACAGGAATGGCGGGAGGGTAGCAAAACCGGCGAGGTGACGTCAACGGCCCGGTAGCAAATTGGTTCTCGGTTTTCAGTCTTCAGTTTTCAGCCCGGAAGGTGGGCCCTCGGCCCCGGGGAAAGCTCGATCCGGGCCGGGACCGAAAACTGAAAACTGAAAACTGAAAACTGAAGTCCGAAGACGCTTCTCAACCCCGCAGAACATCGTCCATGGAGTACCGACCGGGGGCCCGCCCCGCCAGCCACGACGCCGCACGCAGCGCCCCCCGGGCGAAAACCCGGCGGGAGACCGCCCGGTGCGTCAGATCGATCCGCTCGTCTTCCCCCAGGAAGTACACCGTGTGCTCCCCCACCACCGCGCCACCCCGCAACGCCACCACGCCGACGCCCCCCCGCTCCCGCGGCCGACCCCGCGTCGTCCGGTCGAACACCGGCGCCGAGACCTCCCCCCGCGCCTCCAGCACCGACCGCGCCAGCGCCAGCGCCGTCCCGGACGGAGCGTCCTTCTTCGCCGTGTGGTGGATCTCCGCGATCTCCACGTCGAAGCCCGGGCCCAGCGCCCGGGCCAACAGCGCCGCCGCCGCCCGCGTCGCCGCCACGCCTAGACTCATGTTCGGCGAGTGCAACACGGCCGACCGTTCGGCCAGCTCGGCCAGCAGCCGCTCCTCGTCCGGGCCCAGCCCCGTCGTTCCCGTCACCAGCGGCAGCGGCCGGACGGCCAGGAACTTCTCCGCCAGCGCGCCCAGCCCCTTGGGCGAAGAGAAGTCGATGACGACGGCTCCCGCCGGCATCGCCTCCAGCGCCCAGTCCGCCAGGGCCGTCACGACCGGAGGGCCGGCACGGTGCTCGACATCGACCAGCGGCTTGCCCAACGCCGCCGACCCGGTCGCCTCCAGCGCCGCGACCAGCTCCAGCGCCGCGTCGGCGCGCACCAGCGTCGCGATCTCGCGTCCCATCTTGCCGGCCGCGCCGGCGAGAATGAGGGGGAGGGTGGTGGTCGGCATGCAATTCCTCCGAAGGGAGTCACCTCACAGCTTCCCCAACTCCGTCCCCACCTTCGCCACCGTCGCCTCCACCGGCCACGCCAGCGGGAGCCGGATGCCCGACTTCGCACGGCCCAGGGCCACGAGCGCGGCCTTGACGGGTCCGGGGTTGGTCTCCAGGAACAGGGCGCGGCACAGCGGGTGAAGCTTGCGCATGAGCGCCAGCGCGTCGGCGTTGCGCCCGGCGTCCCACGCCGCCTGCAGCGCGACCATCTCCCGCGGCGCGACGTTGGACGCCACGGAGATGACGCCGTGGCCGCCGCAGGAGAGGAACGGAAGGAAGGTGTTGTCGTCGCCGGACAGCATCACCTGGCCCGCCCGCAGCGTCGCGGCCACCTCGAGCGCCCGGTCCAGGTTTCCGGTCGCTTCCTTGATGCCGGCGAAGCGCACGTGGTCCACGAGCTTCGCGAGCGCCGCGGGCGTCAGGTCGACGTTGGTGCGCCCCGGCACGTTGTAGGCCAGGACCGGGAGCCGAGCGGCGTCGAGCACGGCCCGGAAGTGTTGCACCACCCCCTCCGCGGTCGGCTTGTTGTAGTACGGCGTCACCACCAGCAGCGCGTCCGCACCGCCCTTCGCCGCCGCCTCCGACTGCTCCAGCGTCGTGCGCGTGCTGTTGCTTCCCACCCCCATCACCACCGGAACCTTGCCCGCGGCCACGCGCCGCGCCACCTCCAACAGCTCGCGGCGCTCGTCGGCCGACAGCGTCGGCGCTTCCCCCGTCGTCCCCGCCACGACCAGCCCATGGACGCCGCACTCGAGCTGCCAGGCGACGAGCTTCTCGAAGGCGCCGAGATCGATCTCCTCGCCGTCCATCGGCGTCGCCAACGCCGTGAAGACCCCTTTCAACATCATTGCCCCGCCTCCCACTCTTCGGACAAGCAGCCGCGGGCCAAAGCGCGCGGTTCGGTTCCGTGTCCCTTCCTGCCAGCCCCCGACCCCCGACCCCCAGCCCCCTCTTGTCCCCCTCCCCCTACCCCCAGACCCCATAATTGATGTTCGGGAAGATGTTGTCGCGGCCCTCCAGGTCGGCCAGCCAGGCGGCGTCGAGGTCGTGGTGGTCGAGCCCGTGCACGAGGCGGCGGAAGCGTGCGAGATGCGTCTTCACGCGCTTGACCGCGAACTCGACGCTGGTCCGCGTCATCATGATGAACGTCCAGTCCGACGACTGCGCCAGGAGCAGCTCGCGCGCGGCCTGGTCGAGAGCGCGACGCTCCAGGTCGTCGGGCCGGGGATGCGCCCGCGCCAGCCGCGTCATGTCCTCCGCCGCCAGGTGCAGATGGCGGTACACCCAGGCGTTGGCGCCCTCGAGCCAGACGTAGCTGTACCCCCCGGCCCCCCAGCTCGACCGCGAGGGCACCACGACCTGGTTCACCGGATGGCGACGGAGGTACTCGACCAGCGTGATCGGCTCGAGGTCGTCCTGGTCGAAGTGCAGCTTGCGGAACAGCAGCTCGAGGAAGTCCGGCCCTTCGTACCACCAGTGGCCGTAAAGCTCGGCGTCGTAAGGCGCGACCACGACGGGAGGCCGGTCCAGCATCTCGGCGAGCCAGCGGACCTGGAGCTGGCGGTTGAGCATGAAGTTGCCGGCGTGCTCGGCGGCCCGCTCCAGCGCCACCTGGGGCTGGTACCACTCCTTGTAGTTCCCCTTCTCCGTGATGCGGTGGTACTTGATGCCCGTCGCGACCCGGATGCCGTCGGGATGCGCGGCCCGTCCCAGCTCGGCGATCGGGATGTCGAAGCCGACGTCCCGGTAGAAATCGCGGTACCACAAGTCGCCGGGATAGCCGCTCTGCGACGACCAGACCTGCCGGCTCGACTCGGGGTCGCGGCCGAAGGCGGCGACCCCGTTCGGACAGTAGACCGGGGCATAGACCCCCCACCGCGGGACCGTCGAGCCGTGCTCGATGCCGTGCGTGTCCACCAGGAAGAACCGCAGGCCGTGGTCGGCCAGCACCTCCTCCAGCCCGGGCTCGTAGGCGCACTCGGGCAGCCAGATGCCCCGCGGCGCCACACCGAAATGCTCGCGATGGTGCTGCACCGCCACCGCGATCTGCGCCCGCAGCGCCTCCGGATGCCCCGTCAGGAGCGGCAGATAGCCGTGCGTCGCGGCGCACGTGAGGATCTCGAGAAACCCCTCGCGCTGCAGCTCGGCGAAGGCGCCGACGATGTCGCCGTGGATCTCGTCCCACAGCGCGTGCAGCTCGGAGAACCGCCCCAGGTACAACCCCGCCAGGTACCGCTCGTGCGGCTCGGGACGTCGGTGCATCTCCGCCCGCGCCAGCTCCTCCAGCGCCATCAGGTGCTCGATCGTCCGCGTCTTGAGCAGGTCGTCCCGCAGCATCGCCACCAGCGGCGGCGTCAGCGACATCGTCAACCGGAACGCGACCCCGTCCGCACGGAGGCGGCGGAAGCGCAGCAGAAGCGGCAGGTAGCACTCCGTCACCGCCTCGTAGAGCCAGCGCTCCTCGAGATACGCGCGGTGCTCCGGGTGGCGCACGAACGGCAGGTGCGCATGGAGCACGATGGCGAGGTATCCTCGCGGGGAACTCTTGCCCATTCCGGCGCCGGACCTCCCTCGTCCGCGGAAGGAGTATCTACGGCGGGACGCCGAGGGTCAACGTTTCGGCGCGGGAGGTTGATCCCCCCAACTGGCCGTTCTTGGGCCGGCCGACAAGCGAACCTCGCGGCGAGGCAGGTCCCTTGCGCGGCGCCTCGCCGCGCAAGGGCAACAGAGCCCAAGACTGCGTCTTCCATCCACCCTAATCTCCTGCCTACCGCTCCTGACCGCCCCTCCCCCTGCCTTCTCAGCGTCCCTCTCAGCGTCCTCAGCGTCTCAGCGGTAAGTCGGATCTCCCCGACCTCCCACCCCTCTCCGCTCTCTCCCCCCCCGGGTTGTGTCGTGCCACCGTCGCGCGCTACCATGGCGCACAATGACCGCCCACCTGCCGCCACGCTACGACTTCCGCCGCGATCTCGGCACCGGCGGCGAAGGACAGGTCTCCCTCGTCGCCGACCTCCTCCGCGGCGGCGAGCCGGTCGTGATCAAGCGGCTGGCACGGGTTGACGCGGTTGGGCCGGCGGGCGTGCCGCAGGCCCGGCTCGCGGGACAACTGCGCCGGGAGTTCCGGCTCCTGGCCGGGTTGCGCCACCCGTCTCTCGCCCCCGTGCACGACTTCGGCCTGCTCGAAGACGGCACGGCCTACTTCACTCGCACCTTCGTTCCCGGCGATCCGCTCGCCATCCCCCAAACCGGCCGGACCGCTCGCCAGACCGCCCGCGTCCTCGTCGGCATCTGCGACGCGCTCGAACCCCTCCACGCCAGCGGCCTCCTCCACGGCGACATCAAGCCCGCCAACGTCATCGTCGAACCCTCCGGCGCCTTCAGCCTCATCGACTTCTCGCTCGCCCGCCCCCACGGCGCGCCCGAAGGGCTGCCCTCCGGGACGGTCGCCTTCATGCCACCCGAGTTGCTCCAGGGCGACACGATCGACCACCGCGCGGATCTGTACGCGCTGGGGGTCCTGGGCTATGCCCTGCTGACCGGCCGCCTGCCGTTCGGACCCACGGTCGCCGACGCGATCGACGGCCATCTGCGACGCTCGCCGCCCGCCCTCGGCCTCGCCGAGGGCTCGGAAGATGCCCGCCTGGGCGCCATCGTGCTCCGCCTCCTGGCCAAGAGGCCCGCGGACCGCTTTCCCGAGGCGCGCGAGTTGCGCGCCGCCATCCTGGGCATCTTCCCCGACCTGCCGGCCGTGCCGCGGCCACACGGCTGCGCCGTCCTGCCGTCGCTGGGCGAAGGGATCGCGGACGTCGGGGCGCTGGCCGATCACATGCTGGCGGGCGCGGGAAGCCCGCCCCCCGCGCTGCTGTGCGGCGAGCCGGGCGCCGGCAAGTCCACCATCCTGCGCGAGCTGAAGTGGCGCGCCCAGCTCGGCGGCTGGACCGTCGTCGAGGTGCCGGGAGCGAGCGCCCCCGGCTGGCGCGAGACGCTCGACTCGCTCCTGCGCGCCGCCGACCTCCAGGCGGGCGAGGACGCGGCCGCGGGCGGGAGCGGCGTCGCGATCGGCGCGTCGGACCCGCGTCCCGGGTCGCCGCCAGACCCGCGCCCTCTCTCTCGCGCCCTCGCCGCCGTGGCCTCGGCCTCGGCCCCCGACGACGCCCTCCTCGCCGGTGTCCACACCGCGCTGGTCCGCTGGCGCCGCAGCCGCCGCACCCTCCTGCTCGTCGACGACGTCCACCGGCTGCCCGCGGCCCTGCGGCCGCTGTGGCGCGCCCTCGCCTGCCCCGGCGCGGGCGGGGCCGCCCAGGACGCCTTCCCGTCGGTGTTCACGACGACGACCGAAGACCGTTCGGGGACCGCGCTGCTCGGCGGCGAGGCGCACCGGGTCGTGACCCTCGAGCCGCTCGACCACACCCAGGTCGCCTCCCTGGTCCGGCGCGCCCGCGGCCAGGACGACCCCGATCTTGCCGCCCGCCTGCTCGAGTGGACCTCCGGCAACCCGGCCCTCGTCTACGAAGGCCTGCTTGCCCTGTCGGAGGCGGGCGTGCCCTTCCTGGACGCGCTCGCCGCCGCCCCGCTCGCGGATCGCTTCGCCCGCCTCTGGAACGATCGGCTCGAGCGCCTCGGCCCGGACGCCGCCCGCGCTCTCCTGGCCCTGGCCGCCGCAGGCGGCACTCTTCCGGAAGACGTGCTGCGCAAGCTCGTCGGCGTCGACGAGGACTGGGATGCCGCTCGACGCACCCTCCTGGGCACCGGCTTGGCGCGGCCCGCCGGCCCCGGCGACCTGGCGCTCGAGCGCGCGGACGTGCGCGACACCCTCGCGCGCTTCGTTCCCGCCCCGCTCGCCGACGCGGCCGTCGCCCTCCTGGCGCAGGCCGGTGGCATGCTGCCCCCCGCGCGCCGCCTCCGCGTCGCCGTCGCCGCCGGCCGCATCGACCGCGCCGTCGAAATCCTCGACGAGGGCATCGATGCCCTGATCGCCGCCGGCGAGACCCGCCAAGCCGCCGAAATCCTGGAAGCCGTCCTCCGCCACACCGCGTCCGGACCAACAACCTCGCCGCCCGCAGCCTCGAGTTCGGGTCCGGAACCAATTACCAAGAACCAAGCACCAACAACGTCCCCGCCTGCGCCAAGTCCGGCTTCGGAACCAATTACCAACAACCAAGAACCAACAACCGCGCCGCCGGCAGAGCCGGCGGCGCCCGTTCTCGCCCGCCTGCTCGACGTCCTCGAGCGCACCGGCGAAGCGAACCGCGCGCTCGAGCTCGCCCGCCTCGTGCCGGCGCGGCTCGTCGAACTGCCGTTCGACTTGGTGCTGCGCCGCGCGCGGCTGGCGTCGCTCGCGGGGGAGAACGACGAGGCCGACGCCGGGCTGACCGCCGCGAAGGCCCGCGCCTCCGACGACGCCGAGCGCGGCGCGGCGGCGGCCGTCGAGGCGCGGGCTTGGCTGCGCCGCGGCCGCTACGCCGAGGCCCTGGCCGCGGCCGACGCCGGCCTGGGCCTGCAACCGGCCGGCGAGGACAGGGTCGAGCTGCTGGTCGTGGCCGGGATGGCCGAGGACTACCTCGGCGACGCTGACCGCGCGCTGCGGCGCTACGACGACGCCGCGGCGACCGCCCGACAGCTCGGCTCCGCCCGGCTCGCGACACGCGTCCGGGCCATCGAGGCGTTCACGTTCCAGCGCAGCGGCCGGTTCGACGAGGCGGCCGAACGCTACCGCGCCTGCCTGGAGGAGGCCCGCGCCGCCGACGACCGCGGGGCGATCGCGAACTACGCCGGCAACCTCGGCAGCGTGCTCTACGTCTCGGGGCGCATCGGCGAAGCGATGCGGCACTTCGAGACCGCCCTGGCCGCCGCACGCTGGGTGGGGCGCGCGTCGAGCGCCGGGACGACACAGGCGAACCTGGCGCTGTGCCTGGCCAAGGTCGGGCAGTACGAACAGGCCCTGCGGCATGCCGAGGAGGCGGGCGAGGCGGCGCGGCGGTCGGGGCTGCGGCGCGTCGAGCTGTGGGCCGGCGAGATCGCGGCCGAGGTCGCGCGCCGACGCGGCGACCTGGAGGCGGCGCGCGCCGGCTTCGCCCAGGCCGAGGCCGGCTACCGGACGCTGGGACAGGAGCGCGAGGCGACCGAGGCGGCCTTGCATCGGGTCGAGTGCGTCGTCCTGGCCGGCCAGGCGGCGCCCCCGGGAGAGCTGGAAGAGCTCGCCCGGCGCACGGAGGCCGGGGGCTACGAGGACTTCGTCCCGCGCCTGCGCGCCGTCCAGGCGCGCACCGCCCTCGCCGCCGGCGACCTGGAGGCGGCCGTCCACCTGGCGGACCGGTCGTTCGCCGCCGCGCGGCGCCGCGGCGATCTCGAGGCGCAGGCGGAGGCGGCAACGATCCTGGAACGCGCGCTGCTCGCGAGCGGCGACCGCGAGGGTGCCGAGAAGCACCGCCGCGCGCGCCGCACCGCGCTCGAGGCGCTCGCCGCCGATCTGCCGGAACGCATGCGCACCTCGTTCCTGGCCGGAGTGGAGGGCGCCGAGGGGACCGAGGGCGCCGAGGGGAGGGAGGGCGCAGAGATCCGACTCACCGCTGAGACGCTGAGAGCACGGAGCGGGACGCTGAGAGAACCGGGCGTTTCTGGCATGGGGGAAGCTTCCGAGCACACCATGCCGGGGGAGGGAGGGGCCATGGACGCGATGTCGACGGGGCAGGCGCAGGCACGGGCGATGGGCGAGCCCTTCTTCCGCCTCCTGGAGATCAACCGCGAGCTGGTGCGCGAGTCCGACACCGGGCGCCTGTTCGAGGCGATCATGGACGCCGCCGTGCGCTTCACGGGGGCCGAGCGCGGGTTCCTCCTGTCACCCGCGGAAGGGGGGGCGCTCGACGTGCGCTGCGTGCGGGAGTTCAGCCAGGTGGACCTGCCGGACGAACACCGCCGGTTCTCCCGGTCCATCGCGGAGCAGGTCTACCGCGACGGACAGCCCGTGATCACCGTCTCCGCCATGAACGACGAGCGTTTCGGCAAGGTGCTCTCGGTGCACGAGCTGCAGCTCCAGTCGATCCTCTGCGTGCCGATCCGCGGGCGCGAACGGGTGCTGGGCGTGCTGTACCTCGAAAACCGGGTGCGGCGCGGCCTGTTCCGCGACTCGGACCGCGAGCTGCTCATGGCCTTCGGCGACCAGGTCGCCCTGGCGATCGAGAACGCCCGCCTCATCGAAACCCTGCGCGCCCGCTCGCGCGACCTGGAGCTGGCGCAGGGCAAGCTCGAAGGCCTGCTCGAGGATCGCGGCCGGCTGCTCGACCAGCGCACCGAACAGCTCGAAAAGGCCGAGCGTGACCTGGCGACGGCGCGGCGGGCGCTGGAGGCGCCGCACGGGTTCTCCGGGCTGATCGGCGAGTCCCCCGCGATGCGGCGCGTCTTCCACCTCATGCGCCGTGTGCTGGACACCGACGTGCCCGTCGTCCTGGTCGGCGAGAGCGGCACCGGCAAGGAGGTCGTCGCCAAGGCCATCCACGAGCACGGGACGCGCAAGAAGGGACGCTTCGTGGCCCTCAACTGCGGCGCCTTCCCCGAGGGCCTGATCGAGAGCGAGCTGTTCGGACACACGCGCGGCGCGTTCACCGGCGCCGTGCGCGACAAGAAGGGCGTGTTCGTCGAGGCGGAGGGGGGGACGCTCCTGCTGGACGAGGTCGGCGACATGCCGCCCAAGATGCAGACCGACCTCTTGCGCACGCTCCAGGAGCGCAAGGTCCGGCCGCTCGGGTCGTCGCGCGAGGTCCCCGTCGACGCGCGGGTCATGGCCGCCTCGCAGGTCCCGCTGGGCAAGCTCGTCGAGCAGGGGAAGTTCCGCGAGGACCTCTACTACCGCATGAGCGTGGTGGAGATCCCCATCCCGTCGCTGCGCGAGCGGCTGGACGACCTGCCGCTCCTGGTCGACCACTTCCTCACCGCGTTCGCCGCACGCTACGCCACGAAGAAGAAGGCGGTCTCGCGCGAGGCGATGCGCTACCTCATGACCCTGCCCTGGCCCGGCAACGTCCGGCAGCTCGAACACGCCATCCTCAACGGCTGGGTCCTGGCCGAGGGCGACATCCTCACGCCGGACGACTTCCGCACCTCGATGGGCGGCGGCGCGGCGACCGGGCTCCCGGCGGCGACGAGCGCGGTGTCGAGCCGCGCCGTGTTCGAGGCCAACGAACGGGAGAAGATGCTCGACGCCCTGCGCCAGGTGAAGTGGAACAAGACCAAGGCCGCCGGCGTCCTCGGCATGCCCCGCCGCACCTTCTACCGCAAGCTCGAGCGGTACGGCATCGATCGATAGGAGGTTGTCGGTTGTTGGTTCTTGGTTCTTGGTCCGGAACCGGCGCGCCGTTGGTCGCGCTCGCATTCCTTGCGGCGACGTTCGCCTGCGCCCAGTCAACGACCCTGACCGCGGACGCGGCCGACGCGGACGCGCGCGACGGCGCGGACGACGGCGCGGGGGATCGCGCGGACGCGACGGCCGAGGGCGGATGCCGCCCGGGGGAGGAGCTGTGCTCCGGGGTCTGCGCCGACCTGACCACGGACCCGGCGCACTGCGGCGCCTGCTCCACCACGTGCGCGCCCGGCGAAGTGTGCAACGAGGGCCGCTGCGCATCCTCTTGCACCGGCGGCCTCCAGAACTGCTCCGGCGCCTGCGTCGACCTCCAGACCGACGACGCCCACTGCGGGAGCTGCACCGCCCCGTGTACGCTGCACGAGGAATGCCGCTCGGGCGATTGCGCCTGCGTGACGGACTGCACGGGCCGCGAGTGCGGGAGCGACGGGTGCACCGGCACCTGCGGCGGCTGCCCGACCGGCCGCGAGTGCGGGGCCGACGGCCGCTGCTTCTGCGCCGAGAACTGCGTCGGGCGCACCTGCGGCGACGACGGCTGCGGCGGAATCTGCGGTTCCTGCGACCCCGCCTTCGCCTGCACTCCCGCCGGAACCTGCTCCTGCGGCGGCACGCTCTGCGGCGCGTTGTGCTGCACCGGCGCCCAGGTCTGCCTCGACGGCGCCTGCTGCGACCCGACCTGGTCGACGAATCTACCGGGGGTGAGCGTCCGCGGCCTCGTGCGGGACGCGGACGGAACCCTGTTCGCCGCCGGCTCGTCCGGGACCCAGGCCTGGGTCGCCGCCTTCGACGCCTGCGGCAATCGCCTGCGCGAGCGCACGTTCGTCTCCGGTAGCGCGACGAGCACCGGCCTCAGCGGAATGACCGCGGCCGGCGACGACCTGTACGTCGTGGGCCAGACGCTCGAGGCGGGCACGGACCCCGGCAACGGCGTCTGGGCGCGGCTCCCCAAGGCGACGCTCGTTCCGGCGTGGACGAATTCCCTCTGGGGCGGCAACGACATCGATGAGGCGTGGGCCGTCGCCGTGAGCGGCTCGGACGTCTGGATCGCGGGCACGGGCGCGATCACCGCGACCGGGTCGTTCCCGTGGGTCATCCGCGGGCTGCCCGACGGCGGGGCCTGCGGCTTCAACCCGTTTCCCGCGGCCGGCGGCGGCGTCGGCCGCGACGTCGCCGTCAGCGGCGGGCGCGCGTACGTCGCCGGCGCGCGCGACGGCGAGGCGTTCCTGACGAGCTGGGCGGTGGGGGAGTGCTTGTGGACCCCGCCGCTCGATTGCCCCTGCGAGCCCACCGGCACGACGGTCGCGTTCCAGGCGGCGGGAGCCGCGTACACCGAGGCCCGTGCGGTCGTGGCGCTCGGCTCGGGCTTCTACGTCGCGGGCTTCTCCGACATCGGCGGCGACTACGGCGGGATGGTCGCCCGGATCGCGGCGACCGTCGTGACCGAGGCGCCGAGGTGGAACCCGACGACGCTGGTCGACGCGTACACCGCCCTGGCGGCGGAGGCCACGGGCTCGGCCGTCTACGCGACCGGGACGATGGGCTGGGACGGCTCCGGCGAGTCGGGCAGCGCGGTAGTCGCGCGCTATGGCACCGCGGGCGTCACGGCCGAGTGGCAGGTGAACCCGCCCGGCGCCTGGGCCTGCTGGGATCTCGTGGTCGACGACCTCGGCGGCATCGTCGTCGGCTGCCTCGTCCCCGGCGGCGGCTCGACGTTGCGCCGCTGCCTCCCGACCGGCGTCTGTCCCTGACAGTCTTCCCGTGACGGTCGGTTGACATCAAGGCATCAACGGCGCAGGCTGGGGTCCATGAGGACGACGCTAACCATCGACCCGGACGTCGCTTCCCGCATCGAGGAATTGCGGCGCGAGCGGGGTGTGAAGCTCAAGGCGATCGTGAACGAAGCCCTGCGGGCCGGTTTGGAACGCATGACCCCGCGCGGTCGCCCCCGGCGGCGGACGTACCGCATCCGGCCGTGGTCGGGTGGCCTTCGCGTTCCGAACGTGGACAACGTTCAGGAAATCCTGGAACTTTGCGACGAGGCGCCGCGGTGATCCTGGTTGACGTGAACCTGCTCGTTTACGCCTGTGTCGACGAGTTGGCGCCGCACGCGTCGGCGAAGTCGTGGATCGAGGAGCGGCTCAACGGCCCCTCGCGGATCGGAATGCCGTGGCCGGCCCTGCTGGGGTTCCTGCGGATCGTGACCCATCCGCGGATCATGGCACGGCCCGTGTCGATCGGTGTCGCATGGACGCGGGTCATGGAGTGGCTGGATCTGCCGAACGTCTGGGTTCCCGCCCCGACCGATCGTCACGACGAAATCCTCGGCGACCTGCTGCGTGCGAGCCATGCCACGGGCAATCTGGTACCGGACGCTCATCTCGCCGCGTTGGCGATTGAGCACGGCCTGACCCTGTGCTCGTCTGACGGAGACTTCGCACGCTTCCCCGGCTTGCGCTGGGAGAACCCCCTCGCGGACTGACGTCGTTCGCGTCGATGCCGGCGCGCTTGACCGCTCCGGCCCGCGCCGTACACTTCCCTCGTGGTGAACGGGACCGGTCCACGGAGGTCGTCGGGGCAGGACTCTGTTCTGCGTTGCGGGAAGTGCGACGACGAGCGGCCGCACTCTCCGCCCGGCGCCGCGTTGCGCGCGGCCACGGTCGGGGCGGTCCTGGCGGTGGGCGTTGCCGCAGGCCTCCATGCTTGCGCGGGCGGCGATCAGCTTGCTTGCGATCCGGCTACCTGCGCCGCGGACTGCCGCACCGCGCGCTGGTCCGGCGGCGAATGCCGCGACAACGCCTGCCGGTGCCTGTCGTCGTCCCCGGACGCCGATGCGGACGTCGCACCGGACGATGTTCGCGTCCCTCCCGACGCCGGCGACGTGCATCCGGAAAGCCCGGATCGGGGCCCGGACGACGTCCGGGATGTCGACGTCGATGTCCCGGACATGCGGGACGTGGACGTTCGCCCGGAGGTCATCTGCGAACTGCCCCCGGATCGGCCGGAGGCGCGCGATGACATCCCCGGTGGCGATGGGTGCTGCGGTCCCGAGACGTACGAGGCCAAGTCGGGCTGCGACCCGCTGCTCTGCTTCCTGAGCTGCGGCGGCACGTGCAGCACCGGCGGCGAGTGCGAGTGCGCTCCGCCGCCGTGACCGCACCCGCCTACTTCAACAACTCCTTGAGCCCCGCGGCCAGCAGACGCACCGCCTCGGCCAACCGACGCGCGCGCGTCTCCTCCCTCTTCGCATCGAGGATCCACGCCACGTAGCGGCGCCGGTGGCTCGGAGCTAGCCGCGCGAAGGAGGCGGCCGCCGCCCCTTCGCGCCCAATCGCCCGCTCGAAGAACTCCGGCACCTGCGCTTCGGTCGTGCCTGCTCGCTTCTCCCGGTCCTTCCCGCCTCTGCGTCTCTGCGTCTCTGCGCGAGAATTTCCCGCCTCACTCCCGCCGTCGAGCGGTACTCCCAGCACGCGGAGGCCGTGAGGCCTCACGCGCCCCTCGGCGATCAACCGCCGCATGTGGCCCAGGTTCACCGCCGACCAGCCCCTCGCGTTCTTGCGCGGCGTCCACCGCTGCATGTACCGCTCGTCGTCCACCCGCTTCACGATGCCGTCGATCCACCCGAAACACAGCGCCTCGTCCAGCGCCTCGCCGTACGTCACGCTCGCCTTGCCCGTGTGGCGCTTGTAGTACACGAGCCAGATCTCGCCCGCCGTTTCGTGGTGCTTTTCCAGCCACGCCCGCCACGCGGCTCGATCCCGTGCGAGATACGTCTTCGGCCCCGCGCCGCGCCGCGCCGGCGATCCGGAACCCGCTGTGCGAACGCTACTCGTCCTCGCCACCGCCGCCCCTCCGCCTCCGTCGCGCGCGCCGTCCAGGCAGCGCCGGGTGTCCACGGCGGTGGCGCAACGAGGCGAACTCGACGCCCGGGTCGGCCATCCTCACGTCGACACCGCCGAACATCGCCGCCCCGCGGACGCGCACCCACGGCTTGCCGCCCTGCGGCGGCCGCCCGTCGCTCGACGCGCTCTCGTCGAAGCCGCCGAAGATCCCCGTGCCGTTGATGTCGGCGTACATCCCCGTCGGCAGATAGATCTGCACGCCGCCGAACATCGCCACCGTGTAGATCGTCGTCACCCCCGGCTGGAACTCGGCATTGCGCAGGTCCAGCTCCACACCCCCGAACGCCGCCACCGCCCGGATCGTCCGCGGCGGATACCACTTCCCCGTCTTCGTCCGCCCGCCGAACACCGCCACCATCGTCCGCGACCGCTCCACCGGAACGTCGACCGGTGCGATCAGGGGGCCGGAAGAGGAGGAGGCCGAGGAAGTTGTTGGTTCTAGGTCCTTGGTAATTGGTCCGGTCACGGAGGCCGCGGTTGACGCGGGCGCTCCGGGAGCAGCGACGGCGGCCGCCGCGACCGGCACGGGCGCGCGCTCTGGCGGCACCTCGTCCGGCAGGTACGGCAGATCCTGGAGCAGCTTGTCCATGTCGCTCGGCGTCGCCGCGCGCTCGGCCAGCATGATCCGCCGGCTCAGTTCCGTCGCGTCGATGTGGCTGACCACGAACTGCTCCTGCAACACCGCGATCGTCCGCTCCCGGTGCTCCATCACGAGCTTCCTCGGCGGCGGGCGCTCGGGCGGGGGCGTCTTTCGTTCTTCGTTCTCCGTTTTTCGCCCGGATGGGGAAGGACCCTCGCCAACCGAACCGCGCCCTTCAGGGCGCGGCTCCGCGGGAACGGTAGCCGCGGGCTGAAGCCCGCGGTTCGGAAGGGGAGGCGTCGCCTCACCCGGCTTGCCCTGAGCTTGTCGAAGGGCCGCCGCCTCCGGCCTCCCCGGCACCGGCGACGGCGTCATCGCCACCGTCGCCTCCGAGCACGCCGCCGCCTGCCGCGCGGCCATCGCCACCCACCAGGCCTCGGCACGCTCCTCGGTCCACGGGCGCGCGAAGGGCACCTTGCGCAGCAGCGCCGCCGTCTCGCGCGCGTTCTGCGGACGGTCCTCCGGCTTCTTGCGCAGGCACCGCAGGACCACGTCGTCCAGCTCCTTGGAGACCGCCTGCGTCGCACGCGCCGACGGCGCCTGCGGCTCGCGCCCGACGTGGTCCATCAGCATCCGCATCGCCGTGTCCGCCTCGAACACCAGCTTGCCCGTCAAGAGCCAGTACGCGACGCACCCCAGCGAGTACACGTCCGAGCGCGCGTCGACCGTCGCCGCCCCCTCGGCCACCTCGGGCGGCATGAAGGCCGGCGAGCCCATCGCGGCCGCGCCCACCGTGAGCTGCGTCTCGACCAGGCCCGAGCCCGGCGCCGGCTTGACCAGGCCGAAGTCGAGCACCTTGAGGAAGTCGTGCTGCAGGCCGAGCTTGCAGGCGAAGAGGTTGGCCGGCTTCACGTCGCGGTGCGTCAGCCCCGCCGCGTGCGCCTCCGCCAGCGAATCGCACGCGTGCAGCAGCAGGTGCACCGCGCGCTCGGGCGGCACCGGCCCGTGCCGCTCGATGAGTGTCCGAAGGTCAAGTCCCTCCAGCAGCTCCATCGCGTAGTAGAACGCGCCGTCGTCGGCGGTCCCGTAGTCGTAGACCGCGACCGTGTGGGGCGACCGCAGCGCCGAGGTCGCCTGCACCTCGCGGCGGAAACGGCGCATGACCGTGGCCGCGTCCTCCCCGCCGCCGCCGAGCAGCTCGGCGCGGATGCGCTTGACCGCCGCGGGTCGCTGTAGCAGCACATGCCGGGCGCGCCAGACCTCGCCCATTCCTCCCTGGCCGAGCGGCTCGAGCAGCTCGTAGGCCCCGCAGCGCAACGGTTCGGTCATCGCTCCTCCGCGCCCCTCGCGGCCCGGGAGCCTACAACGTTCCGTCGCCGATTCCGATCCCCTTCCCGTCCGGACCAATGACTCGTCCCAAACGACCCACCAACAACTTCTCCGATCAACCAACCCTCCCTCCCGCCTTGACGGCGCGACGGCCTTGGTGATAAGGAGCGCGCCAATGCCGTTGGGGCGGACGGCGCGGCACCTCCAGGGATCTCCGCGGGTGCGCGGGGGACTGTGGTCCCGCCGGGAGGGGTCGTGACAAACGGACGTCGGACGCAAAGCCCGTGGCGGGAGGCGGCCGATGTCGGTTCGATCGGGCTGGAGATGGCCGCCGCGATAGCGATCGGCTACTTCGGCGGGCGAGGGTTGGACGGGGCGTTCGGGACGGCGCCGGTCCTGCAGTGGGTTGGGTTGGGGTTGGGGATAGCGGCGGCGGGCTTGGCGATCGTCCGGGTGACGAGGCGGTACTTGCGCGATGCCGAGCGAGACGAGCAAAGAGAGCGCGACGAGCGAAAACACGGCGGCGACGGGCCCGTTTGACCTGGTCGTCGTCGGCGCGGCACTCGTGCTTTCCCTGGTCGGGACGCTCCTGTGGGGCGTCGGACGCGAGGCGCTGGCCACGGGACTGGGCGGGACACTCGCCGTGCTCAACTGGCTCGCCTTGCGTTGGCTCGGCGCACGACTCATCGGCGCGAAGCCGGTCGCCGGCCGTCGCGGCCGGTTGCTGTTGGGGGTCCTGTTCGCCGTCAAGGTCGCCGTGCTGATTGCCGTGGTCTGGGCGTTGACCCGCTGGGCCGCGCTGGAGCCGGCACCGCTCGCGCTCGGCTACTCCGCCCTGGTCGTCGGACTGTTCGGCGCGGCGTACGTCTGGGGGCGCGGTGGGGCCGCGGGAGGCGCCGATGCCTGAGCACCAGAGCTGGTTCCGGTTCCTGCCGAACTACGAGGCGCTCCGCGCGTACTTCGAAGGGCGCTTCGGCGATACCTGGTACGCGAAGCAGACGATCGATCTGCAGCACGTCTTCGGCGCCATCCTGGTCCTCGCCATCCTGTTCATCTTCGGACTGCTCGTCTGGGCCAGGGTGCGCGACGTCAAGAAGGCGCTCCTGCCCGAGACGAAGCTGACCCCGCGGACCCTCGCCGAGTTGGTGACCGAGATGGTCCTCGGGCAACTCGAGGCGCAGATGGGGGCGCGGGAGGCCCGGTTCTTCCTGCCCCTCATCGGCTCCTGCGCCTTCTTCATCTTCTTCTCCAACTCCATGGGCCTCTTGCCAGGGTTCTCGCCGCCCACCTCCAACCTCAACACCACGCTGGCCCTGGCGGCCGTGATCGTCCTGACCACCGAAGGGTACGGCATCTACCGCCACCGCTTGGGCTACCTCAAGGAGTTCGTGGGCGGCCTGACCGAGTGGTACTGGTTCATCACCCCCCTGCCGTACCTCATGTTCCTGATCGAGGTCATCGGCCACGCGGCGCGGCTGATCTCGCTGTCGTTCCGACTCCTGGGCAACATGTACGCCGACCACACCGTGGTCGGGGTGTTCTCCACGCTGGTCCCGTTCCTGCCGATCCTCGTGCCGCTGCCGCCGATGATCCTCGGCGTGCTCGTGATCCTGGTGCAGACGGCGGTCTTCTGCCTGCTGTCGATCGTGTACATCGGATTGTGCGTGGGGGAGGAAGAGGGCGAGGGGCACGGTTCCCACTCGCATTGAGGTTGCGGAGGAGGTTGTGCGATGACGAAGCTGTGGATCGTGGCGTTGGTTGCCGTGGGTGTGACGTTCGGGGCGGTCTCGGTCGCCTCCGCGCAGGAGGGGACCGCGCCCGCCGCGGCCGAGGAGGGCGGCGCCGCCGCCAAGGCGCCGGCCGAGTCGCTGAACAAGGGCCTGATCGCGTTGGCGACCGGCCTGACGATCGCCATCGCCGCCTTCGGCGGGGCGTTCGGACAGGGCAAGGCCGCCGTCGCCGCGCTCGAGGGCATCGCGCGCAACCCCGGGGCCCGCAAGGACCTCTTCGTCCCCTTCATCCTCGCGCTGGCCCTGATCGAATCGCTGGTCATCTACGCCTTGATCATCGCCTTCATGCTCGGCGGCAAGGTCGTGTAGATCGGCTCGACGCTCCGGGCCGCGCGAGCTTCTTCGCGAGCGGTTTTCGGGAGGTCGGGATGTTCCGGCGCCCGGATCTGACGACCGAGAACCGAAAACTGACGACGCGCTTCGCCCTCGAGGGCGATGCGCCCGCCTCCGACGGACGGCCGCGTCTGCGCTGTCCCCCACTGCGCCCCCCGCTGCGCGTGGTGCTCGTCGAGCCGGAAATCCCGCCCAACACCGGGAACGTCGCGCGCTTGTGCGCCGCCACCGGCAGCGAGCTGCACCTGGTCAAACCCATCGCCTTCCGCATCGATGCCAAGGCCGTCCGCCGGGCCGGCCTCGACTACTGGTCCGCCGTCGACCTCACCGTGCACGACTCGCTCGACGACTTCCTCCGGGCCCACCACGGTCCCCCGCCCCTCGCCTTCTCCGCCCTCGCCCCCCGGTCCTATCTCGACGCCCCCTTCGCCCCCGGCGCCTCGCTGGTCTTCGGACGGGAGTCCGTGGGCCTGTCCCCCGCCGCCCTGGCGCCCTTCGGCGACCGCGTCTTCGGCATCCCGACCTCAGGACCGGTCCGCAGCCTCAACCTCGCCTCCGCCGTCTCCATCGTGCTCTACGAGGCGCTGCGTGCCCTCGGCGCGCTCACCCCGGCCCGCCTCGGCGCCCCGTCCCCAAGCGGCTCTCCTGCAACCAAGCCTTGACAATCCCCGGCCCGGACCGCTATGCAGCGCTTCCGTACGTTGTTCCGGGGCGTAGCGCAGCCTGGTAGCGCACGCGGTTCGGGACCGCGGTGTCGGAGGTTCAAATCCTCTCGCCCCGACCAGCAGGAGTCGTTCCGGAACGTTGCTCGACGATGCCGAGGCGCGAAGTTGCGGAGTTCCGGCCCGATGCGCGGGGGAGCCGCGCCAAAGGAGGCGACGCATGACCACGATCGATGAGAAGTGCCTGGACATCTTCCCGCACTGGCTGAATTCCCTGGGTGACGACCTGCTCGTCCTGCTCCGTGCGGCCGAAGTCCGCGACGTCCCCGCCCCGGCTCGCCAGTCCCTGGCCGGCGCCATGAACTACGTCTTCAAGTCCCTCGACCTCGTCCCCGACGGCATCGACGAGATCGGCTACCTCGACGACGCCTTCGTCGTCCGCATCGGGGCCGCCCTCGCCGCCGCGGAGAAGCTCGACTCCCTCCCCGGCGAGACGACCGCCGCGCTCGAGAAGCTCGCCGCCGAGGCGGACACCGTCAAGGAGTTCCTCGGACCGGCGCTCTTCAAGCGCTTCGACACCTACGTCGCCCACCTCGCCCGCGGCGCCGCTCGCGGGCGCGCCGTCGTCGATATCTGCTCCAACGACGACGTCTTCAAGGAGTTCGCCAGCGACGTCCGCTCCTTCGCCAAGGGCTACCAGAAACCCTCCTTCAGCAAGGACAAGCGGAGCCTGATCAAGCTGCGCGCCTTCTTCGAGGCCAAGTTGCCCGAGTGATCCGGAACACGTCCAGGAGCCAGTCATGAACCCCGTAGCGATGGGAATCCTCTTGGCCGTCGCGTGGTCGGCCTTCCTCTGGTCCGCCGCTCGCCGCTGGAAGCTCATGGCCGGCGCCGGCAGGCCCGAGCCGCGATGGGATCGCCTGTGGCAACGCCTCACCGGCACCGTCCGCTTCGCCTTCGCCCAGTGGAGGATGCCCGCCTATCCCCTCACCGGCATCGCCCACATCCTCATCTTCTGGGGCTTCCTCGTCCTCCTCTTGCGCTCCCTCATCCTCTGGGGCCGCGGCTTCGACCCCGGGTTCGACTTCTGGGTCCTCGGCATCCATTCCCTCCCCGGCAAGCTCTACTCCGTGGCCAAGGACGGGTTCGCCGTCGCCGTCTTCGCCGCCGCCTTCGTCGCCCTCGTCAACCGCGTCTTCTTCCGCCCCAAGCGCCTCACCCAGTCCTTCGAGGCCGTCCTGATCCTCCTCATCATCACGACCATGATGGTCGCCGACGTCTTCTACGACGCGGCCGACGTCTCCCTCCGCCACCTCGCCGCGGGCACCCCGGTCCTGTTCCACAAGTCCGAGCCCGCCGGCTCGCTGCTCGCCCTGGGCCTGGCCAAGCTCCACCTCTCCCAGCACACCCTCCACCTGCTCGCCCAGACCGGCTTCTGGGCCCACTCCTGCCTCGTCCTCCTCTTCCTCAACCTCCTCCCCTACGGCAAGCACTTCCACGTCCTCACCGCCATCCCCAACGTCTTCTTCCGCGACCTGCGCCCCCGTGGGCGCCTCGCCCCCATCGCCGACATCGAGAACCAGGAGTCGTTCGGCGCCAGCAAGATCACCGACTTCACCTGGAAGGCCATGCTCGACATGTACTCCTGCACCGAGTGCGGGCGCTGCACCGACCACTGCCCCGCCAACCGCACCGGCAAGAAACTCTCCCCCAAACACCTCACGCTCGACCTGCGCGACAACCTCTACGCCCGCTCCGCCGAGCTCATCGGCCCCATCGAATCCGGCCACCCCGCCGGCGATGCCACCGACGACACGTCCCCGACCGGGAAGCCGAAGCACGCCTCCGAGACCCTCGTCCCCGACGTCATCGATCCCGACGTCCTCTGGGCCTGCACCACCTGCCGCGCCTGCGAGCAGGAGTGCCCCGTCTTCATCAGCTACGTCGACAAGATCCTCGAACTGCGCCGCAACCTCGTGCTCGAGCGCGGCGAGGTCCCGGCCGCGCTGGCCACCGCCCTGCGCGGCATCGAGACCAACTCCAACCCGTGGAACATCTCGGCCATGGACCGCGCCAAGTGGGCCGAGGGGCTCGACGTGCCGACGATGGCCGAGACCGACGGCAAGGGGATCGACTACCTCCTGTGGGTCGGCTGCGCCGCCAGCTTCGACGACCGCGCCAAGAAGATCGCCCGCGCCACCGTCGCCCTGCTGCGCCAGGCCGGCGTCTCCTTCGCCATCCTCGGCGAGGAAGAGCAGTGCACCGGCGACATCGCGCGGCGCGCCGGCAACGAGTACCTCTTCCAGACCCTGGCCCAGGCCAACGTCGAGACCCTGAACAAGTACCGCGTCCGCCGCATCATCACCGTCTGCCCCCACTGCTTCAACACGCTGGCCAACGAGTACCCCGACTTCGGCGGCTACTATCGCGTCATCAGCCACGGCGAGTTCCTCGCCCAGCTCGTCAAGGACGGCAAGCTCACCATCGAGCGCAAGGTCCGCGAGCGCACCGTGTACCACGACTCGTGCTACCTCGGCCGCTACAACGACGTCTACGAGGGCCCGCGCGACGTGCTGCGTCAGGCCGGCGTCGAGCTGGTCGAGGCGCCCGAGCACCACGAGCGCGGCTTGTGCTGCGGCGCCGGCGGCGCCCAGTACTTCATGGAGGAGCAGACCTCCGACCGCATGAATGTCGCGCGCACCACCCAGATCCTCGCCTCCGACCCCAAGCTCATCGCCACCGCCTGCCCCTTCTGCATGACCATGCTCACCGACGGCCTCAAGGCCAAGAGCCTCGAGGAATCCATCCGCCAGCTCGACATCGCCGAGGTCCTGCTCGAGGCCTGTGGCGATGGCGCGCCCCCTGCCAAGGCGGACGCGTAGGGCAGAAGAGCACCGGTTTTCAGTTTTCAGTCTTCAGTTTCCGGTTCTCAGTTCGGCACCCGGCCGATCCCAACCTCCGGCCCCAGGATGCCGCCGGGCGCCACGACCGGGCCCGGGTCGGGAAACTGAAAACTGAAGACTGAAGACTGAAAACTGATTGCCCCCCCAACTGCCTTCTGCTTAGCTCGCCCGCGTGCAACCTCCCGCCTCCCCCACTCCTGCCCCCGACCTCCCCGCCGACCCCTACCCCTTCCTGGATCTCCTCGTTACCCTCCTCGTCTTCCTCGCCATCATCCTCGCCGCCTGGCTCGCCGCCCGCTGGCTGATGCGCCGCATGTACGGGCCCGGCGCCGCCTCCGGTGGACGCCTCCGTGTCGTCGAACGCGTCCCGCTCGAGCCGCGCCGCACCCTGTACCTCGTCGAAGCCGGCGAGAAGCTCCTCCTCATCGGCTCCACCGATCACGACGTCCGCGTCCTCTCCGAGTTCACCCGCGACCAGCTCCCGGCCCCCGCCACGCCCGAGCGCCGCTCGTTCCTCGACACCCTGCGCGCCGTGGGCCACAAGTCGGGTCACGGCGGCGACACCCCCGCCCCGTGACCGCGGAGCACGGATGACCGACCGCCGAAAGCGTCCGCAACGACTTCCGGCCGTCTCGCGGCCTGCCGTCCGACCCGACCGAGAACCGAGAACTGAGAACCGAGAACCGGCGCCCGGCCTTCCCCGTGAATCGCGGCCGCTCGGCTCCTCGCAGGACCTTCCATGGCCATGACGCCGTCCGCCCCTCCCTCCGCCCCGCTCGCCCCCGACGCCGGCAGCGCCCTGGAGACCCTCGTCCACCAGTTCGCCGACCCGCTCTCCTTCTTCCGCGAGCTGATCCAGAACGCCGTCGACGCCGGCAGCCGCGAGGTCGAGGTCCGCTTCGAGTACGAGCCGCCGCAGGGCGGCGGCGAGGGTGCCATGATCGTTCATGTCGACGACTGGGGCGAAGGCATGGACCGCGCGATCATCGATACCCAGCTCACCCGGCTGTTCAGCTCCAGCAAGGAAGGCGACCTCACCAAGATCGGCAAGTTCGGCATCGGCTTCGTCTCCGTCTTCGCCCTCGACCCCGACGCCGTCTGCGTCGATACCTCGCGCGGCGGCGAGAACTGGCGCGTCCTGTTCCGCAAGGACAGGACGTTCTCCCGCATCGCGCGCGACGAGCCGGTGGAAGGCACGAAGGTCCGCCTCATCAAGTCCGCCTCGCACAAGGACTTCGAGAAGCTGCGGGACCGCGCGCGCGAGGTGGTCGCCTTCTGGTGCCGCCACCTCCCGGCCGAGGTGCGCTTCGACGGCAAGCGCATCAACGAGCCGCTGGATCTCGACCTGCCGGTCACCGTGCGGCACGCCGAGACGGACACCGAGGTCGTCGCGGGCTACACCGTCGATGGAGCGTCCTTCTCCGGCTACTACAACAAGGGCCTCACCCTCCTGGAAGAGCAGGGCGGGCCCTTCCCCGGCGTCGCCTTCAAGCTCAGCTCGCGCTACCTCGAGCACACCCTGACCCGCGACAACGTCGTGCGCGACCGGAACTTCGACAAGGCGATGGGCATCGTGAAGGAGCTCGTCGAGCGCGAGCTGCCGGCCCGGCTGTTCGAGCGGCTCGAGGAGGAAGCGGCGCGGGATCCCGGCTCCGACGCCGCCGGGAGGCTGTACCTGCTGGCGGCCCACCGGTTGGGCCGGAACCCGCGCGCGCTCGCCGCATCGTCCGATCGGCGCGTGTTCCGTGACCTGGCCGGCGCGCCCGTGACGCTCGGCACCGTCCGCGACGCCGCGCGGCACGGCCGCCTCGAACGCTCCGTGCCGGGCTCGGCCGTGGGCGACGCGCTGGCGAGCGACGGAAGGCTCGTGCTGGACGTGCCCGCGGGCGGACCGGCCGCCGCGATGCTCGTGAGCCTGTTCGGCCTCTCTTCCACCGGCGCGGACGAGCGGCTGTGCCGCCCGCTGCCTCTCGAGGCCGAGCGGACCCCCGCCGGGGCCGGGGCCCTCTGCCGTGCGACCGCGGACCTGCTCCGCGCGCGGAAGACGAAGCTCTCCGGCGTCCACCTGGCCCGCTTCGATACCCCCGCCTCCCGCATCGCCGACCGCGTCGCCGTCACGCAGCGCACGTTCGGCGAGACGACGCCGCTCGACGAGGCGCGCAAGCTCGGCGCCTCGGTCTTCTCCCGCAAGCGCGCGCTGGTGCTCAACGCCGCCCATCCCGCGATCGCGCGGCTGCTCGTCCTCGCCCCGCGCGAGGCCGAGCTGGCCGCCTACCTGGGCCTGAAGCTGTTCTTCCTCGGCGACCGGCTCGATGCCGCCCTCGACGCCGAGCTCGTCCTGCGGGCGATGGAGGCGCGATGCCGGCGGCCGACCGACTGATCGACGAGCTGCGCGCCGACGGCCGCCAGGACTCCGATGGCGCCTTCACGCTCGATCGCGACAAGGCCCGCGAGAAGCTGCGCCAGTTCCAGCTCCCCGACCCGCGCCGCTACGTCCTCCTGCTCGTCGAGGCCGCCGTGCTCAAGGGCGCCACCCGCATCGACTTCGCCATCGACGCCGACGACATGGAGCTGCGCTGCGACGGGCGCCCGTTCGGCGCCGCCGACTTCGAGCAGATCTACGCCTCGATGTTCACCCCCGCCGACACCGACGACCTGCGCGCCCGCCGCCAGCTCGCCCTCGGCCTCAACGCCGCCATGGCCCTCCACCCCCGCCACGTCCGCGTCGAATGCGGCGACGGCGAGACCGGCGCGACCCTCGAGCTGCGTCCCAAACGGCCCGATCGTATCGATGCCGCGGCCCGCGTTCCGGCCGGCACCGTGATCCGCGTCAAGGACCGCTTCCGCCCCGGCCTCGCCGTCCGCTTCTTCCGCAACCTCCACGATCGCCTGGCCGAGGAGACCTGCCTCCGCGCCGCGTGCCGCTACGCCCGCTGCGACGTGCGCCTGGAAGGCCGGCCGCTCGCGGTCGGCCGCGAGCAGGACCTCGCCGAGGCAGGCGGCCTGCACGCCGAGTTCGCCGCCGCAGACCTCCGCGGCTTCGTCCTGCTGCGTCCGCGCGCGCCGGACCGCGCCCGGGTGCGCCTCGTGAGCAACGGCGTCCTCATCGCCGAGCACGAGGAGATCGAGCTGCCGCCCGGCTTCGTCTGCGTCGTGGAAGGCCCGCGCCTGCGCAAGGACGTCTCCCAGCAGGACATCGTCCGCGACGACGCCCACCAGGACGCCGTCAACGCGGCGTCCCGCGCCTGCGATGAAGTGCTCGCGCTGCTCTGCGACCGCTGGGGCGACGGCTGGGACGAGGCGACGACGACCTGGGCCCGCGACCTCCTCCGCTCGGCCGCCGAACGCTGCGCCGGCGCGTTCCGCGAGCACGTCCAGAAGGGTGCGCCCTTGGCCGTTTTTTCGGCGAAGCTCCTCGCCGCGCCGCTCTTCGCGACGGCGCACGGCGAGTTCATCCCGCTGGCGCGGGTGGTCGAGGAGGCGCGGCGCTACGGCGAGTGCGAGTACACGCGGGAGCCGTGCCCGACGCGCTTCGAGGACGGCCGCGCCGTCCTGCTCCTGCCCGACCACAACCTCGATCCGTTCCTCGCCCGCGTACTCTGCGTCAAGCTCAACGACGCCACCCGCTGGCTGCACCACCTCGAGCGGCAGGCCACGCTCCGCGCGGCCTTTCTTCAGCGCCGCGCGTCCCCGGTGCTCCCCGACCGGAAGCTGCGCTTCCGCCGCCCGTTCTCCCGCACCGAACGGCCGGCCGGGAACGACACCGTCGTCAGGAAGGTGGAGGGCGAGGTCGGTGTCGACCTGCAGCCGGGCCGGTCCGCCACCCTGCGCCTGATCTCGTCGGGCTGCCTCCTGGGCGAACGCACCGGAGACGCCTCGCTCGGCGGCCTGGCCATCGTCGTCGAGGGCGCGTTCGCGCCCAACCGGGACTTCGACGACGCGCTCAACGACGAGCCGCTGGCCCACGCGCTGTTCGCCGCCGCCGATCAGCTCGAGCCGCTCTTCCGCGGCCTCGCCGCCGACCTGCTGAACACGGCCGTCCCGTGGACCACGCCCCCGCCCGGATCCCTGAAGGGCTGGCTCCACGCCGCGCTCGTCCCCGGCCTCGGTTTCCACCTGCTGCGGATGTTCCGCTTCGAGCCCGCCGACGCGCAACGGTTCTGCGAGCAGGCCGAGGGCCGCGCGGAACGCTTCCTCCCGACCCTCGGCGTCGGCCGCCTCCGCGAGCCGCCCCCTCCCGCGGGCGGCCCGACGCGGCCGGCCTCGCCGGGCGTCCATCCCGTTGCGCTCCTGCCCCTCTTCCCCGCGCTCGGCGTGCCGCAGTCCCGCTCGCCCAACGGCGCGGGCTTGCGGAGCCTCTCCGGGATCGAGGCCGAGCTTGCACGCGCCGGCTCGATCGGCTGGTGTACCGGCCCCGTCGCCCCGGGTGTCGCGGCGCCGTCCCCCATCCTGGTCCTCGACGCCCCGTCCCGCGAGCTGCTCGTGCGCGTGTTCGGCGCCGAGGCGCTGCGGGACGCCAACGTCGAGCTGTCGCAGCGCGCGGCCGCCGTGGTGCACGCCCTCTCCACGGCCGAGCCCGTCGCGGTCCCGGGGGAGCTGCTGGCGGACGTCCCCCTCGCCGGTGACGGCTTCGCCGGCTCTCTCGCCGTGCAGTTGGAGGCCGCTTCGCCGCTGCCGGAGGGCGCGCGAAGCTGGCCGCCGCAGCTCCGCGTGCGGATCCTGCGCGAGCGGCGCCCGCTGGCCAGAAGGTCGTTCCTCGTTCCGTTCGGTCCCCTGCGCGGTGTCGTCAACGCCGACGCCATCCGCCCCAACGCCCTGTGGAACGACGTCGATGACCCGGAGACGACGGCCCGGATCGGAGACGCCGCCCGCCGCGTCTCGGGAAAGTTGCTCGCCACGCTCCGCCGCAGGCTCGGCGAGCTGCCGCCCGACCGGCGTCGCGCCGCCGCCGCCTTCCTGCTCGCCGCCGCCGCGTCGCCCTTCCCCCGGGCCTCGTTCCGCGCGACCTGGCGCCGGCTGTGGGAGGCGAACGCGCCGCCGGCCGCGCTGGAGGCGTATCGCGGGCTCCTGGCGCGCGCGGCGGGCCACGACCTGTCCGACGTGTCGGCCGCGCTGGAGCTGCTGACCAGCGTCACCGGAGGGCTGACCGTCGCCGCGGCGGACTTCCCCGCGGCCCTCGATGACCTGCTCATGGACTCCCCCGTGCCGAAGGACGCGCCTCGCGGCGATCTCGTGGCGCGCCTGTTCGACGACTGGCTCGCCGGCGCCGGCCCCGGAACGCCGTCGGACGCCGCCCTTCCCGTCCCCCCGGTGCTGGCCGATGCGCCCCTGCTGGAGTCGATCGACCACCGGCCCGTGACGCTGGCCCAGGCGGCCGCGCTGTCGGCGGCGGCGGGGCGCATCCCGTTCATGCCCGACACGGCCCCCGATCCCTGGCCCGATCCGCCGGCCGATGGGGGAACCGTCCTGCGGCTCGACGAAAGGACGCGCGACGTCCTGCCCCGGATCCTCGGTCCCGTCCGCCTGGACGACGTGCGGATGGAGCTGCGTCGGGCCCGGCGCGTCCAGGCGCTCGGCACGCTGCCCGCGCTCCGGCGCATCGCGCTCGAGGACGGGACCGCGATCGTTGCCGAGCCGATCGCCACCAACGCGGTGATCGGAGAAGTCGGGCTCGACGCGACGCACGACGGCAGGACCGGACTCAAGCTGACCATCTGCACCAAGAAGCGCCGGCTGCTGACGGTCCCGGTGCCGTGCGCCGCAGCCTTGCACGCGGTCGTCGATGACGACGGGCTGGGCGTGGACCCCGACGCGCTCGGCGGCGTCGGCCAACCCGACATCGACCGCCTCGCCGCCCTCTGCACCGGCCTCCTGCCCCGCCTCGTGCGCAAGCTCGCCGACCGGTGGCCGGAGCTGCCGCCCGACTCGCGAAGAACGGCCTGGGCGCATCTCCTGGACTACCTCCGCGCCTCCCCTCCTCCGCCGCCCCCGGCGACCCGGGACGACCTCGCCGACCGGCTCGCCCGGCTCGACGGGTTCGTCCTGGCGGACGGCCGGACCGCGACGCTGGACGACCTCGCCGCACTCGCCCGCCGCGCCGGTCGTCTCGTGCAAGTCGCCCCGGACGAAGTGCACGGCGTGCCCGAAGACCTGCGGCCGCTGGTCGTCGCCGTCCGGCCCTTCGAGGCCTCCGCCCTCGACGCGCTGTTCCCGCAGAGCCTCTCGGCGTCGGCGCTGACCGCCGTCGAATGGCAGGCGCTCCGTCCCCGCCCCGCGACGCCCCCCGCTTCCCCGAACCGCGAGCTTCAGCGAGCGGATAGCCCCGCCCTCCCTCCCCCGGACCGCGTCCTTCAGGTTCCGGCTCCGGAAGATTCCCGGCCGCGGGCTGGCCCCGAAGGGACTCGGCGGCTGAGCCGCCGAGCAGCCCGCGGTTCGGATGGGGAGACGTACCCCGCGACCGCCGGCGAGCCCGTCGCCGCTGCCGATCCCCGGAGCCCGCAGCCCGCAGCCCCCCTCGCCCCCGCCGCCCCCGTCCTGTCGGCGGTTCGGCCCGCGGCGGCCGAGCTGGAGCACGGCGACGCCCCGCCGGCCGGATCGCCCGTCGAGTTCTCCGTCGAGCTGCGCTTCCTGGACGCCGTGCGCGCGGAGCTGCGACGGCGCCTGCCTTGGCTCGGCGCCGGGCTGCGGGCCGGCGGGTCGGCCGACGCCGCGCCCCAGACCTGGGACGCCGTGGATCTGGCCATCGTGCGCGGCTCGCCCTCCACCGTCGCCTCTGTCCGCGGTCGTTCGCTTTCCCTGCACCTGGAGAACCCCGCCGTGCAGCTCGCGATGCAGCGCTTCGAGAAAGACCTCATCGTGCTGTCCTTCCTCGTCTCCGCGCTCTACACGGTCTTCAACGTCCACTCCGCCGCCGTCACCGACGCCGACGAGGTGGAGTTCCAGCAGGCGTTGGGGGGCGAGCCCGCGGGGCCTGTCGCTTGACTACTACCAGGAGATTCGCATGCTCCTGCCATGAGTGCTCGACTTCAAGTGTTGCTGGACGAAGCCGATCTGGCGAAGCTCCGCCGTACCGCGCGCCGCGAGGGCTTGACCGTTTCGGCGTGGGTGCGTCGCGTGCTCCTGGACTCCGCGAGACGAAGTCCGCACGGCGACCTGTCCCGAAAATTGGCGGTGGTCCGGGCGGCGGCGAAGCACTCGTTCCCCGCCCCCGACATTGATGCGATGCTGGCGGAGATCGCAGGGAAGCCTCGTCGTCCTACCTGCCCACAATCCGCCACGGCACCCCTGGCAACCCGTCATTCCGCTTCGCCGTGCGCTCGCACAGCGCGGCGAACTGCTCGTCGGTGACCCGCCCCGATGCGTGCAGATGAATCCAGAGGTCGAACGTGTGCGCCACCCGGCCTCGGCCCAATTCCGCCAGCGCCGTTAGCGCAGCACGCTTGTCGTGCGTCACGAACACGGCGTTCGCGCCGGCGTCGGTCGCCCAGGCGATCGCCTGGCGCTCGGCACGGCCCTCCGTGTCGTTGGATCCGCGGCCGAGGTGGTCGTACAGGATGTGCGCCGCTCGCGAGCCGAGCGGAAATCGGACAACCCCGATCACGGGCTCTCCCTTGGCTTGGACGGTGAGCAATCCTGGACGGCGCCCTGTTCGATCGCCCGCCGCGTCGACGGCGGTCTGCTCCGCGATCATCAACTCGCCGGCCGGCCACGAGCCGACCGTTGCCGCCTTGACCGTCCCGGCGAGCACGCCAAGCGGACCGTCATCCAGGATCCAGGGCGCCGGACTCACGCCCACGTCAGAATCTCCCGCGCCCGTCCGGCCGAAATCGCGGCTCGGTCAAGCGCGGCCAGCACGACGCCGGCGCCGAACCCGTGCATCATGGGCGACGGGCCGTCGGGGAGCGCCGCATGCACAAGGGCGGGCGGCGTGCTCGGCGGTTGCTGCTCGAACTGGTTCGCCCACGGAAGCTCCGCCGCCATGGAACGGCGTGTCACAAGTTGCTGCGCGTCCGCTCCCTGGATCAGCCGGCAGTTCTTCGCGTGCCAGACTGCACCTTCGTACGATAGGCCCCAGCGCCGCGCCAAGGAATCGACAACGCTTCGAGCCTCGGGTCGCCGCTTTCCGCCAGACTCCCCAGCAAGTGCCGCGCGAACCTCGTCTCGGGGAGCGAGGAACGCCGGCGAGAAACCGCGAGCGCGTTGTTCGATGGCGTCGTCGTAGTTGCCGGCGTCTTCCGACCAACTCACCCGCGTCGTCATCTCCGCTTCGCCCGCATCATGCAGCAGGTGGCAGAGCTCGTGGCACAAGATCGCCCGTCGCGAAAGGCCGTAGCGCGCACGACGTAACCCGGCGTTCAGCAGAATCACTGGCACCGCGCCCGGCTCCCACACCGAAGCCGCCTCGACCTCCCGGACCGGAAACCGGACACGCCCGACGTGCACGCCCAGCTCGGCCAGGAGCGCCTCGACGTTTCGGATCGGTCCTGCCTCGGGGTGAAGCCGAACCCGGGCCCGTTCGGCCAGGACGTAGCCCTGCTCCCACGGGTCCGGCGTCGTTCGGAGCGCAGCGGTCTTCCGGTGCTGCTCCAACGGCACGGGTCGTCCGAGGTGCTGCAACAGGCTCGCCAGCACGCGCCCGAGCTCGGCGCCGACCGCGAGCGCGCGGATGGCGGCCGGGGGCAGCGGCGCATCGGGCGTGGACGTCGCGCGGAAGCGGGTCATGCGTCGCCGCGGCGTCTCGTCGCCCCGGTAGAGGGTGGAGGCGTCGGCTGCGACACCCCGGCAGGCACGCTCGAATTCGCCGACAGATGCCTCCGGTGCGCCGGCCTCCAGCGCGGCGAGCTTCGACGGCGCAAGCCCCGACCACTCCGCGGCCTGCTCCAGCGATGCACCGAGTTCCTCTCGACGCTGCCGAAGCCGCGAACCCAGCACCGCAGATGTAGGTTGTGCTGCCACCCCACGCCTCCCCGGACAAGGTAACTCTCCTAGCACGGCCCGCACGTCAGCGGCAAGCGAGCCCCGCGGCGCCGCAGGACCTCGCCGAAGTCCGAAGTCCGAAGTCTGTCGCCAGCAGCCGACCGAGGACCCTGTCCGAGGCCCCGGCCGCGCCCTCCGCTCCCCTTGCCCTCGCGCGCACGCCGATCGCATGATGCGTTTCATGGCGCGGGGCGATCGGCTCATGGTGGTGTCGGCGCTGGTCGCGCTCGCCCCGTCCGCCTGCACCGCGATCGGCGCAGACTGGTTTCCTGATCGTGTCCTGCGCGGGGGGTCGTGGGGCAGCAACCCAGGCGTCATGCGTGCCACCTATCGCTGCAGGTGCAGCCCGACGAACCCGCTCAACCACAACGTCGAGTTCCGCTGCGCCAGGACCCCGTGGTGAAGGAGTTCACCGTGCCTGCGTGCACGGGATGCAGGAGGCTGCCATGAATTCCCCCATCACGACGCTCCTGGATCGGGCCGCTCTGCGCCGGATGGCGGGCGGGCGCTCGTTCGAACGAGGCGAGCAGTACTTCGGGAGCGGGCAGGTCGGCGCCCTCGTCGAGCACGAAGGGACGATCGTGGCGAAGGTGCAGGGCGCCCGGCCGTACCGCGTCAAGCTGTGGGTCGAACGCGGCCACCTCGACTACTCCTGCACCTGCCCGGTCGGCACCGACCGGGCGTTCTGCAAACACTGCGTCGCCGTCGGATTGACGTGGCTCGAGCAGGGGAAGTCGGCGAAGACGACGGGAAAGAAGCCCGCCGGGCCGGCCGTGACCATGGACGACATCCGCGCACACCTCGCCGCGCAGGACAAGAACGCGCTCGTCGAGCTGGTCATGAAACAGGCGATGGAGGACGACCGCCTGCGCCAGCGCCTGCTCATGCAGGCCGCCAAGAAAGGGCCCAAGGGCCTCGACCTCGCCACGTATCGTGCGGCGCTCGACGATGCGATCGGAATCGACGAATTCGTCGCGTACGACGACATGCACGACTACGCCAAGCGCATCGAAGAGGCGATCACCTCCGTCGCCGAGCTTCTTGACGAAGGCCACGCCGCCGAAGTCCTCGAGCTTGCCGAACATGCCCTCGAGGCCGTCGAAGACGCGATCGGCTCGGTCGACGACTCCGGCGGCGAGCTGGGCGGCATCATCCAGCAGCTCCAGGACCTGCACCTGCGGGCGTGCAGGAAGGCCAAGCCGGACCCCGAGGAGCTGGCCGGGCGGCTCTTCGAGTGGGAGCTGCGCGCCGACCAGGACACCTTCTCCGGCGCGGCGGCCACCTACGCGGGCGTTCTCGGCAGGAAGGGACTGGCCGTCTACCGCGAGCTCGCGGAGGCGGAATGGGCCAAGGTGCCGGCCCTCGGATCCGGTCAGGATGACCCGGAGAAGTACGGGAAGCGGTACCGGAACACGCACATCATGGAGACGATGGCCCGGCAGACCGGGAATGTGGAGGCGCTGGTCGAGGTCAAGCAGCGCGACCTGTCCTCTGCCTACGCCTGCCTCCAGATCGCCGACACCTGCAATAAGGCGCGGAAGCACCGCAGGAAGCGGCACGATGACGCGATGGCCCTGAGCTGGGCCGAGTTCGCCGCGGCGCCGGGCCTCCCCCGGTACGAGAAGCTGAAGGCCCACGCGGACCGGCTGCCACCCGCGGCCGCGGCGCAGGCGGGGGTCGTTCCCTGGCAGGCCTGGCGAGAGAAGGCGCTCGCCGTCCTTCGGGAGACGATCGCCAAGGCGAGACGCGTACGGGACGGTGGACAGGGTCGTGCGGGGGATCTTCGCCGAGGAGCTGCAGCACATGCAGGTGCTGTGCTTGGCGTTGGTGACGTTCGGCGCGGTGCGCGCAGATCGTCTCGGTGTCGCCGCCGTCGGCAGGGCGATGGCGACGGAACGCGGCACCGACCCCAAGCACGGCATCAAGCAGGTCGACCGCTTCCTCTCGAACAAGAAGCTCTCGATGGAGATGGCGTGGCCTTCGCTGATGCGGACGCTGGTCGGCAAGCGGGACCAGATCCTGGTCACGATGGACTGGACGGACTTCGACGCGGACGACCACACGACGCTGGTCATCTCGTTGGTCACCCGGTCGCGCCGGGCCCAGCCGCTGGTCACGTCCAGGCCGACAACATCCGCGCGAAGGCCAGCACGTTGGTTCCCAGCAACGGACGGGTCAAGGTGTTCCACTACGCCCTGCTCACCGCCGACCGTGCCGGCCCCTACACCGCGGTGCTTTACAAGGCCGCAGGCATGAAGGACTCGTGGTGCTTGGCGACGAGCCTGCCCACGACGGACGGCCGCTCCGTCGTCGACGCCTACGCCCACAGGTTCGAATGCGAGGAAGGGTTCCGCGACGCGAAGGACCGCCGCTTCGGCATGGGCCTCAAGCAGACGAGCATCAGCAAGCCCGACCGCCGAGACCAGATGCTCCTGCTCTTCGCCTTGGCGTACCTGATCCTCACGTTGGTCGGCTACGCCAGCGAGCACGTCGGTGCCGACCGCGCGCTCCGCGCGAACACCGGCCGGACGCGCACGCACTCCCTCTTCTGCCAAGGCCGTCAGTGGCTGAACGGCGCAGCGCCAGCCCGGCTCCTCTCGGCCCTGCTGGACCGCGTCGGACGACTCGTCTCGGAGCTGCTCAGCCACGGAGTTGCTCATGCATTCGGTTGAGGGGATGGCTCAGCATGACACCCGCACCGATGCTTTCTGGAAACTGATCTTGTGCCAGTTCTCCGGGATCCCGGAATGCGGTCGGCACGCGAGTGCGGCGAGGCGAGGCGCCGAGCGGCCGCCCGGGGGTCAGCCCGCGGTCACCTCGATCGTGGGGACCTGTGGCCGCGGGGTCTTCATTCGGATGACGACGACGGTCTGGCCGGTACGTTTGGCGGAGTCGACCGTCTTCAGGTTCTCCGTCGCCAGTTCGACATCGTCCTCGGGCACGAACACCAGAACCGCCTGCGGGGGAATCCGATCCAGCACGTCCGGATTCTCGAACACGTAACGCATCCACTCGGCGTGCAGGTCGAGGTTGCGCTGGACCATCTCGTCTTGGGTCATCAGAGCGCCTCCTTCTCGAAGCGGGCTCGATACTCGCGCCAGCGGGCCCTCTGGAACGGCCTGCGCCGTCTGATCGACGACCCGATCGTCCCCGGTGCCGCCTCCCCTCCGCAAGCCTGATCCGCAAATCGCCGGCCCGCCGGTCGAGTGGCCGCTCGCCGCCCCATGCGCTAGGATTCCCCCGCCGCCCGTCGCTGCGGAGAGGCGATGAGAATGAGCCGTTCCGCCAAGACCTTGCCCGCCCTCTTTGCGCCCTTTGCGTTCTTTGCGTCCTTTGCGCGAACTTCCCGGGCAAGGTGGCCGGGATGATGATCGAGGCCACACGTCCCCGCTTTGCCGCTCTGCCCGCCGTCGCCCTGCCGTTGCTGTTCGCGGCCTCGACCGCGGCCCAGCCCGTCCCCTGGCCCCCGCCCGGCGACGCCGTCCTCCCCGACCAGCCCGCCTACGACCAGCCCGCCCCGGACGCCACCGACGCGCCCGCCCCGGACTGCGAGGCCCCCACCGGCTTCTTCATGGGCCTCCACGCCCTCGCCTACATCCCTTTCGGCTCGTGGATCGACCACCCGATGGCCGGCACCACCACCTACAGCGTCGCCCACCCCGACGACCTCGACCTGTTCGGCCCCGGCGGCGGCGCCGTCTTCGAACTGGGCGGCAAGTGGTGCCCTCGCGTCGGCTTCAGCGTCCAGGTCGACGTCTCCTCCCTCGGCACGAACGAATGGGTCGATTACGCGAACGCCAACCTCAGCTCCGTCTCCGCCTGGGCCGTGCAATGGGGCGTCGACTCCATGTTCCTCGTCGAGGCCGTGCGCGCCGGCCCCTTCCGCCTCGAAGGCCGCGCGGGCCTCGGCTACCGCGACGCGACGGGGAAGGAACACTCCGCCGACTACGACGCGAGCTGGAGCTACGACTTCCTGAAGTCCGGCATCTCCGTGCGCCTCGGCGCCGGCTGGCTGTTCTCGGTCCTCGACGGCCTGGACGTCGTCGCGTTGACCGATTTCGTGATGGGCTTTCCGGGGGTGGACCACGGCGAGCTGGGCGGCGCCCTCGCGGCCTGGTCGTTCCAACTCGCCGTCGGCGTCCGCTTCCTCCCAATGGAGCTGTGATGGAACCGCGAATCGTCGCGCGTATCCTCGTCGCCGCTGTCCTCGCCCCGGCCGCGGTGCAGCCGGGATGCTGCGACAGCGAGAGCGACTACACCTACACCTACAGCTTCTACAACGACACGCCGTTCTTCGTCCACGTCCTCGTCCCGGATGCAAACCGGCTCTGGATCCCGCCTGACGCGCATCTGTCCCTCGGCACCGACTCGACCTCGCTCACCGTGGTCATCGCCCCGGGCCAGCACGCGGAAGGCCGCTACTCGACCGAGATGGTCTGCTGCGACGGCGAGTGCGGCAGCGTCACCGTCCGCCGGCCGGCCCACGGCGACGGCCTCGATGCGTCCTACACCCCGCCCTCGTGCGGCTCCTCCGGCTCCTGCCCCTACGTCTATGTCGCCACCGCCGCCGGCTTCGCCCGCGTTGGCGAGGCGCTGGCCGGCGCCCTCAACCGCGGCGCCCGTCGCGAGGATCGCGTGCCCCTCGGTCCCCTCGCCGCCGTCGACGGCCGCTACCGCGTCCGCCTCGCCGCCGAGCTGCTCGAAGACGACACCTTCGACTCCGTCGCGCTCGACCTCGTCGACCACGACCCCGCCCTGGAAGTCGTCGCCGACACCGACGGGACCCTCCTCGCCGTGCGCGACCCCGTCGCCCCCCTCGCCGTCCTCGACGCCGCCGGCCGAGATCGCCTCCCCCCGCTGCTCGCCGACGACGGCGACGCCTGGGAAGGAATCAACGCCGCGTCCGTCCTGGACGATCGGGTCCGCGACTGGGTCACGGTGGAGTTCCCCCGCCCCGCGCCCGCCGGCGACGTCGTGCTCCTCGTCCGCGGCAGCAATACGGCCTTCCTCCAGGATTCGTACCATGCCTACATCCGCCAGTTCGGACCGGGCCTGCCCAAGCTGATGCGCGGGACGAGCGCATTTCCGGCCTACCGCCCGATCGTCGAAGGCCTCCTGCGCTCCGCCGGCTTCGCCCTGGACGTCGCCGTCGAGAACCTCCCCGACTGGAAGCCCATCGGCACACTCCCCGCCATCGGCCCGGCCGGCCCGCGCACCGTCGCCCTGCGCCTGAGCCTCCCTCCCTCCGATGCCCCCACCTTCCGCGTCCGCCTCGCCGTCCTCCCTGGAGCCTGGCGCGTGGAACAGGTGCGCCTCGCCTCGCTGGTCGACGCGGCCCTTGAGCCCCGCACGCTGGCCCCGATCGGATCGGTCCTCGACGCCCCGGACGCGGACGGGCGCGACCTTGCCTCGGACCTCCTCGCCCATCGCGACGGCCGAACGCTGGTCGTTCCCTACCGCCACGGTCTGACCGTCCTCTTCGACGCCCCCGCCCCGGCTCCGACCCTCTCCCGCTCGGCGTTCCTCCGCGTCGAGGGGTGGTACGAGGAGCGGGACGCCTCCCCGCTGCCCTGCATCCGCTGGCGGAACCTCTTCTCCGCCGCGCTCGGCCAGAACTCCTTCGCGACCTTCGTGCTCGAGCGCCTCCGCAAGCAGGAAGCGATTCGCTTGCTGGCGGGCCTGGGAGCGTCCGCACCTTGACGGCGAAAGCTGCGTCGCGGCGCTATGCCGCGGATTTCGCGGAACGCGCCGTCTTCTCCGCGACGCGTTCCGGCACGGCCGCGGGAACCCAAGAGGGGCTCGCGACGCTGGCCGCCGGTCTGGCCGCCGCGGAGCAGCGCCGACAGGACGTCGCCCACCGCCTCGGCATCGCCGTCCCCCACACCCTCGTGATCGGTGTCACCTCCCGCTGCAACCTGCGCTGCCGCTCCTGCATGGTCCGCGCCGATCGGGCCCGCCCACCCGCAGCGCTCTCCTACCCGACGCTGGCGCGCCTCCTGGACGAGTGCGCCGAGCTGGGCATCGGGCGCGTGGCCTTCGTGGGCGGCGAGCCGCTCCTGTTCTCCGGCCTGCAGCGCCTGGTCGCCTCACGGCCCGGCACCCTCTTCGTCGTCTTCACGAACGGTCGCGCTGTCGACGCCCGCTTCGCCGCGCGCTGGCGCTGCGCCGCGAACGTCGCGTTCTTCGTCAACGCCAGCGCCGGCTCGTCTTGCCGTCCCGCGGAAGCCGTGCTGGCGCGGCTGCACCGCGCCGGACTCACCTGCGGCTTCTCCGCGACCGTCCACGCCGGAAACGCCGCGACGTTCGCCTCCGCCGCGACCTACGACCGCCTCGCCGTCTCCGGCGCCTCCTTCGCCCTCGTCCTGGACTACCTCCCGGCGCTCGCCGCGGAGGATGATCCCCTGGTCGTGCCGCCCGCCCCTCGTCGCCGCGTCGTCGCCGCCGCACGCGCCGCCGCCCGTCGCCACGGCCTGCTGGTGATCTGCGCACCCGAGGACGAGGACGCGCTCGGCGGCTGCGGCATCGCCGGACGCTCGCTCATCCACGTCGACCCCCGCGGCGCCATCACCCCGTGCCCCTTCGTCCCCCTCTCGCCCCTCCGCGTCGGCCGCCACTCCCTGCTCGACGCCCTCCGCAGCCCCTACTTCCGCGAGCTGCGCGACGCTGCCCCGTCCTGGGACGCCCGCCCCGGCTCCTGCACCGTCCGCAAGGGCGGCGCCGACTTCCTGGCGATGGCTGAGCGATACGGCGCTCTGTGAGCGACCAGGTCCATCTGTCGGCCTTTGTCCGGCGCCGGATCTGGAGAGGTGGAGAGGCCGACGGGAGAGGTGGCGAGGCGCGGTGGTGAAGATGCCCTGGCGCGGCGTCCCGCGGGCCCTGAGCATGGCCGAAGGGACGCCGCGCCAGGGCTGCTGCACCTCGACCCTCCCCACCTCTCCAGCCGGCCTCTCCACCTCTCCTCCTCCGGACCCGAGTGTCAACCCAGGCGCCGCGTCCCCTCGCCACCCTCGCCCGCTCTGCCAAAAATTTGGTGACCTCTCCCGCTTATGGGATCTTCGGCCGCGGCACGCTCGGAGGGGCATCGCAACCGACGGGGCGGCCGCAGAACCGACGGGTGGGACGGAAGGATGGGCGGGATGGCTGCGAAGCGCGAAGGGGGCGAAATCCTCGTCGGCCTGGACGTCGGCACCACCAAGGTGGCCGCGGTCGTCGGCGAGTCGGGTGACAACGGCATCGAGGTCATCGGCATCGGCCAGCAGCTCTGCAAGGGCTCCCGCAAGGGGCTGGCGCTCAACATCGAGCAGACGGCCGCCTCGATCCGCGAGACGATCCACGAGGCCGGGCAGATGGCCGGCTGCCGCATCGGCGCCGTTCACGTCGGGATCTCGGGGCCCCACGTCCAGGGCATCGACATGAGCGGCCTCGTCGCCGTCAAGAACGGCGAGGTGACCGAGGAGGACGTGGAGCGCGTCAAGGACAACGCCCGGGCGATCGCGTTGCCCAAGGACCGCGACATCCTCCACGTCCTGCCCCAGGACTACATCATCGACGGCCAGGACGGCATCCGCGAGCCCGTCGGCATCAGCGGCGTGCGGCTCGAGGCCAAGGTCCACATCATCACCGCCTCCGCCTTGCAGACCCAGAACATCCTCAAGTGCTGCCGCCTGTGCGACCTCGAGGTCCACAGCGTCACGCTCGAGCACCTCGCGGCCGCCGAAGCCGTGTTGCAGGACGGCGAGAAGGAGCTGGGCGTCGCGCTCGTCGACATCGGCGGCGCGATTACCAACCTCGCGATCTACGTCGACGGGACCCTCCGCTACACCGCCGTGATCGGCATGGGCGGCGGACACATCACGGCCGACATCCGCTTCGCCCTGCGCACGATCGAGGCCGAGGCGGAGCGGCTCAAGAAGTCCCACGCCTGCGCCCTGGGCTCGATGGTCGACGCCGAGGAGACCATCCTCGTGCCCCGCGTCGGGCCCCGGCCGCCCGAGATGGTGCCGCGCTCCGCGCTGTGCGCGATCGTCTCGCCACGGGTCGAGGAGATCCTGACCCACGTGCAGCAGGAGATCGAGAAGAGCGGCTACGGCGACATGCTCCACGGCGGCGTCGTGCTCACGGGCGGCGGCGCCATGCTCAAGGGGCTGGCCGAACTGGCCGAAGACGTGATGCGGACCGTCGTGCGCGTGGGCAGCCCGATGGGCGTCGGCGGCATGGTGGACATGGTCCAGAACCCGTCGTTCGCCGTCGCGGCCGGCCTCCTGCTCCACGCCGCGCGACGGCGCGTACACCTGGTCGAGGACCTCGCGCCGGCCTCGCGGCCGGGCGATAGGAAGGGTCGCGGCAAACGGTTCTGGGACACGGTGAAACAGTGGTTCTAGGCGAAAGTGCGGGAAGAGCGGGAAGTGCGGGAAGAGCGGCAAGTGCGCGAAGGGCGAGCTTGCCCGCCGTAGCCCCATCAGGGGCGAAGGCGGGGGCAACAGGGCGTGGCGGCGCGGGGATGCGGAGTCTTCCCCGGCCGAAGGAGGGTGGTGAGCGATGGCCGAGTTCGACCTGGATGTGAAGTACGACTGCCAGACCACGATCAAGGTCGTCGGCGTCGGCGGCGGCGGCTGCAACGCCGTGCGCACGATGCTCGGCGACGGCGTCGCGGGCGCCGACTTCGTGGTGATGAACACCGACATGCAGGCGCTCAACGACTCGCCCTGCGAGAGCCGCGTGCAGCTCGGCGAACGCCTCACCCGCGGCCTGGGCGCCGGCGCCAACCCCGACGTCGGCCGCAAGGCCGCCCTGGAGGACGTCAACCGCATCAGCGAGACCATCGCCGGCGCGGACATGGTCTTCATCACGGCCGGCATGGGCGGCGGCACCGGCACCGGCGCCGCCCCCATCGTCGCCCAGGCGGCCAAGGAGGCCGGCGCGCTCACCGTCGCCGTCGTCACCCGGCCGTTCGGTTTCGAGGGCAAGCGCCGCCTGCGCGCCGCCGAGGAGGGCCTGTCCAACCTCGTGCCGAACGTGGACGCGCTCATCGTGCTGCCCAACGACAAGCTCCTCGATCTCGACCCCGACCTCGCCGCCGCCGAAGCCTTCCGCCTCGCCGACGGCGTGCTCTCCACGTCGGTCCGCGGCATCACCGAGATCATCCAGGTCAGCGGACGCATCAACGTCGACTTCGCCGACGTGCGCACCACCCTGACCGGCGCCGGCCCCTGCGTGATGGGGCAGGGCGAGGCGCGCGGCGAGAAGCGCGCCCTCGAGGCGACCCAGGCCGCCGTCTGCTCCCCCTTCCTCGAGGAGGCCTCGCTGCGCGGCGCCACCCGCGTCCTGGTCAACTTCATCGGCGGCTCGAACATGAAGCTGTCCGAGATCCGAGAGGCCATGGACTACCTGCGCGAGCAGGTCCACGAGGACGCCGACGTGATCATGGGCCAGGTCGAGCTGCCCGACCACGAGGACTCGATCCGCGTCACCGTCATCGCCACCGGCTTCCGCCGCGAGACCGACAGCGCCATGATCGGCGCCCGCGCCGTCGCCGCCCACCCCATCGCCCAGCCCCGTACGAGTTCCTACCCCTCCGCGTCCGCGATCGAGATGCCCGCGCCCGCACAGCGCCCCCGCACCTCGTCGTGTCCGCCCCCCCGCCGCAACGCCTCCGCCGCCGAAGCCGCGCGCCAGTCCCAGGGCGTCCTCTTCGGCGCCCCCGGCGAGGACCTCCTCGACATCCCCACCTACCTCCGCAAACAGTCCGAGTAGCTTCTTCCCGTCCCCATGCAGATCCCCCTCTTCCAGATCGACGCCTTCGCCGAGCGCGTCTTCTCCGGCAACCCCGCCGCCGTCTGCCCCCTCGTCTCGTGGCTGCCCGACGCCGTGATGCAGGCCGTCGCCGCCGAGAACAACCTCTCGGAGACCGCGTTCTTCGTCCCGCAGGACGACGGCTACGCCATCCGCTGGTTCACCCCGCGCACCGAGGTCGACCTCTGCGGTCACGCCACACTCGCCTCCGCCCACGTCGTCCTGCGCCACCTGACGACCGGTCGGACCGCGGTGCGCTTCTCCTCCCAGAGCGGTCCCCTCGCCGTCCACCTCGCCGGCGACCTCCTCGCCCTCGACTTCCCGTCCCGCCCACCCGTCGCCCGCCCCGCGCCCGCGGGCCTGGCGGCAGCCGTCGGCGGCGCCCCGCGCGAGACCCTCTTCGCCCGCGACGCGATGCTGGTCTACGCCACGGAAGACGAGGTGCGCGCGCTCCGCCCCGACTTCGCGCGCCTCGCCGCGCTCGACCTCTTCGGCGTCATCGTCACCGCGCCCGGCCGCGACGTCGACTTCGTCTCCCGCTACTTCGCCCCGCGGGAGGGCATCCCCGAAGACCCCGTCACCGGCTCCGCCCACTGCACGCTGGTGCCCTACTGGGCCCAACGCCTCCGCCGGACGACCCTGCGCGCCCGGCAGGTCTCCGAGCGCGGCGGCGACCTGTTCTGCGAGGACCGCGGCGACCGCGTCTCCATCGCCGGCCGCGCCGTGACCTATCTGGAAGGCACCATCGACGTGTAGGAGAGACTTCAGCCCGGCCGAGGCACAACTACCCGAATCGCTCCCGCACCACCCGGCAGAACTCGATCAGGTCCGCGATGCCGGCGACGGCCGCGTCGTGGATCCTCGCCATCTCGAGCTGCCCGTACCGATGGACGAGGATGTTCCGCAGTCCCGCGGCGGATGCCAAACGCACCGAAAGCTCCGCAGGGATGATCCCCTCGCGCGCCAGAACCGCGAACGTCGCCGCGGGCTCCGGAGCAAGCTCGTAGCCCTCGTCCGCGACCACGTGCGCGGCGAGGTCGATGCACGCCTGGATCGCGACCTGCAAGTTGAGCCGCACCGATTCCTGCGCGTCGACGTCCCCCTCCAGGCCCTCCACCGTCGCAGGCGTCCGCAAGCGCAGCCGCCGCACGCTCGCCTCGACCGTCGCGCATTTCTCCCGCAGCACGTCACGGTCGACCATCGGCTTGCCTCCTCACCCCCAACCGCCGATCGAGCGCGTGCTCGAACAGCGCCAGCGTCGGGCCCAGGTCCCAGTAGTCCAGCAGCGCCCGCGCCGCGAATGCCCGCGAGGCTCGCCGATCCGGCTCCAGCACGCGACGCCCGCGCGCGATGGCCTGACGGCGCAGGACGACCGGCGCCGTGTCCAGCGACACGATGTCGATGGCGCGGTGAAACCTCCGCCCGAGCAGCGCGGCCACGCCCGCCAGGACCCTTGCCCGCTCCTCCCCGGATGGCGCCCCCCGGCCGAAGACCACCCCGATGTCGATATCGCTGTCCGGTCGCAGCCGCCCCCGAGCGGCCGAGCCGTAGAGGTACACCGCCGCGACGCCCGCGACCCCCCCGAACGCCTCGCCCACCGCGGCGGCCACGACGTCTCCCGCACCGGCGTCGACCATGCGACACCATACCGCGAGTCCCTCCGGCCGGACAAGGCGGGGTCGCCCGGAGCCATCCGCGCTGCACCCGGACCCTCCCCACCTCTCCAGCCGACCTCTCCACCTCTCCTCCTCCGGTCCGGAAAAGGCCGACGCGTCGTCAGGAACCGCCGGGTCGGTAGTTCAGGGACTCGCCCCCTCCCCCTGCGGAACCTCCAGATCCAGCGCCCGGATCGCCTCGGCCAGCTCCACCCGCAGCTCCGCCGCCTGCGAGTTCAAGTCCACGATCTGCGCCGTCAGGTCCTGGTACTGCCGCGTCTGCTCGTCCAGGTCCCGCATCAGCCGGTCCTTCAGCTCCTGCGCCCGCGGGTTCGTCCCCAGCACGGAGAGGTCCGCGCGCACCTCCTGCATGAGCTGCTGCACCTCCCGCCGCTTCTCCTCCAGGGCCGCCCGACGCTCGTCCATCTCCGCCAGCCGGTCGCCCGCCTCCAGCGCCCGGCGCAGCACCGGCCCCGCCACCGCGTCCACCGCCGGCCCGTTCAAGTACGCCAGGATCGCGTCGTGCGCGATCGGCGTCAGCAGCTCGACCTCCACCGTCGTCGGGCTCTTCTCCTCGACCTTCAGCTCCGTCTCCTCGCCCGCCGGAAGCAAGAGCGGCATCAGCGCCGAGCCGTCGCCCGTCTCCTCCGTCCCCTCGGGCGGGTCCGGCAGGTCGTAGCCCAGCCGCCGCGCATGCCGGATCCACAGCTTGTGATCCTCCTCCGCCAGGTTCCGCACCTCGTAGGTCGTCGTCAGCACGCTGAACCGCTGCACCGTCACCCGCCCGTGCACGATCTTCACGAGCCGCGCTTCCTCCGGCGACTCCTGCGCGTCGACCGTCACCATCACGCCGCGCTCCAGGGCGTACGGGATCGACGTCGTCGCGCCGGAGGGCAGCGGCTCCAGGATGCCCTGGCCCAGGAACTGCCCGTGGCCGAGGATCGCCATCGGGCCGCGCTCCAGCGCCACCCCCATGTCGTTCGTGAAGCGGATCACCCGGAACGGACTCTGGCTGGAGTCCGGCACGCCGTAGTCCGGCTGGTACAGCAACGTGTCCTCGGCGTCGATCGGGTCGTTCAGGATCGCGATCAGCGTCGAGGAGTCGTTCGGCACGGTCACCGCGCCTTCCGCCTCGTACGTCGTGATCCCCCCCTCCTGCGCCCGCGCCGCGAGCAGCGCGAGACTCTGCCCCGCGCCCGTCGCGCCCATCGCCGGCGGCGGGGGAGGGGGCGCCGGCATCGCCGGCGTGGTCGCGGCGTAGACGCCGTACGCCCCCGGCGCCATGCGTGCCTCCCCCGTCGCCACGGCGCCGTAGTCGCCGTACCCGTACCCGTAGCTGTTGTCCGTCACCATGACCGAGCCGTAATCCGGACAGCCGTCCTCGTCCGTCGAGCCGTTCCACGTCTCCGCCTCGTACGGGCACATGTCGTAGGCGTCCGCGATCGAGTCCGAGTCCGAGTCGCCGTACGCGCTCCCGCTGCCGCCCATCGGCCCGCTGGTGGCCGCCGGCGGGGCATACCCCTGCGCCGCGCCGCCGATCGATACCAGCGACGACACCGGCGCCTGCACGATCTCGCCGTAGTCGCTGACCACCGGTCGCGCAGGGATGTACGGCGTCGCCAGGTCGGCGCGGAACGTCAACGGCGCTCCCTCCGTCACCGTCAGCTCGACGTCGGTCCAGTCCTCGCCCGACAGGTTCTGCACGACCGCCCAACCTTGCAGCAGTGCCGAGTCGTGCGCCTCGCCCAGGACGATGCGGTACGTCGGCCGCCACACCGGTGCCTCGACGACGTACGCCACCGTGACGTCGTGGTCCTCCCCGTCCATCTCCACGACCACGTCGAGCATGTTGCTCGGCCGCGGCGGCGGCGCCGGCGCCGGGCACTCGCCCGGCCCCAGGTAGCACGGCGGCGGTGGGGCCGGCGGCTCCGGCTCCTCGAACGAGGGGAACGACACCCCGCGCACCCCGCCCTGGTCGCGCGTCACCACCGCCAGCGACGAGAGAAAGTCGCCGACCTGGTCGCGCCGCACCTGGAAGTGCAGCTCGTCGTCGTCGACCTCGCCCGAGCGCTCGAAGTACCCCACCCCGTTGCGGTAGAGCACGATGCGCCGCAGCTCCAGGTCGCTGCCCACGCCGGGCCGTACGCACCCCGAACCCGCGGGCGCCGCCGCGACCAGCGCGCCCAGCACCACCAACACGCTCCGCCAACCGCGTCCTCGTTGCTGCATCTCGTCCTCCTGCGACCGCCGAGTATGGTCCACCCCGCCGCCCCTCGGCAAACCCCACCCTACGCGTGCACGCGACCGTTCGATCCCGCTCCCCCCAATTTCTGCGTCTCTGCGTCTCTGCGCGAGAATTCCCCTCCCCGCCCCTTCCTCCCTCTTCCCCCTTGCGCGTCGCCCCTCGCGAGGGCAGCATCCCCCCTCCGGAAGGGAGGAACCCCATGCATCGCAGCCTTCTCGCCCTGGCCCTCACCGCCGCCGGTGCCGCTCCGGCCGCCGCGCAGGTCCTGCCGCACCCCGTGACCGTGGACCGCCTGCCCAACGGGCTCACGGTCGTCACCGCGCCGTTCGACAGCCCAGGCATCGTCGCCGTCTACATCGTCGTGCGCGTGGGCTCGCGCAACGAGGTCCAGGCCGGGAAGACCGGCTTCGCCCACTTCTTCGAACACATGATGTTCCGCGGCACCGAACGCTTCCCGGCGGAACAGTACGAACGCCTCATCCAGTCGCTCGGCGCCGACAACAACGCCAACACCGGCAACGATCGCACCTGCTACACCACCGTCCTCCCCGCCGCCGCCCTGCCCACCCTCATCGACGTCGAGGCCGATCGCTTCCGGAACCTGTCGTACTCCGTCGAGGGCTTCCAGACCGAGGCGCACGCGATCCACGGCGAGTACCTGACCGCCATCTCCGACCCGGGCCTCAAGATGGAGGAGACGCTGCTGTCGATGGCCTTCACCACTCACCCCTACGGCCACACCGTCATCGGCTGGCTGGAGGACATCGACCGCATGCCGGAAGGCTACGACTTCTCGATCGACTTCTTCCACCGCTTCTACACCCCGGACAACGCGTTCGTCATCGTCGCCGGCGACGTCGACCACGACGCCCTCCTCGCGCTGGTCACCGAGAAGTTCGGCGACTGGGACCGCAGCCTGGACGCCCCGGAGGTCCCCGCCGAGCCCGAGCAGACCGAGGCGCGCCTGCAGCACGTCGACTGGCCCGGGCCCGCGCCCCGCCGCATGTTCGCCGCCTGGAAGGCCCCCGCCTTCTCCACCACCACTGTCGACTCGGCCGCCCTCGACGTCGCCTCCGAGCTGATCTTCGGCGAGACCAGCGACCTGTACCGCCGGCTCGTGGTCGAAGAGCAGAAGCTCTTGACGCTCGACCGCTGGGGCACGATGGACCGCGACCCCACCCTGATGGTCCTCGACGCCAAGCTCGCCGAGTCCTTCTCCTTCGACGACGCGGTCGCCGCCTTCCAGGCCGCGATCGACGCGGCGGCCGGCGGCGAAGTGGACGCCGCGCACGTCGAGGAGGTCAAGAGCAACGTCCGCTACGGCCTGCCGATGGCGCTCGAGACGCCCGCCCAGGTCGCCGGGTTCCTCGCCCAGGTCATCTCCGCCACCGGCGACCCGACGGCGCTGGACGCGTACGTGGAGCGCGTCGGCGAGGTCACCCCCGCCGACGTCTCGCGCGTCGCCGCGACCTGGCTCGCCGCCGCCCACCGCAACGTCGTCACCCTCGCCCCCGCCCCCGCCCCCGCTGCCGCCGGCTCCGAAGGAGGTGCGCCGTGACCGCGGCCTGCTTCGGACCGAGGGAATTCTCGCGCAGAGACGCAGAGACGCAGAGAAGGGTAGGGCGGGGCGAGCCTAACGGCAGGCGCGGCGCGACAGGGGCGGCGGCTCTCGGCGTTCTCCTGGCCGGGTCGCTTGCCGCTTGCGGGCCGGCGCCGGCGACGCCCTGGCCGGCTCGCGGGGGCGGCACCGTCGTGGCCATGCCGTCCGCCTCCTCCCCCGCCGTGACCATCCGCGTGGTCTTCGCTGCGGGCTCCGCCGACGACCCCGCCGGCCGCGAAGGTTTGACGCAGCTGGCGGTCCGGCTGATGCTCGAGGGCGGGACCGAGTCGCTCTCGTATCCCGAGCTGCTCCGCGCCCTGTTCCCGATGGCCGCCGAGATCTCCTGGAACGTGGATCGCGACCAGACCCTCGTCTACGCCCGCGTCCCGGCCGCCCTGCTCGACAAGTTCTACCCGCTGCTGCTCGATGTCCTCACCCGCCCGCGCATGGACGCGGACGACTTCGAGCGGCTGCGTGCGATCTCCCTGAGCGAGCTGGAGGACGACCTCAAGGTCGGCGACGACGAGGAACTGGGCAAGGAGGCGCTGGAGGCGTTCCTCTACGAGGGCCACCCCTACGGCCACCCCACCGTCGGCACCGCGGCGGGCCTGGCGGCCATGACGCTGGACGACGTGCGCGCGCATCGCGAGCGCGTCCTCTGCTCCGGCCGCGTCACGCTCGGCGTCGCCGGCGGCTTTCCCGAAGGTTTCGATGCGCGCGTGGCAAGCGACCTCGCGGCCGGGCTGCCCGCATCCTGTGCGCCCGTCACGCCTCTTCCGCCCCCTCCGTCCTTCTCCGGCCGCCAGGTGCTGATCGTCGACAAGCCGGGCAACTCGGCGACCGCCATCTCCATCGGCTTCCCGGAGGCGGTCGTGCGCGGCGACCCCGACTTCCCCGCCCTCGCGCTGGCCCTCGTCCACTTCGGCCAGCACCGGCAGTTCGTCGGCCGCCTGATGCAGCAGATCCGGGAAAAGCGCGGCTTCAACTACGGCGACTACGCCTACCCCGAGCACTTCGTCCAGGAGGGCTGGGAGCGCTACCCTGCCGTGAACGTCGCTCGTCGCCAGCAGCTGTTCTCGATCTGGATCCGGCCCGTCGATCCGGGAAACGCACACTTCGTCCTGCGGCTGGCGATGCGCGAGCTGGAAACCTTCGTCGCCGGCGGCATCCCCGACGCCGACCTGGAGCGCATCCGCACCTTCGCCCTCGGCTACTTCAACCTCTACCGCCAGACCGAGTCCCGCCGGCTGGGCTATGCCATCGATGACCTGGTCCTCGGCCTCGACAAGCCGTTCCTCGACGGCCTGCTCGACGCGTGGCCGTCGCTCGACGCCGGCGCTGTCCGCCGCGCGGTCGCTCGCGCGGTCACCTCCGAGAATGTGAAGATCGCCATCGTCGCGCCCGACGGCGCCGCGCTCGCCGACGCCCTGGCCGCCGACGGCCCGTCGCCCGTGGAGTATGACACCCCGAAGAGCGACGACATCCTCGCCGAAGACGCCGTGACCGCGACCTTCCCCCTCCGCATCCCCCGCGAGAACATCCGCGTCCTCCCCGTCTCCAACCTCTTCTCGCGCTGACCCGCCCCCTCCGGCACGTCCGCTCGTCCGCTCGCCCGCACGTCCGCTCGCCCGTCTAGATCGGCCGGATCCCCCCCACCATGTGCGGCGCGCCGCTCTTCGGCTCCCGCACCTCGAACTGGAACGCGGGGTGGTACGCCAGGCGCGACGAGTCGTCGCGCACGCGCAGCTCCACCGCCCCCGGCAGCAGGATCGGCTTCTTGAACGAGGCTTCGACCCACGTCGGCACGCCGAACGGCCGGTCGCTCTCGATTTCGGACAGCGTCCGGGCCAACGTCCACATGCCGTGCGCGATGGGCCGCTTGTAGCCGACGGGGCGCGCGGTCCACCAGGTGAGGTGGTGGGGGTTCCAGTCGTCGGAGGCCGCGGCGTAGCGCCGTCCCGTGTTCTCGGGCGCGTCGATGCGCGTCGTCCGGAAGCCGTCGTCGACCTCGGGCGCCGTCGCGGCCCGTTGGCCACGCTCCTTGCGGCCTCGGGTCGCGGCGTTGCGACTCAGGATGGTCATCACTCCGCGCCAGGCCAGCTCGCCCGCGGCGGTCACCTCGAGCGAGAAATCCGTCTCGTAGCCCTTGTCGGTCTGCCGCACCTCGGCCAGTCGGGTCAGCAGGTCGAGCGTCTCGTCCGTTCGGATCGGCCGGTACTGCTCGATGCCCTGCCGCATGTGGATCAGGCCGAACGGGCTGAACGGGAATGCCGGGCACAGCACCGCCTCCGCCATCAGTCCCAGGAAGAGGCACTCGGGGTAGCTCAGCGGCAGGTGCTCCGCCGGCGTCTGGACCCCGCAGACCGCGCGGAACTTCGCCACCCGCTCCGGATCGGGCCGCACCCCGTGCACCGCGACCTCGATCGGCGCCAGCGCCGCCTCGCGCTTCGCGTCCAGCGCACCTTGCGACCGCCCGAACGCCGCGATCGCCGCCCGCGCGAAGATCTCCGCCGTCCGCGGCAGCCGCCGCGGCTCCAGCCGCACGGGCATCCCCCGCAGCGCCAGCACCCGCGCCTCCCCCTCGGCCTTCGCCGCTTCCTGCTGCGTCATCGTCCGTCCTCCTGGGAGGGGAGGGTGCATCGGGAGGGGAGCGGGGTCAAGGGAGAGGACTGGAGAGGGGGGGAAGGGCGCGGACACCGGATTCACCACTGAGACGCTGAGGGCGCTGAGACGAACGCTGAGGCAGGGGAAGCGCAGGCGGGAGCGACCCCCTATGGAGGTTCGGGGTGTCGATGCCGTGACGCGGCGAGACGCCGCGCCACGGACTCCTCCGCCGCCGGGTAGAACAGTGGCCGGTCTCCAGACAGGACGAACGAGCGAACCTCGCGGTCAGCTGGGCCCGTTGTGCGGCGCCCCGAAGGCCCTGAGCCTTGCCTGCACCCTCTTCGCTCCATGCCCGCAGCCGGACTTCGCATCGTGGTATGCTCGATATGGTGGTGTGCCGGGGTGCTCCGAGCTCCGGCCGGCGGGGAGACTCCGCGATGCGACTAAAGCGACTCGAATTGTACGACGTACGCTGCTTCCGCGGCCGTCACGTCTTCGACTTCACGGATCCGTCGACCGGCATGCCGCGCGATCGCATCGTACTCATCGGCAGCAACGGCTCGGGCAAGACGACGCTGATCGAGGTCATTGCCGGCTTGCTCGACATGGCATCGAGCGGTGGGGCGCGACCGGAGATCCTAGGGCAGGTGGGTCTTGCGGCGCTGACGCTGGAACTCGGGCCCGGCGATGCCGGTTGGTCCCTCGATGGAACGCCCGGCCCTGCCCAGGGGACCGGCGCAGCATCGGTGTCGCACGAGTTGATGATCGCATTCGGTCTCCAGCGGTGCTTCGAACGTTCGGATGCACCGATTCCGACGAAGGCGGGCCGACTCCGGGTGTTCGTCCAGCATGACGGCCATGAGAAGTGGGAAATGAGAGGCCCGGCTGCGAGGTTCCCGGACCAGACGCAAGCCATGGCAGCGGGTAGACTCCCCATGGCCGGCGGCTACCTCTACTTCCCCAGCGACCGCGTGTTGCGGTCCCGCGCCGGCGGCCCGATCGCCGCCCCGCCCCCGGACCAGCGATGGGGCGTCCGGTTCGCTTCGACGGATCGCTGGGAAGGTTCGCTCGAACAGCATTGGGTCTGGCTCAACTACCTCGACCTCGAACGCGCCCAGCGTGGCGAATCGGCGGCCGGCCTGCCCGATTCGATCGCGCTGCTGCAGCAGGCGCTGGGCCCCGGCCGGCGGGTATCCGTCCGCGAGGGGCGCATTCGGGTGACGACTCCCTGGCTGGAAGCCGAAGGCCGTCCGGGCGACGTGCTCCTCGACGAGCTGCCTTCCGGCGAGCGGCAGTGCGCCATCCTGTTCGGAGAGATCGCGCGTCGTCGCCGGCCGGGCGCCGTCCTGCTGATCGACGAACCGGAGATCAGCCTGCATGCCACCCTGCAGCGGCACCTGCTGGGCAGCCTGCGTGACCTGTCCCGATCCCTGGACATGCAGGTGGTGCTGGCAACGCACTCGGCGGAGATCGTTCGGTCCGTCACCCCGGCCGACGTACTCAGCCTCGACTACCCGGACCACCAGTTTCCCGGTCTCGCGGCGGCGGATGGCCTGGACGAGCCGACACGATGACGGCGCCGGCGGGCTTCGACGAGCTCGAGCTGGCGCTTCGCGGCGGCTCGGGCGTCGCCATCATCTGCGAGGGCGAAACCTACCGCCAGGACGAGGCCGTATTCCGTCGCTGGTTCGAGCGCCGCGCGCGGGAGGTTACGTTCCACGCACAGAACGGCTGGCGGCGCGTTGTACACGCCGTCGAGCAGCTCCGCCGCCTCGCGGCGCCTGTTCCGGTCTACGGTATTGTCGATCGCGATTTCGCCCCCGACGCCGAGCTGGAACGGCAGCACGCAGCCGAGTTCCGCGGGCCAGTGTTCCGTCTCCCGCGGTGCACCATCGAGAACTACTTGCTCGAACCGGCAGGATGGCACGAGGTCGTTCGCGCCCTGCACGTTCGGGAGCCACAGCTCCCGACCGGCTGGGACTCGCTCCCTGCCGTGAGCGAACGGCTCTCCGAGGCGTACCGCGCGTCCGTGCCCGTCGCTGCTCACAATTGGACCGTCCACGTGCTCCGTGAGCGTTTCGAGCGACAGGCGGGATTCTGCGACACCGAGTACCTTCGCCATTCCGGTGTTGCCGAACAAGTCGATCTGGGTGCACGTCTTGCGGCATGGGCCGGGGGGTTCGGGGCCGCGGACGAGGCGCGAGCCGAATTCGCCGGGCGGCGCGACCTCCTCGTAGGCCTCGCCGATCCTGTCCGACTGTCCACGTACGTGTCCGGTAAGCTGGTTCTGCAACGGGTCCAACAGGATGTCCCCATTGCCGCCGGTCGGCGCCGGCCGGCCGTCGACGAGCTCGTCGACCGATACCTCGACAAGCGTCCCGAGCCTCCGGAGGAGATCCTCGGTCTCGTCGCTCGAATCCTTGCGGTCGCCCACCACACGGCCTAGGCGCGTCCACAGCGCGCCTGCGAAAGCCCATCGTCTCGCGTCGTCTCCTCAGGCTCCCCATCACATGCCCCCGAGTGGTAACCTCGAGTCGGGATGTCGGGCCGTCGCGACGGTTGCGGGATAGTGGGAGCGCGGTTCCGCCGCGCGCCGGCAGTCGTCGCCGCATTCTTGCTCGTGGCGGACTGCCGGGGCCCGAACGGCCCCGCCGAGGCTCCGGATCGCATGGCGCCGCCGGCGCCGGTCATCGATGGCGCCCCGACTGCCGACGCCGTCATCGCCACGGACTCGGCCCAGGCCCAGAGCGAGGGAGCGGCGCCGCCCACCCCGGACTTCGCGACCGCGCGCGCGTACGCCGATCGGGCCGTGGAGGACGAGCTGCAGCGCGTCGCAAGGCTGGAGTCGCTGCTGCGCGCTTCGGCCGATCTGCCGGAGCTCCGCGACTTGCTGCGCGCGCGGCCATTGCTGCTGAACCCCAGCCTGTACCGGCCGCTCGCACGACTCGAACTCCGCGACTGGGCCGTACGCCGGCTTCGCGAACGCCCCTGCCCGCCCTCGGCCGAGGAATTCGGCCTCGACTGCCGGCGGCCGACAGACGTGCCCCATGCCGACCCCGCGCCGCCGACGGAACCCGAGCACGCCCCTCTGTGCGCCGACGCCCGCTGCAGCCGAATCGACCCGGAAGAGCTCCTCAAACGACTGCCCGCCCGCCACAGGTGGCCGTTCGATCCGGCCGCCTCCAGCGCGCAAGCGTCGCCGTGCCTGGCCGCACTTTCCCGACGGTTCGACGAGTCGTGGGACTCCATCGTCCGCGCCCAGTTTCCCCGGATTCGCAAAGCCATGGCGGAAGCCGACGCGCAGGAGCGCGCGACGCCGCGGTTCGTGAACTGCCGTGACGAACCAGGTCTCTCCGGGTGGCCCCATTGTGCGCGGTTGCGCGACCGCTGGAGCGAAGAGGCGCGGGTCGCCGCGGGAAAGGTGGAACTGGAGAGGACGCGCGACGAGGCCATCGCGGCGCTCGGTCCCCTCGATTCAACCGTCGCCGGACTTCCCGAGTGCGCCGAAGCCGCGGCGCTGCTCCGGTCCGACCCGCCGGACGAACTCGGGCCTTCCCTCGCCTACCACGCCGCATCCGCAACGCTTCAGTTCGCCTGGCGCGAGTTGCAGGACGTCTTGCCTCGGGACTACGTCGTTCTGGAGCTGGTCGACCCGGTCACCGGCCACTTGTGGGGGGCGCTCCAGGACCAGGGCGAGATGGGCCACGATCCGTATCGGGATTCCGCCGCTTCCGACCTCCTCGCCGACCTCGACTGTCCGGGACGTCGCGACGACGTCGCCGCATCGCTCGCCGCAGGCTCGATCCTTCACGCCGTCATTCCCGCGTCGACGCACTGCTCAGGGTGCCGCTGCGAGGAGTGGACGACCCACTTACTGGCAATGACCATCAGGTCCGACGACGGCGCGACGCCCGCGGTCCTCCTGCTGCGCGCGGCAATCCGCGCAACCAAGGACCCCACCGCACGCGCTCCGTCAGGCTACTGGCTGGCCGGTTCGGACGACGACACGGTGCTGGTCGACGCACGAGGCCCGCGCCCCGCCCCGCCCGGCGCCCCACTGTCCGCCGTCATCCACGTCGCCACGTACGCCGACGCGGGGGCGGATCCCGCCAGCGCACCCCCCGACGTCAGCGCCGCCGTGCGCCTGGAGTTCGACGGCGTCTCGCTGCCGGGGTGGCTTCGTGCCGCCCATGCCGCCGCCGAGCCCGTCGCCCCCGGCGATCCGCTCCGCTGCGGAACCCTCCGCTTCTTCGCCCCCGCCCGTCCCCTTCCCTGACCCGCCCCCCCGCCCCGGTCCGGACCAACAACTCCACCCAATTGACCCACCAACAACCAACAACTTCCTCTCCCCACCTCTCCGCCCCCACCTCCCCACCTCTCCCCCACTTCCCTCCCCGCCCTCTCCCGTGGAACACTCCCCCCCATGACGCAGGACCTCGACCTCCGCATCCCCGTGCTCGGCCCCGCCGCGTTCGATTCGCCGCTCGGCCTGTCGACGGTCGCCGGCGACAACATCGCCGACTACACCGCCGACGACGCCTGCGTCGTGCTGGACCTGGGCGGCAAGACGCTCGGTCCCGTCTTCGAGCGCGCGGGCGCCCGCGCGAAGCTCTTCTTCGACGGCTCGCGCGTCACCGCCGGGATCGTGAGCTGCGGCGGCCTGTGCCCCGGCATGAACAACGTCATCCGCGCCCTCGTGCTGCAGCTCCGGCACACCTACGGCGTCCGTCGCGTCCTCGGCTTCCGCTACGGCTTCCTCGGCCTCACCCCCGGCGGGCCGGCCCCCCTCGAGCTGACCCCGGACTGCGTCGACGAGATCCACCTCCAGGGCGGCACCATCCTCGGCTCCTCGCGCGGCCCGCAGCCTCCCGCGGTCATGGTCGACACCCTGGAGCGCCTGAAGGTCGACGTCCTGTTCTGCATCGGCGGCGACGGCACGCTACGCGGCGCCGTGGCGCTGTCGGACGAGCTCCGCAAGCGGGGCCGCCCGATTGCGATCGTCGGCGTGCCCAAGACGATCGACAACGACGTGCCGTTCATCGAGCGCACGTTCGGCTTCGAGACTGCCGTGGCGGAAGCGACCCGCGCCATCACCGCCGCGCACGTCGAGGCCTGCGGGGCGCCCAACGGCGTCGGCATCGTGCGCCTCATGGGCCGGAACTCGGGCTTCATCGCCGCCTCCGCGACCCTGGCCTCGGGCGAGGCCGACCTCTGCCTTGTCCCCGAGCTGCCGTTCCACCTCGACGGCCCGCGCGGCGTGCTCGCGTTCCTCCGCGCGCGCCTCCGCGAGCGTGGCCATGCCGTCGTCGTCGCCGCCGAGGGCGCCGGACAGGAGCTCGTGGAGGCCGGCGCCGCGAAGGACGCCTCCGGCAACGCGAAGCTCGGCGACATCGGCACCTTCCTGCGCGACGCCGTCGCCCGCGGCCTGGGCGACCTCGACGTCAACGTCAAGTACATCGATCCCAGCTACATCGTCCGTGCGGCGGCGGCCAATCCCGCCGACGCCATCTTCTGCGGCCGCCTCGCCGAGAACGCCGTGCACGCCGCCATGGCCGGCAAGACCGCGATGGTCGTCGGCCTCTGGGGCGGCCTGTTCACCCACGTCCCCCTCGCTGCCGCCACGTCGGGCCGCAACGTCATCTCCACCGACAGCGCCTTCTGGCGCAGCGTTGTCGAATCCACCGGCCAACCCTCCCTCCTGGCCAATTCGTAGCCTCCCTCCCGACAGTTCTCCCCCCTTTGTCTTCTCAGCGTTCCTCTCAGCGCCCTCAGCGTCTCAGCGGTAAGTCGGATCTCCCTCCCTTTCTCCCCTCCCTCCCTCCCTCCCCTCCCTCCCACCCGTGCTACTCTCCCTCCCCCGGAGGTGACCGTGGACGAGAAGCAGCCCCAGGCCGGACGCAGCCCCTTCCCCAGGCTCTACTGGCTGGTCGTCGTCTTCGAGTTCTTCGAGCGCGGCTCGTACTACGGCGTGATGAGCGTCCTCTCGGTCTACATGACCGACGTGCTGGGCTTCGCCAAGCAGGACGTCGGCCTGATCAAGGGCACGATCCAGCCGCTGCTGTACTTCCTCCCGATCCTCGCCGGCGCCCTCGCCGACCGCTTCGGCTACCGCCGCATGCTCATGATCGCCTTCTCCCTGCTCGGCACCGGCTACTTCCTCACCAGCCAGATGACCAGCTACGGCGCGGTCTTCCTCGCCCTGGTCGTCATGGGGTTCGGCGCCGGCATCTTCAAGCCAATCATCTCGGGCACCATCGCCCGCTGCACCGACGAGTCCAACAGCACCCTCGGCTTCGGCATCTTCTACTGGTCGATCAACCTCGGGGCCTTCGTCTTCCCCCTCGTCGTCGTCCCGCTGCTGCGCGACAACGTGGGCTGGGAATGGGTGCTCATCGCCGCCGCGATCGGCACCGGCGCGATGCTCGTTCCCACCATCCTCGCCTATCGCGAGCCGCCGCGGCCCGACCAGGCGGCGGGCAAGCCGCGCGCGAGCCTGCTGCAGACCCTCGCCAACGCCTTCGAGATCATCTACAGCCCGTTCATTCTCCTCTTCCACTGGGCCAAGGTCCGCCGCGCGCGCTGGGCCGTCCCCGGCGTCGTCCTCGCCGGACTCCTCGGCTACGGCGGCTGGAGCTTCCTCCACCCCGAAGGCGCCTCGCTCGCCTTCTCCGGCCGGGTCTACGACCTGCCCGGCGGCCGGCTCGTCGTCGAGGGCGAGGCCAACCTGTGCAAGGCCGCGCCGTACGCGGTCGAGGTCAACGCGGACAAAGCCGAGGTCGTCGTGTCCCTCTACGACCCCGGACGGCTCGACTCCTACGCCGATGCGTTGCTCGCCGAGCTGAACCGGGTGCCGTTCCTCGGGCCCGCCACGGACGGGGGAGGGGAGGGCGTGACGCTCGCCGACCTGCGGCGGTTCCGCGACGAGGCCACGACGAGGACCGTGCTGGCCGTGGAGTTCGGGACCGGCGGCGGGCGGCCCTTCGAGTTGCGGAACGACGGCCCCAACCGCGTGGTACTGGCGCTCGCCGACGAGGACGTCTGGGCGAGCCGCCGGGTCGAGATCCTCGCCGCCCTGCGCGCCGACCCGCGCCTCGCGGTCCTCTCCGACGCCGCGATCGCCGACGTCGTCGGCCGCGCCTCGGCCCACCCCTTCGTCCTCACCTTCATCGGCCTCCTGTTCCTGGCCGCGCTCGGCGTGCTGCAGCTCGCGCCGCGTTTCCGGGCCGCGTCATCCGCCGACAAGCTCGTCTGGCTGCTGGGCACTCTCGCCGTCTTCGCCGGCGTGCTCTGGCTCCTGCCCGGGCTCGCCCTCTTCACCCGCATCCTGTGCACCGTGCTCGGCATGACCCTGCTGTCACTGTACGCCATCGAGGTCGACGACCTGGACCGCTTCCGCGACCACTTCCGCTTCCTCGGCATGGTCGCGATCTACTCCGGCTTCTGGATCCTCTACTTCCAGATGTTCGACTCGGTGCTGTGGTACGTGCAGGCCTACGTCGACCCGACGGGGCTCAACGACGCCGTCAACGCCGGCCTCCAGGCGCTCGGATTCACGGGCGCATGGCGCTTCGACGTCGAGGGCGTGACGTGGATCAACGCGGGGACCATCATCCTGCTGCAGCTCCTCGTCTCCTTCCTGGTCAAGAACACGCGCGCGCTGCCCACCATGATCGTCGGCATCGCGACCGCCACCGCCGGCATGGCCCTGCTCGCCCTCTCCACCGGCATCTGGGTCTTCATGGCCGGCATCATGCTCTTCTCCATCGGCGAGATGACCGCGCACCCGAAGTTCATCAGCTACGTCGGACAGACCGCGCCCAAGGACCGCGTCGCGATGTACATGGGCTACCTCTTCCTCTACGGCGTCATCGGCTCCAGCATCGGCGCCGTCCTGGGCGCCAACCTCTACGTGAAGTTCGTCGACGAGCGGAACCAGCCCCGCACCCTGTGGCTCATCTTCACCGCCATCGGCGCCGCCACCGTCCTCGGCCTCCTCCTCTACGACAAGTTCGTCACCCCGAAAGGGACAAGTCGGGAGTCGTGAGTCATGAGTCTTGAGTCCGGTACCGGCTCCGGACCAATGACGTGACCCGGACGACCCACCAAGAACCAACAACTCCCCCGCCGACCTACCCCCCCCACCGATCCAGCCGCGTCTCCACCCCCGCCGGCGGAATCCAGGTCCGCCGCGGCCGCACGCTCTCGAAGATCGGATCGGCACCGTCCTTGAGCATCACATAGCGGTACCGGACCAGTCCCCCGGCGGAGGAAGGGAAGTCGACGTCCCCCTCCCAGAGGTTGGCGTTGACGTAGCGCAACAGCGGCGCCTTCGCCGCGTCCCACTCCCCCAGCTCCGGACAGCTGCCCACCACCGCCACCCGCTCGCCGAAGCTCGTGGCGTAGCCGTTGAGCTGGAAGGTGAGGCGCGTGCCCCGCGCCGGCGCCTCGGCCACGACGTGCGAGAGCACCAGCGAGTCGTCCACACCCAGCGCCAGCTCGACGATGCGCCCGTTCTCCACCCGCACGGTCCGGCCGGTGAGGACGCACGCGTGCTCCCCGTCGGGCAGGGTCGTGGTGATGGGGCCGACCGCGCGGGCCGCCCCGCGGTTGAACGCGGCAAGGCAGACCGAACCGCCCCAGGCGCGCTCGAAGACGTACGTGTCCGGGGACAGCCACCGCGCCTGGTGGTAGCCGCGCTGCACCGCGGGGTTCTCGCGCCGCACCCGCGAGAGCGCGCGGACGTCGCGGGCGATCGGCGCGTCGCCGTCCCAGGAGGTCATCATCGGCCGGTTGTAGGGGTCGGCCCCGCCGTTCGTGTCGTCGTGCAGGAGTTGCTCGTCGCCGTAGTACAGGCAGGGGATGCCGCGGCCGACCAGGATCAGGTTGATCGCCATCCGCAGCCGCGCCGGCGTGGCGCCCACCGACAGGAATCGCGGCATGTCGTGGTTGTCCACGAACGTCACCAGGTGCGTGGCGCGCGAGAACGACGCGTCGCGCTCGATCACCCCCTGCACCGCCTGGAACCCCTCGTACTGGCTCCGCGCCAGACAGTCCTCCAGCGCCCGCTGCAGCGAGAAGTCGAAGATGGTCATCCCCGAACGGTTGGCGAACTCCACGGAGGCCGGATCCCAGCAGCCCCCCTGGAACCACTCGCCCACCAGGAACAGGTGCGGGTGGTCGGCCCGCAGGTCGCTCACCCACTCCTGCCAGAACCACAGCGGCATGTGCTTCACCGTGTCGACGCGCAGCGCCCCGACGCCCTTGCCGACCCAGTCGTGCATCACCTGCTTGATGTAGCGGCGGAACGAGTGGACGTTCTCGTTGAAGTCGGCCAGCCCGCACAGCTCCCCCTGCTGCACCGTGCTCTCGCAGCGCCAATCCGAAATACCCCCGGCGCGGTGGTACCAGCCCAGCCGGTCGTCCTCGTACGAGGTCAGGAACTCGCCGTCGTCGTACAGCTCGCCCTTGTGCCGCCCCAGCTCCGGGCTGGAGTGGTTGCACACGACGTCGAGCACCAGCGTCATGTTCCGGCGCTTCATCTCCGCCAGCAGGCGATCGAAGACCGTGTCCGAGCGGCGGAAGACGTGCACGTCCGCCGGATCCGCGACCAGATGCTCGTCCAGCCGCCGGAAGTCGCGCGCCCAGTACCCGTGGTACGCCGCGTGCCCGCGCCCCTCCGCGTCCGCCGCGGCGCCCGCCTGCGCGAACACCGGCGTGATCCAGATCGCCGTCGCGCCCAGGTCCCGGACGTAGTCGAGCTTGTCGATGACGCCGCCCAAGTCGCCGCCCCAGTACTTGCCCCAGTCGGTCCGCGTCGGGTCGTACGACCCGGGGTCGCGTCCGCGATCGTTGCGCGGGTCGCTGTTGTGGAACCGGTCCGTCACCACGAAGTAGATCGCGTTCGCCCGCACGTCCATGGCTCGTCCTCCCTGCGCCCCGACACCAGCCACGAGCTACCAGCTACCAGCCACCAGCCACCAGCCACGAGCCCCCCCCTATTCCTCGACGATCGTGACGTCCTCCCCCAGCGCCTTCTTGATCTCGCCCAGGCGCTCCTCGTACAGCGCGTCGTAACGCTCGCGCTCCGGATCGGCCATCGAGGCGAAGAGGGGGGCGACCCAGATGTCGTTCTCGAAGTTCTCCACGCCGAAACGGTCCAGCCAGTTGTTCTCCGTCCATAACGGGACCGCCTCGAGCGACGCGAGCTGCAGCCGGCCCTCGGGATCCTCCTCGTACGTCACCCGCAGCATCGCCGCGTCGCGCGTGTACGGGATGCCCTGCGCCCGGTCGGGGTCCGGGTTCTCCCAGCCCACCCGGTACTTCAGGCCCTGGTTGGAGAGGAAGTTGCCCAGCGAATAGGCTACGACGCACGCCGCCTCGTCCGGACCCTCCAGCCGCCGCACCTCCTCCAGCGTGTGCGAGTGCGTGCCCACGACCAGGTCGACACCCTCGCCGCACAGATCCGCCGCCGTCTGGCGCTGGAAGCGGTTGGGCACCATGTCGAACTCGCCGCCCCAGTGGAAGAAGACGATCAGCAGGTCGCACTGCCGCCGGATCGAACGGATGGTCTCGAGGTCCGCGTCGCCGCGCCAGATCGCCACCTGCGGCACGGTGCCGCTCGTGCGCTCCACCAGCGTCGTGCGGTTGACCGTCTCCGTGAAGGCCAGGATGCCGATCTTGATCCCGTTGCGCTCGACGAAGATCGGCGCCCGTGCCTCGTCGCCGTTGGCCCCGCCGCCGACGACGAGCAGCCCGGCGTCCTGCGCCGCCTGCCTCGTCTCCACGACGCCCTCCAGGTCCTGGTCGTAGGCGTGGTTGTTCGCGATCGAGGCGACGTGGAAGCCGGCGCGCGCCAGCGACACGGCCGCGATCGGCGGGCCGTCCAGCATCGGCGGGTCGCCCGACTGCTGGTTGCGCTCGGTCGCCAGCGGCGTCTCCAGGTTGAACAGGTTGAGGTCCCCGTGCGCCAGCACCGGCTTCACGCGGTAGATCAGGTAGGAGTAGCCCTCGGTCGCGGCGATGTCCGGGTCGGCGTCGACCGCCGCGTGGAAACGAGCGGAATTGTGCACGCGGGTGTGCAGCAGGTAGTCGCCCGTCGCCTGGATCACCACGCGCCGCGGCGGCGCGGGGACGTCGATCACGGGGTCTTCGGCCGCCGCCGCGTCGCCTTCCGCCTCCGGCTCCGTCCCGGCGCCGCCCTCCGGGGCCGCCTCCGCGGTGGCGTCCAGGCTTCCCGATGCAGCCACGGACTCCTCCTGCGGAGCCCGCGCCTCCTCCCGGCCCGTTCGCGAGCCGCACGCGGCGGCAAGCAGGACGGCGACGAGCAAGTGGCATCGACGGAACATGGGCCGCGATTGTGTAGCGACCGCCGGCCGGGGTGTCAATCTGCCCCGGGCGGCTCGGCCGGCGGCCCGCCCCCGGCCCCGCCACCCGTGCCGGCGAGCCCGACCACCGCACCGATCACCCGCGCCGTCAGCTCCGCCCGGTTGGACACCTGCATCTTGCGGTAGGCGTTCTTCACGTGCGTCCGGACCGTCGACTCCGCGATCGAGAGCCGGGCCGCGACGTTGAGCACGGAAAACCCTCGCGCCGCCAGCACCGCCACCTCGGCCTCCCGCTGCGTCAGCCGGTACGGGCCCAGGTCGGCCGGGCTCGGCGCCGCCGCCGCGTCGCCCGCCGACGCCAGCGCCGAGACCAGGACCAGCGGGGGGCCGCCTGCCGGCGCCAGCCGGCGGACGCATACCGGCCGCAACCCGCCGGGGGCCTCGACGCGCATCAGCGGTGCGTCCGCGTCCGGCGAGCGTCCGCGTCCCGCCTCCACGGCCGCGCGCCGCCACGTGTCGTATTCCACGCAACCCTCGAACAGGATGCGCGCCCGGCCGAACCGCGGCGCGTCGGACTCGAACCGCGCCAGCGCCTGCCGGCTGATCCACAACAGCCGCCCGTCCGCGTCGAACAGCGCGCAGGACACCGGCAGCCCCGTCTCCAGCGCCGCCAGCATCGTGCCGACCGCCGTCGGTACCGCCGCCTCGCGCCGCAGGCGCGCCAACGCCCGCTCCGCACCTCGACGCAGCCGCTCCAGCACCCGCGCCTCGGCGACCGTGAACGGGCGGTCCCGCGCCCTCCTCGCCATGGCGACGAGCCCCAGCGGCTCCTCGGGCGTGCCCATGAATCCCACGACCTGTCGCTCGACGCGGCACGGCCGCCAGAACTCGTTGTACGTCTCCAGCCGCTCGAGCTCCTCCCGGCCGATCAGGCGGTTGAAGTCGACCGTCCTGCACTCCTGCGCCAGGAAACGCTCCGGAGGGCCGAAGTCGCGCGCGGTCTTCGCGGACATCTGCGCCGCCCGCACGAGGAGCTCTTGCGTCGGAAGCTCGTCGCTCGCCGCCACCACCTCGCTCAGATCCTGCGCGCCGTCCGCCAGCGGCATGAACAGACATGCCGAAACCCCGACCCGGCGGCGCAGCACGTCCAGCACCACGCGACCGATCGCCGGAGCACCCTCCGACCGTTCCAGACGCGCTAGCACGTCCCGCACCACCGCCTCCCCGACGTCCGCCGCCCGCGGGCGGCCCCCGCCGCGAGCCTCGCTCCCTCGGTACCACGCCCACGCCGCGGGACGCAAACTCCCTCTCACCTCCCGACCAACAACTCGCCCCGGACGTCCCACCAACAACCACGCCCCCGCCCCCCCGGACCAACAACTCCTCCGATCGTCCCACCAACGACCAACAACTTCCCTCCCTCCCCCCCCCCTCCCCCGAATGAGGGATGGTGCCTTCGGGTCGGGAGGAGCAAGGTCGAAGGCTGGCAGCGGCCCAGGCAGGAAGGAACGTGGCGTCCTCATCCGTTTCCCCACCCGATCCCATTCTCGTCGCCGCGGCGGATCTGTTCGAGCAGCACGGGTATGACCGCGTGTCCGTCGATTCGATTGCCGAGCGCTCGGGCTTCGCCCGCTCCACCGTGTTTGCCCGCTACGACAACAAGGAAGCGCTCCTGGTCGGCATCGTCCGCGCGTTCTTCCAGCGCTTCCCCGCGTTCGTCGCGAGTCGCTCGGCGGCGCTGTTCCGCAACGGCGCCTCCGCGTCGGTCACCGAGGACCGCCCGGATGCTCCCGCCGGCGACGCCATGCCCACCGACCTCGGCGAACGCATCCCCCCGGTCCTTTCCGCCTTCCTCGACGAGGCGGGCGCGCTCGCGCGCGTGGCGCTGGCCGCGCGCGACCTGCCCTGGGTGCGGCGGGCACTGCACCAGCAGGGCTTCGACCTCACCCAGCAGTTCGTCCGTTGCCTCGGCCCCGCCGCCGACGATCCCCTGTTCGTCAGCCTCACCGTCGATGTCCTGAAGTGCGTCTGCCTCGACGGGCGCAACGGCCGCAGGTGCATCGACGAGCGCAAGGCGGCCCAGCTCCTGGCCCTGCTGCACATGTGGGTCCCCGCCCTGCAACGCAACGACGGAGCGAAGTAGCGATCGACCGACGCCTGAAGCCCCGGGAGACCTCCCCCCCGCGTCTTGGACGTCGCGATGCAGGATGACGGGCTGGCGAGCGCCACCTGCGCAGAGAACGCCGCCGGCCCGTCGACCTCCGACTACGTCGGGCAGCTACAGGCTGCAGTTGTCGACATGGGTCTCGCAGTCGTTCCAGGGGCTCTTGTCGGTGAAGGAGTCGGTGCCGGCCCCGCACGAGAGGGAGTAGACGGTCGTGTCATCGATGCAGTCGTTCTCGGTCCCGCCGTAGATCGTGTCGTCGCCGCCGTTGCCGAAGATCGTGTCGGTGCCTGAGCTGCCCTGAAGATCCTCGGCGCACTGCGCGCCGATGATGTCGTCGTTGCCGGACCCGCCATAGACGTGGATGCCGCCCGGGCAGGCGTAGCTGTAGTCCATGCGGTAGAAGTACTTCGTGTTGATCCCGCACGTGAAGTCGCCGTTGACGCCACGAACCGTGACCGTGTCGGAGCCCTCATAGGCCCACACGGTGACCTGGTCGATCGAACCGCTATTGACGTAGCTGCCCGGAATCCAGGTGCCGTTGACGCACGCGTAGTACTTCCAGTTGCCGGAGTCGTCCTGGGCCCTTCCCACGGTGATCGAATCCACGCCCGACGTCCCGTAGAAGTTCGAGTTCGAGGCGAAAGCGTTGCCGGCGAGCGCACCGATCACGAAAAACGCACAAATGGCCTTCATGTTCCTTGCTCCTGTTCGGAAAACACGACAGCCCCTTCACCGGCGACACGCCCCTCGTGCCGCCCGACGGGGGCTTCACTTCCTTGCCTGCTGTCCTTGCCTTCGGAACGGACTTGGCGGCCCGCGGGCGCGAGACGCGGGCCGGCTCGACCTCGTGTCAGCCGGGGCGCTACACCCCATCACCTTCCGGCGAGGGCGATGGCGAGTCGCCCAGCAGCTCGCGCGCCCATGGCGCCTTCCGTCCCTCCGGGAACTCGACCAGGTAGTCCTCCAGACAGGACCTCAGCTCCGGTGTCGTCCCGGATTGCTCCAGAACACGACACAGGTCGATCCGCGCCTCCTCGCGCAACGCCCCGGACGGATGCCGGTCCAGGTAACGCACCAGGGACTCGCGCGCGCATGCAGCGTCGCCCAGCAGCCCGCAGGTCCGCGCCAGGTCGATGAGCGCCGTCTCCTCGCGGCCACTACCCGCAGGCAGCTTCGCGAGAAGCTCCGTGAGCAGCTCCCGGGCCTCACCGTACCGCCGCGCCCGCAGCGCCTCTTCCGCCAGACGGTAGATCTCGTCCACGTCCAGCACCGCCACATCGCTGCCAGGAGGCGTCGCGTCGGCCGCGACGGGATGCTCGGCGACCGGCGACTGCGGCGGACTGGCCCGTACCGCGGACCCCGTCTCCAGGGCCGAGACCCCGGTCGGGGCGGCCGGCACCATCGCCGTGACCGGCGGGAAGAGACGTTCGTCGGGGAACAGGACCGCGAGGCGCTCCAGACGGTCCTTCGAAAGAAGCTCCGGCGCCGCGGCGCCCGCGCGCAACTGCTGCCCCTCCCCCACCACGATCGTCTGCCCCTCGCGGGTGACCTCAACCCGGCCGCGGAGGACATCCACGCCGGTCCCGCCGGCTTCCACGCTGACGGACAGCACCGTTCCCGTGATGGCCACCGTCGCCGCCGGCGTCTCGATCACCAGCCCCGACCCGGAACCGACGCCGCGGAACTGCAGCGCCAGGATCCCCGAGGTGAGCACGACCCGCTCGGGCGACGGAAACGCCACCTCGGTCCCCGCGCAGGCGAATGCCACCACGTCGGGGAACGGCTCCATCCGCCGCAGCTCGCTTGCGTCAGGGCCCCGCGAGGGCGTCTCGATCGCTCGTCCGGCGATCGGTGTCGCAGACTCGCCGGCGGCAGGCGACGGCTCTCCCCCGAACATCAGGGCGACGACGGCCGCGGCAATGCCGGCCGCCGCCAGCGCGATGGCCCCCTGGATGATCCGCCGCCGCCGGCGCATGCGGCGCACCGTCGCCATCATCTCCTCGAAGCTGGCCAGGCGTAGCGGCTCCAACGTGCGCCCCCGCTCCTGCATGGCCTCGATCAGTTCGTCCACGTCCTTGAACTCATCGGTCATCGTCATCTCCTCCCCTCTCCCTCTCTGCGGCAGCAACGCACCGCGCGGGAGTCAGCCCGACAACGGCGTGGGCGGGCGTCGCGGCCCGGGGCGGCGTCGCGTCGCCGAGGCCCCTCTCTTCCAACTCCTGACGAAGCAGCACTCGCGCCCGGTAGGCCGAGTTCGCCACGGCCCGCGGCGTTCCTCCGATGGCCTTCGCGGCCTCGTAGGGCGGGTCGCCGTCCAGGTTCACCGCCACCAGGCACTCCAGCATCCGCGGCGGCAATCGTCGCGCCCCGTCGATCACGGCGAGCATCAGCTTCTTCCGGTCGACGACCTCATCCGGGCGCTCCGACGGCGGCGCGCCCAGGGCGAGCACGTTGCGCTTCGTCCGTTCGCGGTGGTTCGCGAGCTTCCGCCAGTCGCAAAACTGCCGGACGACGATCTTGCCGACCCACGAGGTGAACGAGCCGCTGCCGCGGTAGCGGGCCAGATTCAGGACAGCCCGGGCGCAGATGTCGTTGCCCAGATCCTCCAGCCCCGCCGCGCGGCCGGCCAACGTCAGCAGGCGGAAGCTCACGTAGTCCTGGAGCCGTGCGTAAACCCGGCGCAGCGCAGCCTCGTCGCCCGCCGCGGCAGCGGCGACCACGTCGCGCGGAATCGGGTCACTCGGTGGGCGCACGCGTCCTTTCACAACCAATTAGACCGCCGATCTCGGCAAGTGTCGTCGTCGATTTCCTAACTTAGTGGGATCCGGAGCTCCAGCCCGGCCGACGCTCGCCACCGGAGGTTGGACAGGTCCGCGATGATTCCCCCGCTGGTTACGGGGCCATAGCCCAGCGAATGGCCCTCGGTGAAGTACTCGACACCGAAGTCGAGCCGGAAGTCGAGCAGCCAGGCCAGGGGCACGACCAGCCCGCACCGCGCCCCAAGGCCGGCTCGCCAGCCGCCACCCCAGTCGGCACCCGAGGGCGACCACCGCTCGGCGATCACCTCGAGGACGGCCTGGAGGTCCACCGGCCCCAGCGGGGCGTTCCACCCGCCCCCGATGGAAAGAGGCAGAGTTTCCAACAGATCCATCCCGGCCCCGACGCCCAGGACCGTGAGAGCTCGAACGCCAAGGGCGATGATCCCGTTCCGCGCGAGGATGGCGCCGGCGAGGAATCCCGGACCGATCCCGATCGAAGCTTCATCCGTGCGGTGGGTCAAACCACCCACCGACTCGAAGCCGACCACCAGGAAGAGGTCGACCTCCAACCCGGCCTCGTCGTCCTCCAGCGCCGCGTCGCCCTCCATCGCGTCCGCGCCTTCGGAGAACGGGATCGCCGCCGATGCCGCCTCGAACGCGCCGCGGATCTGGCTCCCGAGGATGTGCGCCGCGAGGCGCTCGAGGCCCCGCTCGCCCGCGTCCCCCGGCACCGGCCACGTCTGCGTGCTCGAGGCTCCGGTGTCGGTGTTGGTCAGGGTGGAAACGAGCATCTCGCCGTCGGTGCACAGCTCCGCCAGCCATGGCGTCGTGGCGCCCCCCTGGTCGTCCGGTACGATTCGCACCTGTGGAAAGCGAGCGCCGAACATGCCGATCACGGACTCCGCGTCCAGATTGCCGCAGACCCGGAGAACGACCACCGGTGCGAGGTCCGACTCGCCGGCAGACGCACCGCCGGGAGAAGCCCAACCCATCGTGAACACAGCCAATATGCCGAGCGGCGTCTTCAAGACCGGCTCCACCCGCTGCGTCCGGCAGTCTGGCACGCGGAGGAGTGACGGATCAACAATCGACGCTCCAGCGCGGGAATCGACGACGACACTTGGCGAGATCGGCGGTCTAATTGGGTATGGGAGTCGTGCGTCGTGCGGACGAACACGTTGCGCAACCCGGGAGGGATGCCCATGACGGCAAGAAATTGTCGGATTCCGGTGGTGTTGGTCGTGGTCCTGGCGGTGCCGGGCTGCAGCCACACCTACATCGACCTCAACCCGGACGTGTCGCGGGAGGACGCGGCCACAGACGACGGTGCCGTCGGCGACGGCCAGGACTCCGACGTCCGCGACGGTGAAGCCGAAGCGGCCGACGCCTCGGACGGGGACGGCGCAGACGCGGTCATCCTGCCTCCACCGCCCTGCGGCAACGGCGTGGTCGACGACGGGGAGGAGTGCGACGACGGCAACCGGCTGAACCGCGACGGCTGCACCTGGGACTGCCTGCTGGGTCCCGGCGCTCCGGTCGGACCGCGCGATCCGACCGCGCGACCGTACGTCGTCGAGGGACCGCCCGTCGTCCTGCCGGCCGTCGTGAGCCCGACGGCCGGGCAATTCGGAGGCATGGGCTTGTCCTCGATGGACGATGGGACCCTGGTCGCAGCCTGGCACCGACCGGACTCGCCGCTTGGACCTTCCGAAGCGATCCTGTCGCGCTTCCTGCTGGCCGACGGCACGCTTGCTCGCGCGGATGTGGACATCAGCCTCGCGTCGGGGTCGCGGGCTTCCAGCCCTGCCAGGGCGGCCCGGGCGACCGATTTCCTGCTGGCATGGCGGGCCGGAGCGGATGGGATGTGGCGTGCGCGCCTCACGGTCGGCAGCGGGCTCGTCGAGGCGGCAACGCTGCTGCTGGATTCCCCCGACTCCGACCTCCCAGCGCTCGCCGCGCATCCCACGGGCTACACCATGGCCTGGTACGAGGGCACGGACACCGTTCCTTGCGTCCACGATGGTGCCGGCCCAAGTCGAATCCTCCTCGGTCGCCTGGAACCCGACGGCTCTCTCGATACGTCGCAGGCCCCGATCGAACTCGAGGCCGAACTGGCAGCGTGGACCTCTCCGCAACTTGCGAGCGGCGCCGACTCCACGGTTGGTCTCCTCTGGTGGCGAGCCGCCCTGGAGCCCGGTCCTGGTTGCACGCTGCGCTTCGGCACCGCTGATGCTGCGCTGAGGACCGTCGCCGACGGTGGAGTCGTCGGGTCCGCCGAGTCGGCGCACATCGTCGATGCCGAAGACGCGTACCGGACGGTCTGGCGCAGAGGGTCCGCCGATGGATCGATCGGTGTCGGGTTCGCGGCGTTCGACCGCGGAGCGATGCTCCTCGACGCACCGACCACCTGCGAGCTGTCCTTCGCGTCGTTCTACGGCGACGAGGATCTGGCCGCCGGTGACCATGGTCTTGTCGCCGTCGTTCCGGTGTACGACGACACGACCGGCCGGCACCTCGTCTTCGTCCGCACCGACCTCATGGGCCGCACGGGGGACAGCTCGTGCGGAGCGATCGAGGTGGACCCGTCGTGCACTGCCGATCGCGGCTGCGAACCGGGACCGTTCGGCGTGGCCTGGGCCGGCGACGCGTTCGTCGTCGTCTACTTCGTCACCCTCGACCCGTCCGGTCCGTCGCCGACGACGGAGATGCGATTGGCGCGCCTGCTACCGGCGCCGTAGGACGAACGGGAGGCGAGAGAAGGGAGGGCCCGATGGAGGAGTGCGTGGTACAGTCCCAAGGCGAGACGCGAGGGTTGGGCGGCGCCCGGGTGCTGGTCGTCGATGACGACGACGCCGGTCGACGCGTCAGCGCGCAGATTCTCTCGAGGGCCGGCGCCGTGGTCGCCGAAGCGACGGGCGGGAGGGAGGCCATCGATGCCGTTGGCCGCCAGCCGTTCGACGTCGTCCTGTGCGACCTCGTGATGCCCGACGCCGACGGCATCGACGTGTTGCGCGCCATCCGCGACCGTGACCTCGACATCGCCGTCGTCCTCATCACCGGTGCTCCCAACGTCACCACGGCCGTGGCTGCGCTGCGCCTGGGCGCCCTGGACTACCTCTCCAAACCCGAGCCGGTGGACCACCTGCGCGAGGTGGTGGCCCGGGCAGCGCGCATCGGACGCCTGGCACGCGCCAGGCGGGAGGCGTTGGCCGCGGGCGGCCGGACCTCACCCGGGCCCACGGGCGGACCCGAGCTCGGTGGCGCTCTCGACCGGGCGCTGGAGTCGTTGTGGATGGCGTTCCAGCCGATCGTCCGGCGCGACGGCACCCTCTACGGCTACGAGGCCCTGATGCGCACGAAGGAGCCGTCGCTGCCCCACCCCGGGGCGGTACTGGACGCGGCCGAGCGGCTCGGGCGGATCGGCGAGGTCGGTCGGCGCACGCGCGAGGCGACGGCGTCGCGGATCGGCGGTGCGGCCGAGGGGACGTTGATCTTCCTCAACTTGCACGCCAGCGACCTGGCCGACCCGGACCTGCGCCGCGACGATACCCGGCTCGCGTTGGCGGCAAGGCGGGTGGTCCTGGAGGTGACTGAGCGCGCTTCGCTCGACCAGGTCGAGAATCCCAGCGGCGCCATCGCCGCGCTGCGCGAGCGCGGCTTCCGCATCGCGGTGGACGACCTGGGCGCCGGGTACGCCGGCCTCTCGGCCTTCACGCAGCTCGCGCCCGACGTCGCCAAGCTCGACATGTCCCTCGTGCGCGGCGTGGACACCGACGAGCGGCGCGCGCGAGTGGTCGGATCGATCACGTCCCTGTGCCACGAGCTGAACGTGCTGGTCGTCGCGGAGGGCGTGGAGACGGTGGCCGAGCGCGACGCGCTCCTGGGCCTTGGCTGCGACCTCTTCCAGGGATACCTCATCGCGCGGCCGGCGGAGCCCTTCCCGACGCACGCGTGGCCGGGGCCGGGCACGCAGGCGGGCAAGCAGCTCGAGCTGGGAGGGGAGGGTGGTACGGTCGGACGGTAGGGCGGTGGAGCGGTAGAGCGGGTGAGGGAGGAGGGGAGGGCAACCAATGATCGACCAGAACGGGCGGGGCAGGCGACGCGGGGGGGGGGGGCGAATTCTGTGCCTGATGCGGATGGCCAGGACGGACGCGGCAAGCCGGACGCGGTGGGCTCGGACGGCGAAGCGATCGCACCCGATCCCGTGACGATCAGCCCGTGGTCACCCCTCACGCCGCACGAACTCCGGCTCGTTCGTCTGGCTGCGGGCGGGGCCGCGAACAAGGACATCGCAGCCGTTCTTCGTATCTCGCCGCAGACGGTGAAGAACGAGTTGCGACACGTCTTCGCCAAGCTCGGCGTTCGGTCGCGGAAGTACCTTGCCGCGCTGATTCCCTGGCTGACGGCCGTGGGTGGCGACGAGGGAGAGCCGTGACCACCGCGGTCCGAACGCCAACGCGTTCCGGCCAGGCCATCGCCCTCTGCGGGGTACTAGTACCTCGCGGATCGTTGACTGCCCGGCGCCGTCTGGTACCTTGCCATGCTAGGGAACGAGCAGCACCGGTGGCAGGGCGGGGATGAGTTGATGTCGGGCAACAACCGGTTGGCTGGCCACAAGAGCACGTCCAAGAGCAACGGCACCCTGCCTGCCGTGGGACCCACGGTCGGTGGTCCGACCTCGGACCCGAGGGTGTGGGGGCCTCCGGAAACCTGCACTTGCGTGAAGGCACCTTGGCGGGAACCAAGAAACCGGAGGCCCCCGCGCTGGAAATTATGCGCGTTGGCCTCGTTTGACGCAAGCTGGTGCGACACGCGCAGCTTGCTTCGGTGGCCGGCCGGGCGGGATCATCCTCCTGCCCCGGTCGACGAGTGGAGTCAATGATGAAGATCAAGAACGTGTCGTGGTGGACCTTGGGATTCGCGATCGCCGTGGCGATCGTGCCGCGCCACAGCCAGGCGGAAGACTGGACGACCGGTGGAAACGACGTAACGCAGGGAACGGAGTACCTGGGATCGACCAACGCGGCGTACGTCGAATTCAGGGCAGACGAGGTGCATGCCCTTCGGCTGGTGCCCACCGCTGGGACGCCGCAGGTGATCGGAGGCTACTCCGGCAACACGGCGAGCACGTACGTAGGAGCGACGATCGGCGGCGGCGGAACGTACCTGTACGTCAACTCGGTCAGCGGGGATTACGGGACCGTCGGAGGGGGGAGAGCGAACGGCACCGCAGCGTATGGCGTGGTCGGTGGCGGGTACAACAACGCCGCCGACGCGTCGTACGCGGCGGTCGGTGGTGGGTACTTCAACGACGTGGAGAACTCGTATTCGTTCATCGGCGGTGGGTACTCGAACCTCGTGACCAACACGTACGCGACGATCTGCGGCGGGGACGACAACGCGGCCAGCGCGAGCTACGCCTCGATCGGTGGAGGGTCGAGCAACCAGGTTTCCGTAAACGCCGGGACGATCGCCGGTGGGAACAACAACACGGTGAGTACGTACTCCGGAGGCGCCATCGGCGGCGGCGCATACAACACGGCGAGCGGCAGCTACTCGGTCGTGGCGGGCGGATACCACAATGAGGCGAGCGGCTCCTACGCGGCGGTGGCCGGCGGCACGTATTGCGCGGCCGCGAGCTACAGCTTCGCCGCCGGCCGCCGGGCGAAGGCCGACGACACGGGTTGTTTCATGTGGGGCGACAGCACGGATGCCGACGTGGCCTGTCCCGGCTCCAACACGTTCAACGCCCGGGCGGCAGGCTTCTGGTTCGGTTCGACCTCTTCGCCGGCCCACACCGCCGGGCATCTGATTGATACCTCGGCCGGGGCCTACTTGACGACTGGAGGGGCCTGGACCGACTACTCCGATCCCGCCGGGAAGCACGAGATCGTGGCCGTGGAACCGTCCGAGGTACTCGCGACGCTGCGCGATCTTCCGCTGTCGCAGTGGAGCTATGTGGCCGACCCGCCCGGCGTGCGCCACCTCGGGCCGATGGCCGACGACTTCCACACGCTTTTCGGGCTGGGCGAGGGGAACGGAATAGCGGCGCTCGATTCGGCCGGCGTGGCGCTGGCGTCCGTCCAAGCGCTGGATCGCATGATCCAGGATCGGTTCGCACACCTGAGCCGGCTCGAGGCGAGGCTGGCCCAGTTGGAGCGTGCCCGGCCGAGCGGCTCGGCCAGGAACGCGGCCCTGCCGTGGCTCATCGGCGCCATCCTGGTGGGCGCCGGCTTGGCGGCACCTGCGCTGCGCCGCAGGCGGGGCGGAGGTCGGTCGTAGTTCGCCGTGAAGACGGGAGCGGCGAGACGGTCGGGCCCCCGGCTGCCTCGCCGCGCCGCTCCGGAGGAGTCATGAAGTCACTCGGCAAATCCCGACTGTTGGTCCGCGGCGCTGCGCCGTCGCTCGCGGGATGCACCGTGGCGTTCGCGGTGGCTTGGTCGTTCGCGCTCGGCAGTTCGTGGGGCTGCTCGGGCTCGCAGGTCAACCTTGCCGGTGACGGCGCATCCGACGTCCCGGATGCCCGGAGCGACGGCGGCCCGGATGCCGGCGATGGTGATGCGGACCGCGACTGGGACTCGGACGCGGCAGCGGCCTGCGGCGATGGCCTCCTGGATCCTACGGAGGAATGCGATGACGGGAATGCGACATCCGGCGATGGCTGCGACCCCGACTGCGTCTGGTCGTGCCACACGGATGCCGAATGCGACGACGGGGCGGAGTGCTCGGTGGACCAGTGCATCGCGGTCGAGTCGGGCCGCCGGTGCCGGCACACCCCGCCGCCGGGGTCGTGCGCCATCGATGGTCGCTGCTGGCCCGTCGGCGCGGTCGATCCAGCCGGTCCGTGCCGTACCTGTGAGCCCACGTTGGCGCTGGAGTCCTGGTCGGCCCGACCCGCAGGCAGTTCGTGTGACGACGGCCTGTTCTGCAACGGCTTCGCCGACCGTTGCGATGCCGGCGGTTCGTGCCGCGGGGAAGAGCAGCCGTGCGGCGATGGCGCATGCGCCCGGTGTGACGAGTCCACCGATTCTTGTGGCGTTGCCCCGGCCGGTTTCGTGTGCTCGCCATCAAGCGGGGACTGCGTGTCGGACGGGTTCTGTGATGGCGCCGGTCCAGACTGCCCGCCCGCCGTCGTCCAGCCGGCGGGGGATCCGTGTGACGACGGCGACCCGTGCACGTCGCCCGATGCTTGCGACGGCTTCGGATCCTGCCGCGGCGACGTGGCCGGGACGACGCCGACGACGCCGCGACCCCTGACTCCGTGGAACGGGACGAGGACCGGGAGCTTGCACGCCTCGCCGGAGTTCATGACGCTCCGGCCCGGCCTCTGGTGGTCGTGGCAGTCCGATGGGTGCGCCGAGCCGTCGTTCCAGGTTGAAGCAGACGACAGTTGCGACCCGACGACCTTCACTTCCTGCGGCTTCCCCAGCCCGGAGGAGGGGGACGCCGCCGTCCTCGGGACCTCGTGGCGCCCTGAGCGTGACCTCCCCGTGGACACCGCGCCGCCCGTCGGGCGGCGCTACTACTGGCGCCTGCGCGCCTGCCGGGGTGCCGCGTGCTCGGCGTGGTCCGACGTCAGGTACGTCGACGTCGGTCGTGTTCCGTCGGACTTCGACGGCGACGGCTACTCGGACGTGGCAGCCGGTGCCCCCGAGGATTCCGACACCGCCGTCGAGGAGGGTGTCGTCTACGCGTTCCGCGGCTCGTCGTCCGGCCTGATCGCGGAGCCGGCCGCCGAGTTGCGCAGCCCGTCACCGGAGGAGAGCGGGTTCTTCGGAAAGAGCGTCGGAAGCGGTGACGTGAACGGCGACGGCTTCACGGACCTGGTCGTCGGTGCGCCGGGGGATGGCGTTGGTGGCCTCGCCTTCGTCTACCTGGGGTCCGGCACGGGCCTGACACCGATTCCGGTCACGCTGTCCGACATGACTCCCGTGGCCGACGCGGAGTTCGGACGAACGGTGGATTCCGGGCAGGACCTGGACGGTGACGGCTACGACGACATTGCTGTCGGCGCTCCGTCCAGGGACTGGGCCGTCGTGCGGCAAGGCGCCGTATTCCTCTACCGCGGCGGTTCAGCGGTGGACTCGGCACCTGCGGTCGGCATTCCGAACCCGGAGGAGGACGAATACAGCTTCTTCGGCTCCAGCCTGGACCTCGCGGGGGACGTGAACGGCGATGGGCGGGCCGATCTGTTCGTCGGTGCCGGCGGCGTGGCGCCCTGGGGGATGGCGTTCCTGTTCGTCGGTACCACCTCGATCGTTTCGACACGTCCCACCGTCACGTACCACATCCCGGACCCGTCCATGATGGGGTCCGTTACGGCCGTGGCCGGCAGCGGGGACCTCGATGGGGACGGATACGGCGATCTCGCAGTCGGCAACCGGAGGTTCGAGGATCTCGGCCGAGCAGGAGCCGCCGTACAGGTGTACCTCGGCGGTGCCTCCGATCTGGGGGACGAACCCGCGTTCAGCCTGGGCAATCCAGAGACAACGAGAGAAGACGGGTTCGGCAGCTCCGTCGCCACGTCGGGCGACACGAACGCCGACGGGCTGTCGGAACTGTTGGTCGCAGCCGGGAGGGACGACCGCGTTCACGTGTATCGGTGGGAAGGGGATACGTTGCCGGAAGATCCACACGAGACCCTGCGCGGGTCGGGTTGGTTCGGATACTCGATTGCTGCCGCCGGGGACGTCGATGGCGATGGGTACGGCGATGTCGTCCTGGGGGCGCCGGAGAATAGCGCGGCCGGCGTCGGCGCCGGCAAGATCCTGGTGCTGTACGGCTCCGCATCGACTCTCACGGCGACTCCGGCCACTTCGATTCAAGGCACCGGCCCGCAAACAGCATTGGGCACGGGCGTGATCTGAACCCCAAGGCTGATGCGGATGCTCGGGGCGGGGAGGCAGAGATGGAACGCGCTCCACCGTCCCCTCGCTCCGCTTCGGCGTGTGATCGGCACCGCTCGCCCCCCTGTCCCTGCCAGAAACTCGGTCGGCGCGTCATGACGCGCGTCAACGGCCGGCGACCGGCACGACGGCCGCCGCGGGGACGGGTGTCGCCGACGCCGCTCCCGGCCGCACGGCGCCGAGTGGCCGGAGCGTGCCGTTGGAGACGCACCGCCGCCGTGCCCGGGTCGGCGGCCGGGCGGGCCGAGATGCGCGGGATTGCGTTCGGGCGGGCAAGCCGCCCGGCGGGCGAGCATGGGCGCCATCCCCGCCACGGCGGCCGGCAGGAAGCCCTGCGATTCCGTGCTGGACGGAGTAGCTGGTAGCCACAACCTATTCCTCGAGCGCCGTCGAGATCTCGATCCCCAGCTTCGCCGCCAGCTCCACCGCCCGGCCCCCCACCGACGGCGAGATCAACAGTCGCTTCGACCGGGTCCCGTGCAGCTTGTCGTACAGATCCGCCGTCCGCCGGAACTCGGCCACGTCCGCGCGGCCCACGTGCGACTTGATCTCCACCAGCACCGTCTCCCCGTCGCGCACCACCACGTCCAGCTCCACCCGCGCCGCGTGCCCGAACACGACCCCTTCCCGGTCCTCGTGCACCCACCGCTCGGCCGTCACCCCGAACCGCTCCCCCAGGACGTCGCCGAGCCCTTCGCGGAATGCCTCTTCCGAGCGCAGGCCCCAGCGCGTCCCCATCGCGTCGATGCGCTTGAACGCCACCTCGATGCGCCGGCCCTGGTGCACGAGCTGCCGCAGCAGCTCGCCCAGGCGCTTGTCCGTCGCCTCAAACCGCGCGTTCGCGTCCGCGCGCAGCTCCTCGAACCGCCGGTCCACCGCCTCGAACCGCGCGTTCACGTCCGCGCGCAGCTCCTCGAACCGCCGGTCCACCGCCTCGAACCGCGCGTTCATGTCCGCGCGCAGCTCCTCGAACCGCGCGCTCATCTCCGCGCGGGTCGCTTCGAAGCCTCGCTCGGTCGCCAGCCGCTGCTCGCGCAGCTCCGCCGTCAGGCGGTCCAGCGCCTGCGCCAGCCCCGGCGGGAATTCCAGCAGCGCCGCCAAGCGCGCGCGCAGCTCCGGATCGCCCTGCAGCGCCGCCAGCAGCTCCTCGGCCCGCGGCGGCGCCGTGCGCCGGTACGCCACGCGCCGCTCCCCCACCTGCACTCCCTGCTCCTTGGCCCTCCGACCTGCCATGCGTCGATCGTAACCCCGCCAACCACCCGCGGCAAGCGCGCCGCGTGCCCCGGGTGCATCCCGTCCCTGCCGGAAACCCGGCCGGCACGTCATGACGCGCGTCAACCACCGGCGACCGCGTACCTAGGAGAAGCCGCCGAAGGCGCTTCTCGTCGATGACCACGCTTCACTCCCCCCGCGCGTGCAGCGCGGTGTTCTCGGCGGCCAGGTCCTTCCCCCGCGAGATCGCCGACCAGACCGCTCGCATCGCGTCCCCGCATGATGCCGAACATGGGCGGCGTCCCGGCCACGACGGCCGGCGGAACGACCTACGGTTCTGCGGAGGACCGAGTTTCCAGCAGGCATGGGAGGCATGGGGAGGACCTCCGGCGGTCGGTGGCACTCCGGCGGCAGACTCCGGGGGACGAGAATCGCCGCGATCCGAATCGGACTGCTGCGGTCCGCGGCGGCCGATGGTAGTATCCGGCCGCCCGGAGGGCGACGATGGACCTTGGGAAACTCCAGAAGCTCGTCGAGCAGGGAGAGGGCGCGGCGCTCGAGTTCAAGAAGTCGACGGGCGAGCTGCGCGAGGCGATGGCGGCGCTCTGCGGCATGCTGAACGCCGGCGGCGGCGGCACGGTGGTCTTCGGGGTGACCGACGATGGAGCCGTGGTCGGGCAGGACTTCGCGGAGCGGACGCTGGAGGACATTGCCAACGAGTCGCGGAAGCTGGAACCGAAGGCCGAGGTGACCACGGCGAGGCTGGACCTTCCGTCGGGCAAGACCGTCGTGGTGGTGGAGGCGCAGGCCGCCGAGCCGGGGCCGTTCACCTTCGACGCGCGGCCATGCCTGCGCGTCGGACGGACGACGCAGCGCATGAGCCGCGACGAATTCGATCGGCGTGTGGCCGACCGGCTGCATGCCCGCAAGCCCTGGGACGGCTGGCCCGTGCAGGGTTGGACGATCGAAGACCTGGACGCGGCCGAGATCCGCAGCGCCGTTCGGGATGCCGTCGCCACGAAGCGGCTCTTCGCCGCGCCGGACGAGGATCGTGAGCAGGTGTTGCGGCGTCTCGACCTGCTGGGCGGGGACGGTCTGACGCGTGCGGCGGTGATCCTGTTCGGCGAGAACGACCGGGTCACCTACCCGATCGGCCAGCTGCGGTTGGCACGATTCGCCGGAACGACGAAGAGCGAGTTCCTGGACAACCGGCAGTACGATGGCAACGCCTTCCACCTGTTCGACATCGCGGAGCGTTTCCTGCGGGAAAGCGTGCCGGTGGCCAGCCGTTTCGTGCCGGGCCAGATGGCCCGGATCGACATCCCGCGGTACCCACCGCTGGCGGTGAGGGAGGCGTTGATCAACGGCCTCATCCACCGCGACTACTCCGTCGGCGGCGGCGCCGTGAGCCTGGGGATCTATGACGACCGCCTGGAGGTGACGAGCACGGGCCCGCTGCCGCCCGGCGTGACGGTCGAGAAGCTGAAGGGGATCCACGACTCCGTGCCCCGCAACCCGCTCGTGGCCACGACGTTCCATCGGCGGGGCCTGATCGAGCGGTGGGGCCGCGGCACGAACAAGATCATCGAGGAGTGCGAGCGTGCCGGGTGCCCGGCAGCGGAGTTCGAGGACACGGGCCTGTCCGTGGTGGTTCGGTTCCGGCCGGTGGAGACCGTGCGTCCTCGTGAGGGATCCGGTCTGTTGACGCCGCGAGCGGCGAAGATCGTGCGCCTCCTGAGCCGCAAGGGTCCTCTCGGCACCGCCGACCTGCTCGCGGTACTCGCGGAGCCGGTGACGCTCCGATCACTGCAGATCGACCTGCGCGCCCTGCGCGATGGAGGGCGGATCGTCGCGATCGGAAAGGGTCGCGCGACCGTCTACGGCCTGCCGCCGGTGGAAGGTGGTTCCGGCGACGAAGGGGACTCGCGAAGAATCGCGAAGGATCGCGAAGGATCGCGAAGAATCGCGAAACGGCCGGGCACGACCGGCAGGGGAGGCAAGAAAGGGAGCGACGACCGACCGCCCTGCCCCCGGCCGAAGCCGAGGGCGAGGCGGGGTCGTTGATGGAAGGTGGCTGGTCAAGCCGGCGAGGCGATCATGGTTGTCGCCGACGAGGAGCGCGGGGAGGGCCGTCGTTCCAGCGGGCCTTGGCATCGGTCGCGCCATCGCGCTGAACGACGCCACCGAACTCTACCCAGGCGGGGCACCGCCCCTACCCGCCAGAAACCCGGCATCAACTTGCGCCCTGCCGCACCTACTCCCCCCGCGGCTTGAACGTCGAGGCCTCACGCAGCTCCTCGAAGAGCCGCCGCTCCTTCTCGCTCAGGCTCCCCGGTACGACGATCCGCACCTCGGCGTAGAGGTCGCCGCGGCCGCGCTCGCGCTGCGGAAGACCCTTGCCGCGCAGACGCAGCCTGCCGCCGGACGAAAGCCCTGCCGGCAGCTTCATCTGCACCGGACCGTCCGGCGTGGGCACCGCCACCGTCGCACCCAGCGCCGCCTCCCACGGGGCGACGTCGACGGCCGTGACGAGGTCCCCGCCGTCGATGCGGAATGGCGGGACCGCCACCACGCGCACGACCAAGAGCAGGTCGCCGTCCGGCGCGCCGGCGCGTCCGCTCTCTCCGCGGCCCGCCAGGCGAATCCGGGCCCCGTCATGGATCCCCGCCGGAATCTTGACCTCGAACGTCCGGACCCTGCCCTCGGGACCCCGAAGTTGGATCGAACGCGGACCGCCTCGCAACGCCTCCTCGACCGGGACCTCCAGCTCGCCCTCGATATCGGCCCCTCGCCGCGGACGAGCCCGCCCGCGCGCGCCGCCGCCCGGCCCGCCGAATAGGTCCTCCAGCTCCGGATCGAGCTGCTCGGTTCCGGAGAATCCCGCGACGCCACCCCCGAACGGCGAAGCCGAGACGCGGCCGCGTCCTCCCCGGCCGCCGCCTCGCACACCCGCCCGCACCCCGCCGCGCCCGCCCCCCGGGCTCCCCCCGAAGATCGACGCGAAGAAGTCGCTCCAGTCGCCTCCGCCCGCGAAGCCCCCGCCCGGATACGTCCGGAACTCGACCCGCGAACCGTCCGCCCAGCCCGGCGGCGGCCGGAACGCCTCCCCGTCGCGCCACTCGGAGCCGAGCAGATCATAGCGGCGCCGCTTCTCCGGGTCGGAGAGCACCTGGTTCGCCTCGTTGACCCGCTTGAACTGCTCCTCGGCCCCCGGCTCCTTGCTCACGTCCGGGTGGAACTTGCGCGCCTGCCGCCGGTACGCCTTCGCGATCTCCTCCGCCGACGCGTCGCGCCCCACGCCCAGCACCTTGTAGTAGTCGATGTACTCCATCGGACCGCCCCGCCACCCGCTACGACGACCTGCGCGCCACCGTCACTCCCGCCGGACGCAGCAGCCGCTCGCCCAGCTTCCAGCCCGCCCGCACCACCTCGACGATCAAGCCGTCCGCCTTCTCAGACCCCTGCACCGCGCTCAACGCCTCGTGCCACTGCGGGTCGAACGTCTCCCCCGCCTCGATGCGCGTCGCCCCCGCCTTCCGCATCAGCTCCTCGAACAGCAGCGCCACCTCCTCCAGCCCCCGCGTCCACTCCGGCGGCGCCGCCGCCGCCGCGACGCGCGCCCGGTCCAGCGCGTCGCCCAGCTCGAGCCACCGCTCCATCCGCTCGCGCTCCCGCCCGAAGACCTCGGCCTCGACCCGCTGCTGGGCCACCCGCCGCACGTTCTCCAGCTCGGCCGTCGCCCGCAGGCAGCGATCCCGCCAGTCGTCCCGCTCCGCCGCCAGCGCCGCCGACCGCCCGTCGCTCGGGACCGGCTCGGACCGCGCCGCCGTCTGCGGCGGCCCGGGCGGTATCGAAGCGGTTCCCGCCACCGCGTCCTCGTTCATCCCCGCCGCCGGATCCGGAGCGAGCGGCGGATCCGGCGCCTGGCTGGACCTTCGATCGACGATCGGCACACGAACGGTCATCGCTTCCCTCGCCTCCGCCTCGCCCCCGTCCTGCGCGGCAAAGCTACGCATGATCGAAGTCAAGTCAATGGCGATGGGGGCCGCCCGCCCCGTTCACTCCAGCGTGTAGCGCTCGCGCTCCAGCAGATGGTCCGCGACCGCGACCTTGGCGGGCATCGTCTTGAAGCGGTAGAGCCCGAGGAACCGGTGCATGCCCTCCAGCGCTTCGGCCAGCTCGGCGTCGTCCAGCACGTTGACCAGGAGATCCTCGGCCCGCTGCCGGACGGCGCGCACCGCGTTGGCGAGGTAGATCCGCGCCAGCAACGCCGGGATCCTCGCCTTCGCTTCGCCCTGCTCCATCGCGATCTGCCGCGCGCGCGCGACCGAGGAATCGACCGCGTAGGCTTCCATCATCATGTCCGCCATCGCCATCAGCAGCATCTGCTGCTTCTGCAGGTCGGCCATGTGCTTCATCACCGCGTGGTTGGCGGCGAACAGGACCCCGCGCTTGAGCAGATCCACGACGTGGGCCTCCTCGGCCAGCGGCCCGTTGCCCGGCCGCGGGAGCTTCGCGGGGTCCTTCGCCTCTTCCGTGATCTTCCCCAACGCGCCCATGAGGTCGAACTGGCCCTTCATCGCCCGCTTGAGGATCGTTCCCGGAATGAGCATCCGGTTGATCTCGTTGGTCCCCTCGAAGATGCGGTTCACCCGGCAGTCGCGGTACGCCCGCTCCACCGCATACTCCGCGATGAACCCGTACCCCCCGTGGATCTGCACCCCCTCGTCCGCGCAGTACCACAGCGCCTCGGAGCCCGCGACCTTGAGGATCGATGCCTCGACCGCGAACTCCTCGATCGCCTTGACCACGCGGTCCGCCCCGTCGGGCGCCTTCTTGTCGATCGTCGCCACGATCGCGTCGATGGCCCCGGTCGTGCGATAGCCCATCGACTCCACCGCGAAGGTGCGCGCGGCCATCAGCGCCAGCTTCTCCTTGATCGCGTGGAACTTCGCGATCGGGATGCCGAACTGCTTGCGCTGGTTGGCGTACAACGCGGACTCGCGGATCAGGAACTTGCAGCCGCCGGAACAGGCGAGGCCCAGTTTCAGGCGCCCGAGGTTCAGGATGTTGAAGGCGATCTTGTGGCCCTCGCCCTCCTTGCCCAGCAGGTTCGCGCGCGGGATCCGCGCGTCCTCGAAGATCAGCGAGCGCGTCGAGGAGCCGTGGATGCCCATCTTGTGCTCCTCGGCGCCCGTCGACACCCCGGGACCCTTCAGCTCCACGAGGAAGCCCGTGAACTTCTCGCCGTCGATCTTCGCGAACACCGTCCCGACGTCCGCGAAGCCGACGTTCGTGATGAACTGCTTCTCGCCGTTGAGGATCCACTCCTTGCCGTCGGCGCTCAGCACCGCCCGGCACTTCGCCCCCAGCGCGTCGGAACCCGACCCCGCCTCCGTCAGCGCGTAGTAGCCCAGGAGCTCGCCGCTCGCCAGCCGCGGCAGGTACTGCCCCTTCTGCTCCGGCGTGCCGAAGTACACGATGGGCAGCGTGCCGATGCCGGTGTGCGTCGCATGGCCGACCATGAACGAACCCTGGCCGACCAGGGACTCGGCGACGACGTTCGACGTCGTCTTGTCGGCGCCCAGCCCGCCGTACTCTTCCGGCACGTCGACCGCCAGCAGCCCCAGCTCGCCCGCCTTCTTGAGCAGGCCCGGCAGCACCCCTTCCTTCTTCGCCTCCAGCTCCGCGTCGCGCGGCTGCACGTCCTTGACGATGAAGTCCAACGCCGTCTTCTGGATCATCCGCTGATCCTCGTCGAAATACTCGGGCGCGAACACCGGAACCGACCCGCACGGCACCAGCAGGTAGGACAGCCCCGGCGCCCGGAACTTGTCGTATTGGCTCATGGTGAAATCTCCTCTTCCTTGTGAACCACCGTTCACCACCTGCCGACCCTAGCGTGCCCGGCTGCGGTTGTCCAGGGGCCCCCCCATTCGCCGGTTCCCTGTTCCCTGTTCGCCGGTCCCCCACCCTGGAACAGTTCCCCCCCAGGGGTGTTATACTCCCGGACCCGAGAGGCGGAGGAGGACATGATGATGGCTCGCTGGGACGCCTGGTTGCTCGTCACCGCCGCCGCCCTTTCCGCCGGCACCCTCGCCTGCAGCAAGGGCGGAGCGAAGCCCCCGCCCCACCGCGACGGCGGAGTCGTCGCCACCTACCCCGACGGCGCCCCGATCGTCGGGACCGCGTGGACGACCGGCGTGCCGCCGGGAATGCAGGACCCGACCCTGCGCGCCTGCCGCGTGGCCCTGCACACCGGCTGGGGCCCCGCCGCCGGACCCTTGAGCGGCCTGCCGCTGATGATGCGCACGTACCGGGCGCACGGCACCCGGGAGGAGGTGCTGCGCATCGCCAAGGAGAAGATCTGCGGCGAGGCCGCCGTTCCGCTCGAACAGTGCACCGACGACAAGTTCGAGAAGTCCATGGAGCGGTGCGACGGAGATCCCCGCCCGGCCCACGCTCCCCTGTCGCCCGATCTCCAGCCGCTTGCGGATCGGATCCGCGCCGGCGCCACGCCGATCGACGCCGGGGCCACACCCGTCCCGGATGCCGGAATCCCCGACCGGCACATGCCGGCCTACGGTCCCGACGGCGAGCAGCTCATCTACTGATTTCGAGGCGCCGAGGGGGATCGAACCCCTGAATGGAGGTTTTGCAGACCTCTGCCTTACCACTTGGCTACGGCGCCAACGCCTCGCCCCGCCGCGTGCCGCGCGCCAGGACGGCCGGGAGGCTTCCTAGCATCGGCCGCGCCGGGGTGTCAACCGCGCCTTCCCGGATCCAGCTTCTCCAGCTCGCGCGACAGCTTCATCGCGCAAAACCGCGGGCCGCACATCGAGCAGCAATCGTCGGGCAGCTCGCATCCGGACTGCCTCTGCTCCCGCAACCGCCGGGCGGTGGCGGGATCCAGGGCCAGGCGGAACATCTCGTCCCAGTCGAAACGGTAGCGCGCCCGCGACATCGCCAGATCGCGCGCGCGCGCCCCGGGCCGGTCCAGCGCGACGTCGGCCGCGTGCGCCGCGATGCGGTGCGCCACCACCCCCGCCCGCACGTCCTCCAGGTCGGGCAGGCCCAGGTGCTCGCGGGGCGTGACGTAGCACAGCATCGCCACGCCGTGCAGCGCCGCCAGCGCGCCCCCGATCGCGCTGGCGATGTGGTCGTATCCGGCGGCGACGTCGGTCACCAGCGGGCCCAGCACGTAGAACGGCGCCCCGTCGCAGACCCGCTTCTGCCGCTCCACGTTCTCCGCGATCAGGTGCAACGGCACGTGCCCCGGCCCCTCGACCATCGCCTGCACCCCGCGCTCCCGCGCCCGCCGCACCAGCTCCCCCAGCACGTCCAGCTCCCCGAACTGCGCCGCGTCGTTCGCGTCCGCCCCCGCTCCGGGACGCAGGCCGTCCCCCAGCGACAGCGACAGGTCGTGGCGCAGGCACAGCGCCAGCAGGTCGTCGAAGCGCGAGTAGAACGGGTTCTCCGCCTCGTGCACCAGCATCCACTGCGCCATGATCGCGCCGCCGCGGCTCACGATGCCCGTCACCCGCTCGCGGACCAGCGGCAGGTGCCGGCGCAGCAGGCCCGCGTGCACCGTCACGAAGTCGATGCCGTCCTCCGCGTGCCGCTCGACCGCCCCCAGGAAGTCCTCCGCCGTCAGCAGCGCCGGGTCGGGCTGCGACGCCAGCGCGTTGTAGACGGGGACCGATCCGACGGGCACCGGCGACCGCTCGACGATCGCCCGGCGGATCGCATCGATGTCGCCCCCCGTCGACAGGTCCATCACCGCATCGGCCCCCAGCTCGACCGACAGCACCAGCTTCGCCAGCTCCGCCGCGATGTCCGACGCCGCCGTGGAGCTTCCGATGTTCGCGTTGATCTTGCACCGCAGCTCGGCCCCGATCGCCGCCGGCTCGAGGTTCCCGTGACGCACGTTGGCCGGGACGATCGCGCGCCCCGCCGCCACCAGCTCCCTGAGGCGCTCCGCCGCCATCCCCTCCCGCTCGGCCGCGAACGCGACCTCCTCGGTCGTCACGCCCCGGCGCGCCCACTCCAGCTGCGTCGTCACCGCCGTCCCCCGGCAGCGCGCCCAATCCCGACTCGTCACCGTTCCGCTCCTCCTCCCCCCGCACGGCCGCGAATCCCCCTACCACACGCCTTCCCCCGTGCCAACCCGCCTTCCCCCCCGCCCTTCCGTCCGGACCAACAACTCGACCCAGACGACCCACCAACAACCAACAACGCCCCCACGCCAGGGCCTCGCCGTAGTCCCTGAACCTCCCAGAAGGTGACGTCCGAAAGAAAGAACTGGCGTCGCGTTCTTCGATGTGCCACGGTTGGGGCGTGGCGTTGCGTCGTTCCGGCGGGAGTTGCAGCAAGCGCGAGACGCTGA
>JACRCX010000012.1 GCA_016218815.1 Deltaproteobacteria bacterium
ATGTGGTACCCCGAGATCGACACCGAGTAGAAGTTCCTCACGTCGTGGTCGATGAACCACCCCTGCATGTCGCCCATCAAGCGCAGGGCCAAATCGAGCGAGAACAGGCAGGTGTTCTGGGCCTGGTCCTCCTTGAGGATGTCGGCCTGGACCGTCCCCCGCACCGTCCGCAGCGTCTCCGCCCGGATCCTCGCCGCGACCTCCGGCGACGGCTCGCCGTGCTCGGAACGGTACCGCTCGAGCTGCCGGTCGATGGCCGTGTTGAAGAACATCGCCAGCATCATCGGCGCCGGGCCGTTGATGGTCATCGACACGCTGGTGTTGGGGTCGCAAAGGTCGAAGCCCGCGTAGAGCTTCTTCATGTCGTCCAGCGTGCAGATCGACACGCCCGCCTCGCCCACCTTGCCGTAGATGTCCAGCCGCTCGGCGGGGTCGTCCCCGTACAGCGTGACGGCGTCGAACGCCGTGGACAACCGCTTGGCCGGCTCGCCCGAGCACAGGTAGTGGAAGCGCGTGTTCGTCTTCTCCGGCCCGCCCTCCCCGGCGAACATCCGCTTCGGATCCTCGTCGGCGCGCTTGAAGGGGAAGACCCCCGCCGTGTAGGGGAACTCGCCCGGCACGTTCTCCAGCCCCAGGAAGCGGACCAGCTCGCCGTGATCCTCGAAGGGCGGCGTCGCGACCCGCGGGAGCGAGCTGCCGGCCTGGGTCTGCACGCGCGCCGGGACCTCCAGCATCTTGTCGCGGACACCATAGCGGAACGTCTCGCCGCCGAATGCCGCGCGGCACGCGGGCCATCCTTCGAGCCGCCGCACGGTTTCCGGCAGCAGCTCCGCGCGCACCGCTTCCAGACGGCGCTCGATGGCCGCTCCCGCTCCCTCGTCGCCGACCTCGGCCCGCGCCGTCGCCAGCGCCTGCACCCGGCGCGCCACCTTCGCCTGGCTCTCGACCACCGCGCGGTAGCCTCGGCACGTCTCCGCGATCTCGCGCAGGTAGCCCACACGCTCCGGCGGGAACATGTGCCGGAACTTCGTCACCCGCGCACGCCGCGCCTCGGGGATCGAGTGCGCGAACGCCGGCCCGCCCTTCCCCTCCACCAGCCCCAGCAGGTGGACGAAGAGCCCGTTGATGCCGTGGTCGTCGAACTGGCTGGCGATCGTCCCGAAGACCGGGAAGTCCGCCATCTTCACCGGGTCCGCGGGCACGCCGTGCGCGCGCGCCCACTGCCGCCGCACGTCCCGCAGCGCGTCGTCGCTCCCCCGCCGCTCGAACTTGTTGATCACCACCGCATCGGCCGCGTCCAGCATCTCGATCTTCTCGAGCTGCGTGGCCGCGCCGTACTCCGCGGTCATCACGTACAGCGAGACGTCCGCGAACTCGGTGATCGCCGAGTCGGCCTGGCCGATGCCCGCCGTCTCGACGAAGACCAGATCGAAGCCGGCGGCCTTGCAGACCAGGATCGCGTCGCGCAGCGCCGCCGGGACCTCGCGCTCGCTCCCCCGGCTGGCGAAGGAACGCATGTAGACCTGCGGCATCCGCACCGCGTTCATGCGGATCCGGTCGCCCAGGAGCGCGCCGCCCGTGCGCCGCTTCGTCGGGTCGCACGACAGCACCGCCGCCGTGCGCGCGGAATCGCCCGCCACGAAGCGTCGGATCAGCTCGTCGGTCAAGGACGACTTGCCGGCCCCGCCCGTGCCGGTCACGCCCACGACCACCGTGCGGCGGCCGCCCGCCCGCTCCGCCAGCGCCGCCCGCAGATCGCAAAAACGCTTCCCCCCGCGCTCCGCCATCGTGATCGCCCGCGCAACATGGATGTGCCGCCCGGCCGCGACCTCCTCGGCCGACGGCGGCGGGGCCCCGACCCAGCCCACGAGCTTCCCGTCCCGGGCCTTGGGAGGCTTCGGCTTGCCCGTCATCGCGACCGTCGGGTAGTCGAGCCGCTCGAAGAGGTGCCTCATCATCCCGGCCAGGCCCAGCCGGCGGCCGTCGTCGGCCGAGTACAACGCCGCGACCCCCTGCTTGCAGAGCGCGCGGATCTCGTCGGGGCGGATGACGCCGCCGCCGCCGCCCGCAACGCGGATGTGCCCCGCTCCCTCCTCGGCCAGCATGTCGACCAGGTAGCGGAAGAACTCGTTGTGGCCGCCCTGGTACGACGATACCGCGATGCCCTGCGCGTCCTCCTGGATCGCCGCCTCGACCAGCTCGCGCACCGAGCGGTTGTGGCCGAGATGGATCACCTCCGCCCCGCTGGCCTGCAGCAGCCGGCGCATGAGGTTGATCGCCGCGTCGTGGCCGTCGAACAGCGAGGTCGCCGAGACGACGCGGACCGGGTTCCGCAGCGCCAGGGGCTCGAGGGTCGCCATCATGGTCCACGCTCCGCGGAACGTCCCCCAGCGCCTCCTAGCCGTCGCGGTTGAGCTGCGCCACCACCTCGTCGATCGCCCGCTCGGCGTCCCCGTGCGCGATCTGGCACGTGCCGACCCCGCGGTGCCCGCCGCCGCCGTAGCGCAGCATCAGCGAGCCGATGTCCGTCTTCGAGGTCCGGTTGAGGATGCTGTGGCCGACCGCGAGCACCACGTTCTGCCGGTCCTTGCCGTCCATCACCTGGATCGACACGTTCTGCTGCGGGAACATCGCGTAGAGCAGGAAGCGGTTGCCCGCGTAGATCGTCTCGCAGCCGCGCAGGTCGACGACCACCACCGTGCCCCGCACCTGCGAGTGCTCGCGCACCATCTTGCGGAAACGGTCGTTCTGCTGGAAGTAGACCTGCGCCCGCTCCTTCACGTCGGGCAGCTCCAGCAGCCGCTCGATCGTCATCGTCCGGCACGAGTCCGCAAGCTGCTCCATGAGCTGGTAGTTGCTGATCTTGAAGTCGTGGAACCGGCCGAGCCCCGTGCGCGGGTCCATGATGAACGACAGCAGCACCCAGCCCTTGGGGTTCTCGATCTCCTCGTAGGTGAACTGCGCCGTGTCCGCCTTGTCGACCGCCTCGACCAGCGGGTCGAGCTTCGACAGGTCGAGCTTCTTCTTGTCCGTGTAGTACTTGTAGATCACCCGCGCCGCGCTGGGCGCCGTCTGGCTGTCGCCCTGGAACTTGAGTCCCAGCCGCTCTTCCTCGCTCGTGTGGTGGTCGAACCACAGCCCGCAGCCCCGGGCGAACGGGATGTTCGCCAGCACGTCGTTCGACGTCACCTCGATCTTCCCGTCCTGCACGTCCTTGGGATGGACGAACTTGATCGAGTCGATCACGCCCGCCTCTCGCAAGAGCGCCGCACACGCCAACCCGTCGAAGTCCGACCTGGTGAGAAGCCGCATCAATAGCCTCCTACGCCCTGAGCCCCGTCGAAGGGCTAGTCCTGAGCTCCGTCGAGGGGCCGGACCCGTACCCACCCGGGGTCCCGCGCACCCCCACCGTAGCCGCCGGGAGGCTAGCAAATCATCGCGGGCCGCGTCTAGCGCTCCGAGGGAGCCTTGGAAGGCCCCCCCAACTCCGCGGGCCGCGACCCTGATGTCCCCGAGGCTGCCCGCAGTCACGAGATCCAAGTCATCCGGATGGCGACCGGGTACCACCGGCCGTCCACGCACCGCAGCTCGACTCGATGGCCGCTGCCGCAGGTCATCCCGCAACCGTACCCCGACAGCAGCACCGCCCCCGTCCCGTCCTCGGTGAGGCCGACATCGCCCACGAACCGCACGAATGCGGAGTCCGGAAGCTCGCCCATCCCTCCCCAGGGCCACGTGCCCTCGGACCCGAGGACCGTGGTCGCCGCCAGACCCGCCATCTCAGGGTCGCCATCTCCCTCGGCCGGACGCACCGACCCGAAGCCGAAGCTCACCCCGAGCCGTCCGGATGCACGCCGCGCCGCCGCCGCTTCCTCCGCGATCGCGATCACGGGACCGCCCGGCGCCGGGTACTGGTAGCTCCGGTCCGGATGCCCGACCAGGAACAGCGGCAGCGGGTCGGCGTAGTACCCGGCCGAGAATTTCGCGACAAAAGCCGCGACGTACGCGTCGGCCGCGGCGCATGGCCCGGCCACCGCCGGCCCCGAGCCGACAGGCGCCGGATCCAACGCGTCGCCGATCGTGTCACCGTCCGTGTCCGCCGCGTCCGGATCGGTCGTGAGGAACCCTTCCAACAGGTCGGTCCAGCCGTCGCCATCGCCGTCCCGCGACAGGTCGCGCCAACGGAACTCGATCGTCTCGTCCGCCGGCTCGGGTACCGCGGCGGTCCCCTCTCGATCCGCGGCCGAGCCGTACTGTAGCGCCCACTCGCGGTTGAGCATCTCCCTGGTCTTCCTGCGGAACACGACGTCCGCACCCCGCCTCGTGGTCCGCACCGAAACAACCTCGATCTCCCCAACGCTCGTGACGTCAGTGAACAGCGGCGCCTCGAGACCCGATCCCTCGCCCGCAAGCCACAGCTCGTTCCACGCCCCCAGGGCGTCGGCGACCATCGCGGTCGCCCTGCCGTCGGCGGAGGTCCTGCAGTACTCGTTCTGTTCGGGGCACGGTCCCAAGGCTTCGGCCGGCTCCGGGAGAGGCTCCTCGCATCCGGTCTCCCCAGCGCTGCGGGACTCCTTGGGCTTGACGCGCGGCTGCCACGGCTCTCCGCGATGGTCAAGCCCGGCCCGCAGCGCGTCGAGCGGCGCGAGGGCTCCTGGCGTCCCGATTCGCCCGAGACCCACGATGGCGAGTTGCCGGGCGTCCGTCTCTGCCTCGTCATCCCCTACAACGGCCGCCAGCACGGGCACCGCCCGTGCGTCTGCCGCTCGCGCCAGCACCTCCTCTGCGCTCAGGAACAGATCGTGCTGCAGGCGATCCTCCGGCGGCGCATCCCAGTACTCGTCCGCCTCCTGCGGAACCGGCAGTCCCGAGAGCAGCGCGACCAGCGCATCCACGGCAGGCGAGGGATCGAGGTGCAGCAGGGCCAGCACCGCGAATACCTGCTCGGCTCGGCTGCCCCCGGTCACCGCATCGACAAGCGCCGGCACCACGGCCTCCCCGCCGCGGGCGAACTGCTCGGCCAAGCCACGAAACTCCCGCAGCTCGCCCGGATCGACGCCGCCGGTCGCACGCGCGATGCGTTCGCGCGGCGTCATGGTCTCCACCAGCGGAGGTCCGGGCGCACCGAGGTCCCACACGGTCGTTCGACCCTCCATGCCGATGACCAGGGTTCGTTCGTCCGCCACCGGCGGCCAGCGCGGCTCGGCGTCGGGACCCTTGAGCACCCGCCACGGCCGCAGGGTCGTGGCGTCCAGCAGCACGACGACGTTTCGTCCGAAGCCGGGGCCTTGTGCCAGGACGAGCGAATTCCCGGCTCGTGCGAGCATCCCCCCCGACACCAGCCCGCCCGGGGGCAACACGGCCACCAGGTCGGACTCGGCCAGCACGCTTCCCGCTGCCCCGTCGATCCGCAGCAGCCGCGTTCCGATCGACGCCAGGACGTCCCCGCCCAGCAACACGCCGTCGCGCATCTCCTCGGTCACCTGCAGTTCCCACACCGTACTGCAGGACGGCAGGCGCATGCCGAGCAGGCGCCCGGGCGGCCCGCCCAGACCGATTCCACCGATCATCAGCGAATGCCGGATCGCCCCGCCCGTGTCCTGGGGCAGGACCAGCACGTCGCCGGACAGCAGCGGATCACCCCACCACCCCGCGAGCGTCGCCGATCCGAGAATGATCCCGTCCGACAGCCGGTAGGTCGTTACCAGCGTGTTGGGAGGAGCCTGTGCGCCGCACGCCGGCCCGCAGGATTCCCCGTCCACCGCCGAGCCTCCGGCATCCCGCGCGCCGGACTCGTCGGACGCGGCATCCTCCCGTCTCGCGTTGGTCACGACCACAACCTGCTCGCCCGACACCGCCAGCCGCGGAGTCAGCTCGTACGACTGGCCTCCATCGAGCAGCCGGCTCCAGTAGGTCCCCCCGTTCCGCTCGTCCAACGCCGTGAGCAGGACGTTCGTTCGATCCGGTCGAATCCGGCACCTCCGCGCGTCGGTGTCGGAGCAGATGCGCTGTTCCAGAAGCGCGACGATTCGGCCCCCGGCGACGAACCACGGCCCCCGTGGCTCACCGGCAAGGCTCGCTCGCCACTTCTCCGCACCCGTCCGGGCGTCGATGCCGAGCAGGGTCTCGGCACACGCCAGGAATACCACGCCGTCGTGCTCGATCGCCTCGCGGAACACGCCGCAAGGCGCCTCGGGCAGATCGGTCCGCCAGTTCTCGCGTCCGTTCTCCAGATCGAGCGCGATGAGTTGATGGGCGCGATCATCGACCAGCACGACGATGCTCCCCGGCGCCCACACCAGAACGGGGCGCGGCCCGAGCCATGCCCGTTCGCCGCTGGACGTTCGCTCCCATCGCACGATGCCCGTCGGCAGCAACGCCGGGTCTTCGGGCAGGGCGGCCAAGTCGATATCCGGTTGATCGGTCCGCGGTCCGGTTGCCGCCGGATCCGGCCACCCCAGCGACACGTCCCGCGACCCGATGACGGCCGGAACGGGCGGCCCCGGAGCGACCGCCTCGGTCGCGGGGCCCCCGGATGGAGTCGCGCGGCGCCCGCTGCACGACGCCGAGCACGCCACCGCTCCGACGACCGCCCAAACCAATACCGTGGAGTTCCCCGGCTTGCGCTCCGCCATGCCGACCCCTCCCAGGCAACGCCACCCGGAAGCCGCACCGCCCGACTCGGACCCCGGCGGCCTCAGTCCCATACCACGCGATCAGCTTGACCGCGCGGCGGGACCCCGTCAAGACGCGGGGGTCGCGCAGGCCTCGCAACCAAGCGCGGCGTCCGGGATCCGCTACTATGGTCGCAATCTGCGACCTTAGGCCCTCGTACTCCTCCCGGCTCAACGCGAACGCGAAGTCGGGCGCCAATCGGTCAATGTTGCGCGGGCCCTGCTCGCTCGCCCGCGCTACCGGGTTCCGAACAGCCGGTCCAGGCACACGCCGACGGCCACGCGCACGGAAAGATGGTTGTAGTCCGACGAGGCCTCGATCGGGTCGAGCAGCACGTCCGCACGGTCGAGCAACTCGTCCGCCAGACCCCAGCCCGTGCCGAAGACCAGCAGCACCGGACGCGTCTCCGTACGAAGCCGCTCGCGCAGCGCGCCGTAGCCCACCGTCGGCCGACCCCCCGCAGCCGCCGTCGTCATCACCACCAACGGCTCGACGCCCGCCTCCGCCCGCACCGACTCCGTCACCGCGAAGAACGACTCGGCCACGCGCACGAGCGATAACGCCTGCGCGCGCGCCGGCACCCGCTCGCCCGATTCGCCCTCGAGCCAATGGCTCGCCACGCCCCGCACCAGCTCCTGCTGCAACGCGATGGGCGTCACGAGGTGATAGGCGTGCACGCCGTACGTCCGCGACGCCCGCGCGATGTCGTGGATGTCGAGGTTGGTCACCGATGTCGTGATGAGCCCGCCGATGCGCGACTTGATCGGGTGGTGCACCAGCACCACGTGGACGCGAGCAGGGGCGGTCCCTGGTTCTTGGTCCTTGGTTCTTGGTCCGGACGCCGAATCCGCGCCCGTCCCGCCGCCCGGCCGCTCGGCCGCTCGGCCGCTCGCTTCCCCCACCTCCCCCAGCAGCTCGCGATCCTCCTCCGTCAGCGAAGCCGCCGCGAGAAGCTCGGGACGGCGCGCCAGCGTCCGGCGCAGCGCCTCCCGCCGCCGCCAGCGGCGGATCTCCTCGTGGTGCCCGGACAGCAGGATCTCCGGCACCTCGACCCCGCGGAATTCCCTCGGCCGCGTGTACTGCGGGTACTCCAGGAGCCCGCCCGCGAACGACTCCTCGCGCGGCGAGTCGGCGTTGTGCAGCACCCCGGGCAGCAGCCGCACCAGCGCCTCCACGATCGCCATCGCCGCAACCTCGCCGCCCTGGAGCACGAAGTCCCCCAGCGAGACCTCCTCGTCGACGTGCGACCGGATCCGCTCGTCGAACCCCTCGTAGCGCCCGCAGAACAACGCCAGCCGCGGCTCCCCCGCCAGCCGCACCGCCGCCGCGTGGTCGAATCGTGCCCCCTGCGGCGTGAGCAGCACCTTGCGGGTGCCCGGAGGCAACGACTCCAGCGCCGCAACGGCCGGACCGGGAAGCAGGACCATGCCCGATCCGCCGCCGTACGGCACGTCGTCGGCGGAATGGTGCTTGTCCACGGCGAACGTCCGGAAGTCGAGCAGCCGGATCGCGACGCGGCCGTCGGCGATCGCCTTGCCCAGGATGCTCTCGCGCAGGAACCCCTCGAACAGGTCCGGAAAGAGGGTCAGGATGTGGATCTCGCGCAACGGCGACATGGCGGGACCGACCCTACGGCTCGGGAATCAACGCTTCGAGATCGAGGATCACGAGACGGCGGTTCTCCGGATCCACCTCGCCCACGTGCGCATCCACGAACGGAACCTCGACGTCCCCGCGCTCGGCGGCCACGACGAGCACCTCCTGCGCTCCGTTGTCGTAGACGTCGCGCACGACGCCCAGCGGCCGGCCGCCCGGATCCACGGCTTGCAGCCCCACCAGGTCCTCGACGTACAGCTCGCCCTCGTCGGGCCCGGGCAGATCCGCGCGACGGGCGCTCACCGTCGCCCCGCGCAGCGACTCGGCATCGTTGCGCGAGACCACGCCCGCGAACGCCACGATCCACGTCCCATCCGGAGTGGAACGCGCCCCCTCGATGCCCAGCTTGAGCGGCTCGGCCGACGCCACGCCGTCCTCGTCGCGACGGCGCACGAGCACCGCCTCGAGCTCGTCGAGCGCGGTGGACTCGCGGTTGTAGAGGTGGACGCGCACCTCGCCGCGCAGCCCTTGCGGCCGCGTGACGACGCCGATTTCCAGGACTCCCCGGCCGGACGGGTTTCGCGGGCCCGGCGCAGGCGCACCGTGCGGACCGCTCTCCCGCACCCGGTCCCTACTCCGCGATTTCGAGCTGCGCACGCTTGCGGAGCTTGGTCGACGCGGCCGCAAGGATGGTCCTCATCGCGCGCGCCGTCTTGCCCTCGCGCCCGATGACCTTGCCCAGGTCCTCCTTGGCCACGCGCAACAGGATGATCGATGTGTGCTCCAGGGCGTTCTCCTGCACATCGACCTTGTCCGGGTTGTCGACGAGAGCCCTGGCGATGTACTCGATGAGCTGCTTGAGTTCCATGATCCAGCCTCCGCCTTCGGTCGCGCTCGGAGTCCCGGGTCGCCGTCCCCCCCGGGGGGCGGCGTGAGAACGCTACTTCGCCGCCGCAGCGGCGGCCAGCGCCTTCACGTGGCGCTTCACGATCTGGGCGACGGTCTCCGTCGGCTGGGCACCGACGCCCACCCAGTGCTTGTACCGGTCGAGGTTCAGCCGGACTTTCGGCGGATTCGGCACCGGGTCGTACCAGCCGATCTGCTCGAGGAACCGGCCGTCACGCGGACTCCGCTCGTCCGCCACTACGATGCGGAAGAACGACTTCTTGGTCGTGCCTTTGCGGGTCATGCGAACGCGAACCATGGCTGCAACACCACTCCTCTCGGCATCCCCTGCGTCTTCCCCTCGGGGAGCCGTTGGCGAACCTAGCAGGACCGCCGGGCTTTTGCAACGGCCCCGAAGATGCTATTCCCCACCACCGATGGGCGCCCCCGAAGGACCCGCGTCCCCCCCCGCGACGGCCCGACGCCGGCTCGCCGTCCCGGCCTTCGTCCTCGACCTCGCCTGCGTCGCCGCCCTCATCACCCTCGCCGCCTTCCACCTGCGCGACCCGCTCTTCGCCGGACGCTTCCCCGTCAGCGAAGAGTACGACACGCTCATCCTCCAGTACCCCGCCCATCACGCCCTGGACGACGCCCTCTCGCGCGGCGAGCTGCCCTGGTGGACCCCCGAGGCGGGCAACGGCCTGCCGCTCGTCGCCGAAGGCGAGGCCGGCGCTCTCTACCCCCCAAACCTCCTCCTTTTCGGGCTCCTGCCCCCCTTCGAAGCCTACGCGCTCTCCCTCCTGCTCGCCCTCGCCGCTCTCGGCATCGGGACCTTCGGACTGGCCCGCACCCTGGGCGCGGCCCGCCCCGGCGCCCTCCTCGCGGGCGCCTCCCTCATGCTCTCCGGTTTCGCTCTCGGCCACGAGCACCACCTGTCGCTGCTGCGCACCGCCGCACTCCTGCCGTGGCTCCTGTGGGTCGCCGAAGCCTGCGCCAGGAAACCCCGCCTGCTCCTCGTCGCCTTCGGCGCCGCCGTCGTCGCCCTGCAATGGCTCGCCGGCAACCCCCAGCTCGCCCACCTCTCCACCATCGTCCTCCTGGTCTGGCTGCCGGCTCGCGCGGCGATGGAATCCACCGGCGACCTGCGCGCCCGGCTGCACGCCGCCGGACTCGGCCTCGGCGCCGCCACCGGCATGATCGTCGCCGGATTGCTGCTCGCCGGCATCCAGCTCGTGCCATCGGCCCTGTACGCGCGCGAGACCGTCCGCTCCGGCGGCCTGTCGCTCGCCGACGCCACCGTCGTCGGCTTTCCCGCCCGCGACCTCATGCTGTTCCTCGACCCGAACGCCTTCGGCACCCCGCTCGGCGGCGGATTCAAGCAGGTCCCGGGGGAGGCCAACCTCTACTGGGAGAGCCTCGCCTACGTCGGGTTGCTGCCGCTCCTCCTGGCGCCCGTCGCGTTCTTCCGCCGCGAGCGCCGCGGCACCGCGATCCTGCTGGGCACGCTGGCCGCGGCCGGCGTCGTCATCGCCCTGGGCCGGCACTCGCCCGTCTTCCGCGCCCTGTTCGCCGTCGTCCCCGGCTTCGACCTCTTCCGCGTGCCCCAACGCTGGCTGTTCGTCACCGCCCTCGGCCTGGTGCTCCTCGGGGCCCTCGCCCTGACCTGGACCGCCGAGCGCCTCGCGCAGCGATGGAGCCCCCGCGGCGCGGTCGCCGTCGCCTTCGCCCTCGCGGCCCTCGCCGCCTACGACGTCGGGCGCGTCGGCGATCGCACCTACCCGACAGTCCCGCTGGCCGAATTGGAGCACCCCTCCGCGACGGTCGCGGCCACCGGCGGCGGGGCGATCCTGGCGGTGCCGATCCGCGGCAACGTGGACCCCAAGCTGGAGCACGACCCGCGCGGGGGCGGCTGGTTCGGCCGCGACGCCATGGCCCTCGTCTCGCACTCGCTCAACGTGGCCTGGCGCGTCCGCTCCCCCCTGATGTATGTCGGCCTCCTGACCCGGCGCTCGCAGCACTTCGAGAAGAAGCTGGTCGATACGCTCGCCGCGAGCCTCGGCCCCGACGGCACTTGCCGCCCCGGCGCAACCTGGACGACGGCCGTCGCCGCGAGCGGCGCGCAATGGGTCACCTCGTTCGTCCCCATCGACGCCCCGGGCCTGGTACCCGCCTTTCTCGCCGACGCGCCCGGATACCTCCGGCCCGTCCGGGTGTACCGCGTCGCGGACGCGCGCTCGCGCGCGGCCCTCGTGGAGCGCGTCCGCCCCGTCGCGGACGAGGCGTCCGCACTGGACGGCCTGTTTCGCGAGCGAGGGGCGGAGCCGTTGCAAGAAATTGTGGTGGAGGTACCGCGCGACGCGATCCTGCCCGCGGCGGCGTCGTCCGCCATGGCGACCCTGGAGCGCGGCGCCGTCCGCGTCGTGCGCGACGAGCCGACGCGCATCGAGCTGGAGGTCGACACGCCGCGCGACGCCTGGGTCGTCACGACCGACGCGGCCCTGGCCGGCTGGACGGCCGAGGTGGACGGCGCGCAAACCAGCCTCTTCCCCGCCGACGTGCTCTCCCGCGCCGCGTGGGTCCCGGCAGGCCGCCACCGGGTCGTGTTCTCCTACGACCCTCCCGGACGCACGACCGGCTGGGTGCTGACGGGCCTCGGCGTCGCCGCACTACTCGGCCTGGTCGCCGTCGACCTCCTCCGTCGGCGCCGGGAGACGGAGCAGTAGAGCGGGGGAACGGCAGACCTGGCGGCGTGCGGTATCATGATGGGACTTGCCCCTGGAGTCACTGGTGCGTATTCTCACCTTCGTGGAACGGGAACCGCAGGAGGCGCCGCTCTTCCGGGTCATGACGCCCTTCGGCGACGGGCTTCCGCTGACCGGCCGAAGCGGACGCGCATTGGGCGTGCGGCCGGATGCCGACGTGCGGATCGACGCCGAGGGGCGGGTCCTTCCAGGCTGCGGCGGAATGTCTGTCGCTCCACAGTCCATGTGGAACCTGCCGCATCATCGAAGGCCGCGAGGCATGGGCCGGGGCTCGACCGGACCGCAGTCCGACGCGGTTTTCTCTCTGGAGACCCGCGTGGTCCTCGCTGTCGGACTCCTGGTTCGTCCCGATCCGTCGCGGCCGGAGAAGCACGCGTTCGTGGAGCCGCCCGCCGCAATGGAATTGTCGTCGTACGAGGGCAGGTTGACTTCCACACGTCGCGATTGGCGCCGGGTGTGGCCGTGACCAGTCGTCGTCTGACGGCCTACTTGGCCCTGGAGCGCGAGATGCTGGCTCTCGATGCCTCGGGAGATCCGCTGGCGGATCGCCTGCGCGACGCCATGGACCTCCTTTGGTACGCCCTGACGGACGAGGAGCACGCCGCACTCGATGCTCGCACCGTCGTCCCCGAGTCGTGCACCTCGCTCATCGCGGCGCCGTGCTGTTTCATTCCTCCTCCCGAATCGACCGAGTTGACGCCGCGAACCGAACCGCTGCGGGAGACGGGCTGGAGGTGCGCCGCATGACAACCGTCGTCCTGGGAACCAATCGCTTCGTCGACTGCGCCACATTGATCGCCGTGCAACAACACGAGTTGCTCTCCATCGCCGTCTCTCCCCTCCGCGTCTCCCTTACGACGCCGCCCGGCCTCCCGTCCGGAAGGGTGGTCAACGTCGTCGAGAACCGCAGGCAGCCCGAGTCGGACCCCGCCGTACGGGTCGTCGCAAGCGACACAAGCGTCGCGATCTTCTGGGAGGAGAGCCCTCTCGCCATTGCCACCGTGCTGGACCCGTCGACCGTGAGCTTGCGTCTGGACCTTCGCTCCATCGGGATCGACCTGTTCGATGACGGGCGGGCGGTGCACCTGGCCGGCAATCTGTTCAGCGGCAACCTGTTCTCGGGTTCCCGGACTGTGATCGCCCTCGGCTGAACATCCACGACGACCGGACGAGGATCCGGGCAGGCCGGCATGCCCCTGCGCCGCGGCCGTCGTGCGACATCCTCGACTCGCTTGGAGTCGACCAATGGGCGAACTGTTGTCTCCGCAACCGCTGCGAGCGATTCGAACGATAGTGATCCGCCGGTCCTTCCGATGACCGCGACGCGGATTCGGCCTGCGTTCTCAGGTGCCGGGCACGGGAAGCAGGTTGCCCAGCGCGTTCGCCGCGCACGGCCCCCACACGGCGCAGTCGGGCGTCTCCCAGCAGGCGTTGTAGCGGGCGTTCCAGCGGTTGTCCTTCTGGCCCCAGTTGTCCTTGCACAGTTGCGCGCCCATGTCGGGACTCACCAGGTAGGTCTTGAACTCCTTCGCGCTGTTCTTGCCCTGCTCGGTCGCGTCCCACGCGGTCCAGAACGCGTCGCCGCACTCCTGGACCTTCGCCTGCAGCTTGGGGCAGTCCACGGCCGGGGAAGGCGGCGGAGCCGCCGCGGCGCCGCCACCGCCTTCTTCGCCCTTCTTCTTGCAGGCCCCGAACGCAAGCACGGCAGCGAGCACGGCAATCAACGTGATGGTCCTCATCTCTTCCTCTCCTTTCGCGTCTGGGGACGCCCGGCGGCTCATCGGCGACGGCGAGCGCCCGTTCCACTCGACGCCGCGGCTCCCCCCCCCCGAGCGCCACGGCCTACCTACGCCTTCCGGCGTGCCGGCGTCAACGCGCAACGCGCATCCACGCGCGGGAGTCGCGACGCGGCGAACAGATCGAGGAGCGGGGCGTCCGGTGAAGCCTGCGTCAACGGCCGCATCCGCATCGGCGGACGCGCCGGGGAGTGTGCCGAGGCGAGCGATCGCCCGCCGCTTGCGGTTCCCGTGGCAGGGCATATGCTGTGAACATCGGCTTGCGCAGCCGCGGCAACGGAGGCATGGGAATGATGCCGAGTGCTCCGACCGGCGGATGTCGACCACGCGGAGCACGTGTGGCTCTGTCCTTGCTGCTGCTCTTGGCTTGACCCCCGGCCTGCTACGACTCGGCACCGGGAAGCGGAGGAACCTGCCCGGGGGACGAGACGGGGCCGGAGGGCGATGTCCTGCCGGAGGCCGAGGGCGGGGCCGATGCCGACGCGGGCAGCGAAGTCGGACCGGAGGCCGAGGGCGGGGCCGATGCCGACGCGGACGGTGAAGCCGCGCCGGACGTCGAGGGCCGGGCCGACGCGGACGGGGATGCTGCCGAGCGTGCCGACGAGTCGGATCTCCCGGACGTGCCTGATGACGACGTGGCTCCTGCGATCGGGACCCCGTGCGCCCGCGACGCGAGTTGCTCCGGCGCGGGACTGATCTGCAACGAGAGCTGGGGCATCTGCGTCGTGTCGAGCTGCGACACGCAGCCGGACTTCACGCCGTGCGAGTTCGTGACCTCGCCGGACCGTTCCTACGACATCTGCTCCAGCCGCGCCTGCGTGTCCCCCGGCTGCGGAGACGCTTCGTGCAATCCGCCCGGGCCGGGCTTCGCCCTGCCCGACACGAGCCAGCAGCTCTGCTATGGGATCGGTTACCTGGCCATCGATCCGGATGCGTTCCCGGCGTCGGACCTCTACGTCGTCTGGTCGTCATCGTCCTACGCCCGGGACACCGCGCGTGCGTGGTACGTGGCGTTCGCCGTCGGCTGGGCCGTGTACACGGAGTCCAAGACCGACGAGGAGAGCGTGCGGTGCGTCCGCCGCCCCGTCGGCGTGCGCGACGGAGGCCCGCGCTTCACCCGCACGGTCCCGGTCGCGGACCAGCCGGTCGTCGGCGATGCGGTCACCGGACTCGTCTGGCAGGGCTGCACGGCAGGACAGACCGGCGCGAACTGTTCGGGCTCTTCGCCGGGCTACGGGTGGATCGGAGCGCTCCTCTACTGCCAGTTGTCGGATTGGGGCGGGTTCACGGACTGGTACCTGCCCAACATCCGCGAGCTCCAGAGCATCGTCGACGATCGTCGCGCGGAACCCGCCATCGACACCGTCGCCTTCCCCGGAGACCCGAGCGAAGAGTGGTCCTCGTCCGTCAACACGACGGACTGCCCGTACAGTCCCTGCACGTGCGTGTGGGGCGTCCTCTTCACCGACGGGAGTGCTTTCGACAGCCGCGGATACGCCGTTCGCTGTGCGCGGCAGGGACCGTGAGATCGTCCTCCGCGGCGCACGGGAGTTGGTCCCCGTTCCCAGATCCCGGTCTGCCTCAACAGACGCGTCCGGCTACTCCGTGACCAGCCGCACACCTTCCGCGGAGCCGTCGAGACCGGTTTCGCCCGAGGCTCCGGGCGAGAAGCCGCCGGCGCCCCCGATTCCAGGCGCCGCGAGGGAGTCGATCTCGTTCGCGACCTCGAGCGTCGCCCGGTAGGCCGACGCGTCGACTCCGCGCGAGACGACGTGGATGCCGGAAACCGGGCCCCCGCAACCTCCTCCGCCACCGCCCCCCGCACCGCCGCGCCCCCCGTCGCCACCGCGACCGCCGCGCGCCGCACACCAGTGCGTGCCGTCCCCGCCGTCGCCACCGCCGCCGCCACCACCGCCCGTCGCCCCCTGCCCGCCGTCACCGCCGTTGCCCCCGGGTGCCGTGATCACCTGCACGTCCTCCACGACCGGACCGGTCGCCGCGCCCGACGGAAGGCGGATCGCGATGCCGATCGCCGCGCCGCCACCCCCCGCCCCGTCCGCGCCGGGAGCGCCGCACCCGCCGGAGCCGCCGCCGCCGCCCGAGCCCCCGAGCGCGTCGGTGTAGTCCGAGCCGTAGCTCACGATGGCGTCCAGGCCGTGGCCGCACGTGCCGCCCCCTCCCCCGCCACCGTCGCTCCCCGTCGTCCCGTTCTCTCCCCCCGACGCCGACCACGTTCCCGTCGCGGCGTCGAAAGCCCCGTCGGCCCGTCCGCAACCCGCACCACCCACGCCGTCGCCGCCGCTCCCGCCCCCCTCGCCGTTGCCCCCGACCCGCGGAAGCTGGACCGACACCAGGCACAAGACGTCGGGGTCGCGCATGATCGCGTCGTACGTTCGCTCGCCCGCGGCACCCGCGCCCGGGCCCGAGCCGTCCCCGGCCGCGGGATTCGGCACCGCGTCCGCGAGCATCGCCTCGCGGTCGCACACCTCGTCGATCTCGAAGTCATGGCAGCCCGCGTTCCCGCACGGCTCGCCGACGACGCACCCCGTCGCCGGACAGACCGCGTCGCCGCCGATCCCGCCGTCGACCGTGTTCCCCGTCCCGGGACAGAACCGCCGGCCCGACACCCCTCCCGCGACCCGCCTGCCGCTGCAGTTGATCGACCCCACCACGAGACCGGCCCCACCCGCGGCGCCCGCCGGCCCGTCCAGCTCGCGCAGCGACGTCAGGCCCCATCGCGCCAGGTTCTGCGAGGAAGACGGCCCCGCCGCTCCGTCCGCGCCGCGACCCGCGTACACGATGACGTTGGACACGTGTACCGCATCCGAGCATCCGTCGAGGTACACCGCCGTCGCGCCGCGCCCCGGAATCGTCGCGGCACTGCCCACGATCGTCAGCCCGTCCACCTCGGTCCCGGCCGCCAGGTCGCGGCAGACGAGCTGCGGGACGCCGCCCAACGCCTCGTTCTCGATCACGACCGGGTAGACCGCGGGATCGCGGTCCGAGAAGTCCGGTGCGTAGCCGCCGAACAGCCCGACGCCGCCGACCAGCTCGACCGGTCCGGCGTAGCGACCCCACGCGACCAGCACGTCCTTGCCCGCGGTCGCGGCCCGCGCGAGCGCCGCGGGGATCGTCCGCATCGGCAGGACGAGCGTCCCCGGATTGAGGTCGCTGCCGGAGGGGGTGACGAAGATGAACGCGTCCGAATCGTCGATCGTCCCGTCACAGTCGGCGTCGACGCCCAGCCGCCGCGGCGGCCACGTTCCGATCGTCCGCTCGCACTCGCACCCGTTGGCCTCGATGCCGTCCAGGTCGATGAAGTTCTCCGCGCAACGCACCTCGCACTCCGGCGGCGGACCCGGCAGGCACGTCGCGACCTGGTTCGGGAACCCCACGCACGGGCGGTTGCACTCGCCGCAGTGGTCCGGGTGCACGTAGTCGCCGCCCGGCCCCAGGAAATCCTCGTCGGCGCTGCCGTCGCAATCGTCGTCCAGCGCGTTGCACTGCTCCTCGAACGGCGTCAGGCATGGCCCGAGGTCCCCGCCGTCGCAGAGCTGGCCGCCCTCGCACACCTGCCCGCCCGACGTCTCGAGCAGGCAGGCGAAAAGCAGGCCCGAGGTCTCGGCCGTGCAGCCGCAGAACCCGCTCACCGGCCGGCACAACCCCCGCCCGTCCCCCGTCGGCACGCACTCGAACCCGTCCGGACACCCGGTCGTCGCCGAACACGGCATCGCGCAGCGCCGCTGTCCGGAGCCCGTCGATAGGCACAGCGCCCCCGCCGTCCAGACCTCGCACTCCGCGTCCCGCTCGCACGGCAGGCACAAGGCGTCGACGTCCGGCACGCAGACTCCCGCACCGCCCGGACGCAGCCCGGGCGGGCACGACACGAGCACGCAGCGGAAGCCCTCGCCGTCGTCGCGGCACGCCGTCTCCAACGCCGTCGGGAACGCGTCCGCACAGCTCACGCCGCAGCCTCCGCAGTCTTCCACCGTCGAGTATCGCCCGTCCTCGCCGACGAACCCCTCATCGACGAGCCCGTCGCAGTCGTTATCGACCCAGTCGCAGACCTCCACCGTCCCGCACGGCTTGTTCTCGCAGTCGCACCCGCCGAAGGCCGCCACGACTGCGAGGAAAACCGTCGAGGGCGCGGCGCGGCCCCTACTCCACCACCACATCGCGCTCCTCCCCGGTCGCACCGCTCCCGCCCGGCACGGCGCTGGCGCCGCCCGCGCCGCCAACTCCGCCGTGCCCGGTCACCAGCACCGCGCCCGATCGGATCGCCAGAGCCATCCCCGGATCCGGCGCCCCGCGCAGCAACACCCAGACGCCGACCGACGATCCGCCGCAGCCTCCGCCCGCACCGCCCGCCGGCCCGCCGTTGCCGCCCTTCCCTCCCGCACCCCCCTGCGTCGCCGCGGCCAGCGAGTCCTCCAGCTCCTCGCGCGACCGGTTGCCGCCCGGCGCCCCCAGCCCCCCGAGACCGCCGTCACCCCCGCCGCCCCCGCGACCGCCGTTCCCGCCGTTGCCGACCACGATCTGGACCGCCTCGAAGCGCGGCACGGCAATTCCGAGCGGGCTCGCACCGCCGTAGTCGATGACCACTCCCACCGATGGCGCACCGGACTCCCCCTGCGTCCCGGGCTCGCCGCCACACCCCCCCGCGCCGCCGCCCCCGCCCCCGCCCCCGAGGCCGTCGGCCCACGGACACTCCTCCTCGTACCAGTCCATCTGCGGGCCGCCGCCCGCACCGCCCCCGCCACCGCCCCCGCCCGGTCCGCCGGCCGAGCCCGCGGTCGCGAGCGCCGCCGTCCACGTCTCGCCGGTCAGCTCGCCCAGCGGGTCCGAACATCCCGTCCCGGCCGAACCCGGCGCACCGTCGGATCCGTTGCCGCCGTCCCCGGCCAACTCGTACTCGGGTAAGACCTCGAACACCCCGCAGCACAGCCCGGGCGTGTCGCAGCCCACCGTGCCCGGCCCGTGGCTGTCGTAGGCCCCCGCGCCGCCCATGCCCCCCGGAACGCCCGCGCCGCCGGAACGTCCGCCGCCGCCCGGGCTCTCCGTGCCGTACGGGTCGGGACAGTCCGCGGAACCGCCGAGCCCGCCCGAGACGTCGGCGCCGCGGCAGCCGTTCGTCCCGCCCGCGCCGCCGTGCACGACGTTCTCCGCGCTCGACAGGCAATCGTGCCAGCCGCTCTCGACCGCCAGCCGCTGGGGATCGCCCGGCACCGGCACGACGGCCGGCGCCGCCCCCGCCTCGCCGTTTGCCCCGTGCCGCCCCGCCCCGCCCTGCCCCGCGCGAATCCACACGTGCGTCACCGTCAGCTCGGGTCCAGGTGCGTACAAAAACGCGCCGAAGGCCGGCAGTCCCCCGCCCGGAGCGTCCGCGCCGCGGAACTGGATTCCGCCGACCTCGGTCGGCCGGACGCCCACGCCGTCCAGCACCAGCGCCGCGCCGCCGGGCGCCGCCGCCGCATCGCTCGAGATCACCGCCGTGATGAACGCCTCCGGGACCAGCCCGAGATAGTCGTTGCGGTAGCCGCCGTGCAGCCGCACCCCGTCCGGCAGGAAGACGACCTCGACGTACGTCCCCGCCGCGACGAAGACGTCCGGCGTGGGCCGCTCGCCGTCGAGCGACTCGGCCGCGCGACGGACGGCCTCGCCGATCGTCAGGAGCGGGTAGAACGGCGAGCCGGGGTTCGTGTCCGCGCCGTCCGGCGCGACGTAGAGCGAGCGGACGACGACGCCGTCGGCGCCGTCGCAATTGAGGTCGAGGTCGGGGCCGAAGGCGCCGAACGGGCCGGCAACATCGTCGACGTCGGTCACCGTGCACTCGCAGCCGTTGGCGATGTCGAGGTCGGCGTCGAGGAGGTCGCCGACCTGCACGCCGTCGACCTCGTCCGCGCACAGGATGCGGCAGCGCGGCGCATACGGATCGCCGCCGCAGGTCAGGGTCATGCCCGGCAGCGAGGTCGCGGTGCAGTCGATCCCGCATTCGCCGCAGTTGCGCGGATCGACGGAGTAGACGCCGAGGGTGTCGCGGAAGTCCTGGTCGGCCGTGCCGTCGCAGTCGTTGTCGATGCCGTCGCAGATGTCCTCACGCCCCGCGCACTCCGACAGGACCCCGTCGCGGCACTCCGCGTGGCCCAGGCACGACTCGCCGTCGGGCGTGGGGAGGTCGCAGGACACGGAGAAGAAGTCCCCGGGCTCGCAACGGCAGGAGCCGCCCGACGGGATGCACACCCCGCCGGTACAGGCGTAGCCCGACGGGCAGGAACGCGCCCCCGGCGCGTCGGGACCGCACGATGCGGTGCAGCGCAACTCGCCGCCGATCTCCTCGCACGCCCCGCCCTCGACGTCGCAGTCCCCGTCGTCCGCGCACGAGCGGCAGAGCAGGTCCCAAGGCACGCAGTGCGCGTGGTCCCCGGTCGGGATGAAGCCGGGCTCGCACTCGAGCGCCCGGCAGGCCCAGACGAGGTCGCGTACGTTCTCGCACGTCGTCGTCGAGGCATGCTCGATGGCGCCGGTGCACGAGACCCCGCACGCGCCGCAGTGCTCCAGCACGTTGTAGGCACCGCTCGCGAGGTCCCGGAAGCCGTTGTCGATGACGCCGTCGAGATCGTTGTCCAGGCCGTCGCACGACTCGGGCGCCGGGAACGGGACGTCCGGGCCCGGCGCGTCCGGCCGATCGAGGTCCGTCTTGGCGCCGCAACCGCAGGCGAGCATCGCCCACAACGACAGCGTCGCCACGACCCCGCACGCCCGGCTTCCCCGCGACATGCCGCGGAGCATAGTGTGGATTCGCGTCACGTGCCAGAGCCCGGCCGTGCCCGACCGTCGCGGTTGACAGACCGGACCTCGAGACTTACCAGTGCGTCGCTTCGGAGACGCGGGGATGGGCCCCGCGTCCAGTGGGGGGACCGGGGCATTCCGCAGGGCTTCCGCGGCCGGCCTCAGTCCTCGAAGTCGAAGGAGGAGTCGTCATGAGGAACCGCGATGCGATCTACACCGAGATGACCAAGATGTTCGGCACGGTGCCCAGCTTCTTCAAGCTGGTTCCCGACAACTTGCTCGAGAACGAGTGGGAGATGTTCAAGGCCATCCAGGTCACCGACACGAAGATCCCCGGCAAGTACCGGGACCTCATCGGCCTGGGCATCGCCGCCGCCACGCACTGCCCGTACTGCGCGACGTTCCACACCGAGATGGCGCGCGTCAACGGCGCGAACGACGCCGAGCTCGAGGAGGCCGTCCACTACGCCAAGCAGACCACGGGCTGGAGCACCTACCTGCACGGCATGCGCGTCGACCTCGAGCAGTTCCGCCGCGAGGCTCACCAGGTCGCCGAGCACGTCCGCAAGAACCGGTAGCTCCAGCTCCGGACGAACCGGGCCCGACTGCGCCCCGAGCCGCGGACGCCCCGCCTCCTCCGCCACCGCTCGAGGCTCGCTCTCCCGAACATCCCGCGCCATGGATGGACGGCGGCCGAATCACGTGGCACGCTGTACCCCGAGGCCGGAAAGGGGGAACGAGCATGATCCGCACAATCGCGCTGGTTCTGGCGTTCGTCGTCGCGCCGGCGATCGCGGCTCCGGGCTGCGGGCCGGCGTCCGAGTGCACCGGCTCGTCGGATTGCCCCGCCGGCCAGGTCTGCTACTTCGGCAGCTGCGTGACCCCGGCCGGCGACGGCGGCGACGCCGAAGGGAACCTCGAGGTCGCGGGAGACGACGGCGCCCGCCCCGACGCAGCCGCGGAGGACGGAAGCGGGGACGAAGTCGCGCCGGACGACACCGAGGACGACGCGACGGCGGATGGCCCGGACGGGACCGAGGAGGCGACCGACGAGGACGCCGGCGGCGGACCCGAGGATGCGGTCGAGGACGACGCGACGGACTCGCCGCCGGAGATCGAGGAGGTCTCCGACGTCGTGGACCTCGGGGACTGGACGGCGGAGGCGCTGCCGGTGTGCGACGGCGCGTGGCTCGGCGGGTACTGCTGGTACGCCTCGGTCGCTGACCAGAGCTGCGACGCCGCCTGCGCCACCCACGGCGGCTGCAATCTCGCCGGCACGCGGGACTACGCGGGCTCCGGCGGCACCGACGCCCAGTGCGTCGCCGTCCTCGCCGCGCTCGGCTTCGGCTCCTACCCCCACCAGGACTGGAGCAACAACGACCTGGGCTGCCACTTCGCCTGGGGCTCCTGGACCTACTGGTCAACCGCCGCGCCCACCACCTGCGCCGCAGCCGCCCCCGGCGGCGCCGCCGCGGTCCGGATGTGCGCCTGCACGGAGTAGCCCGCCTGCGGCCGCGGTCGCGCCCCACCACCGCACCCCCGCGAGGTGACACCGGCGGCCCGCCTGCGATATGTTCCACCGGCGATGGGGCAGGTCAGGACAGACCGGCCTTGGGGGGCCGGCCCGGTGGAAGCGGACGTCGGGCGAAGGTTCGTCGCCGGCCTGTCCTACTGCGCGAGGTTCTTCATGGGCGAGTCGGACGCACAGGCGGCGCTGTTTCGGCTGACGGCGATTCTCGAGACCGAGGGGATTCCCTACGCGATCATCGGTGCCCTGGCCCTCAACGCCTACGGCCACCGGCGGGCGACCGTCGATGTGGACGTCATCCTGCGCGAGGAGGACCTGCTGAAGTTCAAGGAGAAGTACCTCGGCCATGGCTACGCCGAGCGGGTCGCCGGCACCGGGAAGCTGCTCGACGAGGTGAACCACGTGAAGGTCGATGTGCTGAGCGCCGGCCGCTTCCCGGGCGACGGCCGGCCGAAGCCGATCTCGTTTCCCGATCCCGCGACGACGGCCGTCCGGGGCGAGCGCTTCGCACTCCTGCCGCTGTCCCGGTTCCTCGAGCTCAAGCTGGCGTCCGGAATGACGGCGCCTCACCGCCTTCACGACCTGGCGGACGTCCTCGACCTGATACGTTCCGCCCAGCTCCCCGCCGAGACGGCGTCCGAGTTGCACCCCTACGTCCGCGACAAATTCCGCGAGCTTTGGGATGCGGCGCAGGCCACCGACCCCTACGAGTGACGGCTTTCGCAGCCTCTAGGCTGGGTTCGACCCGCGCCTACTTCAGCCGTACCAGGCTGACCCCGTCCCCGCCCTCCCCCGTCTCGCCGGGTCGCCACTCCTCCACCACCGGATGCCCGCGCAGCTTCTCCCGCACCGCCTTGCGCACCGCTCCCGTCCCGTGGCCGTGGATCACCCACACCGTCCCCGCCTCGACCTGGAACATCCGGTCGAGCTGCTCGTCCAGCCGATCCAGAGCCTCGTCCACCCGCAACCCCCGTAGATCGATTGTGTTGGCCTCCGTCCGCGGCAGCCACACGTCCGCCGCCGCCGCCACCCGCCGCTCCGCCGACGCCGACGCCTTGGGTCCCTTGCCCCCCTTCCCTCCCTTGTCCCGCCGACCCCCGACCCCCAGCCCCCAGCCCCCTTGACCTTCTCCGATCAACCCTCGTCTCACCCGCCGCAGGTCGCCGAACCCCACCCTCGTCTTGACCGAGCCGAACGCGACGACCGCCTGGTCCTTCCCGGCGTCGACCAAGATTCCCTCGCGTCCCACCGACACGACGTACACCGTGTCGCCCTCGGCGTAGCGCTCCGCCGCCACCGCCTCTCCCGGCACCTCGCCGCGCAGCGCCGTCTCCACCGGACCGGCCGGGGCGAGCTGCTCGGCCGCCTTCTCCACCTTCTCCTCCACCTTGCGCACGACCTCCGCCGACGGTCGCCGCGTCTCTCGCAGGTACTTGCGCGCGTTTCGCAGCTCGTCGCGCAGCGCGTGCACCTGGCGCCACAGGCCCGCTACCTCGTCGCGGATCGACTCGTGCTCCCGCTGCCGCGCCTTGGCCAGCTCCTCGACCAGCTTGGCACGCTCCGCCTGGACCTCGCGCTTCTCCGACGACGCCGCCGCCGCGTCGCTCTGGGCGCGCGCGTGCAGCTCCTCGATCCGCGCGAGCCGCTCCTGGGAATCGAGATACGCCTGCGGCAACTCGCCTCGCGCGTCGGCGACGACCTCGCGCGGCAGGCCATAGTGCTCCGCCACGTGCAGCGCGGCGCTCGTGCCGACCTCGCCGCGGTGCAGGCGGTACGTGGGCTCCAGCGACGACGGTTCCATGCCCATCGACGCGCGGTGCACCCGCGGGTCGCGATCGGACAGCCGCTTGAGCGGCTCGTAGTGCGTCGTGAGTACGGCCGCCACGCCGGCGGAGACCAGGTGGCGGGTGACGGCGACGGCCAGCGCCGCACCCTCCGCCGGGTCGGTCCCCCCGGCCAGCTCGTCGATCAAGACGAGGTCACCGGGGCGCATCGCGCGCAGCGTGCGCGAGAGATGGGAGACGTGCGCCGAGAACGACGACAGCGACAACGCGAGCGACTGCTCGTCGCCCAGCTCGCAGAACACGCCTCGCGTCAGCCGGATGCGGGCCGAACGCGCGGGCACGGGCAGGCCGGCGTGCGCCATCAGCACGGCCAGGCCCAGCGTCTTCATCGCCACGGTCTTCCCACCCGCGTTGGGTCCGGCGACCACCAGCGCCTCGCCCGGGGCGATCTCGATGTCGTTCGGCACGACCTCCGTGCCGCCCAGCGCCAGCAGCGGGTGCCGCGCGCCGAGCAACTCGTGCCCGCCCTCCTCGACCAGCTCGGGCAGCACCGCGCGCAGCTCGACCGCCAGGCGCGCCGCGGCCAGACGGTGGTCGAGCGCGACGAGGCCCTCGAAGACGACGCGCAGCGCTCCGGCCGTCGCCTCGACCGTCCGCGACAGCTCGCGCAACAGGCGCATCGTCTCCCGCCGCTCGGCCGCCTCCAGCAGCCGCACCGCGTTGACCTCCCCGACCACCTCCCGCGGCTCGACGAAGACCGTGGCGCCCGAGCCGCTGTGGCCGTGGACGATGCCCGGCACGCGCGACTGCGCCTCGACCTTGACCGGCATCACCGGCCGGCCGTCACGCTCGGTGACGTAGCGGTCCTGCAGGTGGTCGGACAGCTCGACCGTCAGCTCGCGCAGCCGCCGGTCGACCCGCTCGCGCGTCGCCCGCGTCTCGCGCCGGATGCGCGTCATCTCGGGCGACGCCTCGTCGCGGATCGTCGCGTCCGGCGCGATGACCGCGTCCACCTCGGCGGCCAGCCGGGCCAGCGCCGGGAGGTCCGCGTCCCGGCCATCGCGCGCGAACAGCGCGGCCAGCGCCGGCAGCCGCTCCGCCCGCAGCAGGATCGGCCCCGCCGCCGCGCGGGCCAGGTTGGCCAGCGCCGCCAGCGCCAGCAACGCCGCCGCGTCGAGGTCGGCGCTGCGCGCCGCACGCTCGATCGCGTCCGCCACGTCGGGCAGCGTGGCCAGGTCCGGCGGGCGCAGGCCCGGATCGTCCTCGCGCTCCCCCGCCGCGAACAGCCCCATCGCCTCGTCGACCTCGGACAGCCGGCGCCGGATGGCGCCGGCGGAGCCCGGCCAGCCGAAGCCCTCCCGCCGCGACGCCGCGGCCGGCGAGGCGCACCGCGCTACCAGCGCGTCCAGCACCGCCGGCCATTCCAGCGCCCGCAACGCCGCCGGCTCGAACCCCGCCGCCCGATCGCCGGTGCCGACTTCCTTTCCGCTATCGGTGTCCATCGGTGTCCATCGGTGGTTGCTTCTTTCCCCGATCGGCGTTCATCGGTGGTTTCTTCCCCCCCGACCAGCTACTATAGCGGCCCATGACCGGGACACAACGGGCAGCGGGGGGGATCGGTGTCGCGGCGGTTCTCGCCCTCGCCGCGTCGACCGCGGCGGGCTGCTTCCTCGATCTGGCCGGGACGCCCGGCGGCGACGCCTCCGTCCCGGACGGACGCGACACGGGCGACATCGCGCCGGACGCCGACGTCCTGCCGGACGAGGGCGCGGACGACGGCGCCCCCGACCTCGCGGAAGGAACCTGCCTCACCGACCGCGACTGCGGCGACACCACCTGCGCCGACGGCAGCCTCTGGTGCAACGCCGGTGTCTGCGAGGCGATGCCGCCGATGACCTGCCCCGAGGACGGCGTCCGCTGCACCCGCAACTACTGCTCCGTGACCTCGCCCACGACCAGCTCCTGTGTCCGCCAGGCTGCCAGCTCCTGGTGCCCCGCCGGCTGGACCTGCGACCAGGACGCCGGCTGCGTGCGCCGCGACCGGACGTGCACGAGCACCGGCGAGTGCGATGACGGCGTCGAGTGCACCGAGGACCGCTGCGTCCCGGGCCTCGGCGTCTGCGGCAACGACCCCATCGATGCCGACGGCGACGGCGTCGGCGACCAGGGCTGCGCCGGCACCGGACGGCTCGGCGACTGCGACGATGCCGACCCGGAGGTCAACCCCAACCACCCCGAGGTGTGCAGGAACCTCAAGGACGACGATTGCGACGGCGTCACCGACTACGCCGACGAGGACTGCGCCGGCGATCTGGACAACGACCTCTGCGAGAACGCCGTGCCGCTGGTGCTCGGCGTCCCCACGCTGGTCGCCGTCTCCGGCGATCTGACGGGCTACGGCCACGAGTCGGTCTCGTCGTGCGGCGGCGAGGGGCCCGACGCCTTCTTCCGCGTCACCATCGACGCCGAGCGCCGCCTCGTCCTGGACACCGCCCACGCGGGACTGGACACGGTGGTCTCCGTCCTCTACGACTGCGACGGGGACGAGGTGCTCTGCAACGACGACCGCAACGATGTGCCCACCGCGGGCTCGCGCGTCGAGCACCGCCGGCTGCCCCCCGGCAGCTACGTCATCGTCGTCTCCGGCAAGACCGGCACCGACGCCGGCCCCTACGCGCTGCACTACTCGGTCCTGGACCTGCCGCCCGCCGCCAACTGTTCCGATCCAATCGATGCCACGGACGGCGGGACTTTCGTGGGCTGGCTGACCGACACCGGCATCGATGCCGGTTCGTGCGCCCTCATCCGCTCCGGCGTGGGCATCCAGGAACGCTTCGTCGCCCACGTCGGCGCTCCCGCGGACCTCTGGGTCAGCTCCGCCGGCACCGGCTTCCCCACGGCGCTCTACCTCCGCGCCGGGAGCTGCACGTCGCTGGACGAGCGCGAGTGCGTCACCGGCGACGCCTGGACCGGCGCCGTGCTCCATCCCGCCGACGGCTGGACCGGCGACGCCCACATCACTCTCGACTACCTCGCCCCCGGCCTCGACGCCGACCCCGGCCAGCCGTACCGGATCGAGATCAACCCGTAGGTCCGACGGGCCTCAAGGCCGGTCTGGGCGTGAGCGCGACCCCTCAATCCTCGAGCAGCGCGAAGAACCCGCCGTTCACGACGACCGTCCCATCCGACTCCGTGAAGACACTGCCGGTGACGGAGCCGGTCACGACGATGGTGTCACCTGGACCGAACGCGATGCCGGTGACCTGGCTCCGCTCCAGGTCCGGCTCGCCGCCCCCGAACACCGTGTTCCAGACGATGCTGCCGTCCCGCGCGTAGCGGCGCACGAGCGGCATCCCGCCCTGCGCGCCGGCGACGACGAATTCCCCGAAACCGTTCGTGGCGACCGCACCGATCCGGTCGGGGCTGCCGGACGTCCGCACCTCGTCGTCCCACAGCCACGACGCGTCACGACCGAGCTTGAGCGTGAACGCGTCGCCCTCCGTCCCCAGCGGCGTGCGCATGCCGCCGCCGAAGTCGATCGCCTGGTCGAAGTCCCCGCCGACCACGGCCTCGCTCCCCTCCGGCCGCGCCGCACCCCATACCGCGTCCGCACCCGTCCCGCCGAACACCCGATCCGCGCTCCAGCCGCCGGTTCTCGACTCGACGATGGCCGCGAACCCGTCCGTGCCGCCAGCCCACGCGCGCGCGCCTCCGCCGAGATCGACGATGCCCGCGACGTAGCCGCCAAGCACGACCGAACCGCCGTCCACGGCCACGCTCGTCACGGCATCCTCGCCCGTCGTCGAGATCGCCTTCGTCCAGGTCACGGCCCCTCCCCCGTCCGGCGTCATCCCCGCCGCGTAGCCGTCTCCCTCGACTCCCAGGCTCAGCGGCGAACCGCCGATCGAGAAGCTGCCCCGGGCCGAGCCTCCGACGAACAAATCGGCGTCGGGGAACGCGAGCGCGGAGGCGTCGTCGTCACCGCTCCCGCCCCACGCTTCGTCCCAATACCAGTTCCCGAGCCGGTCCAGCACGACGACGTAGGCATCCATCCCGCCGTTGGACGTGCGCGCCGGCCCGCCGAACGACAAGGTGCCCGTGTACGAACCGGCGATGGCGATCCCCGAATCGATCGAGCGGACGGCGACGGCCCGCGCGCACTTGTCCAACGAGTCTCCATCGCCGCCGAAGACGTGGTCCCAGAGGTAATTGCCCTCCGCATCGTAGCTCACCACGAAGCCGGCGGAGCCTCCGAACGGGACCCGATCGCCGCCGCCGAAGTCCACGGTGGAACGGAGGCAGCCCACGACCGTGAGCTGTCCGGACGGATCCACGGCCACGCCCTGGGGGATCGTCCACGAGGGGATCGCCCGGATCCACTGCAGCGTGCCGCCGGAGCGGCAGTGCCCTGCCGTGCAGAACCGGCCCGTCGGGCAAAGGCCCGGGTCGTCCTCGTCCGTCAGCCCGTCGCAGTCGTCGTCCAGGCCGTTGCACGTCTCGGCGACCGGCGTGCAGCCGGCCGCCTCGGCGTCGGCCTCCGTCGCGCCCTCGTCCTCGGGAACGTCCGTCGCCGTCTCCGTCGAGTCGCCGGCGTCCGCCTCCCCGTCCGGCGCTCCGTCCGCCGCGTCTGCACCCTCGCCTCCGCTGTCCGCCGTGTCGCCGGGGCTCGCCGAGTCCCCGCCGCAAGCGGCGGAGAGCATGGCGAGCAGTCCGGCCAGGGCCGCGCTCCGCGCAAGTCGTCGCATGAATGTCCGACCTCTCGATGCCGGCGGAGCGGACCGCGACCGGCGCGGCCGCCGCCTCTGGGCCCCCCCGAAGCGTGCGGGATGCAGCGTACCCCCCGGAGCGGAGCCCGGTCAAACCGGCCCCGGGCGCGAGCCGTGCGAGCGGCCCGGCGCCCTCCCTGCTCCCGCGCCGCGACAATGCCCAGCCAGCCCGCCTCATACGTGCGCAGCGCGTCGCCGTTGTCCGGGGCCGACAATTGGCTCCGAGCCGACGGGCCCGTCCCCTCACCCACCCGGATGGGGCGGCCACTCGACGGCCAGCATCGCGTCGGCGACTCGCGGATCGAAGTGCGTTCCCCGCAGCGACGCGATGTGGGCGCGGATCTTCTCGTCCGGCCAGGCCTTCCGGTAGGGCCGATCGGAACGAAGCGCGTCCCATACGTCGACGACGGCGAAAAGCCGCGCGGCAACCGGAATCTCCTCTCCCTTGAGCTTGCGCGGGTAGCCCGTGCCGTCCCACTTCTCGTGATGGCAGTAGGGAATGTCGAGCGCCGGGCGCAGGTGCGCGATCGGCGAGAGAAGCTCCAGCGCGAGCGTCGGGTGCCGACGCATGATCACCCACTCCTCGTCGGAAAGCGCGCCGGGCTTGAGCAGAATGCCGTCCGGGATTCCGACCTTGCCGATGTCGTGCAGCAACGCGCCGCGACGGATGTGCACGAGGTCGGCCTCCGGGAGGCCGAAGAACCGAGCGAGCAAGACGGCCATGTCCGTGACGCGGAGCGAGTGGCCCTCGGTCTCCTTGTCGCGCAGGTCGAGCGCGCGCGACCAACCCTCGATCGTGGTGTCGTAGGCCAGGGACAAGTCGACGTTCGAGCGCTGAAGGTCCTCGACGAGAAACGCGTTGTCGAGGGCAATGGCGGCCTGCCCCGCCAACGCCTCGAGGAAATCGATCCACTCGCCGTCCGGACGGAACGGCCGGCGCAGGAACACCTCGATCACGCCGAGCACGCGGCCTTTGACCACGAGCGGTACGCCGACGCATGCGAGAAAGCCCTCGTCGTGGAACAGCGTGCCACGGACCAGGGCCCCCCCCGGACGCGCGAGGTCCTCGACGATCACGGTACGGCGCTCGAGCGCCGCGCGGCCGGCGAGCCCCTCGCCGACCCGGACGCGGAAACCGCGGGGGATCTTCGTGCGGAAGCCCAAGCCGGCGGCGAACTCGAGCATCGGGGCATGGGCGTTCTGTATCAACACGTCCGCGGCATCGACCTCGAGGTGAGCAAGCGCGCGGCTGAGCAGGATGCTGAGGGTCACGCGATGGTCGAACGAGGAGGTGATCGCCACGTCCACTTCGCGCAGCGCACGGAGTCGCGCCACTCCGCGCTGGATGTTGCCCTCCGCCCGCCTGCGTTCGGTGATGTCCCTGGAAACGACGACGATGTACTCCCTTCCCTCCCAGCGCACCATGCTCACGCTGGCCTCCACCGGGATGACGGTGCCGTCCTTGGCGTATTCCCGCTCCTCCAGCAGGATGCTCCCCTTCGTCCGCAGGTCCGCTGATCGTTGGTCGAGGACCTCCCGGGATGGAACGTCCCTCAAGACCTCCGTCACGGCAAGTCGCCTGAATTCCTCACGCGTGTACCCGAGTCGACGGCTCGCCTCCTCGTTGGCGTCGACGAACCGGAACGTGTCGGCGGCGGCCACCAGAACCGCGTCCCGCGCCCGATCGAGCATCGCACGGAAGAGTTGCGAGGACGCGCGCGCCGCCTCCCGCTCGATGATCCCGGCGACGACGTCCGCGGTGGCCAGGAGGAATCTCTCCTCCGCGTCGCTGCGCGCGTGACCGGCATCGAGGTACGCCGTGAGGACTCCGCGGACCTTCCCGCCGGAGCGTATCGGTACGCAGTAGTGCCCATGGGCGGCGATGCCCTCGTAGCGCACCTCGTGCCTGTCGTCGAGCGCATCCGCGAACACGATCTCCCCGGTCTCGATCGCGCGCCCGCAAAGACAACTCCCCCTCGAGACGGACTGGCACTTCTCGACGCAGGCCACCGCCATGCCCCGCTGTGTCGCCATGCGGAGGTTCCCGTCCCGTTCGTCGACGAGGAGGATGGCGCCCTTGCTCTGGATCCCCAGCCAAGGGATCGCAAGCAGGTCGTCGAGAATCGTGCCCAACTGGACCTCGATCGCCGAGTCGGCCAACGAGTGCCGCAGCATCTGATCCAACGCGACCTGCTCGCGGTGTTGCGCCAAGAGCCTCTCTTCCTGGACCTTGGCGTCGGTGATGTCCCGGACCGTGTGGAGGAAAATCGGCTTCCCCTCGGACGTGAGCTCCCCGGTGGGGTAGACCCCCGAGTAGACCCAGCGCCCGATCTCCGTCAGGTACACTTCCTTGCCGACGGCGACGCACCCCCCGGCGACTGACTCCTCCAGCGGACAGCCCGGGTAGGGGGTTCCCAGTCCGTGCATCACCTGCGGGCAGAAGGCGCCAACAAGTTCCTCCAGCCGCAGGTTCACCGCGGATCGGCATGCCTGGTTCGCGTACAGGATGCGATGGCCCGAGTCGACGAGCATCGCGACGTCCGGCAACGCATCGAGCACCAGCTCGAGCTTCATCGCACCACACCCGGTTTCATCGCAGCACCACCAGCCCCCCCCCGATGTCGCTACCCACCGCGGAGACCACTGCCGGATGTGTCGAACGCGAGCCGTCCCGCCTGAAGAGGTTGTCCCGCCGCACCGCTACTCCGGCACCGCGATGAGGTTCAAGCCGCCGGGGTAGCCGTAGGAGACGTAGGCGTCGAAGCCGTAGACCACCAGGCCGAAAGGCAGGCCGGGACGGCCGGTGGCGGGGTCGGTCGAGCGGATCTCGTGCACGCCGTCGTTCTGAATTCCGTCCTCCACGTCCCGCGGACCGACGATCACGGGTTCCGACAGCGGGCAACGATAGATGTTGTACGTCGCCGGCGTGTCGACGTTGTCGACCAGTTCCGTCATCTGGCAGCTCCGCGGCAAGGGGGCCTTGTCGAACTCCAGGAACGCTCCGGCGTGCGCCGCGATGATCATGTAGTCGAACGCGTACAGCTCCGGCGTCAGGAAGACGTAGCTCGAACGCCACTGCTCGACCGGCGGCACCAGGATGAACGCCGGGTCGCCGCCCGGCCATTCGGTGTCGATCCCCGTGACCTCCTGGCTGGCGACGAACTGGCCGACCTCGATCGGCCGGTTCGAGTGCAGCACCAGGTCCTCCCACACCTCGCGCGTCGTGTACTCGCCGGCCCGCAGCGCGATCGGATCCGTCGGATCGACCTCGCGCCGGTTGCACGCGTCATAGCTGAACGCGACGTCGATCGGCGTCGTGCGGACCTCCGTGCCGTCCTCCACCGCCAGGATCCGGAAGTACTCCGGCTCGTCGACAATCGAGACCACCCCTCCCGCCGCGTAGACCTCGGGCGTCCGCGGCGGCGTGCGGGCGAAGACGTACGTGTAGCCCAGCGACGCGTCCGGAATGAGCTGCTCCTCCAGATGGTCCGCGCAGCACCGGCGCGTGGAGAGGTCGTGGAAGCACGGGACGTCCGACGCCTCCGAGCCGGAATACACCGCCACCGGCTTGTCCGACTCGATCACCGTCCCCGTGAAGTCGGCGTTGAACTCGCCCGTCTCCAGGTTCAGGATCTCGTACGCCCCGAGCGTGAACGTGAAGCGCTCGCCCGCCAGCCACTCGCCCGTCCCCGTCGGCGGGTCGGGCAGCGGCATCACGTCCGTACTCAGCGTCACCGCGACGTTCGTGTCCGCTTCGGTCCCGACGATGGTCAGGAAGGCCCGCAGGTCGTCCCGCATGTCCGTGTCCGGGTTCTCCGGCGTGTTGGCGATGGTCTGCGGCCAGCCCATGACCGTGTAGTCGGCGCCGAGACCGCTCTTGGGCAGGAGCAGCGAGGCGTCGTTGGAGAAGACGCCGACGTTGGACAGCGGGTTGAACTGGTAGGCGATGATCGGCGCCGTCGAGGTGATCTTGTAGGCGTTGGCCGTCCAGGCCGTGTGGCTGCCGCTGTTGGCCCCGCCGGGCGGCGTGCCGTCGACCTCGCGCGGGTCGAGGTTGAAGACGAACAGGTCGTCGGTCGAAAGCTCGATCCAGTCGACCAGACGCTCCTCCGGCGCGTCCCCGGGCGCCGCGTCGTTCACCCACACCTGCACCGTGGCCAGCAGCGGCGAGGGGTTCGAGACCACCACGGCATACTGCTGCATCGTCGCGTCGAGCCCCTGGGTCACGGCGTTGTCCAGGTCCACCGCCCAGTACTCGCAGCCGACGTTGGAGTGCAGCCGGTCCGCGTTCTCGCACCCGTTGACGCAGCGGCCGTTGACACACTGGTCCCCGCGGGCGACGTCGCAGGTGTCGACGTACGACCACTCCTGGCCGTCGTCGGAACAGCGCACGATGTCGTTGCCGTCGCAGGCCAGCGTGTCGGGCGCGCACCGGGCGCAACCCAACGTCTCGGGGAACGAGACGCAGGTCAACCCGAGCGGGATGCACTCCCGGGTCACGATCGCCGGGAACTCGCTGCCCTCCGGGAAGGTGCAACGCTGCTCGATGTTGTCGTCGAGACAGAAAACGTCGCCCTCGTGGCGGCACCACGCCACCGGCCCGTCCGCCGTGCCGTCCGGGTGGTCGTTGGACGGAGGGTCGGTGCACGCGCCGGCCAGCAGGAGGACGACCAGCGGAAACGAGACGTTGCGCATCGATTCTCTACTCCCTGAACTTGAAGAGGAACGCGTCGGCCGTGTAGGCGCTCCAGTAGTTCTGCGACAGGAACCGGTAGCTCCACTCGTCGTAGGTGAAGCCCGGCGCCCGGATGCCGAAGATGACCCACACCGAGTAGCCCGCCGGCAGCTCGGGCAGCCCCGCGATTGTCGCGATGTCCGGCAGGTCGTACTCCTTGATGCACCCGGGCAGGATCAGCCGCCACAGCGGCGACTGGTCGATCGTCTGTAGCTGGATCAACCAGAAGTCCGGGTCCTCCGGCAGGTTGCCGAACTCCATGTGGTTGCCCGTCACCAGCGCGCCGAACGTCGGGTCCACCGCGTGCGGGAGGCCGATGAAATGCTCCACCGTCATCGGGCTCCAGACGTTGCGGTGCCCCGGGGAGATCACCACCGAGAACGGGTTGACGTCCGAGAGGTTGCCGTCCGAGTCGATGGTCCGGTTGTACGCGCCGGCCACCACCGTGTAGGTCGCGTCCGCCAGCTCCCCGTTGGGCGCCACCCACGCCGGGAAGAGCACCGGGCGCGAGACATCGGAGACGTAGCGGCTCTTCTGCGGGCTCCAGAAGACGCCGTCGCCGCCCAGGTCGAGGAACACGTCGATGCGGTACGTGTTGGGCGCGCCCGCCGGCGTCACCTCCGGCGGGTCGACCACCTCGATCTCCAGCGGGACGTCCAGCGGGTGCACCACGTAGACGTCGACACCGTCGATGACGTCCCCAGGCCCCGTGATGATGTGCCGCGCCACGCCCATCCCGTACGGCGTGAACGCCCCGTCCGAGATCCGCTCCAGGCCGGCCAACGCGACGACCGCCACCGTGCCGGGCCGCGCGAAGACCGAGTAGCTGTAGCCGTAGATGCCGGGATCCTCCTCCGTCACGCGGTAGTCGGCGCCGCCGTAATACGAGGGAGGCGGCGCGTTCCAGATGTCCCACGACGTGACGTACACGTACGCCGCCTTCTGCTCGCCCGGCCCCGGCGGCGGCACGATGTCCCACGGCCCCCGCGCGAACTCGCCCGCCGACTCGAAGATCAACTCGCCGCTGATCGTCGCCCCCAGCCGGCCCGGAGGCAGCGGCCCCGGCTCCGGATCGGGGATCGGAAGCAGGAAAATCGTCACGTCCGTCGCGTCGAACCGCTCGATCGTCGTGCTCTCGAAGCCGTCCTTCGCCGCCGTCACCGTCTGCCGTCCGGAAAGATCCGGACCGGAGAACACGATCATCCCCCGCACGTCCGTCAACCCCTGGTACGTCGTCCCCGCGTCCGTACCCAGCATCACGAACGCCTCTTCCACCGGGTCCATCGTCATCCAGTTCAGGACCGTGACGTTGAGCGTGCCGACCGATTTCCAGCCGCCCTTGGCCCCGCCGCCCTCGCCCGGACAGACCTCGTCCCGCGTCCCCGGCCCGCCGATCGGGTCGCCGCCCAGCCCGCCGCTGGTCGGATCCGTCGACGAGAAATAGCCGTAGATGCCGCGCGCCGTCATGTCCGTCACCGCGCCGCGCACCGTCACGTCCGCCGGCCCGATCGACCCGGACGGCGTCCGGCACGTGATCGTCTCCGCGCTCACCACCGTCACGTCGGACGCCGCATGGCCGTCGATCAGCACCGAGTCGCCGTCCTCCCACCCCGTCCCGCTGCCGATCAGCGTCACGAACGTCCCGCCGGCGACCGAGCCCGACCGCGGATCGATGCCGAACGCGTCGTACGTGAACCCGTCCGCCAACGCCGCGTTCTCGTCACCCTGCTCGACCCGCACCTCCACCGGCCCTACCGGCCCCGCCGGCGTCACCACCGCGATCTCGTTGTCGTTGAGCACCGTCGTGTCCGGGAGCTGCACCATCCGGTCGTCGAAGTAGACGATCGCACCCTCGACGAAGCCGCGCCCGCGCACGATGACCGTCGAGCCGCCCTGGAACGTCCCGTGGTCCGGACGCACCGCGGTCACCGCGAAGGGGTCGATCGCCGCCTCCTCCTCGCCGTCCTCCTCGCCGATCTCGCCGACCTCCGGAACGTCGCCGGGCTCTGCGTCCCCCCCGTCCGCGACGTCGCCGGCCGCATCGCTCTGGCCGGCCGGCCCCTCGCACCCCGCCAGCACCCACAGAAGTCCCACCAACCCTACGGCGAGCGTTGCCCTCATGACCCAGCCCTCCCGAGGCGGCGCGACGCGCGTGACGAAGCAGGAGCCTGCGCACGGCGTCCCCGTCCAGCCGGCAAGAGCATAGCCCGCCACGGATCGAGCGGCAAGCGCGTTGACAGCTTCGAGCGGCCCGTGCTATCCACGGCCGACCGCAAGGAGGATTGCGCATGGCATATCAGCAGTATCCCCCCCAGCAGCCGCAGTATCCGCAGCAGCCGTTCCCCCAGCCGGGAGCCCCGCCCCCGCCCGTGGCGCCGCCGCCGCAGGCGTTCCCGGCCCCGGCGGCCGGTCCGGCCCAGCCGAGCGACCTGTCCAAGGTCGGCCAGTTCGGCCTGTTCACCTTCATCGCCGTCGGCGCGTGCGTCGGCATGGCGCTGTTCGGGTGGATCCTTCAGCTCGCCAAGGTGGCCAACTACGGCGCCTTCTTCCAGTTCGCAGGCTACCTCGGCAGCGCCGCGCTCACCCTGCTCGGGCTGACCATCGTCGTCCGGTTGCTCGACAAGAAGACCTGAGCTGCGGACCCCGAGGGTCCGGGGGCCATCCACAGCCGAACCGCGGGCTTCAGCCCGCGGCTGCCTCCCCGCTCAGTGGAAGCACGCCATGAAGGCGTTGCAGTCGGGCGCCGCCAGGCACTGTTGGACCTTCGCAATTTCGTCGGGCTTGGCCTTGGCCAGATCCTCGGCGCAATCGGCCTGCTCGCTCGCCATCTTCGACTCGAACATCCCTGCCGCCATCTCGCGCATCTCCGCCGGAACCTCTGCCAGCATCACGTCCTTGCACTGCAGCACCCGCGCGAAGAGCTGACTGCACGGGTCGCCGCCGCCCATCCCGCCCATCCCGCCCATTCCGCCCATGCCGCCACCTCCCCCGCCGCCACCACCACCCCCACCGCCGCCTCCCCCGCCGCCGCCGATGGCGCCGCCGCTGAAGATGACGCCCGGTATGTTCGGGCTGCCGGCCGCCACCGACTGGCTCAAGGTGGCCCCGAAGACGATCAGCACGAAGCCCAGCAGCGCAAATCCCGTCGTCTTGTCCATCGCGAACCTCCACCGGCCGTCCGGCAGCCGGCATCTTGGACCATCCGGGCCCCGACGATCAACTGCGAAACCGCGCCGTCCGCCGTTCCGTTGCCAGCCACCAGCTACCAGCCACCCGCTACCAGCTACTTCCCCCCCGCCTCCCGCTTCAGCGCCGCCAGGAACGCCAGCGCGTCCAGCGGCGTCGTGTGGTCGAGATCGACGTCCGCCAGCTTGCGCTCGACCTCCGACCGCCCGGCCGCCGCGAAGAGCGACACCTGGTCGGGCCCCGCCGCCGCCACCGGCTTCATCCCCCGCCGCGCCCCCGGCTCCCCACCCTGCTCCAGGTCCTCCAGCAGCGCGCCCGCCCGGCGCACCACCGTCGCCGGCAACCCCGCCAGCCGCGCCACCTGGATGCCGTACGACCGCGAGGCGCCGCCCTTGACCAGCTTGCGCAGGAACACGATGTCGTGCCCGAACTCGCGCGCCGCCACGTTCCAGTTCGCCGCCCCCGGCAGCCGGTCGCCCAAAGCCGTCAGCTCGTGGTAGTGCGTCGCGAACAGCGCCCGGCAGCGCACCACATCGTGCAGGTGCTCCAGCACCGCCGCCGCGATGCTCATCCCGTCGAAGGTCGACGTCCCGCGGCCGATCTCGTCCAGCACCACCAGCGACCGCCGCGTCGCATGCCGCAGGATCGCCGCCGTCTCCGTCATCTCCACCATGAACGTCGACTGGCCCCACGTCAGCGAGTCCGACGCGCCGACCCGCGTGAAGATCCGATCGACCAGCCCGATGCGCGCGCGCCGCGCCGGCACGAACGAGCCCATCTGCGCCAGGATCACGATCAGCGCCGTCTGCCGCATCACCGTCGACTTGCCCGCCATGTTCGGCCCCGTGATGATCCACAGCCGCTCGCCGTCCAGATCCAGCCGCACGTCGTTGGGCACGAACTCGACCTGCGGCCCCGCCGCCTCGACCACGGGATGCCGCGACTCCTCCAGCTCGATCACCCCCCCGTCATCCACCTGCGGACGCACGTACCGCCGCTCGTGCGCCAGCTCCGCCAGCGCCGCCGCCACGTCCAGGAACGCCAGCCGCTCCGACGCCGCGTCGAGCCGCGACTTCGCCGCCGCCACCCGCTCCCGCAACGCCGCGAAGATCTCCGCCTCGAGCGCCTTGCGCCGCTCGTCCGCCGTGAGGATCTTCGATTGCAGGTCCTCCAGCTCCTGCGTCGTGAACCGCTCGCCCCCCGCGATCGTCTGCTTGCGCAGGAAACGCTCCGCCGGCACCAGACGCAGGTTCGCCTTCGTCACCTCGATGTAGTACCCAAAAACACGGTTGTAGCGCAGCTTGAGCGACGCGATCCCCGTCGCCTCCCGCTCCCGCCGCTCCAGCTCCGCCAGCCGGTCCTTCCCCTTCTCCGCCAGCTCGACCAGCTCGTCCAGCTCCGCGTTGTACCCGCCCTGCACGATGCCGCCGTCCCGCGCCGCCAGCGGCGGGGCGGGCACGAGCGCCCGGCCCAGCTCGTCGGCCAGGTCCGCGCAAGGATCCCCGGGAGGGACCACCGCGGCCACGTCGGCGTCGAGCCCCAGCGCCGCGACGCACGCCTCCACCGCCGGCACGTGCGCCAGCGAGTCGCGCAACGCCCCCAGGTCGCGCGGACAGGCGACGCCCAGCACCGCGCGGGACGCGAGCCGCGGCACGTCGCGGATCCGCCCCAACGCCTCGCGCAGCTCGCTCCGCACCGCCGGCGCCTCGACCAGCGCCGCCACCACGTCCTGCCGCCGCCGGATCCGCTCCACCCGGCACAGCGGCCGCAACAACCACTGGCGCAACAGCCGCGCTCCCATCGGCGTGCGCGCCCGGTCGAGCAGCTCCAGCAGCGACCCGCGCTTCTCCCCGCGCGTGGTACGCAGTACTTCCAGGTGCGCCTGCGCCGTCTCGTCGATCACCAGACCGTCGGACGGCGAGAACGGCAGCACCCGCCGCACCGGCAACGGCAGGTTGGGCTGCGTCCCCGCCAGGTACGCCACCGCCAGCCCGACGGCGCGCATCGCCGGCGGCATGAGGTCGGCCCGTGCCTGCGCCGCGACCTCCTCCCCCAGCCGCCGCACCAGCGCCTGCCCCGCCAGCTCGAGGTCGTCCGCGCCCGGCTCGCCCTCCGACAGCCGCAGCCCCCGCCCCACCTGCAGGCGCTCCGCCACCGACCCGCCCGCGCCCCGGGGCACCAGGATCTCCTTCGGCTCCAGCCGCGCCAGCTCCGCGTGCACGGCCGGCGCACCGTCCAGCACGCACCCGAGCAGCTCGCCGGTCGTCAGATCCGCCGCGGCCAGCCCCCACGGCCCGGCCGCGTCCGCCGGCGGAACCAGCGCCACGAGGTACTGCCCCGCCCGCTCGTCGATGGCCTCCGGGTCGAGGTTCGTGCCGGGAGTGACCACGCGAATCACCTCGCGCGGGACCAGCCCCTTCACCGTCGCCGGATCGGCCATCTGCTCGCAGATCGCCACCTTCTGCCCCGCCTCGACCAGGCGCGTGATGTACGAGTCCACCGCGTGGTGCGGGACGCCGCACATCGGGATCTGCTCCTCGGCGGCCTTGGAGCGGCTGGTCAGCGCGATGCCCAGGAGCGGCGCGACCAGGACCGCGTCCTCGAAGAACATCTCGTAGAAATCACCCATGCGGAACAGGACGATCGCGTCCGGGAACTTCGCCTTCGCCGCCCGGTACTGGCGGAACATCGGCGTGTCGTGCTTGTTCGCTCGGTCGCCGGCCATCGGTGGCGGAATCTAACAAAGTGCGGGAGGAGCGGGAAGAGCGGAAGGGCGGGATGGGCGCGGATTCGTCCCCACGCTCGCCAGGCCCTCCATGCCCCTGACGCACTCCGGTCTGGCCCACTCCCGTCCGGCCCGGTCCCCGGAGTTTGGTGTCCACGATTCGCATGCCATCCGGCGCCGTTCGCGTCGGCGATGCCGTCACGGGGGCGCAGACCGGCCGAGTGCAGGAGGCGCTGTCCGACGCAGGACGCCCGGAATCCTGGGCTGGTCGGCCTGACTTGCGCAGTGCCCGGGGTCGATGCGGCGGCCGCCGCGGCTCCGCCGGCGGCCCGCCGGCGGACCACCGCAGAAGTCTCGTGATTTCGGGTCCGGCGGGCGGCGTGGATCCGGCACCGTCCGTCGCCCGTGGCCCTCGCTACACCGGCGCCGTCGTCATCGCTGCGTCTCCGCCGCCCGCAGGACTCGCTGCTCTGGCGCGTCGTGAACGACCACCTCGCCGACTTCCGACGCCTGGTGCAGGAGTCGTACGAGAAGCCGTTGCCCCGGTACGTGGAGAACGAATTCGACGAGTACCTCCGCTGCGGCGATTACCGGCAGGGCTACACGCGCGTTTTTTGCAAGACGTGCGGGCATCTTCTCCTGGTCCCGTTCTCCTGTTTGCGAAGAGGGATCTGCCCCTCGTGCGCGGGCAGACGGATGAGTGGCGTCGCCGTCCATCTCGTGGATCGGGTTCTTCCCGACGTGCCGTTGAGGCAATGGGTTGTGACGTTTCCGTGGGAGCTGCGGCGATTGGCCGCCTTCCGCGCCGACGTCATCCGCGCCTTCACGCGTCGCTTCTCGGACGCCGTCTTCGCGCACTTCAAGCGGCGGTTCCGCGGCGTCGGGCGCGGCGGAGCGGTGGTTTTCCAACAACGAGCGGGCGGATCCATCAACCTTCACGTCCATCTCCATGGCCTGTTCCTCGACGGCGTGTTTCGCCGCGGCCCCGGCGACGTCCTCGTGTTCCGTCGCGCGACGCCGCCCACGCGCGAGGAACTGGCTGACGTCCTGTACGACGTCCGCGAGCGATGCATGCGGTGGCTGCGGCGCGAGGGCCTCGTCGATCCCGAGGACCCGGGTGCGATCGGCGACTCGGCGGAGTGCGGTCCGCTCGAGGGTCTGGGGCAGGCCGCGATGCAGCGCGGGACAGTCGAGTCCCTCCCGCTGCCGGGCGGCGCCCGACCGGACGACCCGGCCGACCTCGCGTTTGCGCCGCAGCCCGGCGGCCGATGGTCCGTCTCGGCCGACGGCTGGAATCTGCACGCCGGCGTCTGCATCCCGGCCGGCGACTTCGAAGGCCGGGAGCGGCTGGTCCGGTACGCCGCGCGGCCCTCCCTGGCGCTCGGCCGGCTGAGCGAGCTGCCGGACGGCCGGCTCGCGTATCGAGTGCGGTGGGCGCGTTCCGAGGCCGGGCCGTACCGGATCATGGAGCCGTTGGACTTCCTGGCCCGTCTGGCGGCGATCGTGCCTCCGCCTCGCTATCCGTTGCAGACGTACCACGGCGTCCTGGCGCCGGCGTCGCGCTGGCGTCCGAACGTTGTGCCCCGGGCGCGGGACGCGCCCACCGGCTGCGCGCACGGCAGCGACGCGGCGGCGTCCGGGAACGGCGCTCGTGCGACTGCGCCGCCGGGCGGCACGTTTCTGCGCCGCGGCGAGGCCGAGCCGGCGGCGAAGCCGGTCCCGCCGCCGGCCGTCCCGCGCGCCGCGGTCCGCGCCGTGGGCCTTCTGGCGCGGTCGGCCGAGCCGGACGAGAGCGAGTACGACCCGGTCATCCCGCTCGAGCGGTGGAAGCAGCTCGCCGATGGCGCCCTCCTCGCGCGGGCGCCGAGGATCGACTGGCCCCGATTGCTCCGGCGAACGTTTGCCCAGGATGTCCTGGTGTGCCCCAAGTGCAATGCGCGGCTTCAGGTGCTGGACGTCGTGGCCAAGCCGGACGAGGCGCGCAGGGAACTTGCGGAGCTTGGGTTCGACATCGCCGGCTCCGGCGTGATCGAGCGGAGTCCCGCCGAGCCGACGGGGAGGAAGCCGCAACCCGCTTGTGATGCCGTGCGCCGCGACCCCCCCGGCCGGACGCGGTCGCCACCCGCGCGCGCCGGACCGGACGCGCCGGGGGCTTGCATCCGGTCACCGTAGTACCCCACGCCGCAAGGTTCATCCCGAACGGCGTGGCCGTCAAGCCCCGGATCCCGCCCCGGATCCCGCTCGTCATCCGCGAGTCGGCCTTGCGCCGGTCTGCGAGGTGTCGTAGATCCCATCTTATGTTGC
>JACRCX010000133.1 GCA_016218815.1 Deltaproteobacteria bacterium
GCGGGCGGCAGCCCGCGACGGGGCGGTGGGGCGGGGCGGGCGGCGGCGGCCTGGCCGGGCATCGCCAGCGGAACGCCCGCGCCGAGGGCCTGCGAGGACTCGGCGTCGCCGGGACGGATCTGGAGCACCCGCCGATGGACCTCGGTCGCCTCGGCCTGCTCCCCGCGCCCCTCGAACACCTTCGCCATCTGATGCAGGACGACGACCGCCTTCTCGATGTCGCCGGCGGACTCGAAATGGCTGGCCAGGAGCCGGAGCGTGTCGACGTCCTGCGGGTCCCGCTTGTGGCAGTACTGCAAGAGCTTCATCGCCTGCGGGACGTTCCCGCGGCGAAGGTGGAACACGGAAAGCTCGCGGCACAAGGCGAGGTTCTCGGGCTGGTAGTACAGGAGCCGCTCGGCCGCCCTCTGGAACAGGTCGTCCCGTCCCTGCGAGCGCAACGTGGGCAACGCCTCCTCGAACGCGCGCACGGCGGCTTCGTTCCTGCCGGCCTTCAAGTACAGCTCCGCGAGCTGCAGCCGTGCCTGGTAGTTGTCGGGAGCCGTCCCGATCAGCTTCTCCAGGATCGCCGTCGCCTCGTCGAAGCGGTTGGCGCGCTGCAGGAGGCCGACCGTGCGCGAGTAGATCTTGTTCGCCTCCTGCAGCAGCCCGAGCTTGGTCAGCGTGTCGCCCAGGGAGATGTGGACCGGGAGATTCGTCGGATTGAGCTGCAGGATCTGGTTGTAGACCGCCACGGCTCGCTGGTAGAAGCCCCCGCGCATGAGCACGTCCGCCAGCTTGATGTAGACGCCCTCGGCCTCCTGGTACGCACCCTTCTTGCGCTGGAGTTCCGCGATCTTCTGCAGCGTCCGGGCGTCGTTCGGATCCTCCTCCAGGATCGGACGCAGCTCCTGGATGGCCTTGTCGAGCTGGCCCTTGAGCACCAACCGCTGGACCGACTGGTGGATCTTCTCTCGGTTCAGGGCCACGGCGCTCCTCAAAACCGGCACACGACACACGCCGGCGGCGCAATGTTACACCCTTTCGACAGACTGACGCCACAAATGGATGCCGGAGCTCCGGGCGGAGGGACCTGCCGCTGCCTCAGGCTGAGCGGCGGACGATCCCCGCGCAGCCGCGCGGATCGTCCGCCCTCGAAGCCTACAGATTCTCCCGCAGCCGCGGGGCGACTCGCCGCAACAGGTAGCGGCCCTTGCCGATGCTCGCCGTCGGGGGCAACGCCAGCGCCACGAAGTAGTCCTCGTTGAGCACGCGGATCACCGTGGTCATCGTGGCGCCCCGAATCATCACTTCCTCGGCCTGCCCCGCCCCGAGCTGGCTGGCGGCCTTCTTGATCTCGCGGAGCACGACCGACAACTCCATCGCCATCGCCTCGATGTCGCCCCGCGGAGGATCCCCGACGACCTGATCGACCGGCAGCCCGTCGGTGCCCATGAGCACCACCCCGATCGCGCCATCGACCCCCTTCACCACCTCGGACAACAGCTCCCCAAACATCGCTTCTCCTCTTCCGCCGTCGATGAAAGCACGCGCCGTGCGCGAGGGTCAAGTTGCCGGGGCAGCCCGGCCGCCCCAGATCGCGCCGCGACCGGCGCGGCCGGCTGTGGGTTGCCGGTGGCCCGTTGCCGGCACACGGGCGCGCGTGAACGCTAGCCCAGACCCGCCTTCTGCTTGTACTCGCGCGCCAGCCGGTCGAAGTTCTTCGGGTGGGCCATGACGAAGATGCACTTCGCGTCGCCCTTGGCGCGACAGGTGAGCTCCTCCGCCTTCAGCTCGATCCCGTAGCTCACCTGACACCAGCCGGTGCTGTAGCCCGCGTTCATGTGGCAGACGGGCGCGTCGGTGCGGATGCCGTTCTCGAGGTAGGAGGCCGCCTCGAACGAGTACGGGTGATCGTAGACCAGGAAGTAGTTCTCATTGGTCTGGGGCGCGCTCTCCGGGAAGATGTCGACGTACGCCCAGCCGACGTGGGCGAAGTGCACGGGCCCCAGGGCCAGCTTCATGTCGGGGTCGGTCACGGCCAGACGCTCGTGGAACATCTTGGCGTCGCGGATCCCGCAGGCCTTGGCCAGCTTGTAGCGGATCTGCCGCGCGCCGGCCTCGCCGAAGGTCTTGCGCAGCTCCTCCTGCAGCTCGATGGCCAGCGAGTCCGTGCGCATGAGCAGGTAGCGCACGCCGCTGATCTTGATCTCCCCGCGCTCGGGCGCACGCTCCAGCTCTCCGAAGAACCTCGCCATCACGCCTTCGGCGGCGCCGAACAACGGCGCGAACGGTTCGGGACACGACACGAGCTTCGGCCGCGGAGCGTCTGCCATCGGTCTTCCCTCCTGGCCGGGTCGCTGGAACCCCGGCGACCGGCCGCCGCACGGCGCGGCCGATGCAACGACCATCCCCAAAACGGGGGAAACGATGCGCCGCGTCCGGACAGGTGTCAAGCCGTCCGGCGGGTCCGCGCGCGTGCCCCGATTTCGCGCTTCCGGCGCGCGCCCCGTGGGTCCGGCGCGTTCGCCTTGACTTGTCGAGCCGGCAAGCCTGTAATTCGCCGTTGCGCCTCCGCCGGCCGGGGACCGGGGATGCGCGGGAGAGGACGAAGGCGATGGCGAACGAATCCGGACGGCGCGGCCCGGCCCCTGCACCCCCGCCGCGCCCGCGTGCGGGCGGCGCGGGGGGCGAGGAGAAACTGGGCGAGCTGCTGCTGCGGGAGCGCAAGATCTCGCTCGAACAGCTCAAGCAGGCGCAGGACGAGCAGAAGCGCAGCGGTACCAACCTGGGCTACACCCTCGCGCGGCTCGGGTACGTCTCGGACGAGGACATCAGCAAATTCCTGGCGCAGCAGTACAACATCCCCGCGGTCAACCTCTCGGACTACGACATCGACCCCGAGATCATCGCGCTCATCCCCAAGGAAGTGGCGCAGCGGCACAAGGTCATCCCGGTCCAGCGCGCCGGCAGCTCGCTGATCGTCGCCATGGCCGACCCGACCAACCTGCACGCCATCGACGACATCAAGTTCCTCACGGCGTACAACGTCGAGCCGGTCGTGGCCTCCGAGCCGGCGATCCAGGCGGCGATCGAGAAGTACTACGAGAAGGGCATCTCGTACACCGAGGCCCTCGGCGACGTCATGGACCTCGGGGAGATCGAGGTCCGCGAGGACGAGGAGGGCGACGTCAACGTCCTGGAGCTCGAGAAGCTCTCCGAGGACGCCCCGGTCGTCCGCCTGGTCAACCTCCTGCTGATCAACGCCATCCGCAAGGGCGCGTCGGACATCCACGTCGAGCCGTACGAGAAGTTCCTGCGCGTGCGCTACCGCGTGGACGGCGTGCTCCTGGAGGAGATGCAGCCGCCGAAGAAGATGCAAAACGCGATCTGCTCGCGTCTGAAGATCATGAGCTCGCTGGACATCGCCGAGCGCCGTCTGCCGCAGGACGGGCGCATCAAGCTGCGCGTGGGCAAGGACAAGGAGATGGACTTCCGCGTCTCCGTGCTGCCCACCCTCTTCGGCGAGAAGGTCGTCCTGCGGCTCCTGGACAAATCCTCCCTGCAGCTCGACATGACCAAGCTCGGCTTCGAGCCGGCCGCGCTGGAGCACTTCCGCAAGTCGATCTACATGCCGTACGGCATGTGCCTGGTCACCGGCCCCACGGGCTCCGGGAAGACCACCACCCTGTACTCGGCGCTCTCCGAGCTGAACCGGCCGTCGCACAACATCAGCACCGCGGAGGACCCGGTCGAGTACAACCTGCCGGGGATCAACCAGGTGCAGATGCACGACGAGATCGGGCTCAACTTCGCCGCCTCGCTGCGCTCGTTCCTGCGGCAGGACCCCGATATCATCATGGTCGGCGAGATCCGCGACTTCGAGACGGCCGAGATCGGGATCAAAGCCGCCTTGACCGGCCACCTCGTGCTCTCCACGCTCCACACCAACGACGCGCCCTCGTCGATCAGCCGTCTCCTCAACATGGGCATCGAGCCCTTCCTCGTGACGGCCTCGATCAACCTCATCCTCGCCCAGCGCCTCGTCCGCAAGAACTGCGCCAACTGCGGCGTCGAGGACCCGCAGACGCCCAAAGTGCTGCTGGACGCGGGCTTCACCGAGGACGAGATGGGGCAGATCAAGTTGCGCAAGGGGCGGGGCTGCCGCGAGTGCAGCAACACGGGCTATCGCGGCCGCATCGCGCTGTACGAGGTCATGCCGTTCTCGGATGACCTCAAGGAGATGGTGCTGCAGGGCGCGTCGACCGCCGAGCTGAAGGCGCAGGCGGTGCGCGACGGCATGACGTCGCTGCGTCGCGCCGGCCTGAACAAGGTCAAGGAGGGCATGTCCTCGATCGAGGAGGTCCTCCGCGTCACGGCGATGGACTAGACGAGGAGCATCGTGGAAGGCGAATCCCCCCCCAACCCGCCGAGCGCCGCGGGAGCGGTGCCCGCGGTGAACCTGGTCAACCTCCACCAGCTCCTGCGCACGATGGTGCAGAAGGGTGCGAGCGACCTGCACATCACCACCGGAACGCCCCCGCAGCTCCGGATCGACGGCGCCCTGGTCCCGCTCAAGATCCCGCCGCTGTCCCCGGCGGACACCAAGCAGATCTGCTACTCCATCCTGACCGAGGAGCAGAAGGTCACGTACGAGACGGACAACGAGCTGGATCTGTCGTTCGGCGTCAAGAACCTGTCCCGCTTCCGCGCCAACATCTTCCGCCAGCGCGGCGCGGTCGCCGGGGCGTTCCGCACCATCCCCTTCCGCATCCCTTCCTGGGAGGAGCTGGGCCTGCCGCCCGTAGTCGCGGAAATGGCCACGCGCCCCCGCGGGCTGGTGCTGATCACCGGACCCACCGGCTGCGGCAAGTCCACGACCCTGGCGTCGCTGATCGACAAGATCAACCACGAACGGCGGCTGCACATCGTCACGATCGAGGACCCGATCGAGTACCTGCACTCGAACAAGAACTGCCTGGTCAACCAGCGCGAGGTCGGCACGGACACCCATTCCTTCCCCGCCGCGCTGAAGTACGTCCTGCGCCAGGATCCCGACGTCGTGCTCGTAGGCGAGATGCGCGACCTGGAGACGGTGGCCGCGGCCCTGACGATCTCGGAGACGGGGCACCTGGTCTTCGCCACGCTGCACACCAACTCCTGCGTCCAGAGCATCAACCGCATCATCGACGTCTTCCCCGAGAACCAGCAGGCTCAGGTCCGCGCACAGGTCTCGTTCGTGCTCGAGGGCGTCGTCACGCAGCAGCTCCTGCCGCGCGCCGACGGCCCCGGCCGCGTGCTGTGTTGCGAGGTGATGATCCCGAACCCCGCCATCCGCAACCTGATCCGCGAGGACAAGGTCCACCAGATCTACACGCAGATGCAGGTCGGCCAGGAGAAGTTCGGCATGATGACCCTCAACCAGTCGCTGTTCAACCTCGCCCAGCGCCGGTTGATCTCCACCGACGAGGCCTTCGCGCGCACCAGCGACCCCGACGAGCTGAAGGGGATGTTCCAGAACGCGCAGGACAAGGGCGGCCGTCCGGCGCCGACGTCCGGGTTCCAGCGCAAGTGACCCCGCCGTCCGGCCTTTTTGACTCCGCACCGGGCGGCCCTTTATACTGGCCCCCGCGATGACGACCTGGTCGTACGAGGCGCGCACCCGGACCGGAGAGCTGAGGAAGGGCAGCGTCGATGCGCCCAACCAGGATGCCGCCCTGGCCAAGGTCCGCGGCATGCAGCTCACGCCCATCCGCGTCAAGAAGTCCGTCCGGCTCGCCGACATTTCCATCGGCTCGCCCGTCACCATCAAGGACCTCGTCATCTTCACGCGACAGTTCGCCACGATGATCGACGCCGGCCTCCCGCTGGTGAACTGCCTCGAGATCCTCGGCAACCAGACCGAGAACAAGCGCTTCGGCAAGATCATCCTCAACGTCAAGGAGACCGTCGAGGGCGGCTCGAACCTCTCCGACGCGATGCACCAGCACCCGCGCGTCTTCGACGAGCTGTTCACCAACCTCGTCGCGGCCGGCGAGGCGGGCGGCATCCTGGACACGATCCTGAACCGCCAGGCGGCATACCTGGAGAAGACGGCCAAGCTGCGGCGCCAGATCAAGGGCGCCATGACCTATCCGGTCATCGTTCTCTGCGTGGCCATCGGCTCCGTCGCCGCGATGCTGCTCAAGGTCATTCCGACCTTCCAGAGGCTGTTCAAGGACTTCGGCGCGGAGAACGAGCTGCCGGGCCCGACGCAGTTCGTGATCGACTTGAGCCAGGGCTTCGCCCGCTGGGCGCCCTTCGTCTTCGTCGGCCTCATCGCCATCATCGTCCTCTTCGTCTTCTTCTACCGCTCGCCGCGCGGCAAGATGATCGTGCACCGCTTCCTGCTGCTGCTGCCCATCTTCGGCCCCCTCATCCGCAAGATCGCCGTCGCGCGCTTCACGCGCACCCTGGGCACGCTGCTCTCTTCCGGCGTCCCCATCCTCGACGCCCTCGAGATCACCGCGCGCACCGCCGGCAACGTCGTGGTCGAGAAGTCGATCCGCTACGCCCGCGAGAGGATCTCCGAGGGCAAGACGATGGCCGAGCCGTTGTCGCAGGCCAAGATCTTCCCCGGCATGGTGGTCCAGATGATCGCGGTCGGCGAGCAGACCGGCGCGCTGGACCAGATGTGTTCCAAAATTGCCGACTTCTACGAGGACGAGGTCGACGTCGCGATCGGCGCCCTCACCTCGATGATCGAGCCCCTCCTGATGGTGTTCATCGGCGGCGCCGTCGGCGGCATGCTGATCGCCATGTACCTGCCGATCTTCGGCATCGCCGGCAAGATCAAGAGCGAGTAGCCCGGCGCCGCCGCCATGCCCTCCCGCCGCCTCAACCCCTTCCTCGAGGACCTCTCGCACAAGCTGCTCTGGCTCCTGGCCTTCCGCGGCGCCGTCGCCCTGCTGCTCCTGGGCGGCAGCGCGATCGTCCTGCTGCGCGCCGGCGCCGCGGCGGCGCCCGGCGTCCGCATCACCTGCGGCATCGCCGGCGGCATGCTCCTGGCCGCCGCCCTCTCCGTTGTCGCCATGCGCCGCATCCGCGACTGGATCCGCTTCACCTGGCTCCAGCTCCTGCTCGACGTCGTGCTCTGGACCGCCGTCGTCTGGGGCACCGGCGGTCCCAACAGCTACTTCGTCTACCTGCTCGACCTCGTCGTGCTCCTCGCCGCCGTCTTCCTCGGCGTCCGCGGCGCCGCCGTCCTGGGCCTCGCCGCCTTCCTCCTCTACGCCGCGCTCGCCGCCGGCCTCAAGGTCGGCTGGTTCCCCTGGCCCGCCGGATACGAGCCCGCGACCGCGGCCGAGGCCGCGGCCAGCCTCTCGCTGCACCGGCTCGCCCCGGACGCCGTCTCGCTCCTCGGGGTGGGGCTGCTCGGCGGCTTCCTCGCCTTCCGCGCCCAGCAGATCTCGCGCGACGTGCGCAACGCCGAGCTGGCCCGCGCCGATCTGGCCGACCGCCTCCGCACGATCCGCGGCGAGCTGGACGAGGCGCAGCGTCTCTCGGCCCTGGGCAAGGTCGCCGCGGGTCTGGCGCACGAGATCCGCAACCCCCTGGGGGCCATCCGCGGAGCCATCGAGCTGTTGCCCACCTCCGCGGGCGACCCCGAATCCGAACGGCTGCGGGCGCTGGTGCTGCGCGAGGTCGACCGGATCAACGAGCTGGTGACACAGATGCTGACGTTGGCGCGGCCGCAGCCGCCGCAAAAGGCGTCCGTCCGCGTCCGCGAGCTGGTGCACGAGGTCGCCCGGCTCGCCGGCGAGGACCCGCGCCTCGGTCACGCCACCGTCGCCGTCCACGTCGCCGAGGCGCTCGAGGTCCCGGCCGACCAGGCCCAGCTCCGCCAGGTGCTGTGGAACCTGCTCAAGAACGCCATCCAGGCCGCCCCCGCCGGCTCGGCGGTCCAGGTGCGCGGCGGCGAGCGCGACGGCGGCGTGGAGATCTGCGTCGATGACGCGGGCCCCGGCGTGCCCGACGAGGAGCGCGAGCGCGTCTTCGAGCTGTTCTATTCCAGCCGCCCCTACGGCGTCGGCATCGGCCTGGCCACCTGCCGCCAGATCGTCGCCTCCCACGGCGGCCGCCTCGAGGTCGCGCGGTCGGATCTGGGCGGCGCCAGCTTCAAAGTGTGGCTGCCGGCGTAGGGGCGTGTTTTCAGTTAGCCTCCTGAACCCACGGCCTTTGGCCGTGCGACCCGACGAGCTTCGAGCGATCCGTGGTGTACCGCGGAGGTAGGCTCTCCTTCCGGGAAGGCCCCGTGGGGCGAGGAAGGAGAACCTGCATGCATGACTGGGAGAGTCTGGCGCACGTGCGCTGGGAGTGCAAGTACCACATCGTGATCATCCCGAAGTACCGTCGGCGGGTGCTCTACGGGCGGCTGAAGCGGCAGGTCGGGAGGATCTTGCGGGACCTGTGCAGGCAGCGGGACGTGGAGTTGATCGAAGGGAACGCAGCGCCCGACCATATCCACCTGTGCCTGAGCATTCCGCCGAAGTACAGCGTGGCGCATACGGTGGGGTTCCTGAAGGGCAAGAGCGCCATCCGGATCCACCGGGAACTGCTGCACGAGCGGAGGATGACCGGGCCGCACTTCTGGGCGACGGGGTACTGCGTGAGCACGGTCGGGTTGGACGAGCAGCGCATCCGGCGGTACATCCGCGATCAGGAGAAGCTGGAGAGCGGGCAGGGCGAGTTGGACCTGAAGTAGGGCGACAGAACTGGCCCCAGCGGGGCCTTCCCGATGTGCTTGCCCCCATGGGGGGCTTCCTGCGCATCAGGCCCCCTCGGGGGGGCCTTCCTAAAGCCACGCCCTCTGGGCGTGGTCGTTTACTTTTCAGTCTTCGGATCCGGGCAACGGGCACTCTTGTGCGACGGGCAACCCCGGGCCACGGGGACGTCATCGGCGGGCATGCACGTCCCCCTTGCGCATCAACGCGGCGAGGAAGCCGTCCCGGCAGACTCGGAATACCGGGGCGAAATCCTCGTACTCGAAGGCCGCCGAGGCCTGGAACCGGATGAAATTCCCGTGCTCCCGCTCCCAGAGCGCACGGCCCTGGAGGGCGATCTGCCGCCGAAGGATGGTGGAAGCCTCTTCGACGACCACCAGGTCGACGTCTCGGCCGGCAATGCCGGACAGCGAGGCGGACAAGGTGAGCTGCTCGTCGAAGGACGGCCGTCCGTCGTGCCCCACCGATACGGCGATGTCGAGGTCGCTGCGTGCCGTGGCTCGTCCGGAGGCCGCACTCCCGAACAACGCGACGAAGCGGAGACCGGGAAGACCCCTGAGCCGTGCGACGATCTGATCGAACGTGCTGTCCACGCCCCGGAGCATAACGGCGTCCCCGTTGCGGGGCAAGCGAAGCGGTGCTGGGTCGGGACTCCGCTATCGAACCTGCGGCCCGATCCCCGCTCCAGCGGGCCGCGTGCCTTGCCGGCTCGGTCCGGCGAACTGGAAGACAGGCGGGGGCGGGGCGTGCGGCGCGCCGGGCTCCGCGCAGCAGGTTGCGCAGGCCGCCTCGCAGCGCGGGCAGTCCGCAGCGTCGGACGACCCAGTCCGCGATTCGCGTCGTCAGGTATCGACCGTGCGTCGTCACCTCGGCCAGTCCGGGCAGCGCCGCGTTCTCCTCCGGAATGCCGGGCTTCTCCGCCTCCGCCTCCGCGGCCGTCGCCTTCTGCGGTGTTGGTCGAGGCGCTCGCCCGGCGCCCCGACGTCCGCTTCGCCTTGCACGCCGACTCCGCTGGTTGCATACTCCCGTTGCTGGTCGTGGAGGTTCCGCAGGATGTTCCTTCGCTGGGTGGCAGTGCTGGTGTTCGTCGCGACGGCCTGTATCGGAGGCTGCGACTGCAGCAGCACGATGCTCGCAGGCGATGTGGTGGAGTTCGTGATCCCACCGGCCGAGACGGTCGGCACGCCCTGCTCGGAGTCGGCACCCTGCGACGACGGCGAACCGTGCAACGGCGTCGAAACGTGCAGCCCCGAGACCGGTCGCTGCGTCGGCGGGGAACTGGTCGCCGACTTCACCCAGTGCACGACCCCCGACGGCCGGTACGCCTCCTGCGTCGATGGCGTCTGCGATCTCAACTACGAGGAGATGTTCGTCCCCGCCGGGCCCTTCGTGATGGGGGTTGACTCGGGCTCGGAGGATTTCGGCTGCATGGCACCGCCCCCGACGCCCAAGCGGATCGTGACGGTTTCCGGTTTTTTTGTCGACCGATACGAGGTGACCAACCGCCGGTTCAAACGGTGTCAGCGCGTGGGAGGGTGTCCCGCGGACCACATTGACGGTTCGTTCCTCCGATCCGACTATTTTGGCGATTCCGCTTTCGATGACTACCCGTTGCTCTACCTCTTTGGTCCCCAGGCGATGGACTACTGCAGCTACGAAGGCAAGCGCCTGCCGACGGAACCCGAATGGGAGAAGGCGGCCCGGGGTGGATGTGAAATCGTGCCGCCCGACTCCTGCGGAGAAGAGGACGAACGGCTGGTGCCGTGGGACTCCCCGCCCTTGGGCGACTACCGGTACAGTTGCCGCGAAGCTAACATCCCGGAATGGGCAAGCGAGGAAGCGGCTGCACTTTGTCCGGGAGACACGTCGCGTGTCGGCCACTACGCGCTCGGGCGCAGTCCGTACGGCGCCGATGACATGATCGGCAACGTGATGGAGAGGACGGCCGACTGTTTCGCGGACTATGAGGCCTGTCCGGGCGGCTGCATCGACCCCGGCGTCCCGTGTGATGCGTCGTTGCCGCCGCTGGAATGGAACCTCGTCACGCGTGGGGGTTCGTTCATCTGCTCCGGCAGCCTGACGCACCGGGAGATCCGTGGGGGGTTCGAAGCGGACCCCACAGTCGGTTTTCGGTGCGTCCGACCTATGCTGGAGGGAGGGACTTCGGCGAAGACGGGGGATCGGGCGCGCCTGACGGCGCTGGAGGGAGGGCAGGATCATGACGGGCGACTGGGGACGGACGGGATCGCTTCTGGCTCGATCGACGGCACTCTTGGCATGGGGTTTGCTAGGGGGGGGCATGCTTCCGCGGCGTCCTTGAGTTCCCGCCGACGGTCAACGTCGGGACGCGGTCGGTGGCGCCCCGCGAGTCTGCGTGGAACTACGCCTGCCGTCCGGAGAAGGTGCGCACGTTTCGTTCGAGCAACTCGGACCTCGACGACATCCCGGCCGTCTTCCGGGACAAGGTGAACTTCGTCCTGGATTTCCGCCAGGACCCGCCGGGTGCACGTCGCTGCACAATCGCGGCGCCGCAGTGGATCCGCGACTGCCCGGCAACTTATCCCGAATGCCGGCCTGATGGCAGCGGGCCGGAGTACTGCGACTCGGTTTGCTGGGTGGTCAGCGACGAAGGTCCCGTGGACGGTCCGAGCGTCCCGATTCTCGGCAACACGTCCATCTGCCTCACCGCGGCAACCATGCCCTGGCTGCCCGGAAGCCCCCCTGCCAACGTTCCGGGCGATGGCGATGACCCCTGGGACCCGTTTCTGTACGTCGGTCAATTCTACGCGAACACCGCTCGACCTCTCGAGTCGGCCGGAGCCTCGATCGTGTACGGCCCCGAGGGATTCCCGTGCGAGTTTTACCCGGCATCGTCGGGTTGTGTGCCCTACGGTTTCGTCGGGATGGACGCATGCTGGCCGTTCCGGATCTTCGCATCTCTGGACATTCCGACCAGCACGGCGGGCCGGCGCTTCTCCATCTTGACCCCCGCCAGCATCAGTTCGAGTCTGCAGGGCCTGGGCGGGCTGCCGGCGATGGTCTGCAACCCGACGTGGGTCGAGCAGTGGATGAAGGCGGGGGATCGGGCGGGCCCGCTCGGCGCCGGCATCCCGGACGGGTGGGTCGACGCGCACCACGACTCGGTGTACTGGGCCCTGACGGGGTCCGACCCCGCCCCTGATGGCTGGTGGTGGGATCGGGACGCGGACGACTCATTCAGCGCGTGCCGGGACTACCTGGACGGCGACGACGAGCAACCACCCGGGTCGCTGGAGACATGTGCCTCGGGGGACTTCGACTACTGGAACCGCGCGACCGGCGAGTACCACCCGGACGGATTCGAGTACATTAGTCGGGCGGACGTTCAATCGTGGGGAGGCGAGAAGGACAAGCCTTTGACGTGGTTCAACTGTCCGATGTCCCAGTTCGGACTTCAGGGGTTCGACGACTTCACTGTGTGGACGCTTCTCTTCGACGTCACGCACAAGGGCGACCACGACAAGATCTGGTTCGCCCCCGGCAACCGGAGTGCCTTCTGCGGGGATCCGAGCAGCGGGGATGCGGTCCCGATGTTGCCCGACGCACCCACTGCGGGCGTCAGTCGGATGACGGCGCGCTGGGTCGATGTCGGCGGTCGTCCCGCCCTGCGCCTGAGCGTCAGGCTCGGTGCGGAGATGGGCGTCTTCGCCCGGTTCCTCTGGGCGAAGATGATGGTCGACGTCACGGCCGTGAACATCGACATCACGATCCAGCCCCGCCTCTGTGACGGATTGCGCGAATCCGACTTCTGCACCCACAAGGACAAGGATGGATCGTGCGATCGAACGCTCTCGCCCGTGGGCGCGGGGCTCTGTGGATTCGAAATGAATCTCGGGCAGCGGCTTCCGGACGCCTGGCCGGGAACGACGCGAGGCAGTGGTATGCTTGGGCGGGGTGGTGCGACAGACGGCGAGCAGGACTGGAACGGGCCGCTGGACGAGCTTCCTGAACCACTCGTGCTGGCGAACAACAACGTCCTGTACCACCTCGACGTGTCGGCATCCTTCGAGCGGAAGTACACGCCGCTCGTTTGCTGGGATCCACTGTCGGCCATCTTCTGCGCCGGCATCTACGGGTACGCCGAGTCGGAACTCGAGAAGGCCGAGAAAAAGCAGGCTGGGACCATGTTCAACACCCTGGCGAGGGCCTTGTTCTACGGCATGGGCGACAGAAAGATGGGCTGCACGTGCGCCGGCGACTGCTCGGACTGCGAATTGCGCTGCGTCGAGTGCAGCGTGGAGTCGGGATTCGCGACCGCCGCCCACTATCTTCGCCGCTGGTTCTGGCAGCCCGCGATCGATCAGCTTCCGCACGGCGGCGACGGGTTGGACGTGAGCCGCGCGCCGGATCCCAACGCCGTGAGGTTCACCGACATCCGCTGGGCGTCGAGCGCGCACGACACGGCGGAATTCGCCTTCACGTGGGACAAGGACCTGGACGGTTACGTCGAGCAGGACGACAATTGTCCGAGCGTTCCCAACCCGGATCAGCTCGACACCGATCACGATTGCACGGGCAGCGCCTGCGAGGGCGATCTTGACGGCGACCGCTGCTGCGAGGGCGGGTGCGACACAGATGCTCCCGGCATGACGGGCTGCATCTGCGGCGGGCCCGAGCCGGACCCGGAGTGCGTCACCGACGGGTACGGCCGCACATGCCATGACGACTACCCGTGGTGGTACTCCTGGAACCACGACGACGACCGTGTACCCGACGATTGCGACCGCAATGACGACAACGACGTCTTCCCCGACGACACCGACAATTGCGATTTCACTCCGACCACCTACAACTGGGACTACGACGCCGACGGCATCGGCAATGCGTGCGACGACAGCGACGACCGGGACCATTGCTGGGACGCCACCGAGTGCAACATCGCCGACTACGTGCCGGACGATTGGACCCAGCCCTGCGGCGAGGCCGCGTGCGTCAATGGGCAGTGCCGGGTCGGGACCGAGGCCTTCCCCTACGATCACGACCCGCCGCTCTGCGGTTGCGATTCGTACGACGAGCACCACACCCACTGTCTGCGGTCGACCTGCGAAGCCCTCGGCCAGACCTGCGTCTACCACCCGGCCTCCGCGACGGGAATCACCGACGACTTGGCATTCTGGTGCGAGCCGATGATCACCACGGAGCCCTTCGCGTGCATGCTCCTGAGCGGCGGCCCCCCGGGCGGACCGCTGAGCGAGGGTGGGGTCGAGGACGTGTTCGAAGCCTTCCACCTCTGGCCGTACGGTCCGAGCCACATGCCGCCGTACGTCACCACCCTCATCCCCTGCCTCCCGGAAGCCGGGGACGACTGCTGCCGGACCTGCACCGAGCCGATCATCCGCGTGGTGGGCCAGGAGAACGCGACCCTGGCCGAGATCCGGCCGATGCTCGCTCTGGACAGGCCGCTCGACGACTTCACCGGGATGGACGTCACCGTCGTCCCCGACGTCAACGCCAACAACAGCAACGACATCGCCGTCAGCCTGCCGTACGCCGTGGACGAGAACAAGGGCGTCGTCGGCACGATCGTCACCTTCGACGGGCAGTCCGGCGAGATCCTCCGCGTGCGCGAGCGCGACGGCGCGTTCGGCAACCTCATGGCCCGGGCCGGCGAGGGCATGGCGGCCCGCTTCCGGCCGTTCATGACCATCTTCACCGATTCCATGGCCGTCGGCTCGATCGAGGTTTCCCCCGAACAGCCGGCGGGTATCAGCCTCATGAACCGCTGGGGAATCGAAGTCGCGTTCGTCGCCGATGCCCCGAACGTCAAGGGCAAGTCCCTCACCCGCATGACGGGCGCGTGGGTGAGCGGCGAGCAACTCGCCGTCGTCTACTCGCCGACCTGCGACTTCGTCTCCAACAAGGGCTGCCTCACGGGCTACGACCAGTACGGCGCCGTCAAGTGGAGCGCCGCCGGCTGGCAGTCGGGCAACGAGTTCGGCGCCTCGTTCGATAGCGACGGCACCTACGTCGCCGTCGGCATCCCCGGCTACGATACGGGCACCGGCGGGATGGTGCAGGTCCTCCGCCCGGGCTCGAACTGGAGCCGCAACATCACCCAGCGCGGACGCGTGCGCGATCTGGGTCGCCACGTCGCCATCGCCGAGGCTACCTCCGGTCCCCGCATCCTGGCCTCTGCGCTCGTCAACGACCTCCCGGTCGTCCTGGAGTTCGCGCTCAACGGACGGCTGCGGGCGACCTACCCCACGCCGGCCGGCTGGAAGATCGTCGACGTCGTCTCGCCGTCCTTCGACGACGGAACGACCCTCGACCTCTTCGCCATCGTGTACATCACCCCGGAGGGCCGGGTGTTCCACCAGATGCTCCACGCCGACGGTTCGAACAGCGGCCGATAGCCGGCCGGAAGGCCGGCCAGGAGGAACGACCGACATGCTGACGAGCCCCCATCGGAAGTGCTCGACGGATCCCTCGCGTGCACTCGTGGGACCCGGGCTGGCGCTGGCGACCCTGCTCCTGCTCCTCCTCTCCGCCGCCTGCGGCGACGACAGCGGAGGCGGCGACGACGGGGCGACCGACACCTCCCCCGAGAACACTTCGGCCGCCTGTCAGGACCGCCTGGACAACGACGGCGATGGCGTCACCGACTGCGAGGACCCCGACTGCCGCGACTTCGTCTTCTGCGCCGGCGCCGACGGCGACGCCGACGCGGACGATGGCGGCGCCGAAGACGTCGAAGAGACCGAGGAAACCCCCGCGGACGACGCGGCGGCCGACGCCGACGACGAGATCGAAGGGGACGTTGACGGTGAAGCCGATGGCGCCGCCGACGCGGACATCGACACGGACGATGCCGGCGACGGCGTCGACACCGGGGATGCCGACGGCGACGCTCCCGGCGACGACGGCGGAACGTGCACCCCCGATCGGGCTTGCGGCGCCGTCGAGGTCTGTGGCGACGGACTCGATAACGACTGCGACGGCGAGGTGGACGAGTCCGATGCCGCCTGTTCCTGCGAGTACGGCGCCGTCCAGTCGTGCTTCGTCGGTCCGCCGGGCTTCCGCGGCCTGGGCGGCTGCGTCGACGGCTGGCAGGTCTGCGGCCGCGACGGGATCTGGGGCCCGTGCGCCGAGGGCATCTGGCCGTCCGACGAGATCCCCGACGGCAAGGACAACGACTGCGACGGCTGCGTCGACGACGGTCTTGCAACGTCTCCGACCATCCAGTGTCCGGCATCGATGGACGCCGTTCTGGGCAAGTGGCAGGTCCTGCGCTGCGAGGATCTGTGCCTTCCCGCGGGTAGTCCCGACTGCGACTGCTCGTGGTCGATCATCAGCCCCGAGGCCAGCGGCGTGACCGAGGTACCCGATCGCTTCGCCGAGACGACCCACGTGCACCTCGACGCTTCGGGCAACTACATCGTCATCGCGACGATCCTCGACGCCCGGCTGGACTCCTGGATGTGCTCGTTCGTCCTCCGGGTAGCGCCCCCGGGCCTGCACGTCGACCTGTGGTGGGACGACCCCGATCCCTTCCAGCCCGGCGACATCGACCTGCATCTCCACCGCAACCCCCCGCCCACGGCCTGGTTCGGCGACGACGACTGCCACTACGCGACCTGCGGCGGACGGGACGGCACGTACACCCTCGACTGGGGCTACGCCGACACCCCCCTGGCCGACTGCCCGGATCTCTGGCCCGACTCGCGCTGGGACTTCATTCCCCTCGGCGGCTGCCCCAACCCCAGGCTGACCAAGGAGAGCATCGCCGGCGTCGAGCCCGAGCTGGCCACGCTGGACTTCCCCGATGCCGGCGACCGCTTCCGCGTGATGGCCCACTACTACGAGGACGCCGCGTTCCCCGGCGACATCCCCGCCGACGCGCACGCGCGCATCGTCTGCGGCGGCGTCCCGGCGGCGCAGTTTGGCGCCGTGCGCATGCACAGCAACGGCTTCGGATCCGGCGACCTGTGGCGCGTGGCCGACGTCGACTTCCTGGATGCGATCGGTACGTGCGACGTGACGCCGCTGGGCACCCCCGCCGTCCCCGACATCCAGAACGACGACAGCCGCGACTGGTTCTAGGGTCTCCCGCCGCTTGCAGTTCACCTCGCTTGGCGCTACTCCTCGCGCCCCGGAGGAACGATGCGCTACTCCAAGGCCCTGATCCCGACGCTCAAGGAAGTCCCCGCGGAAGCCACCATGGCCAGCCACCAGCTCCTGCTGCGCGGCGGGTTCATCCGCCGGGTCGCGGCCGGGATCTACGAGTACCTGCCGCTGGGCTGGCGCGTGCTGCGGCGCGTGGCCGAGGTCGTCCGCGAGGAGATGGACCGGGCGGGGGCCCAGGAGATCCTGATGCCCGCCGTCCTGCCCGCGGAGCTGTGGCGCGAGACCGGACGCTGGGACTCCTTCGGACCGCAGCTCCTGCGCATGAAGGACCGCAAGGGCGCCGAGTACTGCGTCGGACCGACGCACGAGGAAGTCGTCACCGACCTGGCGCGCCGCGAGATCCGCTCCTACCGCGAGCTGCCGCGCAACCTGTACCAGATCCAGACCAAGTTCCGGGACGAGCCGCGACCCCGCGCGGGGCTGATCCGCGGGCGCGAGTTCGTGATGAAGGACGCGTACTCGTTCGACGCCGACGAGGAAAAGGCGAAGCTCTCCTATCGCGCGATGGTCGTCGCCTACGCCCGGATCTTCGCGCGCCTGGGCTTCGACTTCCGCGTCGTCGAGGCCGACTCGGGGGCCATGGGCGGGACCTCGAGCCACGAGTTCCAGATCCTGTGCGACGCCGGCGAGGACGCCATCGTCGCCTGCGAGTCGTGCTCGTACGCCGCCAACGTGGAGGCGGCCCTGGGCGAGCGGGTGGACGGCGAGCCGACGGTGACGCGCACGTCGATCCCCCAGCCGACGGCCGTCGACACGCCCGGCAAGCACACGATCGAGGACGTCTCCGAGTTCCTCGGCGTCCCCTCCCGCGACCTGATCAAGACCCTGATCTACGTCTGGGAGGACAAGTCCGTCGCGGTGCTCGTGCGCGGCGACGACGACGTCAACGAGATCAAGCTCGCGCGGGCCGTCGGTGCGGGCGAGGTCTTCCTGGCGGCGGATGCCGAGGTCCAGCGGCTGACCGGCGCCCCGGTCGGCTTCGCCGGCCCCGTCGGACTGCGCGCGCGCATCCTGGCCGACCGGCACGTCGCCGACGTGCGCGACGGCATCACCGGGGCGAACGAGGCGGACAAGCACCTGCGCCACGTCCTGCCGGGTCGCGACTTCCAGGCCGAGTTCCTCGACCTGCGCGCCGTGCGCAACGGCGACGCCTGCCCGCGGTGCGGAAAACCGTTGCGCGTCTTCCACGGTATCGAGGCCGGCCACACCTTCGTGCTCGGCACCCACTACTCCAACAAGATGAAGGCCACGTTCCTGGGCGAGGACGGCCAGAGCCGTCCGCTGGTCATGGGCTGCTACGGCATCGGCGTCTCCCGCCTCGTCGCGGCCGCCATCGAGCAGCACCACGACGAGAAGGGCATGCGCTGGCCCGTCCCGATCGCACCCTACACCGTCGAGCTGCTCGCCATCGGTGCGGACCCCGCGATCGGCGTGCGTACCGACGGGATCTACCACGCGCTCGAGGCCGCGGGCATCGACACCCTGTACGACGAGCGCGAGGAGCGCCCGGGCGTCAAGTTCATGGACGCCGACCTGCTGGGGCTTCCCTTCCGCGTCGTCGTCGGCAAGAAGGGCAACGCCGGGGGGTGGGCCGAGTTCCGGCGCCGGGGCGAGACCGAGGACCAGCAGGTCCCCTTCGAGCAGCTCGAGGCGTTCCTGCGGCGCGAGCTCGCCGTAGCCAACGCCGCTACCCACGCGGCTGCCGCCGAGGCGGAGCAGTCCGTGCTCAAACGGCTGGGGTTGTAGGGTGAAGCTCGGGGCGCACCAATCGATCGCGGGCGGGTTCCTGACCGCCATCCGGCTCGCGGAAGAGGACGGCTGCGAGGCGCTGCAGGTCTTCACCAAGGTCGCCAACCAGTGGCGCGAGCCGGTCGTCGATGCCGCCGCCGCGCGCCCCTTCCGTGCCGGTGTCAAGCGCCTCGGCCTCGCCCCGGTGATGAGCCACGTCAGCTACCTCGTGAACCTGTGCTCGGACGACAAGACGATTCGCGCCAGGTCGATCGATTCCCTGGCCCGCGAGCTGCGCCGCTCCGAGACGCTCGGCATCCCCTACGTCGTGCTGCACCCGGGGGCGCCCAAGGGCCAGGGCGAAGAAGTCGGCCTCCAGCTCGTCGCCGCCGGCCTGGACGCCGCCTATCTGCAGGTCGATGCCGACGGCTCCGTCGCGGCCCGCGTGCTGCTCGAGTCCACCGCCGGCCAGGGGACCACCCTGGGCCGCACCTTCGAACAGCTCGGCGAAATCCTGGGCCGCGCGCGCTGCGCCGATCGGTTGGCGTTCTGCCTCGACACCTGCCATCTGCTCGCCGCCGGCTACGACTGGACGTCGGAGAAGGGCTACGCCGAGGTCTTCTCCGCGTTCGATCGCATCCTCGGCCTCGACCGCCTGCTCGCCTTCCACCTCAACGACTCCAAGAAGGGCCTCGGCTCGCACCTCGACCGACACGAGTGGATCGGCGACGGCGAGATCGGCCTCGAACCCTTCCGTCGCCTCGTGCGCGACAAGCGCTTCGCCCGCATCCCGGGCGTGCTCGAGATTCCCCCGCGCGACGACGAGCGCGGCTATCGCCAGAACCTCGACAGGCTGCGCGGCCTCCTGGCCTGAGTTCCGACTGCGTAGCGGCCTACGCACCCCGGGCTCGCGCCGCGACGGCGCCGACGCAGGCGTCCCGGCCGTCCGGCGGCGCCCGCGGGGACTGCCGTTTCCGCAACCCCGTGCGAATGCGCACGAATCGCCGGACTCGTGTGTCGGTGCCGTGTCCGATCGTGACCGCGGCCGGCGCAATTTGCGCCGGAATGGAAGTTGCTTCCGTGACGGGCAAGCCATGGGCACTCAAACCCGGAATGTAGCGGTCCTGATCAACGGCAACGCCCGGGGGGTGAGCGAACGCGTCATCCGGCTGGTCAGCTCGGTCGTTCCGCCCGAGCACCTGTACATCTCGCGGAGCATCACGGAGGGCCGGTCGATCGTGCGCAAGATCCTGGCCGCCGGGTACGACGCGGTGTTGACGGGCGGCGGCGACGGGACGTTCGTGCAGTTCGTGACCCAGATCCGGGACGCGATTCGGGGGACGGACGGCACGGCCCGGATGCCGGCGGTGGGAGCGTTGAAGCTGGGGACGGGCAACGCGCTGGCCGGGCTCTTGGGGTGCAGCGAACCGACCGAGGAAGGGCTGACGAACGATTTCTGGCGGGCGCGCTACACGTCGTTGACGCGCGAGATGCGGTTCATCGAGGTCGAGGATCGGCTGGCGCCGTTTTCCGGCGTGGGGCTCGATGCCCGCATCCTCAACGACTACAACTTCATCAAGGACCGGTCGAAGGGTACGGCGTTCGAGCAGTATCTCTCCGGCGGCATGGGGTATGCGGCGGCGATCGGGGCGATGACGATCCCGAAGGTCGCGACCGCTCCCCTTCCGGAGGTGACCATCGTCAACGAGGGCGCGCCGGCCTGGAAGGTCGGTCCGGACGGCCGTCGTCTGGGGCCGCTGATCCTGAAGGGCGAGACGATCTACAAGGGTCCCGTCCAGATCGCCTCCGTCTCGCGGCTGGACGGGTTCGGCTTCCACTTCCGGCTGTTCCCGTTCGCCTACGTCCGGGACGATCGCCTGCACCTGCGCGTCGCGGCCTGCAAGGTGGTGGAGATCCTCTCCCGCCTGCACGTCATCTGGCGGGGCGAGTACTTCTCGGACACGATCCACGATTTCCTCGTCGAGCGGATCACGATGCAGGCCGAGCGGCCGATGCCGTTCCAGATCGGCGGGGACGGCGAGGGCCACCGTTCGTTCATGCGCTTCGCGCTGGCGCGCGAGCCGCTGCAGCTTCTCGACTTCCGGACGGCCTACGCCGATCTCCCGGTGGGCCCGGCGGCCCGCGCGGCCTGCAACGGCTCCGCGCGCCGCTCGATCCCGCCCGCCGTCCTGGGCCGCCCCCTCTCCGCACCCCCCGTCGCGCGGCCCGCGCGCGTGTGATCGAATTCAAACGCCCCTTGAACGCGGTGCGCTTCTCGACTATGGCGAAGATGAAGGAGTCCGCCATGAAGATCGAAGTCCGTCCCCTGGCCCCCGGCGAGCTGCGTCCCAAGCCGACCGACCAGCAGGCGCTCGGCTTCGGCCGCCACTTCTCCGATCGCATGTTCGTCATGGAGTATGCGGAAGGCGGCTGGCGCAAGGCCCGGATCCAGAAGTACGAGCCGCTCTCGCTCGAGCCGTCCGCGATGTGCCTGCACTACGCGCAGGAGATCTTCGAGGGCCTCAAGGCCTATCGCACCGCGGACGGTCGCGTGACGCTGTTCCGGCCCGCGATGAACATCGCCCGCATGAACCGCTCCGCGGCGGCGTTGCAGATGCCCCAGGTCGACCCCGACCTGATCCTCCAGGCGCTCAAGGAGCTGGTCGCGCTGGAGCGCGACTGGATCCCGACCACCGAGGGCTGTTCGCTGTACATCCGCCCCACGATGATCGCCACCGATCCGTTCCTCGGCGTGCGGCCCAGCGACACGTACCTCTTCTTCATCATCGTCGGCCCGGTCGGCGCCTACTACCCCAAGGGCTTCGTGCCGGTCTCGATCATGGTCTCCGAGAACTACGTCCGGGCGGTGCGGGGCGGCATCGGCGCCTGCAAGGCCGCGGCCAACTACGCCGCCAGCCTTGCCGGGCAGGTGGAGGCGAAGAAGGCGGGCTTCGACCAGGTGCTGTGGCTGGACGGCGTTTCGCGCAGGTACTGCGAGGAAGTCGGCACGATGAACATGATGTTCGTGCTCGACGGCACCGTCGTCACCGCGCCCCTGGAGGGCGGCACGATCCTTCCCGGGGTCACGCGCGATTCGGTGCTGCGGCTCCTGCGCGACGTGTACAGGACGAAGGTCGAGGAGCGCCAGCTCCCGATCGATGAGGTGATCGACGGCGCGACGACGGGGCGGCTCCAGGAAGCCTTCGGCTGCGGTACCGCCGCAATCATCACTGCCGTGAGCGAGATCGGGTACCAGGGCCGGAAGGTCAAGGTCGGCAAGGGCGGCGTCGGCCCCATCGCCCAAAGACTCTACGACGACCTCGTCGGCATCCAGTACGGCCGCAAGCCCGACCCCTTCGAGTGGGTCGTGCCGGTCTGGCCGTAAGAGCAAGCGTCTTCGGTTTTCAGTTTTCAGTTTTCGGTTTTCAGTTTTCGGTTTTCGGGTCCGGGTCTGATCCCCGGCCCAGCCGACGACATGGTTGGCCGGCGAGAACCACCGCGCGACGGCGCCACCCTGATGCCGCGGTCGATCCCAGGGGACCCCGCGGTGCCCCGTCCGGGCCGAAAACCGAAGACTGAAAACCGAAAACTGGAATACGCCGGGCGGCGGACCGTCTGAGGCTCATCGCCGACCCGCCTTGTAGCCGACGGCGGGTCGTGCCTATCGTGGATCGCCACGACGCCCGGGACGACGGTGCCCCGGTCGCGGTGGCAGCACGCGATGGGTGAAGGAGAGGGAGCCATGAGAGATGATGCGCACTCTCGGGGACGGGGACTCGCGGTGCTGGCCGCGTTCGCGACGCTGGCCTCGACCAGCGCCTGCCCGCAGGGCGAGGCCGGCGGCCTCCAGCCCCGCGTGCCGGAGTCGGAACGGCCCGCGACCATCGGCCAGGAAGGCCCGCTCGCCGTCACCTTCGGCTCGCCCAAGGGCCAGACCTGGACCCCGACCGAGATCGCCGTCGGCTTCTCCAAGTCGATGGTGCCGCTGGATCGGGCAGGGACGGCCGACACCACGGCCCTCTTCCGCATCACGCCGGCGATGGACGGCGAGTACCGCTGGCTCGGCTCCCAGGTCCTGACCTTCGTCCCGGCCGCGCCCCTGACGCCGTCCTCCTCGTTCACCGTCACCGTGCCCGCCGGCGTCAAGGCCCTGGACGGCAGCGAGCTGGCCGCCGAGTACACCTTCGAGTTCGACACGCCGCGCGTCCGCGTCGCTCGCAACGATCCGTACTCCGGCGAACGCTGGCGCAAGCCGCAATCCCCGGTCGACCTGTGGTTCAACCAGCCCGTCGACCCCGAGAAGTTGGCGCAGCACGCTTCGTTCACCGCGGTGCCGCAGGCGGGCGGCGCCGAGGTCCGCGTCGAGGCGCGGGCGCGCCTCGGGCGCGAGCGCGGGCGGGCCGAGTCCGATCCGGGCGTCGAGCCGCCGGAGGACGAGGGCGAAATCGACCCGCGGCACCTGGTGGTCGAGCCCGTCTCGCCGCTGCCTCGCGGCGCCGACGTGACACTCACCGTCGACGAGAACCTGCACGGCGTCCAGGGCAACCTGCCGATGGGCGAGCCGTGGACCCTGGCCTACGAGACGTACGGCGACTTCCGCTTCGAGACCGCGAGCTGCTACTCCACGCCGTACGGCGGCTGCTCGCCTACCGGCGGCTTCCACCTCGAGTTCAGCAACCCGGTGAAGTGGCGGGACGCCGTCGCCCACCTCAAGGTCACGCCTGCCGTCGAGCTGCCCGACGAGCCCGAGTGGGCGGAGGGTGAACAATCGTCGACCGTCTGGCTTGGGCTCGAGCTGCAACCGGAGACGACGTACACGGTCGAGCTGGACGGCGAGCTGCGCGACATCTTCGGCCAGACGCTGGTCGGCAACCGCGAGGGCTCGTTCAAGGTCGGCTCGCACCCGCCCGTCGCCTACCTGGACTACAGCGGCACCGTGCTCGAGGCCGACGGACCGCACACCGTCCCCGGCCGGTTCCGCAACGTGGACTCGGCCAAGCTCGTCCTGCGCGAGTTCTCGCTGGAAGAGCTGTTGCGCTGGCGCTACGTCAACCGCGGGTCGCTGTGGGGCGCCGACAACGATCTCACCTCCATGTCCGGCGCCGTCGTCAAGACGATCCGTCCCGGCACGGCGCCCAACGCCGAGCGCGTGCTGCCGCTGGACCTCGATCCGGCCTTCCACGGCGCCAAGCGCGGCTTCGTGGCCGTGCAGCTCGTCCGCCCGGTCGTGCCCGGCGAGTACACCAGCGGCATCGATAGCTCGTTCGTTCGCATCTCCGATCTGGGGCTCACCGCGAAAATCTCGCCGCGCGGCCTGGCCGTCTGGGTCACGTCGCTGCGCACCGCCCGGCCCGTCGCCGGAGCGACCGTCAAGGTCTACAAAGGCGCGACCGCGCCCCTCTTCGAGGGCCGCACGGGCGCCGACGGCCTGGTCTTCGTCCCCGAGGACGCGGCCGGCTCCGGCACCGACTACTACCCCGAGTCGTTCCTGATCTACGCCGAGAAGGGTTCGGACAAGAACTACCTCGAGACCGACAGCTACTGGGGCCTGGACCCCTGGTCCTTCGGCGTCCCCTACGGCTGGCAGCAGGCCAAGGAGCGCATCGTCGGCAGCATCTTCGCCGACCGCGGGATCTACCGCCCCGGCGACACCGTGCACCTGAAGGGCGTCGTGCGCGCGCTGACCGACGACGGGATGGCGACCCCGGCCGGCAAGGACGTCTCGCTGACGGTCTGGGACTCGCGCGGCGAGGCCGTGCAGCTCGAGCTTCCCGACGATTTCCGCATCGGCCCGTTCGGCACGTTCGACCTCGACGTCCCGCTCGCCCCCGACGCGCCGCTGGGGTACTTCCAGGTCAACGCGCGCATCGGCCCGCCCGAGGAGGAAGCGCGCGGCCAGCAGGCCTACCTTTACGGCTCGTTCCGCGTCGCCGAGTACAAGGCGCCCGCGTTCGCAGTCAAGGTCACGTCGGACAAGGAGGAGTACTTCCGCGGCGAGACGCTCTCGTTCCGCGTCGACGGACAGTACCTCTTCGGGGCCCCGATGGCCGCCGCCGACGCCCGTTGGTGGGTCTCCCGCAGCGACACGAGCTTCCAGCCCAAGGACGAGGACTGGGAAGGGTACTGGTTCGGCGAGGAGTGGAACTGGTGGGAGCAGCCCGACGAGGCCCCGACCTCGGGGGCCGTCGCCGAGAGCACGGGCCGGCTCGCGGCCGACGGAACGCTGGCCGGCACCGCCGCGCTCGACTTCGCCGACATGCGCCGCCCGGCCAGCGTCACGATCGAAGGCCAGGTCACCGACCTGGACCGCTCGAACGTCGCGGGGAGGCGCACCGTCGTCGTCCACCCCGGCGCCTTCTACCTCGGCGTCAAGCGCCTCGACGAGGGCATCCTCGAGGCCGGGCAGGACCTGGCCGTCGCGATCGTCGCGCTGACGCCGGACGAGCAATCCCGCGCGGGCGTCGCCGTGCACGGCACCCTCCTGCGGCGCGAGTGGCACACGGTCCGCCAGGAGGGGATGGGCGGACACTACGACTACGTGACGCGTCCGGAGGACACGGAGGTCGGGCGGTGCGAGGTCGTCACCACGTCGGCGCCGGTGCGCTGCGCGGTCCGCGTGCCCGAGGCGGGCGACTACGTGCTGCAACTCGCGGCCGACGACGAGCGGGGCAATCTGATCCGGACCTCCTGGGAGACCTGGGCCTCCGGCGCCGGCGGGGCGTCCTGGTACCGCAGCGACGACAACCGCATGGAGCTGGTCGCGGACAAGGACCAGTACCGCCCCGGCGACACGGCGAAGATCCTCGTGCAGTCGCCGTTCCCCGAGTCCGAGGCGCTGCTCACGGTGGAGCGGGCGGGGATGCTCGTCCGCAAGAGCTTCCATGTCTCGAACAACGCGCCCGTGATCGAGGTGCCGATCCTCGACACCTACCGCCCCAACGTCTTCGTCTCCGTGCTGCTCGTCCGCGGCCGCGTGCGCGAGACGCCCGACGAGCGGGGCGACGATCCGGGCAAGCCGGCGTACGCGATGGGGATGGTGCAGCTCGCCGTCGAGACCGCGAGCAAGGAGCTGGCGGTGGAGCTCCGCCCCGAGCATCCGGAGTACGGGCCGGGAGCGGAGATCAAGGTCGACGTCGCGGTGCGCGGCGCCGACGGCGCCGGAGTGCCCGCCGAGGTGACGCTGTTCGCGGTGGACGAGGCGGTGCTGCAGCTCACGGGGTACGCGCCGCCCGACCTGATGGGCGTGTTCTGGGGCCTGCGCAGCGATTCCGTGCGCACGGCCGAGGTCCGGCAGGCCGTCATCTCCCGCCGCAGCTACGACGAGGACAAGGGCGCGGCCGGGGGAGGGGGCGGCGGAGGGGCGGGCGGCGCGCTGCGCACCGACTTCCGTACCGTGGCGTACTGGAACCCCGCGGTGCTGACGGACGCCGAGGGCAAGGCGAGCGTGACCTTCCGACTTCCGGAGAACCTGACGACCTACCGGCTCATGGCCGTGGCGACGACGCAGGCCGACCGGTTCGGCGCAGGCAAGGCCGAGGTGAAGATCGCCAAGCCGCTGCTGATCCGGCCCGCGCTGCCGCGCTTCGTGCGCACGGACGATCGTTTCGAGGCCGGCGTCGTGGTCACCAACCGCGGCGGGCCCGCGGGCGATGCGGCGGTCTCGGTCGAGGTCGAGGGCCTGCGGCTGGACGGCGCGGCGTCGCGCACCGTCCACCTGGAGCCGGGACGCTCGGCCGAGGTGCGTTTCCCGTTCGTCTCCGGCGCCCCCGGCACCGCGCGCTTCCGCTTCCGCGTCGCGATGGGCGACCTGGGCGACGGGCTGGAGACCACGCGCGAGGTCAAGCTGCCGATGATCCCGGAGACGGTCGCGACCTACGGCGAGACCCTCGCGCGTGCTGTCGAAGGGGTCGGCGACCTGGACCTCATCCGTCCCGACGTCGGCGGCCTCACCGTCGCCGTGTCCTCCTCCGCCCTGACCGGGCTGCAGTCGGCGATGGACTACCTGTGGTGGTACCCGTACGAGTGCACCGAACAGCTCGTGTCCCGCATCGTGCCGCTGGTCGCGCTGCGCGAGCTGAGCGAGGGACTGGGCCTCACGCCGCCGGCGAACGCGGAGAAGATGGTCGCCGACGCCATGGCCCTCATTCCGGAGCGCCAGCGGGGGGACGGCGGCTTCGGCTACTGGCCCGACTCGTGGCGCTCCGACCCGTGGCTCACGGCCTACGTCGTCTGGGGCCTGCGCCGCGCACAGGAGCGGGACGTCAAGGTGCCGGAAACCGTCTTCGCGCGCGCCCTGGACTACCTGTCCGACCAGCTCCGGCGGAGCGACACGGACGCCGACAGCCCGTGGATCTCCCTCTCGACCAAGGCGTTCATCGTCTACGTCCTGGCCGATGCGGGTGTCGCGGAGGTCGGGTTCCAGGAGGCGCTGTTCGACCGCTACGAGGACCTGCCGCTCCTCGCGCGCGGGTGGCTCGCCCTGGCCTACATCCTGTCCGACGACGCGTGCGCCGCGGGCGACTGCGTGCCGATCGTCGAGCTGCGCCGCGACCTGGAGAACCACGTCTTCCAGACGGCGGAAGAGGCGCACTTCGAGGAGAACGTCGGCGACCTGTACCGCGTCCTGATGCAGAGCAACACCACCTTGAACGCCATCCTGCTCGACGTCCTGCTCAGCATGGACGTCAACCACCCCATCGCGACGAAGGTCGCCAAGTGGCTGCTGGAGGAGCGTGACGGCGGGCACTGGGCCACGACCCAGGACTCCGCGTGGGCCCTCCTGGCCTTCGCGCACTTCTACCGCGTGCGCGAGGCCGAGCCGCCGGACTTCACGGCGACGGTCGACTTCGGCACCGAGCGCCTCCTGTCGCAGCGGTTCGAGGGCCGGCCGGCCAAGGAAGTCCGCGAGGAGGTTCCCATGTCGCGGCTGATGGAAGGCCGCGGCGACCGGCTCGCGATCGAGCGGCAGGGGCCGTCCGGGCGCCTGTACTACGCCCTCTCGTTGCACTACGTGCGCTCCGACCTGCCCCGCGAGGGGATCGATCGCGGCTTCTACCTGGAGCGCCACTACGAGATCGTCGACATGGCGGCGATGCGCGAGGGCGCAGGCATCGAGCGGGCGGCACCGTCGATCACCCGCGTGCGCGCGGGCGACCTCGTCCGCGTGCAGGTGACCATCGCGGTGCCGCAGGAGCGGACGATGGTCGTCGTGGAGGATCCCCTGCCGGCCGGGCTCGAGTCGGTCGACTTCGACCTGCGAACGACCTCGCTCTCGCTGCTGCGCGCGGCGTCCGGCTACGAGGTCGGGGACAACGACCCGTACGGCGGCTACTCGCTGGATTCCGGACCTCCTGACGACGACTACTACGGCTACGGCTACGGCTACGGCTACGAGACGGACTATTCGGACGAGTGGTGGTGGACGCCGTTCTACCACCGTGAGGACCGCGACGACCGCGTGCTGCTCTTCGCGGACGTGCTGCCCGCGGGCGTGCACCACTACGAGTACCTCGCCGAGGCCGTGACGCCCGGCACCTTCGTCGTCGGTCCGCTGCGCGCCGAGGAGATGTACAACCCCGAGACCTTCGGGCGCACGGGCGTGCTCGAGTTCGTCGTGGATGCCCCGGTGGAGTAGTGGGAGGCGCGGGGAAGAAGAAACCACCGATGGACACCGATGGACACCGATAGGGAAAAGGCAGGGTTCCAGGCACCATGCCCCCTGACGTAGCGGCGAGGCGCAGCCCGCAGCGAAGCCTGCCCCGAGCCCTGAGCCAGTCGAAGGGCCGAGGGGCCCAGCGAGCCGAAGGGCAAGCCCGCCGAAGCCGCCTCCTCTCCCGCCTGCGCACGGCGGCGCTCATCGCCGGCTTCTCCCTCCTCGCCCTGCTCGGTCTGGCCGTCGTCGCCGTGGAGGGGGCGTCGTACTTCGTGGAGCTGCCGGCCGGGCTGGAGCGGCGGGAGGACTCGCTGCGAATCCTCGACCGCCACGGCGCGCTGCTGCGGGAGGTCCGCTCGGGAAAAGAAACGAAGGCGCGGTGGATCCCGCTCGACCGGATGTCCCCGCACGTGCTCGCGGCCACGCTGGCCGCCGAGGACCGCCGCTTCTGGGAGCACGGGGGCGTCGACGTGCTGGCCGTCGGGCGGGCGGTCGTGCAGGACGTGCTGGCGGGCGAGGTCGTGTCCGGCGCGTCGACCATCACGATGCAGCTCGCCAAGCTCCTGCGCGGGGGAGGGCGCACCCTGGGAAACAAGTTCCTCGAGGCCGCGCTGGCGCGGAAGCTGGAACGGACCTTCGACAAGCGCCGCATCCTGGAGGAGTACCTGAACCGGCTGCCGTACGGGAACGACCTCGAAGGGATCGAGGCGGCCTCGTGGGGCTACTTTCGCAAGAGCGCGCACGACCTGTCGCTGGGCGAGGCTGCCGCGCTCGCCGCCTTGCCCCGTTCCCCGACGCTCTACGACCCGTACCGCCAGGCGTCCCAGCTCCGCGCGCGGCGCGACCGGGTCCTCGATCGGATGCTCGCCGCGGGAGCGATCACGGCCGCCGAGCGCCGGCGCGCGGTGGCGGAGCCGCTGGACGTCCACCCGCCGCTGCGGCGGTTCGAGGCGCCGCACTTCGTGCAGTGGATCCTGGCGGGAGGAGGGACCGGCGAGGTCGCCCGCAAGGATTCCGGCGCGACCGGGCCCGCCGCGCCCGCGACCGGGTTCCTGCGCACCACGCTCGATCTCGACCTCCAGCGCCGCGTCGAGACCCTCGTGGAACGGACGGCGCGGGAGCTGCGGCCGCGGGGAGGGGAGGACGCGGCGGTGATCGTGCTGGAGAACGCGACGGGCGAGGTGCTGGCGTACGTCGGCTCGGCCGACTTCTTCGATCCCGACGCCGGGCAGGTCGACGGCGTGCGCGCCCTGCGCCAACCGGGCAGCGCGCTCAAGCCGTTGGTCTACGCGCTCGCCTTCCGCTCGGGCTACTCGCCGGCCTCCGTCCTGCCCGACGTCGCGACGCGGTTCCCCGCGGGCGACGGCGACTGGTTCGAGCCGCGCAACTACGACAACCGCTTCCACGGGCCGGTGCGGGCGCGCGAGGCGTTGGCCAACAGCTTCAACGTCCCGGCGGTGTACCTGGCGCAGGCGTTGACGCCGGGCAAGCTCCTGGACACGTTCCACGACTTCGGACTCGTTATGCTCGATCGGCCCGCCGACCACTACGGCGTCGCCATCGCTCTGGGCGACGGCGAGGTCACCCTGCTGGCGCTGGCCAACGCCTACGCCACCCTCGCTCGCGGCGGGATCTTCCTTCCGGTGCGGGCCCTTCGTGACGTCCCGCGCGCCGCCGGCTCTCCCGGGTGCGCCTGTGAACCAAGCTCCCCTTCCGCGTCCTCTTCTTCGCCCCCCATCTGTGTTCATCTGTGTTCATCTGTGGTTTCCTTCTCCTCCGCGTCTCCCGTTCGCGTGGTTTCTTCGCCCGTCGCCTGGCTGGTGACGGACATCCTCGCCGACCGGCGCGCGCGCCTCGCCGCTTTCGGCGAGGGCAACGTGCTGGAGCTGCCCTTCCGGGTCGCGGCGAAGACGGGGACGAGCAAGAACTACCGGGACAACTGGACGGTGGGGTACACGCGCGAGGTCACGGTCGGCGTGTGGGTCGGCAACTTCTCGGGCGCGCCGATGGGCAGCGTCTCCGGCATCACGGGTGCGGGACCGCTGTTCCGCGAGGTGATGCTGGCGGCCATGGAGGGGCGTACGGCCGAGGAATGGGTGCCGCCCACCGGCGTGCGGCGCATCCGCGTCTGCGCGTTGTCGGGCGAGCTGGCGGGCCCCGACTGTCCGCACATGGTGGAGGAATGGGCGAGCGACGAGTCCTTGGCCCTTCGTCCGGTCCCGGTCTGCAGCTACCACCGGGCGATGTCCGTCGACGTCCGGACGGGTTTGCTGGCCGGCCCCGGCTGCCCGGCGGAGGACGTGGTGCGTCGCGTGTTCGAGTCGTATCCGCCGGGGTTTGCGGAGTGGGCCCACGACGCGGCGCGTCCGTTGCCGCCGGCGGGGTATTCGCCGCTGTGCCCGGCGGCGGAGGACTTCGGAGGCGGCCCGGACGTCGCGGGCGAGCCCGGCTGCGGGCCCGTCGCCTCCGCAAGCGCCGGCTCGTGCGCGTCCGCCGGTACCTCCGGCGGCGCACCGGCGCCGGCGGTGGTGCTGACGTCCCCGCCGGACGGCGCCCACTACTCGATCGACCCCGACGTGCGGCGGGAGCTGCAGACCGTCGAGTTGCGGGCACAGGTCCGGAATGCCGGCGAGGGGACCGCGGTGCGTTTCTACGTCGACGACCGGCTCGTGGCGGAATCGCGCGCCCCGTTCCGTGCGTCCTGGCCGCTGGAGGAGGGCACGCACCGCATCTCGGCGCGCTCCGGCGACGCCGCGGACGGCGTCGTCATCCACGTGCAACCGTAGGGGATGGCAAGCCTGGGGACGCGATCAGGCGTGGCCAGGGCGAGACCTTTCCGCCGCTTGCAAGGCGGCGCGGGCGAGAAAACACACCGGGGCGCTATCTCGCCAGTCCCCGAGGTCCGAACTTCGGGCTTCAGCGCGCGGCTGGAGCAACCAGCGCAGCCGCGCCCTGAAGGGCGCGGTCGGTTTTGGCAACTGAGCGCCCCATCGGGAAAAAAGCTGTGCGCGGCGGTGTCCGGTCCGACGCCTGGGCGGCCCCGGCAGGGTCGTCGAGGGCCATTCCTTGCATACTCCTTGTGCGCCAGCGTGGCGCCCCGTAAACTGACGAAGCTGGTTCGACGCCACGCAGCGGGGGAGCGAAGTCGCTCCTCCGGCCAGCGGGCCGAGGAGGGCACCGTGCCAGACCGTCGTCCGGCGGCGTTCGTCAGTCGCGGTTGCTTCGCCCCGGGCATGCTACTCGTGTCTCTTGTCGCGTGCGGACCCGGAGAGAGTGTCGACCCGTACCTCACTCGGTGGTTCCGCCCGTGCTCGACCGACGAGGAATGCGCTGCCGAGCCGACGTTCGCCGACCGTGGCCCCTTCCCCCCGCTCTGCATCGCCGGGATGTGCCAGGTCACCGAATCGCACCGGTGTGATACGGATGACGACTGTGCGGACGTCGGCGAACCGCCGGGAGCAACCAGGCCACCTCGGTGCGGCACGGTGTTCGGCGGAGATCCACGTCTGTGCGATGCGGCGTGGTCGGATGCGCTCGACTGCTGGTGGGACGGACAACCGACTTGCTACTTCACCACCTGTCACGACTCGGCTCCGTGCGCGCCAGTGGGAGCCGACCCGTCGGGGTTCGTGTGCCGCGGAGACGGGGTCTACCCGTACAAGATCACGCTTTGCCTTCCCCTTCCGGATGGTGGTTCCGATGGCTGAAGAGATGAGGCACGGCCCTTCTCAACGGAGCCGAGCGACCCCGTCGGCGAACCGTCGGTGGGTCGCGCCGTCCGTGATGGTTCAGGGCAGTCGGGCCGCGTCCTGGTTCGACACGACTGCACGTCCAGGCCGGGGGTTCGCCGACATGCTGCGGCTGCAACTTCGGGCGTTGGCGTTGGCGGCAGGGTTCGGATGTTGCCCGGCACCGGGACCCGTTCCGGACGCCGCGGCGGAAGCGGCGGACGAAGGGACATCGGCACCTGACGTCGCGGATACGCGGGAGTGGGAGGCGGTCGATCCCTGTTGCGTCTACCCAGGCGAGTTCCCCATCGGCACGGTTCGGTGCGACGAGCGATTCCCGGAATGCCCGCCCGGCTTCCCCTACTGCTGCACAATCTCGTGCGGGTGCACCCTCAGCTACGAGGAAACGGGTTGCTGTCGGGACCTGAGTTGCGGTGCCGGGATCTGCATCGAGACCATCGAGGGCTCGGACAGGTCCTTCTGCATCATCGGACCGGAGTACGCCTGCCCCGCGGAGAAACCGTTCTGCTGTACGAGGGGGGCCGGTCTCACCTACTGCGCCGACCATGAGCTCCATGGATGGCGCTGTTTCACGTTGTGATGGACGGAATGCCCGGCACGCGGAATCCCGCTCGCGCCCCCTGGCGCACAGGGGCGCTGTCCGTCCTGCTTCCCATGGCCGCCACCTGCTACTCGTCGCGCGGGCAGCCCGATTCCGGTGACCAGGCCGCGGCCGGCGATGCGTTCGGAGATGCGGAAGAGGGCGTCGCGTTGGACGGGGCGGCGGACGCCGTGGCCTGGGACCCCCTTCCGGACGGGTGCGGTCCAGCATTTCCGGCGGGAAGTGTCCAGTGCCTGGATGGAGTGCTCTGCCCCACCCCGTGGACCCAGTGCTGCGCGACGTTCCTTTGCGGGGACGGTCACGCGCCCGTTCGCGCCTGCTGCGGCGAGGAGCGGTGCAACGAGGTCGCCCCGCGATCGACGTACGTCTGTCGCGGGGCGCCCCACGAGGGCGAAGGGATGCGCGCCGAGTCCTGCGGCGCCTGCCCGGACGATTTGCCGTTCTGCTGTACCGCCGCTGGAGACTACGTCCTGTGCGCCGACCGCGACATGGATACGTGGATCTGCGCTGGTCCGCGTTGACCACCGGTATCGGGGATCATCTGCCCGTGAGGGACCAAGCAGCCGGCGGGGCTACGCCAGCGTGCCCGCCCACAACCGCGCGCAGAACTCGCGCCACGGAAGGATCTCGACGCCGTCGTCGGTCGTCCGCGCAGCGGGCTCGCGGCTCACGACGATGGCACGGCCCACGGGGCGTTCCTCGCGCAGGGCTCGCAGGCCGCGCAGATCCTCTCCGCGCACCTCCGTCGCCGACTTCGCCTCGATCGCCAGCGCCATGTCCCCCACGATCAGGTCCACCTCGAACCCGGAGCTGGTCCTCCAGAAGCTCAGCGGATCGTCCCGTCCGCCATACGACAGGAACGCCCGAACCTCGTTGATCACGAAATGCTCGAACGCCCGCCCGTACACGTCGGTGCCCGCGACGACCGCCTCAAGTCCGGGATGGAGCTGGTTGGCGACCCCGATGTCGAACACGTAGAACTTGGCCGTCTCGACCAGACGGCGCTTGGCCTGCCTGCGCCACGGCGCCAGCTCGAAGCCCAGAAGGGTGTCCTCCAGGATCCGGTAGTAGCCCCGTACCGTGCGCGGCGACACCCCGCACTCGCGACCCGCGTTCGCGTAGTTGAGCTGCCGGCCGTGCGTCAGGCCCACGGTCTGCAGGAACCTCGAGAACGCGGGGATGTTGCGCGTCACCGCCTCGTCGATGATCTCCTGCTTGAGATACGTGCTGACGTACGAGCGGAGCAGCGGTCGCGGATCGTCGACGAGGTAGTGCACCGGAAGTCCCCCATGCCGCAGCATCCGGTCCAGATCGAGGTCCGGCAACTCCGCCGTCGTCAGCGGCAGCAGATGCGCCTCGACGGCACGTCCCCCGAGCAGGTTCGCCGCACCGCGCCGGAGCTTCCGGGCGCTCGAGCCGCAGAGGATGAAGCGCGTCGCCGTGTGCTCCAGCAGCCAGTGGATTTCCTCGATCACCCCCGGTGCCTTCTGGACCTCATCGACGATGACCAGCGTCGGAGTCGCGGCCAGGACCTCCTCCCGCAGGAGTCGCGGGCGGACGGCCAACGCCGCGGCGACATCGGTGTCGAGGAGGTCGTACCGCTTCGCGTTCGGGTACCTCTGTTCCAGGAGCGTCGTCTTCCCGGTCTGTCGCGGTCCGAACAGGAAGACCGCGCTGGACCCGGTCAACGGGTTCCTGACAGCAGGAAGTTCAAGTCTTCTCTCGATGATAGGAATTCGGTCGTCCATGTACCGATTTTCATGCAAATCGGTACCATCGTCAACGATCAAGCTGGATCGCGTTCTGCCGCCCGCGCCGCGCCTCGCCTAGTCCTTTTCCTTGATCGAGCCGGGGTCGATGGTGACGCGGAGGGTCTGGCGCTGCTTGTCGTCGGTCGGTTGCGTGCTCGGGCGCACGGTGCCCGAACGCTCGCCTTCCTGCAGGAGCTGCTGGTAGCCGGCCTGCAGCGCGGCCTCGTCGGCCGGCGCCATGCGCACGAACTGGACGCCGATGCCCGGGGGGTACATCGGCCCCTGGGTGGCCCCCAGCTCCTTGCGCCACATCACCTGCGCGTCGACGCCGACGAGCCCCTCGCCGTGGGGCGGCCGGAAGCGCACGTGCAGGAGCGTCCCCATGGGCGGCGGGACCAGCGTACGGACGTACAGCCCGGTGCGGTTGATGTTGTACGAGTAGGCCCAGATCGTGTCGGGCGCACCGTCGGCCCAGAAGGCGACGGGCGCGCCGTGCAGCAGGCGCGGCGACCGGCGGGCCTCGACGGCGCCGGGCTGCAGCAGATCGTTCAGGGCGAAGATGATGTTCTCCGGCGGGCCGCTGCGGCTGTACACGGTCGCGCGTCCGTGCGCCTGCATCGCGGCGCGTGCGGCCTCGCGCCGCTCGGGGTCGGTGACGAACAGCCACGGGATGTCGCGTCCCTTGGGCTCGTGCCGCGCCGCCCCTAGCGTCCCGGACTCGTCGTCAGGGGGCAGCGGGCCGTCGACGATCACCGCCCGCGGCGCGGAACCCTGGCGGAGCTGCTGCAACAGCTCGTCGCGGTTGGAGGCGAACGACAAGTCGAAGCCCCAGCGGCGGACGATGCGCGCGATCAGGATCCGTCGCGCGCGATCCTCGCCGGCCAGGACGAGGCGGCCGGAGGGGGCCCGCAAGCCGCTCCAGGGATCGCCCTTGGACAGCGCCAGCGCGCGCTCGCGGATCTGGTGGGCGGCCGAGGCGACGAGGAAGTCATCGATGCCGAGGCGGAAGTGGCGGTCGAGGTCGTCGCGGAGCGGATCGCGCACGACGACCAGGATCGGCAGGTTCTCGGTGCGCTCCGCCCCGCGCAGCAGCGCCGCCAGCTCCTCGAGCGGCGCGAAGGCGCCGTCGACCGCGACGCCCAGCGCCCGCTCGCGGGCTGCCTGCGCCGCCTCTGCGGGCGTGGACGCGGCGACCATCTCGAAGCCGCCCGCCGCCAACGCGTTCCGCGCGACGTCCGACCAACTCGCGCTCTCCGGCACGATGACGATTCGACTCACGGCATCCCTCCTGCAGGGCGTACCTGCCTCCGCCCACGGCTCCCGGCGCCGGAGCCCGCGTCGCGCGGTGCGGCGCCGTTCCGGGTCATCTTCCGTGCGGTCCGCCGCGGTCCGGCGACGCGGTGCCCGTCGCCGGCAGCACGACGAACGGAGGATTCGACGCCGGCCGTGGCGGCAGCGGCGGCGGTTCCCCCGACCGGGCGGCGGCCTGCTCGACGAGTCGTACGACGGCCGCCCGGGTCGTCTCGTCGAGGTCGATGAATTCGAGTCCGAAGCCCCATTCGGCCGGCGGGCCGTCGCCGACGATCCGCACGACGCGCGCACGCACGGGGACGTTCTGCAATTCCTCCTGCGTGAACAGCTCCAGCTCCAGGATTTCGGCGACGTGGACCCGTCGCAGCGACTTCTCGTCCGCCGCGCGCACGAACGCGCCGGAGACGCTGACGTTGCCCAGGTCCATGACGTGCGTGGTGGCCATGCGCCGGAAGCGCACCTGGGCGAGGATCTCGAACCGCGGATGTCGTCGCCGGTCGCCGGACGCCGGCTGCGTCGTGGATTCCATCGCCGCGTATGGTCGCTACCCGTCCCGTTCATGTCAAGCACCGGCCGCTTCCCGCGGTCGAGGCAACGGTGCTAAGGTGATCAGGCGCCCTTCGACGAGCTCAGGGCAGGCGGGACGGCGAGGGATGGCGGCTACGGAGTCCGACGACAGGGAGAAGGCGATCACGAGGGGCGGGGACCCGTTCGAGTTGTTGTACGCGGCGGGCGAGCGGCCGGGGGAGGCCGGCCCGGGGTCGGGGCACTTCGAGGCGCTGCTGCGGCTGGCGGCCGGATACCAATTCCGCGAGGAGGGGATCGTCGAGCACCTGCGGCGGGTGTCCGCGTACGTTTCGGTCCTGGCGCGGACGCTGGGCTGGCCGGACGAGCGGCGGCGCCTGCTCGAGCTGGCGGCGCTGTTCCACGACGTCGGGATGGTCGACGTCCCGGAGCCGGTGCTGCGCAAGGAAGGCCGGCTGAGCGACGGGGAGACGCGGCTGGTGCGCAAGCACCCCGAGCTGGGGCACGCGCTGCTCGCGTCCTGCGACGCGGCGCTGATGCGGGAGGCGGCGCTGGTGGCGTGGACGCACCACGAGGCGCACGACGGCAGCGGGTATCCCCGCGGGCTGGCGGGGGACGGGATTCCGCCGGAGGCTCGGCTCGTCGCGGTAGCGGACGTCTTCGACGCGCTCACGACGCGCCGGGCGTTCAAGGACCCGTACCCCTTCGACGTCGCCTGCGAGATCGTGCGCAAGGGGGCGTGGAAACGCTTCGATCCCGACGTCGTGGCCGCCTTCCTGGAGTGTCGCGACGACCTGCGCCCCCTGAGCGAGACGCTGGCGACGCCGGATCGGCCGACGCGCACCGGTTTCCGCATCAGCGCGCGCGACACGACGGAGGGCGAGGTCTTCGACGCGGCGCAGGACGCCTACTTCTCGTGTCCGTTCTGCGGCGAGCTGCATCCGCGGGCGACGGACACTTGTCCCCGGAGTCGCGAGGGTCTGCGCGAGATCCACAAGCTGTCGGGGCGCATGCTGGCCGGCAAGTACCAGGTGCGCCTCGCCCGCGGCATCGGGGGGATGAGCACGGTCTACGAGGCCCATCACGCGCTCATCTCGCGCCGGCTGGCGATCAAGTTCCTCGACGCCGAGCTGGCGCGCAACCCCCAGACGATGGAACGGTTCCGCAACGAGGCCACGGTTTCCTCGACGGTCGGCCACCCGAATCTGGTCGAGGTCACCGACATGGGGGAAACTCCGGAGGGCATTCCCTACATCGTGATGGAACTGCTCGAGGGCCGCAGCCTGGCCGAGCTGATCGCGGAACGAACGCGTTTCCCGGTGGGCGCCGTCGTGACGATCGGTGTCGAGGTCCTGCGGACGCTGGCCGCGGTCCATGCCAAGGGCATCGTCCACCGCGACCTGAAGCCCGACAACCTGTTCCTGCCGGGCGAGTTGTCCAGGCCGCGCCTCAAGATCCTCGACTTCGGCGTCTCCCTCCTGGTCACGGCGGACGAGCGACGCAAGCGGCTGACCCAGGCGGGGGACGTGTTCGGCACCCCCCAGTACATGTCGCCCGAGCAGGCCCAGGGCAAGCTCGACGTCGACGCCCGCTCGGACCTGTTCACGCTCGGCGCGATCCTCTACGAGATGCTTGCCGGACGGCCGGCCTTCGACGGGCCCAATCCGCTGGCGGTGATCAACGCCGTCGCGCTGTGCGAGGTCGAGCCGCTCGGGTCCCTGGTCCCGGGCGTGGATCCGGACCTGGAGCGGATCGTCCTGCGCGCGCTGGAACGCGATGCACGCGACCGCTGGCAGAGCGCGGACGAGATGCTCGAGTGGCTCGTCCCTCTGGCCCGCCGCGACCCGCGCTACCGCGACGGCCGACTGCTCGACCTGGCGGCGGAGGGAACCACCGATGCGGAAGAGGGCATCCGGCCGGATCGGACGGGTCCCGACCGGGCCATGGGAACCACCGATGAACACCGATGAACACAGATGGCTCCGCCCTTCACGCGGATGGCCCGCCCTGTCCCATCGATGTCCCGCGGCGGTTCCCGTACTTCCCTTTCCCTGCTCCGCTTTCTCCTCCTATCTGTGTTTATCCGTGTTCATCTGTGGTTTCTTCTTCTTCTCCGCGCCCTCCGCCCGCGCCGACGACACGCACTACCAGAACCAGCTCATCGGCGAGCGCGCCCTGGGACTGGGCGGCGCCTTCACGGCCGTCGCCAGCGACCCTACCGCGTCGTTCTACAATCCCGGCGGGCTGGCCATGACCCTCTCCGCCAGCGTCTCGGCCAGCCTCAACCTGTACGGCGTCGAGCACCGCATCGTGCACGGCGGCTTCGTGAGCTACATCAACGGCGCGCGCGAGACGGCGGATCTCGAGACCACGGCGTTCCCGACGATCCCCACGACGTTCGGCATCCTCCGCGCCTTCGGCGAGAGGCTGCCCGACGGCTCCCGCCGGCACGCCCTCGCCTTCTCCATGCTGATCCCCGATCAGACCGCCGTGGCCTTCGACGCCACGGTCGGCACCTCGGGCCAGACGGACCTCGACGTCTTCCGCCTTTCGGAGGACGACAGGACGTTGTGGGTCGGACCGAGCTACGCGATCCGGATCTCCGACGATCTCGCGGTCGGCGTGTCGGCCTTCGTCGCCATCCGGACCTGGTCGCGCGCCAGCTTCCGTTCCATGGAGACGCCCGCCGAGCCCCCGACGGCGCCGCCGACGTCCGAGTTCTTCGACCTGGAGCGCGTCGACGCCGCGTTCGACTCCTACGACCTCATCTTCCGGCTCGGCGCGATGTACCGGCCGTTGCCGGGCGTGCGCGTCGGTCTCACGATCGGGTTCCCGTCGATCCACATCTACGGCGACGGCTCCCTCTCGAAGCAGCTCACCTACGCGCGGTTCGAGCCGCCGCTGGAATACGGCGACATGCAGCTCGAGTCCGCGTCGAGCCTGCCCGCCACGTCGTTCGACCCCCTCGAGATCCGCCTCGGGCTGGCCTGGGAGCCGGCCGAGGGGATGCTCGTCGCCTTCGACGCCTCCTACCACCTGCCGACGTACTCGTCGTACGAGCGGATCGGGCTGTCGCAGGCCGACCGTGCGCGCGTGTCGTTCGACGACCTGTTCGCCGACCAGGTGGAGCGTCGCGGGGTGCTGAACGCCAACGTGGGATTCGAGTGGGTGATCGACGGCGAGTGGCCCCTGCGGCTCGGCGCGTTCACCAACTTCTCGGCCGCGCCGCCGCTGCGCCCGTACCAGCCGGGGCTGGAGAAGATCGACATCGTCGGCGGGACGATCTCGGCCGGGTACAACTTCGAGGCGTTCGCGATCAACGTCGGCTTCCTGGGCTCCGTCGGCTGGGGCAAGGCGCAGGCGCTGAATCTCGTCGGCGACCCGACGTATCTGGAGCGCGACGCCCGCTACGACCTGTTCTACTTCTTCATCTCGGGCGCGCAGCGGATCGTGGCGGAGACGCTGGAGAACTGGATCACGGCCGAGCCGGAGCCCGACGACGCCGAGGTTGAATGAAAGCGGCCCGGCGGGCGTACCAACGGCCCGGAACAGGGGGTCGAGCATGACGATTCGGACCGCTCCCTTCCTTCGCGCGCGGTTGACCGCGCTGGCACTCGTGTTCCTGGTCGCGTCCCCCGTCGCGGCGACCGCCGGCTCGATCCGCTGCCGTGCGACCGATCCGTCGGGCCGCCGCATCGACGGCACGTGCCGGGCGACGGGCCCCGGCGATGCCGGCGGCTCCTGCGTCACCTCCGGCGGCGCCTGCACGATCTCCGAGTTGCCCCCGGGGACCTACACCGTGACGCTGCGCACGCTCTCGGGACGCTCGTCGGCGCCGCGCACCGTGCGGGTCGACGACGGCGTGTCGCCGACGGTGGTGCTCACCGCCCAGGAGACGGCCGCCGTGTCGTTCGAGCACGAGGGCGGGTTCGTCGCCTTGCCGGCCTTGCCCGCCGGCGGATCCGACGCCGGGACCGAGGCCGGCGAAACTGGCGACGCTCGCGCCGATGCCGGCTCGTCTCCCGACGCCGGCGGGTCGACCTCCGGCTCCGGCGGCACGACCTCGCCCTCCGATGCGGGTACCGTGGTTGCGCGGGAGGCGGGCCAGGTCGAGGTGCTGGCGTTGCCGATCGCCGTCACCACGCCCGGCACGACGGTCGCCGCGCCGCCCGATCGCTCGACCGGCACGACGCTCGCCCTCCAGGGGCGGACGACGGATTCCCGCGGGCGGATCCTCGACGGCACCGTCACCGTCACCCAGGGCGGCCGTGCGATCGCGCGCGCGACGACGTCCGGCGGTCGCTACCAGCTCTACGACCTGCCTTCCGGCGCCCTGACGCTCACCTTTCGCGCCCTCTCCGGCGCCTCGATCGACTCGAGCGCCAACTACGCCGGCACCGCCCTCACCGTGAACCTCTCCGTCCCCTAGCCTTCGCTCTTTGCGCCCCTTTGCGGCCCTTTGCGCCCTTTGCGCGAGCTGTCCGGAATCCCCGCCGGAGCCCCGTGGCCTTCGCACGGAATTGACACGGGGGGTTCGTATGCAATACTAGCGCGAACATTCGAACCGCCCGGAGGAAGGAGCGGAAGAAATGGCCAATCACGCCCCGAGTTCATGCCGATGGATCGCCGCGGGTCTCGCGCTGCTCGTTCCCGCCGTCGCGCCGGCACAGGACGAGCCGCCGCCGCTGGACGACGCCGTCTTCGGCGCGCCGTCCGACGAAGCCGAGCCGCCCGCGGTCGAAGAGACCGAGTCCGACGCTGCGGAGGAGGGGCCGGGCGACACGGACGAATACGCGGGCGAGGCGCTGGCCTTCAGCGTGCCCTCGCTGCGCGGCTCGACCGGCATGTGGCACCTCTCCAGCGCGTTGACACCGCCCGAGGGCGCGTTCGGCGTCGGCATGCACGTGGGCTTCTTCACCGAGTCGAACTGGCTCGTGCCCAACGACACGGACAACTACATCCACGGGGACGTCGCCTTCTGGTGGGCGCCGCTCCAGTACCTCGAGGCGTTCCTGGACATCACCAGCTACGCCAACTCCAACGACAAGGAGCGCCCCACGCTCTTCCAGACCCTCGGCGACATCCGCCTGGGCGCCAAGGGCTACTACCCGGTCGTGCCGTGGTACTCGCTCGGCGGCGAGTTGAGCATCCTCTTCCTCAACCAGGTGGGCGACGTGGCGGTGGACGGGGAAGCGACGAGCGTGGATCTGCGCATGGTCCACTCGTTCGACTTCCAGCGCATCAATGCCGACGTGCCGATCCAGCTCCACCTCAACTTCTCGTACTTCTTCGATCACTCGCGCAACCTGATCGACGACGTCGAGGCGTCGCGGACGGCCGCGGGGGACGACCCGTTCATCTCGCGGGTCGAGCGGTTCTCGATGAACGTGAACCGGCTGGACAGCTTCAACTTCGCGGTGGGCATCGAGGCGTCGCACCCGGCGATCGAGGACTGGGTGCGGCTGGGGATCGAATGGAACCTGGGGATCCCGATCAACCGGTCGGGCATCGACTTCAACTGCCTGCAGTCGCGCTACGCCAACGACGACAGCTGCCTGGACATCACGGGCATCAGCGCCTTCCCGCAGACCCTGACCATCGGCGTGCGCGGCCGACCGTACGTCCGCGGCCTGTCGCTGGACGCGGCCGTCGACATCGGCCTGACCGGCGTCGACACGTTCGTCCGCGAGGTCGCGCCGACGCCGCTGTGGAAGATGATGTTCGGGCTGGCGTACGCGTTCGACCTTTCCGACTACGAGGTGCCGACGCCGTGCCCGCCCCCGCCTCCGCCCCCGCCTCCGCCCCCGCCTCCGCCCCCGCCGGCGACGATTGCCGGGCGCGTGGTGGAGGAGGGGACCGAGACCGCGATTCCGCGCGCGATGATCACCTACGTCGGGCGCGAGCTGACCGGCATGGTCGCGGACGGCCAGGGCCGCTTCACCTCCGCGCCGCTGGAGCCCGGCCAGTACACGCTCGGCGTCTCCGCCGACGAGTACTTCGAGGGGCGTTGCAACGTGACCGTGGCCGGGCCGGACAGCGCGGTCACCTGTTCGCTGCGCCCGACCCCGAAGATCGGTACCGTCGTCGGCCGCATCCTGGACGCCGAGGGCAACGGCATCGCCGGGGTGACGGTGACCATCACGCCGGCGGGCCGCGTCGAGGGTCAGATCCCGGGGCCGGCGACGACCGGCTCGGACGGCGGGTTCACCTTCGAGGTGCCGGCCGGCCCGTACACCGTGGCGGCGGAGCACGAGGAGTACTTCCTGCGGCAGAAGCAGATCGAGGTCGCGCCGCGGGCGCGGATCGAGGTCGAGATGACGCTGGCCAAGAAGCCGCGCCGCGCGGCGGTCACCGTCGACTCCGAGGAGATCAAGATCCGCCGCCAGATCCACTTCGAGACCGACTCGGCCGTGATCAAGGGCGACTCGTTCATCATCCTGGACGAGGTCGCCGACACGATGCTGCGGCATCCGGAGATCCGGCGCGTCGAGGTCCAGGGGCACACCGACAGCCAGGGCGCCGAGGATCACAACCAGCAGCTCTCCCAGGCCCGTGCGGAGTCGGTCGTGCAGTACCTGGTCGACGCCGGCATCGATCCGCGCCGCCTGGAAGCGCGCGGCTACGGCGAGACCGTCCCGATCGCCCCGAACGTCACCTCCGCCGGCCGGACGAAGAACCGCCGCGTCGAGTTCCACATCGTCGAGCAGACCGGCGCCACGCCGTAGGCCTTCTGGATGCCGCGCGGCCCTGCCGGCCCGGAAGTTGAAAACACAGATGAACACAGATGAACACAGATGGCTCCGCCCCTCGTGCGGGCGGCCATCCGTGCTTCATCGGGGCTCACCGGTGACATCCCCTTGGCGTCGACCCCGCTCCCGCTTCTCTCCGTATCTGTGTTCATCTGTGTTCATCTGTGGCTTCCTTCTTCTCCTCGCCTCCCCCGCCGCAGCCTGGGAACAGGCATTCACCCGCGAAACCCCCCAACAGCCGCTGCACGTGAGGGACTCCAACTGCCTGCAGTACACGCTCCATGACGCCTGCTCGGAGGACGTCGCGCCCGAGGACTGCTGGGCCGCGGTGCACGCCGGCATGGACACCTGGAACGCGGTCGCAGGCTCGTACTTCCGCTTCGAGCCCACCGCGCCGGCCTCGTGCTGCCGTGCGGCCTACCAGCGCGAGGGCGCCAACGCGAATTGCATCTCGTGGCTCGAGGGCGCGTGGCCGGACGCGTACCCTCCCGCCGGGATCGCCCTGACGACGATCACCTACGACGTCGCCAGCGGCGCGATCCTCGACGCGGACATCGAGCTGAACGGCTTCAGCTTCCAGTTCGGCACGACCTGCGCGGCGGGCCTGGCCGACGTCCAGAACACGGTGACCCACGAAGCCGGGCACATGCTGGGCCTCGACCACACCGACGTCCCCGGGGCGACCATGCGTTCCCGCAGCTATCCCGGCGACTGCGAGCTCCGGAGCCTGGAAGCCGACGACACCGCGGGACTGGTGACGATCTACCCGGCCGCGGACGATCCAGGCATTTGCCGCGGCCCGACGGGCGGCGTGAACCTCGACTGCTCCGCTCCCGACGATTGCGGCTGCCGCGCCGCCGGCGCGGGTCGCGGCGCCCCCGGCTGGCTTGCGCTCGCCGCCGTCGCCGTCCTGGCCGTTCGTCTCCGCCGGCGTCCATGATGGCGCTTCGGACGCTCATCGCCGCGATCCTCGCGCTCACCGCGACTTCCCCGGCATCCGCCTCCGTCGCCGACGTGTTCGGCCTCGGCTCCGCGGCCGTCGGCGCCGGCGACGCCGCGGCGGCCGAAGCGGTCGACTTCGCCGCGTGCCACTACGACCCGGCCGGGCTGGCGGCGGCGCGCGGTCCGAGCGTGCACCTGGGGTATGCGGTGGCCGACGCGCGCGTGACGGTCGCCGGCCGGGCGCTCGAGGTCGCCCACGCCGGCGGCCTGTTCTTCGGACTGTCGGTGCCCATCGAGCTGCATTGGTCGTGGCTCGAGTCGGCGGCTCTCGGGCTCGCCCTCTACGGGCCGCCCGACGTCGTCGTCGCGCTGCGGGCCGGTGCGCCCTGGGAGCCCGGCCTGCCGTACTACGACAACCGCGTCGCCCGCTGGCTGGTGCTTCCGGCGCTGGCGCTGCGCTTCCCGGGCGGCGTCTCGGTCGGGGCCGCCGTCGACATCTTCGCCGGCATCCGCGGCCCGGTCGAGATCGTGGAAGGGCCCACCGGCGCGGAAGAGGGCCGCACGGAGCTGGAGATGTTCGGCGCGGCCGCGCCGATCGTCGGCGTGCGATGGGACGTCCGGCGGTGGCTCTCCTTTGCCGTCGTGTATCGCGCCGAGTTCTCGTCGCCGGCGGCGACCGTGGCCCGCGTGGATGCGGGCGGCGCGACGGTGCGTCTGGAGGCGTCGATGGCGGGCCTCTACCGGCCGCACACCATCGTCGCCGGCGCCGCGGTGCGCGGCGAGCGCTGGCGCGCGGCGCTCGACCTGTCGTGGGAGCACTGGTCCGCCTTCCGCACGCCGCTGGCCGACGTCGCCGTCGACTGGCAGGGCGTGGGCCTCGATCCCGGCGCGGTGGAGCTGCCGTTCCGGGACTCGTTCGGCGTGCGCCTGGGAGGCGAGCTGCGTCTGGCCGCGGGCCCGGCGGAGCTGGCGGTGCGTGCGGGCTACGGCTTCGAGTCGCGCATCCTGCCGGAGGACGCGCCCGGCGCCGCCCTGCTCGACGGCGACAAGCACGTGCTCTCCACCGGCCTCGGCCTTCGACTTCCCCTGGCGGAGCGCGTCCTGACGCTCGACGCGCACCTGGCGGCCCACCTCCTGGCCGGCGCGTCGGCCGTGTCACCGGGCGCGGAGCGCGGCGACCCGGAGGTCCGCCTCACGGCCTCGGGCGCCGTTCTTTCCGCAGGCCTCACGCTCGGCGTGGAGTGGTAGGGTGCGCGCCCGTCTTCCCGCTCTTCTCCTCCTTGCCTTGGTTCCCTCGGCCGGCGCGGATCCCCTCGACACCCTGGGCTTCGGGCCGCGTGCCGCGGCGATGGGCACCGCGGGGCTGGCCGAAGGCGAGCCCCTGGAGGCGGCTCACGGCAACCCGGCCGCGGCCGGGACCGGCGCCGGCTTCCGCGCGGCCCTCGGCTGGCTCTTCGCGGCGCCCGTCGCGACCCTCAACGGTGGCGACGCGGACCTCGGCGCCGCCCACGGCGTGCTGCTCGGCGCCGCCGTACCGTTCGAGCTGTTCGGCGTGCGTTTCGGCGCGGCCCTGGCGCTGCACGTCCCGGACCGTTTCCTCGCGCGTGCGGCGCTGCCCGGCGGCACCGAGCCGCGCCTTCTGCGCTGGTCCGACTGGATCCATCGCACGTCGGCGTCCGCGGTCCTCTCCGTCGACGCCGGCGGCGGCTTCTCGCTCGGCGCGGGAATCGCCGTCCTCGCCGATGCGTCGGCTCGTGGCACGATCGAGATCGGCGCCGCCGGCGGCGAGACCTGGGGCGCGGCCGACGTGGAGCTGGCGATGCCCCTGCGCGCCGCGCCGCTGGCCGGCCTGCTCTTCCGGCCGACCCCATGGCTGTCCCTGGGCCTGACGTTCCGGGGCGAGCTGTCGATGGACGTCGAACTCGACGTCCGCGCCGACGCCGACTTCGCCGACGAGTCCCTGGCCGGGGCCGCGCGCACGCGCCTGCACGGTACCTCGACCTACAGCCCGCGGACGCTGGCTTTCGGGCTCACCGGCCGTTGGGCCGGTTTCACCCTGGACGTCGACGTCGCCTGGAACGGCTGGTCCGGCATCGACCTCCCCTTCGCGCAGACCGACACCGCCATCGCGCTCGGCGCCCCCGCGCCGATCGTCCACCTCCTCTTCCCCCGCCCCGCGTGGCAGGACACGCTCGTCCCGTCCGCGGGGCTCGAGTACGAGTTCGCGGCGGCCGAGCGCCAGACGGTCGCGGTACGCGCCGGGTGGTCGTACGAGTCCAGTCCCGTTCCGCCGCAGACGGGCCTGGGCAACGTCGCCGATCCCGATCGCCACCTCGTCTCGATCGGCGCCGGCTGGAGGATGGAGCTGGAGGCGGCGGCGATCTTCGCGGACTTCGCCTTGCAGGCACACGTCCTGGTGCCGCTGCGGGCGGAGAAGGACGTGCCCGAGTTCGCGGGCGAGGATCTCCGGGCGGAGGGCTGCGTCTGGGCCGGACAGCTCTGGGTGGGGGTGTCGCTGTGAGGGCGGGCCTGCTCCTGCTGGCGCTCTTCGGCTGCGGGATGCTCGCCCGCGACGAAGCGGTGCCCGAGCGTCCGTGCGGGGCGGCGGGTCCGTGGAGGCCGGTCGGCGAGGTGGAGGTCTGCCTGGGAACGGCGCGGGCGGTGCCGTCGAGCCCGGAGGGCGGTGCGGCCGGCGGCTTGTGCGTCGCGAGCGAGGCGGCGGTTTGCGAGGCCGACGGCGACTGCGGCGACGGCGAGCGGTGCCTCTGCGGCCTCTGCCGCGTCGTGCGCTGCGAGACCTCCTCGCGCTGCGCCGATGGCGAGTCGTGCATCGTCGCGCTCGGGCGCTGCGCCCGTCGTTGCGATCCGGCGGAGCCCCGCGGCTGCCGCGAAGGCTTTTCGTGCAGCCTGGGCGGGTGCGTCGCCGACTGCCGCGGCGACGCGGATTGCGCGCACGGCGAGACGTGCAACGAAGGCAGCGGCCACTGCACGGCGGTGCCGTGCGGCGGCGACTCCGACTGCCCGGACGGGGGGCGGTGCGAGGTCCAGACGGTGGCGGCCGACGTCTCGAACCCCGACGCGTTCGTCCTCTCGGGCGATGTCGGGGTGCTGGCGGAGGTCCGGCGCCAAGGTCGCTCGGTCGTGCAGCGCCTTGCCTGGCCCTCGACGGGACGGCTCGAGGAAGGCTACGTGGTTCTGGAGCCGGAAGAGGCATGGGAGGGGAGCCGTGTCGGAGCGCCGGACGTCCTCGAGCTGACCGACGGCACCCGCCTCTTCTACGCCGGCGGCGACGACGCGGGCATCGGCGTCGCTCGTCTGGACGCCGGCGGTGCGTTCGTCCGTGCCGCCGGCGGCCCGGTGCTGACGCCGGACTCGGGCTGGGAGGCCGGTCGGGTCGGCTCGCCCGGTGCGGCGGAGGACGGGGAGGGCGGGATCCTGCTGTTCTACACGGGCGGAGACGATGCCGGGGTCGGCCTGGCGCGTGGTACCCCAGGTGAGGAGGTGTTCGAGCGGGTATCGGGCGAGCCGTTGCTGCCGCCCGCGGCTGCCGCGGTGGAGGGCCGCTGGACGGAGCTCGACCGGCTGGCCGACCCGGACGTTTCGGGACGGACCGACGACGGGAGCCGGCGGATCTTCTTCGCCGCGCGAGGCATCGTGCGTGCGGGCGAAGACGCGGGGGCGGCCGTTCCGCCGGACTGGAGCATCGGACTGGCGCTGGTCGAGCCTCGACCGTCCGTTCCGCTCGTGACCTTCGATCCGTTCGGCCCGGTGCTGGCGGACCGGACGGGAGTGGGGGAGGAGTCGGTGCGGGACGAGCGGGGGGCGAGCGTGGTCCGGTGGGGGAACGGATGGCGGATGATCTGGTGGGAGCCGCAGGATGGTGGGGGCTCGGTCGTCCGGGCCGCCGTCTGTCCCTGAACGAATGCGCCCGCTCCTGTGCCAGGGTGACACAGGGCGCGAGGTCGGAGCGTTGGCCACGGGGGGGCCGGTGATGCCCGCGCGCCGACCGGCAGAGGAGAGCGGGGGAGGCCGACTGGAGAGAGGGGGAGGTACCGTGATGCAGGTTCCCTGGCGCGGCGCCCCGAAAGCCGGCAGCGGATTCGAAGGGGCGCCGCGCCAGGGCATCCGCACCCGGACCCTCCCCACCTCTCCAGCCGACCTCGCCACCTCTCCCCGTCCGGTCCGGAGAAGGCTGTCGCGCGGGGCAGGTAGTCCGCTCTCCCAACGGAACGGAACTTGCTGCAAGGCGCCCCCGGATGAGAGCGTCCTTGGCCACGCACATGGCGGCCGTGCACCCGGAATCCGGGACGGGTCGTCCTTTGGGATTGACAAACACCGGGGGCAAGGCTTGTATTCCGCCGACATCGGCGGGGTGGCGGTCGCTTCATGCGAGATGCATGGGAACGGAGGGTGACATCGTGAGGAAGTTGTTCCGCGGTGCCCTGGTGCTGGCGCTTCTGACGTGCCCTGCGTGGGCGGGAGCGCAGGCGACGAACCCGGACAGCGCGTCCACGACCGCGCCGTCGGAAGAGGAACAGTTGCTGCCGTATCGAGGGACCTCGATCACGTACGAGAATTCCTTCACGGCGATCAGTCTGAACCCCGACTACGAGCCGGACTACAACCCGAGCTACCTGATGACGTGGGCCTTCAGTCCGCGCTACTACCTGTACGACACGTTGAGCGCGCGGCTGGGGTTCTCGGTCGACCTGGAGCTCACCGACTCGGACTCGACGCAGCAGCTGTACGAGCCGTGGGTGTCGGACATCTCGCTCGGGTTCATCTACTCCACCTTCTACACGATCCCGGTGGTGGAGCTGAAGCTGGGCGGCGGCGTGACGTTCGGGTTCCCGACGAGCAAGCTGTCGCAGGCGCGCACGCTGTACCTGTCGCTGGCGCCGTCGCTGTCGATCCGGCGCAGCTTCGACGTGCTGGGCGGCCTGCAGCTCAGCTACGGCTTCAAGTACACCAAGAACTTCAACCAGTACTCCGGGATGGTGACGGAGGACGAGCAGTTCCCGTGCACCAGCTCGGTGGAGAACCAGACCGAGTGCTTCAACATGGGGATGCGGAACCCATCGATGTCGTTCAGCAACACCTTCGAGGCGAGCATCTACTGGCTGGACAGGCTGTACACGACGCTGTCGTTCGGGATGACCAACACGCTGCTCTACCCCGTCGCGGACGCGCAGGTCGAGACGCTGGCCGGGGCGGTCGACGTTCCGGCGTCCGAGGACAACACGGACATGCGCGGGTCGTTGGGGTACATGCTGGAGGTCGGATACGACGCGTGGGACTTCCTCTCCTTCGCGCTGGGGGTCTCGACGGTGACGGCGCAGCTCGCGGACGACGGCTCGTACCGGCCGCCGTTCATCAACCGGTTCAGTGCCATCTACTTCGACATCTCGCTGTCGATTGATGGTCTGGTGACGACGATCGAGGACCTGGGTGAGGACGGCGGGGAAGATACGGCTTCGTCGGCGGACGTCGGCGCGGTTGCCGCGCGGTGAATGGAGGGCTCGGATGACGACGATCATGAGGTTCGGGGCGTTGGTGGCGGCGGCGTCCTTTCTGCTGGTGGCGGGGTGCACCGAGGACCAGGCGGCGCGCAGCTACGTGCAGGCGAACGTGGTCGACAAGGACGTGTTCGAGGGCGAGTGGTACTACCGCTCGTGCGTGATCCGGACCGACGACGAGGCGGGGGAGATGGCCTTCCCCGGCGACTGCTCGGCCGACTGGATCAACTTCGGCGGCGGCGCGGCCGTGCCGCGGATCCGGTGGATGATCGATCGCGACTACCTGTTCGCGATCCGCTCGTACGACTACGTGGAGGGGGCGAACGTGGAGACCGCGCCGCTGCGGGGTGAGCCGGTCCTGGCGTTCAAGATCCTCTCGCACTTCGACATTCGCCGGGACTACAACCCGACGACGGGCGAGGAGGTCAACGTCCTGGTCGAGAACGACTTCGACCAGCACTGGTCGGACCGCCAGTACATGCGCGTGGACTGGTCCGAGAACCTGGTGATGACGATGGACGTCTTCACCGCCGCGTTGTACGACGCCGTCCAGATCTACACGCGCGACCCCGCCCCCTCCTTCGTGCAGGAGGGCGGCGACTCGACCGGCGTGCAGTGGCCCGACACGTACCGCCCGCGCTTCGTCCGCACCTCCGTGGCGGAGGACCAGCAGGAGGGCGTGACGCGCGTGGCCGACTACGGCGCCGAGGGCGAGCTGTACTACATGGATTTCGTGACGCAGGAGGTCTTCACCCCGGGGATGGTGAACGACCCCTACACCGGCCAGCTCGTCCCGTGGTGCATGTCGGTCTACATCGACTCCCCGATCTGCACCTCTTCCCTCATGACGGTGCGCAACGCGTTCCTCAAGATCCCGCCCGAGCGCGACTACGAGGCCCAGGAGTGGCCGGACTCGCGCTTCAACCAGTTCGGCTTCTGGCGCCTGGGCCGTCCGACGTACGACCAGAGCGACGCGGTCGACCCCACCGACCCGCACTGGGGCATGACCGACTTCTGGACCCAGCCCGTGAGCCGCTTCAACATCTGGCAGGACACGCGCGACGCGGCCGGCAACCTGATTCCCGAGGGCGAGCGCGACGTCCGTCCGGTGTACTTCTACACGACGACCGAGTTCCCGCTGCACCTGCTGCGGCCCGCCGTCCGGATCGCGGCCGAATGGAACCGCTACTACATGAAGCTGGTGCGCATCCTGCGCGGCCAGGCGCTGCCCGAGTGGGACGACGGCGTTCCGGACGCGGACGGCACGGTCGATGAGGTGAAGTGGATCTTCGATCCCGACACGGGCGGCGCGTACACGTGCAGCGCCGGGCCGAACGCTTTCGGGGAGTGCCCGCTGGAGGAGCGGCAGCCGGCCGCGGATTCCTACGACTGCCGGATTGCGATCGATGCCCGCGATCAGGGCACGCCGGAGCTGCCGGCCATCGGTCGGCCCGCCGGTGTCGGGTCGTATAAGGCCTATGACCAGAATGTCCGCGCGGACACGGATTTCACGGACGACCGCTGGCTCTCGATGGAGGGCCCGGAGTGCGTGGTGGTCGGCCGCGTGAACTCCTGCATCCGCCACCCCGCGGGCCGCGACGGCCCGAACGACCCCGGCGAGGCGTGCGAGGAGCGCGGGGACATGCGCTACTCGTTCCTCTCCTACGTCAACGAGGTGTCCACGGGCTGGTCGGGAGTCGCCGAGATGCGGGCCGACCCGGTCACGGGCGAGTTCATCGTCGGCGAGGCCAACGTGGGCGGCTCGCAGCTCGACATCTGGCGCACCCGCGTCCTCTCCGAGATCGACCTCGAGACCGGGAAGTACTCCGAAGAGGCCTACTACATGGGCGAGGAGTACCGCGAGTACATCGACAACCTCGGCGGCAACGTCGACCGTCCCGCGATCCCGCAGCGCGAGCTGCCGCCGGTGGACGCGCTGACCTCCGGGCCGGCCGCGATCGGCGTGCCGTACTCCGAGATGACGCGCAACATGGAGCGCGCCTTCGCGCGCGCCGAGCAGCTCAAGGGCGAGGCCGGGCGGGCCAACATCTACTCCGACCGCGTCCGCAGCCTCGTCGGGAGCGACCTGGAGCGCGTGCTGTTCGACAACGAGGAGGCGATGGCGGCGAACGATATCGCCAAGCTCTCGCCGGGCGTGACCAGTACCGCCGAAGGACGTCTCGACCTGGCGTCCCTCTTCCGTACCCCGCTGCCGCAGCGCATGGCAGAGGAGCGACGCATGGAGAACCGCTACATGCGCGGCAGCGTCACCCGCCCGCCGATCTTCGTCGATCACTCGGTCGGCGGCTTCGTCGAGCGGCTCGAGGCGAGCTTCCCGGGCATCCTGGACCGCGAGCCCCAGCTCACCTTCCTCCTGGACCAGTACCTCTACCGCCCACTGATCATCCACGAGTTCGGCCACGTGCTCGGCCTGCGCCACAATTTCGCCGGCAGCGCCGACCGCGACAACTACTTCCCGCAGTACTACGCCATCGAGGACGCCAATCCCTGGCCGGACGAGGCGGACTACGACACCGACGAGGACGGCCATCTGAACAACATGGAGATGGTCGACTTCGCGCAGGCGCAGGAACAGGTCAAGCGCGACCGCCAGAAGGCGGGTTCCAAGGTCTTCGAGAACGCCGCGATCATGGACTACACCGGCAACTGGTACGACGAGCTGGCCGGCATGCCCTCCTACGACGTCGGCGCCATGTACTTCGGGTACGGCGACATCGTCGAGGTCTGGGAGACCGACGGGACGACGGCGCCCCGCCCCGACCGCAACCGGGTCCACTACTGGAAGTACTACAACGGCGGCGAGTCCTGCTCCACCGACTCCGACTGCCCGTTCGCCGCCGGCACCCCAGGCGAAGCCGCGCTTATGGCCGAACAGGTCGATGCCGGAGTCACCCAGCGCTGCGTCGACTGGAACACCACCTTCGGCACGACGCGGGGCTGCTCCAACATGCGCGACGACGTGCGCGACCGGACCACGAACTATGTCGACCGCCGCTACAAGTTCTGCACCGACGACAACCAGGACTACACCGCCGACTGCTCGGTCTTCGACGAGGGTGGCACCTACCGCGAGATCGTGCAGAACGCGAAGGACTACTGGGAGCGCGCCTACCTGCGCTTCGCCTTCCGCCGCTACCGCCACACCTTCGACTACTACCCCTACATCTCCGGCTTCATGCGCTTCTACTCCATCGGCCAGAAGATCTTCCAGAACCTGTTCTACAACTGGGCGGCCAACATCGGCGACTACCGCACCAGCACGGCGCCGTTCAGCTTCTACGACCAGTACATGGCCAGCGTCGATGTGCTCAACTGGTACATCCAGACCCTCGCCCTGCCCAACGTCGGCTCGTATCTGCACGAGTCGTGGCGCGACCGGTACAGCTACAGCAATCGGTACATCGATCAGGGCGACCTGAACGTGCCGCTCGGCGTCGGCAAGTACATGTATTCGCTGTACCAGGGCGGCCTGGACGGCATCAACCGCCTGGAGCGCATCGGCATGCTGTACGACAAGCTCTGGACGCTGGAGATGATGCTGGTCCGCGACTGGGGCTTCGCCTACACGCGGGACGAGCCGTACTTCGTGAACATGTACGACCTCTTCCCCTCGGAGATCGGCTACCTCATGACCGGCCTCCTGGCCGACGAGCCCTCGTACTACATGCCGCGCGTGCTCCAGCCGGGCTCGGAGGGCACCGACACAAAGCTCATCTATCCCCTCTACTGGCGCGGCGCCTGCCGCGTCGACGACAGCGGCGCTTCCCCCTGCTGGGCGGCCGACGAGTCGATGTCGGCCCTCGTGCCGGTGCAGTCCGACTCGTTCTACGTCCAGATGGTCGGCGTCACGTACGGCCTGTCGGAGATCCCGACCCCGTTCGACCCGACGTTCCAGGAGCAGGCGACGGTCTACGTCGTCGGCTCCGGCGGCGGCGCCCGCGTCCCGCCGGACTCCCGCCTCTGCCCCGTGGGCAGCAGCGAGGATTGCGACTACGCGGTGTTCACCAGCGACCGCTACCATCGCCAGTACCTGGCGTTCAAGGTCGAGGCCGGGGCGGACGGCATCGGTGCCGGCGCCTCGCTCGGCTTCGCCATCGTCCAGAAGGCCGAGCAGCAGAACGAGCTGCTCGGTTGCCTCGAGCAGGCGCTGGTCGACGCCGGCGGCGAGTGGGGCGGCCAGTGCCTCGTGAGCGGCACCGACTACTGCTCCACGGCCTCGATCCTGGCGGCCACGCGGTGCGCCGTGCCGGTGGCCGAGTACTCCACCGCGCTCGGCCAGATGCGCTCCGACGTGGACGGCTACGAGTCGTTCATCCGCTACCTCCTGGAGTTGCAGGGCCGCTACGGGCTCAACACCTGGATCTCCTACACGGGAAGCATGTAGGCGGGAGGAGGCAAGCCATGAACGCTCTCGACAACACGGTGAAGGAGACGACGACCATGAAGCGCATCACCTTGCACCTCCTGGGTGCGGTCCTCCTGGCGGCGGCGCTGGGCGCCTGCCAGGAGTCTCGCGGCGAGCGCAGCTACGTGCAGACCAACGTCCTGCGCAAGGACGTCCTGGAAGGCGAGTGGTACTACTCGCGGTTCGTCGCGGACCACAACTTCGAGTCCTCCTACTTCACGTTCCGCGGCGACGCCACATGGGACTACGCGACTTCGACGATGGCCCGCATCCGGTGGATCATCGATGAGAACTACCTCTACGCGGTGCGAACCTACGAGATCGTCGCCGGGACCAACCCCGACGGCCAAAGCTCGACGTTCCTCGGCGAGCCGATCGCGGCGTTCTCGATCGAGTCGCATTTCGACATCCAGCACCAGTACAACCCGACCACGGGCGAGGTCGGCATCGTGACCGAGGAGAACACGCGCGACCGCATGTGGTGGGAGCGCGACTACATGCGGGTCGATTGGACCACCAACAACGTCCTCGGCTACTACTGGGCCTCTCTCGACGCCTACGGCGAGCTGGGCTACATCAGCCGGCAGCCCGCCGGCCTGCTCTGCGACGAAGGCTCGGAGTGTCCCGCGAGCTGGCAGGTCCGGATCGATGCCGCCGAGTGCCCCATGTCCTGCCGCCGCGCCATGCACGCGCCGGACGGCATGGAAGGCGACTTCGAGGCCGACGCGCGGCAGTGCGCCGGAGAGCTGGGCGTGCCCGAGGTCGACGCCATCCATCCCCGCCGCAGCGCCCTGTCCTGGGCGGACCTGGCCCCCTGGTGGTCGATGGGCTGCCAGTACGTGGACGAGCTGGTCGACGACCCGGCGTCCGGCGACGCGCCCCCCTACTACCTCTCGTTCGTGACGCAGGAGATCTGGTCCCCGGTCACGGCCTACGGCATGATGTGCGACTTCGCCCAGGGCATTCCCTGCACCTCCTTCCGTGTCGGGGTCCGCCACACCTTCCTGCGCTCGACCGACGTCCCCGACTACGAGGCGCTCAACGTCCCGAACTCGATGTACGACCACTTCGGCATCATCCGGCTGGAGCAGCAGACCTACCAGCGCGGCGGTCTGCCGGACGAGGAGGAGGGGCTGACGCGCGAGTACGGGGCGACGGACGCGCTCAACTACTGGGGCGCGCGCCACGACCTGTGGGCCGACGACCTCCGCCTGGGCGCGGACGGCCGGCGCATCCCCGGCGACTTCCGTCCGCTCGCGCAGCGCGCGGTGAAGCCGATCGTCTACACGCTGACCGAGGACTTCCCGACGTACCTCGTCGAGCCTTCGATGCAGGCCGCCTGGGAGTGGAACGTGCAGATGATGACGACGGTGCGGAAGGTGCGCAACCAGGCGCTGCCCGACGAGGCCGGCGGGGCGGCGTGGGATTGCCGGATCGTCCATCCCACCTGCGCGGGCTGCGACCCGCACGGGATCGGCGACTTCACCGGACGCCTCGACCAGTTCACGGACGAGGACTACCAGCACCATTTCGAGGGCACGGAGTGCGCCCTGATGCTCCAGACCAACCCCTGCGACCGCTGGCCCGACGACCCCGCGCACCCGTGCGCGGAGATGGGCGACATCCGCTACAACTTCTGGGCGATGATCCTCGCGCCGGGCGCGCCGTTCTCCGGCGTGTCGCTGCCGCTCCAGGACGTCCGCAACGGCCGCCTGGTCTCGGCGAACGTCAACATCACGAAGGAGTCCATCGAGCGCATCTCGACCTCCTTCCTCCTCGACCTCGGCCTGGCGGCCCCGGATGAGCTGATGCACCCCGACTGGTCGCGGTGGCAGGTTTCGGAAGACGCCGTGATGAGCGGCGAGTACAAGCGCGAGTACTTCGCGAACCTGGCCAACACCGAGCATCCGCGCGGGTGGGCCCCCATCGGTGCGGTCGCGCCGCGCTCCGAGCTGGGCGCGGGAGCGACCTACGATCCGCTGCTGCTGGTGGCGGACGGGGACGCGGCCGGGGCCAAGGCGCGCCTCGACGCCTTGCGTCCGAAGCTCGAGCGGCTCAGCGGCGTGGAGGGCCACGCGATGACGCGGTCCGACCGCGTGTTCTCGCTGGCCGGGACGCAGTTCGAGCGTGACACGGTGGACGTGTTCGACACGCTGGGCGAGTACGCCGAGGGGATGCCGTTCGGGGCGAAGGCCGTCCCGGAGACGAAGCGCGCGACGGACGAGGACGTGCTGGACGCGGTCTCGCCGTTCCGCGTGAGCTTCACGGAGCGCATCCAGCAGCGGCGAGCGGAGGACTTGAAGCGGTTCGACGCGCGCCACTGCTTCCTGCCGATCGACGAGTTCACGGTGTTCAGCGATGCGTCGCTCGTCCATGCGGCCCGCGAGCTGGGCGGCTACTCGCCCGGGCAGGTGGCGGTGGAGATCCGCCAGCGGATCAACAAGTGGGTCTTCATGCACGAGTTCGGGCACTCGGTCGGCATGGAGCACAACTTCGGCGCCAGCGCCGACCCGCTCAACTACCACGACAAGTACTACGAGATCGCCTCGCAGCACCCGTACCCGGACTTCCGCGACTACCAGACGTGCGAGGACACGCCGGATCCCCACACCGGAGTGACGATCTGCTCGGAGACCGCGGAGGACATGGCGCGGTTCTGGACCGACTTCGACGCGGCGAAGCAGGAGCGGGAGCTGGCGGGCATCGACAGCTACCACTTCTCGTCCGTGATGGACTACCCGCCGGAGATCTACAACTACTTCCACAACCTCGGCCGGTACGACCAGGCCTACGCGCTCTTCTCCTACGGCGGCCGCCGCGAGGTCTACGAAGGCGATCCGCGCTCGTACCCCAGCCGCGGCGACTCGGTCGTGCCCTACGGCTCCTGCGCGTTGCGCGATCCGGGCGATTTCACCCGGGGCGCCGACTGCACCCACGAGTGCACGGTGAACCCCGACGAGACGGTGACCTGTCCGTGGCTGCGCAAGCTGCCGATGGTGTACTACCTGGGCGGCGAGCGCTGCGAGGCCGATTCCGACTGTCCGTTCGCCCGCGGCAAGGGCACGCTGGCCGCGGGAGATCCCTCGCGCAGCATCCCGGCCCAGGAGGACATCGTCGCCCAGCAGTGCGTCGTGAACTACCGCCAGCGCATGCTGGATGCGGACGCGGCCCAGCTTCCGAAGATCTGCTCGAACTTCGAGGAGGACTGGAAGCGCCTGGGCTGGACGTCCTACGGGACGGCCGACGCGCCGTACTTCCCCGTGAACTACAAGAACTGCGGCAACAGCCGCGTCAACGACATCTCGTGGTGCTCGATGTTCGACGAGGGCTCCAGCTTCCGCGAGATGATCGCGAACTTCCGCGAGTCCTTCGACCGCTACTACCTCATGACCCACTTCCGCCGCTACAACAACTCCTGGTACGGCGCTTCGATCTGGCGCTACCTCGACACCATCGGCAAGATGTACCAGCACTTCTGGTACCGCCTGTTCTACGAAGGCGGCGACTTCCAGCTCAGCGTCGGCGACCCGCAGTTCGGCTACGGCGACTGGGACCAGTTCCTCGCCTCCGCTGACGCGATGGAGTTCATGGCCTACGTCATCACCACTCCCGACGTCGGCTCCTACGACTACGACTCCGTCACCGACAGCTACGTGCTCCAGGACACCGAGGAGATGGGCACGGGCGACGTCAACCTCCACCCCGGCTTCGGGAAGTACATGTGGTCGCGCTACGAGGACGGCCTGATGGGCTACTTCCGCCTGGCGCGGCAGGGGCTCCTGCGGAACAAGATCGAGGCGATGATGGCGCTGGTCCTGCGCGACTGGGGCCTGACGTACGGGATGGACGAGCGCTACTACTTCAACTTCTACGACATGTTCACGGTCGAGATGAACAGCCTGTTCGGCGGCCTGATGCTGGACAACCCGAAGTGGTACGGGCCCCGGGTGGCCGCCACGGCGCCGGACCCCGACGGGTCGGGGACCGACATGGTGTCGGGGCTGGTCTATCCGCAGTTCTGGAAGGGCTTCGCCTGCGGCGGCACGCTGTTCGGCGGCGGCTACCCGAACTGGTGCGCGCCGGACGTGGTCGACCAGTACCCGGGAATGCCCGCGGTCGGCGGCGGCACGAACGTCATCCTGCGCAACTACGCCGCGGCCTTCGCCCTGGCCGAGTTCCCGGTCTTCTTCGACACGTCGTACGAGCAGCAGATGTACGTGGCGCTCGACGGCGGCGGCGACTACTTCGAGATCCCGGGCTGCGATGTTCCGGCGATGCTCACGGCCGGCACGCCGGAGAACGACTCCTGCGTCGTCTACGAGAGCGAGCGGATGCACAAGACCTACGTGGCCGCCAAGTTCTCCCCGCGCGAGCCGTGGCTCGCCGACTACGCCTCGCTCAACTACAAGTCGATGGCGGGCGAGCTGCTGCACCAGATGAACGCGCTGCACAGTCTGGTCGGGCTGCTCGAGGATCCCACGACGCCGCCGGCCGACCTCCCGGAGGAGTGCCGCTCCGTCGAGGGTCAGGCCGCCTGCCTGACCCGGGCCCGCGGACGCCTCCAGGACAACGAGAGCTTCATGCTCTCGCTGATCGAGATGATGCACCGCTACGGCATCTCCTCGTGGTTCTAGAGCCCCGCCCCGCTTGAATTCGACGGGCCTTCCTGGCAGGCTCCCGCCCGCCATGAAGGCCCGCGAAATCCGCAAGAAGTTCCTCGACTACTTCGCCCGCCACGGCCACCAAGTCGTCTCTTCCAGCGCGCTCGTCCCGCGCTCGGACCCCTCGCTCATGTTCACCAACGCGGGCATGGTCCCGTTCAAGGACGTCTTCCTGGGGCGCGAGTCCCGGCCCTACAGCCGCGCCGCGACCTGCCAGAAGTGCATCCGCATCTCCGGCAAGCACAACGACCTGGAGAACGTCGGCCGCACCTCCCGCCACCACACCTTCTTCGAGATGCTCGGCAACTTCTCCTTCGGCGACTACTTCAAGACCGACGCCATCCGTTTCGGCTGGGACCTCCTGACCACCGGCTACGGCCTCTCGCCCGACCGTCTCATCGTCACGGTCTTCCAGGACGACGACGACGCGGCCGCGATCTGGCGCAAGGAGATCGGCGTCCCCGAGAACCGCATCTTCCGCTGCGGTGCCAAGGACAACTTCTGGGCCATGGGCGACACCGGCCCTTGCGGCCCGTGCTCGGAGATCCACTACGACCGCGGCCCCGCCTTCGGCGAGGCCAGCCCCGAGAACGGCGAGCGCTATTTCGAGCTGTGGAACCTGGTGTTCATGCAGTTCGAGCGCCGGGCCGCGGACGGCCCGCTGGAGCCGCTGCCCAAGCCGTCGATCGACACGGGCGCCGGGCTCGAGCGCATCGCGTCCGTGCTGCAGCAGGTCGACTCCAACTTCGACACCGATCTCTTCCAGCCGCTGATCCGGGTGGTGGGCGAGGCGGCCGGCAAGCCCTACCGTGCCAATCCCGAGGACGACGTCTCGATGCGTGTCGCCGCCGACCATGCCCGCATGGCCGCCTTCCTGATCGCCGAGGGCGTTTTCCCGGAAAAGACCGGACGCGAGTACGTCCTGCGGCGCGTCCTGCGCCGTGCGATCCGCCACGGCCATCGCCTGGGCATCACCCGGCCGTTCATGCACGATGTGGCGCTCGAGGTCGTCCGGGGGATGGGGGCCGACTATCCGGAGCTGGCCGAGCACCGGGCGTTGATCGAGGAGGTGGTGAAGCAGGAGGAGACCCGCTTCCGCCAGACCCTCCAGCGCGGCCTCGAGCTGCTCGACGCCAACAAGGAATGGCTGCACGACGCCCGCGGCAAGGTGCTCCCGGGTGCGGTGGCGTTCAAGCTCTACGACACGTTCGGCTTCCCGGACGATCTGATCGAGGTCATCGGGCAGGAGCAGGGTTTCGTCCTGGACCGCGACGGCTTCGAGCAGGCGATGACCGCACAGCGCGAACGCTCCGTGTGGAAGGGCTCGGGAGAGGAGAAGGTCTCCGGGGCCCTCTTGAGGCTCGCGGAGCAGTACGGCACCTCGGCGTTCGAAGGGTACGAGCGGGAGGCGCTCGACGACGCGAAGGTGCTCGCGGTGCTCTGCGACGGCGCGCTGGTCGACCAGGCGGCTGCGGGAACCGGGGTCGACGTGCTGCTCGATCGCACCCCGTTCTACGGCGAGGGGGGCGGCCAGGTCGGTGACGCGGGGACGTTGGAGGCCGATGGCCTGCGGGTGGAGGTCTCCGGCGCCCACAAGCCGGCGGCCGGCCTGATCGTGCACCGCGGGACCGTCCGCTCCGGAACGTTGCGCCAGGGCGCGACGGTGCGGGCGACGATCGACGTCGGGCGCCGGGCGGCCATCCGCCGCAACCACACGGCGACGCACCTGTTGCACTGGGCCCTGCGCTCGGTGCTCGGGGCGCACGCGACGCAGAAGGGCTCGCTGGTCGCCCCGGACCGCTTCCGTTTCGACTACTCGCACTTCGAGCCGCTGACGACGGAGCAGGCGCGGCGGATCGAGGAGCTGGCAAACGGGGCGATTCTGGCCAACCACGAGGTGCGGACGGAGCTGACCGATCCGGAGAGCGCTCGCCGGCAGGGCGCGATGGCGATCTTCGAGGAGAAGTACGGCGACGTCGTGCGTCTCGTGCGCGCCGCTCCGGAGAGCCTCGAGTTGTGCGGGGGCACGCACGCGCGCCGCACGGGCGACCTCGGCCTGCTCAAGATCGTGGCGGAGAGCGGGATCGCGGCCGGCGTGCGGCGGATCGAGGCGGTGACGGGGGCGGGGGCGCTGGCCCACGTCTGGACGCTGGAGGAGCAGCTCGGCCGGGCGGCGGCGGCGCTGCGCTCGGCACCGCCGGAGGTGCCCGAGCGGGTGGAGAAGCTGCTGGGGCGCGAGCGCGAGCTGGTGCGGGAGATTGCGGATCTCAAGCGGCGCCTGTCGCTGGAGGCGATGAAAGGCCCGGCGGTCGCAGGGGGCGGCGAGGCGTCCTCGGCGGGCGCGGGCATCCGGGAGATCGCGGGGGTGCGGGTGCACGCGGTGCGGGTCGAGGTAGGGGAACCGAAGGTGATGCGGGAGCTGGCCGACGCGTTGCGCGGGAAGCTCGGCTCGGGCGTGGTGGTGCTCGGCGGCGTGGACGGGGGCAAGGCGAACCTGCTGGTGGCGGCGACGCCCGACGTGCAGCAGCGGGTCTCCGCTGGCAAACTGGTCCGCGAGCTGGCGGGAGCGCTGGGGGCGCGCGGCGGCGGGAAGGACGACCTGGCGCAGGCCGGCGGTGGCGAGCCCGCGAAACTGGACGCGACGATTCAATCGGTGTATTCCGTGGTCGAGAGGATGCTGGGGCATGGGTAGCCAGCCGGCCGACCGTCGCACGGCGACCCGCTACGTCGCCACCTTCCGGATCCGTCTGGGGTATTCGGATCTCGATTCCTTTCTCGAAGGCTACGCCGTCAACATCAGCAAGGGCGGCATCTACGTCCCGACCAAGCAGCCGCGCGAAAAGGGCACGGAGGTCCGGTTCGAGCTGCTGCTCAAGGACGGGTCCGCCGCCGTCGTCGGTGTCGGGCGCGTCGCGTGGTCCAAGCCGTTCGATCCGTCCAAGCCCGGCGAGCGCTATGGCATGGGCGTCCAGTTCATGGGTCTGGAAGGCGCCAGCGAGACCATCATCGAGCGCGCCATGGCCTGGCGCGACAAGCATTTGTCCGGCGAAGAGGCGCGCAAGGAGATCGCCGAGCGGGAGGGCGTCCCGTCTCCGCCCGAGGCGCCCGGCAAGGCGTCCGCGGCGTCGGAGGCCGAAGGGCCGGGCGCCGTGGCGGAGGCGAAGGCCCCGACGGCGCCGAGCCTCGCGCCCGACGCGAAGGGCGAGGCCGGTCCGGAGAGGGAGGGCGAGCCGGCACCGGCGGCGGAGCCCGCGGCCAAGGACGAGGCGGGCGCCGCGAAGCCGGAACGCTCCAAGAAACTCTCGATGGGCAGCGTGGACGCCGTCCTGGCCTCCTTGCGCACCAAGCGCGAGCCGATTGCCCGGCGACCGGCGGCCAAGCCGGAAGCCGCGGAGAATCCCGCCGCAGAGGCGCCCGTCGCGGAAAAGCCTGCTGCCGTCGAGGTGCGCGAGGCGCCGGAAGCGGCCGATGCGCCGGTGCCGGCCGAGGCGCCGGCGGCTGTGGACTCCCCCGTCGTTGCCGGCGGCGCCGAGTCGGTTCCCACGCCGGCGGCGCCGGCTGCGGTGGACACGGCGGCGCCCGAGCCGGCGAAGGTGGCGGAACAGGCGGCGGACGAGAGCCTCCCGTCCCTGGACGACCTCGAGGCGGCGCTGGCGACGGTTTCCCGACCGCCGGCCGCTCGGGAAGCGACCAGCGAGATCCTGATCACGGAGGGGGCCCCGGCGATCGCGCACCAGGAGGCTGCTCCGGCGGCCGCGCCATCCGGGCCGTCCGCGGAGGAGGGGGCCGGGCTCGACCTGCCTTCGTGGGACGAGGAAGCCCCGGCGCCGCTGCTTTCCGAGCGGCCGGGCCCGCGCGAGACGATCGACCTCGACATTCCGGAACTTCCGGCCGAAGAGTTGGCCGGGGCGGCGGAGATGGAGGACGATCTGGATGTCGATTCCCTGCCGCTGGGAACGGCGCCCCGGGAGGCGCCGGCCGGCGCACGCAAGGCGACCCAGGACCTCTTCTCCGACATGGCGGAGCAGCAGGAGGCCGCTCCCGCGAAGACGTCGGACTCCGGGCCGGAGCTGCCCGTGGTGGGCGGCGTCGTCTCCGCGCGTGTCGGCGAGGCGCTGCGCAAGGAACTGGCGGGCCGGCCGGCGGAAGAGGAGGAGACTCCGACGTCGGTGATGACCGAGGCCGAGGCGGCCGCGATGGCCGCCTCGTTCCCCTCCCCGCAGTCCCGCCCGTCCCTCGCGGACCTCCCGCCGCCGCCGGACATGCCGGCGCCCATCCCGTCAATTCCGCCGGAGGAGAAGAAGAAGTCCGGTTTGCTGGGCAGGATCTTCGGCCGGAAGAAGAAGTAGGGCGGGTCCTAGAAGTACAGGATGGCGCCGAGGTTGAACGTGCCGCCGCCCTGAAGGTCGGTGCACTCGCCGCTCTCGTTGCAGTTGCCGTCGTTCCACATCGGGTCGAGCGCATACTGGGGATCGGACGGGCGATCGTTGACGCGCTGCCGGACGAAGCCGCGGAGGTCGGCGACGAGCGCCAGCGACGGGATCAGCCGCCACTCCACGCCGATCCCGCCCATCGCGCCCACGTACCACGGCTCGTCGATCCGCTCGCCCTCGCCGACCCGCGCCCAGGCCGCGCCGACGCCGGTGGAGAGGAACAGGCGGAACGGCGAGTCCCAGTGGCCGAAGAACCACAGGACGGAGAACTCGAGCGGCACCTCCTCGCGCGTCGCACCCGCGAAGCCCTCGCCGATGTAGTAGTCGGCGCCCAGCTCGAACGCGAAGTTCGGGAACGAGTGGAAGCGGATGAAACCGCCGGCGCCGCCCATTCCGGTGGCTTCGGAGCCGGTGATGCCGGCGTTGGCGCGCCCGCCGATCCCGATCTCCGACTGGAACGGGTTCTCCTCGACGGGCAGAGGCGCCGCCTGGATGGCCACCGTCTGCACCGGCACGGCGCGCACCGTCACGATCGGGATGGGAGGAGGGGTGTAGACGTAGACGGGGGGAGGCGCCGGCTGGTAGACGATGACGGGCGGCGCGGGGACCGCGACATAGCCGCCGATGCTCACGCCGACGCTTCCGCCGATGTAGACCTGGGCATCCGCATCGGGGGCCATGAGCGGAACGCTTGCGAGGGCCACGAGCAGGGAAAACGTCTTCGCCATCGCTGCACCTCCCACCGGGGGATCATTCTGGACCCGGCGGCATTGGGGTGTCAATGCGACTGTCGTGCCATCGATGCCGCGACCTACTGGAGACCGCAGTAGTTGAATTGTATAGTGAGTCTGTGGCATTGCAACGTCGTTGGCGCTGGACGCCAACCCATCCTGTGTACGGCTCTCGCCAGACGGTCCGCCGGGCTGTGGACGCCGGTTCACAAGGGCAGGCCCCCCGCACGACTCATGGTCGATTCGGAAGGTCCGGAACGCGCATCCCCGACCAGGCGCCGCAGGCCGCGCAAAAGTATTCGATCACGTCGCCGGGTTCGGCGCCCGCCGCCGCGGGCTCCATGGGGCGTTCGTCGAAGTTGTGGCCCTCGCAGGACGGGCATCGGGAGGCGCGGCCCGGGCGCAGGCGGTAGTGGCCGGCGCGCCGTTGCACGAGGCCGTCCTCGATCAGCATTTCCAGCAATGGCGCGAGGAATCCCGCGCGTTCGGGCGAGGGAGGTCCGTCCAGTCCGGACCGGTGTTCGAGGTCCTTGAGGGTCCTTCCGGAGCGCCAGGGCAGGCAGCGCCCGCTGCGCCGCATGGTTTCCAGGAGGTGCAGCCTGGCGAGAGAGACGAGGCGGGCCCCCGTGCGGCGCAGGTCGTTGGCGGCCTTGCGTGCGTCCCGGGCTCGTCCTTGCGGCTGGTCTGCGTTCCCGTCGGCATGTCGGCCCATCGAGCGCTCCCGGGGGGCATCCAACCACGGTCCGCGCCTCTCGACAAGTGGCTCCGGGGGTGTCATGGATCGGGGTCGAGAGGGGGGAACCGGGTGCGGGGGGGGAGGAGCGAGGCGATCGTGCCGCGCGGGAACGAGCGAAACGACGTGGACGGCGCGATGGAGCGTGTGCTCCGCCGGCTGGACGCGCACGACCTGGACGGCGCGCGCCGCGAGGTCGACCGCATGGCGGAGCGCCACGGCACCTCCCCCGAGGTGCTGTACGTGCGTGGACTGCTGCGGCTGGAGGAGGAGGACGAGGAACGGGCCGTGGAGCTGCTGACGCAGGCGTTCCGGCAGGATCCGACGCTCGTGGATGCCGGCCTCACGGCGCTGGATCTTCTGGACGACGACGATCCGGGGAAGGTCGCGGACCTGGGCGATCGATTGCGGGCCGCGGAGCTGACGGTGGAGGAGCGGGCGGACGTGGTCTACCGCGCGGCGGTGGCGCGGGAGGCGATGCACGAGGAGGACGCGGCGCGGGAGCTGTTCGTCGAGGTGTGGGAGCTGGACCGGCGGCGCCGGCGGCGGCGCGGGGTTCCCCATGTCTCCGTGCAGAAGTTCGGCCGGATGGTGCAGGAGGCGATCGCTCAGCTCCCTGACCCGATCCGGCTGCGGATCGAGCACGTGCCGATCATCGTGCAGGACCGGCCGGACCGCGAGGTCGTGGAGCAGGGGTTTGATCCTCGGTCGCTCGGGATGTTCGACGGGGTACCGTACGCGGACCAGGGTCCGCCGACGTTGACCCGGATCCTGGTCTTCCAGCGCAACGTCGAGGACTGCGTCGAGAACGAGTCCGAGCTGGAGGACGAGGTGTACGTCACGCTGCTGCACGAGACCGGACATTTCTTCGGTCTTTCGGAGGAGGACCTGGCCCTGCGCGGCCTCGCTTGAGCGTGCCCGCCATCGTTTCCGCTTCCCGTCGCACCGATCTGCCCGGCTTCCACGCGGCGTGGCTGATCGAACGGCTGCGGCGGTTCCGCCGGCCGCCGGAGGCGCTGTTCCTGTGGACGAAGCACCCGGCGGCGGTGGGGCGCCCGGGCCCGCTGCGCGAGGCGATCCGGCGGCTGCCCAACGTCTTCGTCCACCTCACGATCACCGGTCTGGGCGCGGGGCCGCTGGAGCCCCGGGCGCCGGGCTGGGAGGACGCGCTGGCGGAGGTTCCCGAGCTGATCGAGTCGTTGGGAGGGGATGCGCGCCGGGTGCTCTGGCGCTTCGATCCGGTGATTCCGGGCCGTTCGTCGCGCGACGTCTTCGTCCGGCTGGCGTCGCGCCTGGGGGCGCTCGGCGTGCGCCGAGTCATCTCGTCCTTCCTCTCGACCATGTCGCTCAAGGGGTCGCTGTTGCCGCAGTACGCGCCTTTCGGGCTCGCGCCGCCGCCGGTGGCGGAGCGGGTGGACTGGGCCGCGGCGCTGGCGGCGTCGGCCGGCGCCGAAGGGCTCGAGCTGCGTCTGTGCTGCCAGCCGAAGGTCGTGGAGCGGGTGGCGGGGGCCGTGCGGGCCGCGTCGTGCATCGACGCCGAGCTGGCGACGGCGTTGCACCCCGAAGGGCGGCGCATCGCCGCGGCGAAGGACCCGACCCAGCGTCGCCACTGCGGCTGCGCCCCGTCGCTCGACGTGGGCGACTACGTCCGGCACCTGTGCCGCACGGGTTGCGCGTATTGCTATTCCAAGGCGGCCGTTCCCTTTTCTTGACATGAGGGGGCCGGACGAAGAGTATCCGGCGAACGTCGGGGGGCCTGCGCTGCAGGGGAGGTGGGAGGATGGCGGAGAATATGGCGGCGCCCGAGCTGCGGTTGAGCATCCAGTACGAGATCTCGGCGGACGAGGGGAGCGACGCTCCCGTCGTCCGCAGCGCGGTCCTGCGCCGGCTCGGGTCCGTGGGGCTCGTGGTCCAGGACGATCAGCCGCCGAAGGTGGGCGAGCGGGTGACGGTGGCGTTGAGCACGCCGGACGGCACCCTGCGTTTCGGTGCGCAGGTCATCGTTCGTCTTCGGGGACCGGGGGCGGCGCCCTGGGGGTTCGGGGCGCAGATTGCCGACGTCGACGAGGCGCTGGCGGGGCGCCTGCTGGCCGTCCGGCTCGCGGCGGGCCAGCCGTTGGCGGCGGCCGTCCAGTAGCCACCGATGTCCGCGGACATTCCGGCCGTCGTCGTCCGCGGGTTCGCCAAGACATTTCGAACGCAGTGGCTGCGCCGGCGCGTGACCGCGGTGCGCGACGTGTCGTTCGAGGTCTCGCGGGGGGAGATCTTCGGCCTGCTGGGTCCCAACGGTGCCGGCAAGACGACGACGATCAAGATGCTGCTCGGACTGGTCGCGCCGGACCGGGGCTCGGCGGAGATCCTCGGAGTTCCCGTGCCGCGCAAGGAGTCCCGGGCGAAGCTGGGCTTCCTGCCGGAGAACCCGTATTTCTACGACCACCTGTCGCCGCGCGAGCTTCTGGACGACTACGGCCGCCTGTTCGGCCTGCCAGCCGCGGAGCGCCGCAAGCGTACTGGGGAGCTGCTGGAGCGGCTGGGGATCGCGGCGCTGGGGGGCCGTCCCATCCGGAAGCTCTCCAAGGGCCAGGTGCAGCGCGTGGGCATGGCCCAGGCGCTGATTTCCGACCCGGAGCTGCTGATCCTGGACGAGCCGATGTCCGGGCTGGATCCGATCGGGAGGAAGGAGTTCCGGGACATCCTGCTGGAGCGGGCGCGGGAGGGGGCGACGGTGATGTTCTCGTCGCACATCCTGCCCGACGTGGAGATGATCGCGGAGCGGGTGGCGATCATCCACGAGGGGGTGGTGGCGGACCAGGGGGCGATGGGCGAGCTGTTGCAGCGGGAGGCGACGGGGGTCGACGTCGGGGCGACGGGGCTCCCGGTCGAGCTGGCGGGGAAGCTGGCGGCGCTGGCGGCGAGCCACGAGCGGCGGGGTGAAGCCGACCATTTCGTGGCGCCGAGCGAGGCCGCGGCGGCGGAGCTGGTGCGGGAGATCGTGACGGCCGGGGGTCACCTGGTGGAGGTCGTTCCGCGCCGGGGAACGCTGGAGGACCTGCTGTTGCGGCTGGCGAAGCGGCGGGACGAGCCGGAAGCCTGAATCGGGGGGAGGCGTCGGCCGTCCGAGGGCGGCATGTTCGGGTTGCCGCTCGCTGCGTTCCATGTCAGAGTGCCGATCGTCGGATTTCGGGGCAGCGATCGCTGCCGGGCAGAGCCTGCGGGTGTGCCGCAGAGCGAAGCGAAGGGAGGAGCAAGAACATGAATCGTCGGATCCTGGTTCTCGGACTGGCGCTGGCCGCCGCGGTGGGGGTCGGGTTCGCGGCCGTGTCGTGCAACTTCGCCGACGCGGTGACGTGCGACAACAACGAGCTGAACCTGACGGCCGGAACGCACGGCGACTTCGGGTCCGACGCCGGCGCCCAGAAGATCGAGGCGTTTTTCGACGCCACGATCGCGGTGCAGAACAAGGCGCACGCGCTGATGAGCGCCCTGACCACGGCCTGCATGAACATCGGCCGGGCCATCAACCTGACGGACGGCGAGATGCAGCCGACGGGTTCGGAGCCCAGCGATGCGCAGCGCATCGAGGCCGCGTGCACGCCCGTGGCGGCCGCGATCCGGGAGACCATCCAGCAGGCGATCCCGTCCGGCGCGTTCCTCTCGTTGCAGGTCACGCCGCCGCAGTGCGACGCGAGCCTCACGGCGTACGCCAACTGCGCCGCGGGCTGCGAGGTCTCGGTGACGCCGGGCGAGCTGGACGTGGTTTGCGAGCCGGGCAGGTTCGGTATCGGCGAGTGCGGCGGGTCGTGCAGCGGCGAGTGCTGGGTCGACGCGTCCGCCGGCTGTACCGGCCAGTGCTCGGCGCAGTGCACCGGCACCTGCGGCGGGACCTGCTACGGAAACTGTACCGGCACCTGTGACGTGTACGACGGGAGCGGCAACTGCGCCGGCCTCTGCTCGGCGCAGTGCACCGGTACCTGCGAAGGGAGCTGTACCGGCGCCTGCACCGGGGAGTGCTGGGCGGACGTCGACGCGCACTGCGCCGGCGAGTGCCACGGCTCGTGCGACATCGAGTGGCGGCCGCCGCAGTGCGAGGTGTACGCGCGCCCGCCCGAGATCGACGCCGACTGCCATGCGTCCTGCGAGGCGCGGGTGAACGCCAGTCTCAGCTGCACGCCCGGGTCGGTCACCGTCAACTACGGCCTGCTGGGAGGGAATGCCGCGGCCCAGACGCGGTTCCAGGCCCTGGTGACGGCGCTGCGCGCCAACTACGGCGCCGTGCTGCTGGCCGCGAGAGACGCGGGCGCCGCGATTGTCGACCTGGTCGAATCGTTCTTCGACGCCCTGGACGGCATCGCCAGCGCGGCCGCGACCGCGGTGGATGCCGCGGCGTGCGCGCTGCGTGCGTTCCAGGTGTCCTTCGAGGTCTCCGCGACGTTCAGCGCCTCCGCGACGGCGTGCGGCGGCATGACCGCGGCGGTCACCGTGGAGGGCAGCGCGAGCGTCGGCGGATCGTAGGCCCACCACCCGGGGAGTCCGGGACCACCCCCACAACCGAACCGCGCCCTTCAGGGCGCGGCTCCAAGCCGCGGGCTGAAGCCCGCGGTTCGGATGCAGGCGGACACGCCCGCTCGCTGAAGCCCGCGGTTCGGGGGGAGGGGCGGGTGTCCTCACGACGGCTATTGGACACGGCGGCCGTCCTTTGGAAGAATCGCCGTACAGGAAGTGGTGCTGCGCTTGAACCGACCCTCGCCCCTCGAAATCCAGGATGCCTTGTTCGGCGCGACCTTGCGGACGGTCACCTATGCGACGGCGGCCATCGCGCTCGTCGTTCTCGTGTCGCCGTGGCAGGCCGGCCCGGACGGCACGGCGTTCACCTGGGATCTTTGGTCGGGGCGAGAGGTGTTCTACCTGCTACCGGTCGTCGCCGGGGTCCTGTTGGCGGTGCTCGGGGCGATCGAGTCCGTTCCGGGCGTGGCGCTGGGTGGAGGGGCGGCGGTCGCCGGGCTGGTGTGGATGGTCGCGTGCCCGGACGAGTTCGGACCGATCTTCGCCGCCTACGGGGCGGGCGCGGACGGGCGTGAAACGCTCGCGCAGGTCGCCTTGCCCCTGCTGCTCGGCGGGCTGGGCTGGCGCCTCGCCCTGCGCCAGTCCCTCGCGGCCCGCGTGGTCGTGGGACTTGGCGTTGCCGGCGTGATCGCGCTCTTCGCCGTTCCGATGGGCGACTCGGGAACGACGCTGTTCCAGGCGGGGGTGCTCGATCAAATCTCGACGGGCTCGACGGCGGCGATCCTCGCCGCGGCGCCTCTCGCGCTCACCGCGCTCGGCGCGCTGGCCTCGCTGGCGGCGCTGCTGCCGAGCCAGCCGGGCCGGGGCAGCCGGTCGGCGCTGTCGCTGGCCGCCTTCCACGTCGTCCTGGCCGCCGTCGCCTTCGGTCACGTGCTTCCCTTCGCCTCGACCCTCGGCGACATCCCCCTGACCTACGCCGCCTTCGCCGTGCCGCTGAAGCTCGGCGCGCTGTGGTGGACCGGGATGTTGTGGCTGGGCCTGGGTGCCGGGGTCGCCGGCGGTGCGGTGGAGGCGATGATCCAGCGTACGTCGCCGGCCTCGAGCCGACCCGCCCGTCCGGTCGGCCAGGTGCCGGGCTCGTCGCCCGCGACGCGTCCCGTGCTCGTCGGCGAGACGTTCGTCCCGGCCAAGGATTTGGCCCTGCCTCCCCCTGCCGCGGCGGCGCCGGAGCCGCTGGATCTGTCGCCCCTGCCGCCGCCGCCGGGCCTCGATGTGTTTTCCGGGCCTCTTGCCGCGCCGGTGGCCGCGGCGGCTCCCGATCCGGCCGAGTTGATCGAGTTGTCGCCTCGGCATGCGCTGCCGCTGCTGGAGACGCAAGATGCGGCGTTGCCGGCTGCCCCGGCCGTGGCCGCCCGGACGTCGAGCCCGGCGCTGAGTCCGTCGGTGCCGCCGCCAAGGCCGCCGTCCCGGCCGTCGCTCCCCGCCATGCCGCTGCCGCCGCCTTCGCGCACGTCGTCGCCGGCACTGCCCTTGCAGCCCCTGCCGCCGGCCTCTGCCGCATCGTCACCGGTGCAGCCGTCGTCCCCGTCGCCGTCATCCCAGCCGGTCACGGGCAGGCGTGCACCGGTGCACGCGCGCACGCTTCTGGGCGCTCCGGCCGTCCTGCCCGTCGCCGCGCACACGCCATCGGGGATGCCCACGCCGGGCGGATCCGGGCGGACCGGCGACACGTCGCTCGGGGTGCCCGCCATGAGGCCGAGGCTTCCGGGCGGGGCGCCGGCGCCGGCGCCCACGCCTCCCGGACCGCCGCCCGAGGTCTCGGGCCTGCGTTTCTGGCCGCCCGGGGCGGGATCCGCCCAGCCGCCGACCGCTCCGCCGCCTTCGGAGACCCCGGTGATGGGCGTCGAGGTCGGCGGGAGCCATCCCTTGCGCGCGACCCCGGAGGCCGGGACCGCGGTCGCGGGCGCCCGGCCCGGGCGCTATCAGGTCGTCCAGGCGGGCTCGGGCCCTTCCCCGGTGCCCCGGGACGCGGCGGCCGGCGTCCGCCACCACGTGTCGTCGCTGCAACGGCAGCTCGCCCGAGGGGAGATCACGGCGGACGAGTACCAGAAGCGGTTGGACGAGCTGCTGAAGGCCGGGCGAGGGTAGGGCAGTTCTCAGTCGACAGTTCTCGGTTTTCAGCGTCGGGCGCTGCCAGCCGCCGACCGGGGAGCATCTACCCGACCACGTTGTGGGGGCGGACGCGGAAGCGGACGCCGAGGTCGTCCTCGGCGAGGCGGCGGCAGGCTTCCAGATCGAGTCCGGGGAGGCCGACGACGGTGGCGGTGACGTCGCCGATGTGCTTCCGGGCGGAGCGGAGAAACCCGACCACGGCGGGCCAGGCCTGGGTCCCGAAGCGCGAGGGACAGAGGCGGGCGTGGGATTCGGCGTCGGGGGCGTTGAGGGACACGCTCACGGCGTCGACGATGCCGCGCAGCTCGGCGGCGACGTCGCGGCCGTGCACGAGGTCGGCCAGGCCGTCGGTGTCCAGGCGGATGCGGCGGCCGCGGCCGTGCCATTCGGTCGCCAGCTCCTTGAGCAGCTCGAGACGCAGCGTCGATTCGCCGAATCCGCAGAAGACGACCTCGGAGAACTCCCGTCGTGCGGTCTCCACGGCGATCGCGGCGCGCATCTCCGCCGCTGAAGGCTCGGCGGGGAGCTTGAGGAAGTGGCCCTTCACCGTCCAGTCGCTGCGTTTCGCGCAGAACGTGCACGCCAAAGTGCAGCGGTTGGTGATGTTGAGGTAGAGGGAGTCGCGGATCGGGTAGGCGAGCCGGGGCTCCAGCGGGTCCTCCAGGCGGTAGAGCCGTCGGGCATTGCGCGTGGTGATTCGGGCCACGTCTTCCAAGGAGAGTCCGTGGACCTCGGCCAGCTTCGCCGCGGTGTGCACGACCCAGGCCGGCTCGCAGCGCTTGCCGCGCAGCGGGACCGGGGCGAGGAAGGGCGCGTCGGTCTCGACGAGCGACCGTTCGATCGGCACCACGCGGCGGGCGACGTCCCGCAGCCCGTCGGCCTTGGGGAAGGTGAGGACGCCGGAGAAGGAGAAGTGGAGGCCGAGGGACAGGGCGGCGCGGGCGAGCCGCTCGCCGCCCGAGAAGCAGTGCAGGAGGCCGCCGACCTCGGCAGCGCCCTCGTCGACCAGCACGGCCAGCGTGTCGTCTTCGGCCTCCCGGGTGTGCACGACGATGGGCAGGCGCAGCTCGCGGGCCAGCCGGAGCTGGGCGGCGAAGGCCTGCCGCTGCTGCGGGCGCGGCGAGTGGTCGTAGTGGTAGTCGAGGCCGATCTCGCCGATGGCGACGACGCGCGGGCGGGCCGCCAGCTCGCGGATGCGCGCCAGGGCGGTCTCGTCGGCCTGGCGGGCGTCGTGGGGATGGATGCCGACGGTGGCCCAGACGTCGGGGTGGCGGGCGGCGAGCGCGACGGCGGCGTCCTGGCCGTCGAGGCCGCGTCCTGCGCCGACGGTCACGATTCCGACGAGGCCGGCGGCGCGAGCGCGGGCGAGCACGGCGTCGGTCTCGCCGCTGAAATCGTCGAAATCGAGGTGGGCGTGGGCATCGAAGAGGGGTGCGGAAGTGTCAGCCATCGCCGCGGTCCCGATCGTCCGGCGCCGCGTCCAGGCCCTCGAACGAGGCGCCGGCGAGGTCGCGCAGGCCGGCCGGCGCGCGGTCGCCGAGGAGGCGGACCAGGTCGTCCGCCGCCGCCGCCAGATCCTCGAACACCTCGCGATCCGCCGTCGTTCGTGCCGTCTCGACGACGACTCCGGCCAGGGCGGGATCGGCGGTCTGCACGACGGCGACGAGCGCGGCGTGGAACGCGGGCGAACCGGGGCGGCGCAGGTGGTCCTCGAGCGCCGGGCGGAACCGTTCCAGCCGCGCGACGCCGACAGCCAGCAGCGCTTCCGCGCGGCGCTGCGGATCGCGGTGGTCCAGCCATTCAGCGAGCCTTGCCGCCGCGGCCTCGTCGCCCAGCCGAGCCAGGCCGGCGAGGGCGAGCGCGCGCCGGCGCGGGCGCGTGGGCCACTTCGCGTGCGCCGCGAACAGCTCGCGGTCCGTGGGCGCGGCGTGGCCGGAAAGGCGCGCCAGGGCGTCCTCCCAGGCCTCGTCCACCGGCCCGGAGCGCAGCCGCGCGCGCAAGACGTCGAGCCCCGCGTCGTCGTCGACCAGGGCGAGGGCGTCGGCGGCCGCGAGGCGCACTCCGGGTTCGGGATCGTCGAGACGGAGGCGCAGCTCCGCGTTGCGTCGGCCCGGGAACCACCAGCCGAGCGCGGCGACGGCGCCCTGCCGGGCGGCCACGCTCGGGTCATCCAGCGCGCGGACAAGGTCCTCCTCGGCCCCTTCCGCTCCCAGTTCGGCCAGCGCCGCGCAGGCGCGGACGCGCACGTCGGGGCGGTCGTGGGTCAGGAGGCGCCGGAGCGGCGCGGCGTCGTCCCCGGCCAGGTCGGCCAGCGCCTCGACCGCGGCGCCCCGGACGCCGTCGTCCGTGTCGTCCACCAGGCCGGCCACGGCGTCGCGCGAGCCGGTGTCGCGCAGCGCGGCGAGCGACTCGGCGGACAGGGCGCGGACCGGGGCGTCGGGATCGGTGAGCAAGCGGCGCAGGGCCTCGACGGCCGCGTCGCGCAGGGGTTCGCTGGCGTTGCGGAGGGCGAACGCGGCGTCGCGGCGGAAGCGGACCTTGCCGCTGGCCGCGTCGCGCAGGGCCGCCTCGACCGTGGGGGCCAGCATCGCCGGCAGCCACGGCAGGGCGACGGCGCCGGGGTGGCCCAGGGAATAGGGGGGCACGCGGCTTCGAGACATCGCTGTTCCTCGTCCTTCCCCGCGTCAGGAGACCCTGGTCCCGGGCGGAATCTCGTCCTCGACCGTGAGGACGCATGGTTTCCCGTCGTGCGTGGCGGCCAGCAGCATGCCGCGCGACTCGATGCCGCGCAGCTTGCGGGGCTCGAGGTTGGCGAGGACGACGATGCGCTTTCCGACGAGCTGTTCGGGCTGGTAGCGTGCGGCGATGCCGGCGACGATCGTGCGCGGCTCGCCGTCGCCGGCGTCGATGGAAAGCCGGATCAGCTTGTCCGCCTTGGGCACCTTCTCGGCGGCGAGGACGCGCGCGATGCGCAGCTCGAGCTTCGCGAAGTGGTCGTAGGGTACGAGCCCTTCGACTCGCTGCGTGGCAGCCGCACCCTGGCCCCGAAGGGACTCGGCGGCTGTGCCGCCGAGCAGGGTGCGGTTCGGTTCCTGGGCCGGCGCCACGCTCGGCTCGGCGGGTCCGGCGACGCCGGCCGCGGTTCCGGAATCCGAACCGCGGGCTTCAGCCCGCGGCTGGCCGACCGCCGTTTCCGGCGCCCCCGCGTCGATGCCCAGCATGAGGGCCAGCTCCTTCTCGCGGTCGGCGTCGATGCGGGGGAAGAGCGGGTCGCCGCGAACGACCTTCACGCCGGAGCGCAGGCCGCCCCAGGCGGCGGGCCAGGCGGGCGGTTCGACGTCGCCGATCCGGGACAAGGCGACCCGCGCCTTGCCGGGCATGACGGGAAGCGTCATGAGCGCGATCCAGCGCAGCGCCTCGAGGGCGGCGTAGAGCACGGCGTGGAGCTCGGCGGTCTTTCCGGCCTTGGCCAGGGCCCAGGGCGCGGCGGCGTCGACGAAGCGGTTGCCTTCGCCGCACAGGGCCCAGATCGCCTCCAAGGCGCGGTGCGGGCGGAACGCATCGAGCTCCTCGGCAGCCAGTTTCGCCGTCCGCTCGGCCGCCTCGCGCAGCGCGCGCTCGCGCTCCCCGGGCTCGCCCGCGGGGGGAACGACGCCGCCGGCGAGCTTCTCGACCAGGGCAATGGTGCGATTGAGCAGATTGCCCAGATCGTTGGCGAGGTCGGCGTTGATGCGCCCGACGAGCGCGGCGTGGGAGAAGTCGCCGTCGAGGCCGAAGTTGACATCGCGCATGAGGTAGTAGCGCACGGCATCGACGCCGTAGCATCCGGCCAGCCGGCGCGGCTCGACGACGTTGCGCAGCGACTTGGACATCTTCTGGCCGTTGATGGTCAGCCAGCCGTGGGCGAAGACATGGCGCGGCGCGGGCAATCCGGCCGCGATCAGGAAGGCCGGCCAGTAGACGGCGTGAAAGCGCAGGATGTCCTTGCCGACCAGGTGCACGTCCGCGGGCCAGAACGTGCGGTAGTCCGCGGCGTCCTCGCCGCCAAGCGCGGAGACGTAGTTCGCCAGGGCGTCGAACCACACGTACATGACGTGGTCGTCGTCGCCGGGCACGGGGATGCCCCAGCGGAAGTTGGCGCGGGAGATCGAGAGGTCACGCAGCCCGGACTCGACGAACCTCACGACCTCGTTCATGCGCGAGGCGGGGAGGACGAAGTCGGGATGTGCGGCGTAGAACTGCAGCAGCCGCTCCTGGTAGGCCGAGAGGCGGAAGAAGTAGCTCTCCGTCCGCATCTTGGTCGCCGGTCGCTCGTGGACCGGGCACTTGCCGCCGATCAGGTCCTTCTCCGTGTAGTAGGCCTCGCAGCCGGTGCAGTACCAGTCCTCGTACATGCCCTTGTAGATGTCGCCGGTCGTGGCGATCCTGGACCACAGCCCCTGCACGACGCGCTGGTGTCGATCCTCCGTGGTGCGGATGAAGTCGTCCGGCGTGGCGTCGAGCGCCGCCCACGCCTCGCGGAACGGCGCGGCCATGCGGTCGACGAACGCCTTCGGCTCCAGGCCCGCCGCCTCGGCGGCCTCGGCGATCTTCTGGCCGTGCTCGTCGAGCCCCGTGAGGAAGTGCACCTGCCGCCCCCGCAGGCGCTGGAAGCGGGCGAAGACGTCGGCCGCGATCGTGGTGTAGGCGGTCCCCAGGTGCGGGACGTCGTTGACGTAGTAGATCGGTGTCGTGACGTAGTAGCCGGGTCGATTCGCGGAATCCATCTGGGGCATCCTTCGCTCCGTTCCCGTCCGAGGAAGTCCGGGCCGCGCGTTCAGCGCGGGGTCGCCGGGGCCGGCGGCGGTCCGGAGGCGCCGCCGGTCCCGCCCGTCGGCGAGGCGCCCGGCCCGCCGGGTCCGCAGGTCCCGCCGGCGGTCGATCCGCCGCCGGGCGCATTCATCCCGCCTCCACACCCGCCGCCGCGGCGGCGCCGGCGGCGACGGGAGCGATGCCTCTGCCGGCCATCGTCGCCCGCGGCGCCCGGAGTTCCGTCGGCGGCGTCCTGGCCGTCGGCCGGACCGTCTTCCTCCTCCCCGCCGGCCTCGTCGCCGGCATCCTCGAGCTGCGCGGCGGCGGAAGCCGCGGGCTCCGGCCCGCGGTTCGGATCCTGGGAGGCCGGTGGGGCGACGGAAGCCGCGGGCTCGGGCCCGCGGTCCGGACCCGTGCTGGGCGGCAGGTCAGAGGCCACGCACGCGTCGTCTCCCGCCGCCAGGTCATCGGTAGCGTCCCCCGGCGACGGTTCGCACACGGTGCAGGCGACGCCGGGGGCCGCCGAGCCCGCACCGGGCAGACCCAGCTCCTCGGCGGTGAACACCTTGCGATCCCCGTCGAACATCTCGACGGTGACCCGGCGTCGCAACACGTCGACGTCCTTGATCAGCGCCTCGCCGGCGGGCGTCGCGATGCGCTTGCCCACCTTGGGCAGGCCGATGCGCAGCGACCGGTACCCTTCGTGCTCGTAGGACAGGCAGCAGAGCAGCCGGCCGCAGACGCCGGACACCTTCTCCGGACTGAGCACGAGGTTCTGGTCCTTGGCCATGCGGATCGAAACCGGGCAGAAGTTGCGCATGTAGCGCGCACAACAGGCCGGCTGGCCGCAGCGCCCGAGCGCTCCGACGAGCTTGGCTGCGTCGCGCACGCCGACCTGCCGCATGTCGATGCGCAGGCGGAGCTGTTCGGAAAGATCGTGCACGAGCTGACGGAAGTCGATGCGCTCCTCCGACTCGAAATGGAAGACCGCGCGGCTGCCGCCGTGGAGGATCTCCACGCCCAGGAGCTTCATCGGCAGGTTCAGCTCGCGCACCCGCCGGTCGGCGTACTCCATCGCCTCCTGCGCCCGCTCGACGTTGCGCCGACTCTGCCGTTCGTCGCCCGCCGCGGCCCGGCGCAGCACCTTGGGCAGGTCGCTGCCCCGCCGCAGCTCGACGCGACTGGCCCGCACCACGCGGCCCATCTCGAGGCCGCGCGGCGTCGCCACGACCACCCGTTCCCCCGCCACCAGGCTCATGCCCTGCGCGTCGAAGGCCGAGTACTGGCCGAGCGGCGCCATCTCGACGTCGACGACGCTCACGATCTCCCGCGCCTCGTCCCAGCCGTCCACCTCGGCGGCTTCGTGCATGCCCTCCGGATCGATCGGCTCGGTCGACCACAGCGGAGTGAAGGGGCCCGTGAGCTCGACCGCTTCCTGCACCGCCGGAGGCTCGTCCACCGGCGCAGGGGGCGCCGCGACGGGCGCCGCGGGAGCCGGGGCGCGCGGGGCCGGACGATCGAAACGGTCGCGCGGCGGCGCCGAGGGAGCTGCCGGACGCGGCCCGCCTCCGGACGGCGGCCCACCCGGTCCGCCGGGTCGCGGTCGCTCGGCCCCCGCACGATCGCCGGGCCGGCCGTCGCGCCGGAAGGAGTCCTGCGGCCGACCGCTCTGGGGACGGTCGCGCCGGAAGGAGTCCTGTGGCCGACCGCCCGGGGGACGGTCGCGTCGGGACGAGTCCTGCGGTCGACCGCCCTGGGGGCCGTCGCGTCGGGACGAGTCCTGCGGTCGACCGCCCTGGGGATTCCCCTCGACCGAACCGCGTCCTTCAGGGCGCGGCTCCCGGGGACCGGCAGCCGCGGGCTGAAGCCCGCGGTTCGGATCGGAGGGCCCGGCGTCGCGACGGGACGAATCCATCGGGCGATCGTCCCGTCCGCCGCCGCGGTGTCGTCGCCGGCGACGGCGCGACGAGGAGTCGGGACCGCCGGGGCCGCCGGCACCCGTCCCGACCGAGTGCGGGGCGGCCGGCGGGCCGGCGGGCGGAGCGTCGGAGGCACCGGCGTCGGCCGGGGCGTGAGGACGGTCGGAGCCGGCGGGAGCGGCCGGGCCGTCGGGGGGGGGAGTGTGACGTTCGTCATCCATCCGGGGAAGATCCTCTCCGGGCCCGGGCGACCGCGCGAGCGCAGGCCGTCGCGAGCCATTCGAGCGTGATCTGCGGGTTGGCGTTGGCTTCCAGGTTGCGTCGCGCCTCGGACACGAGCCCCCCCTCCACGGCCACGGCCTCGGCGGGATGCCGCGCGAACGCATCGACGGCCGCGGATGCGGTGGTGCCGAGGAAGGTGGATTCGCCGACGGCAGAGGCGAGCCGGTCGCGCAGGAGGACGAGCAGCAGGTCGAGGTCGGCGGCGGCGCGATCGCGATCGGGACCGAGCGATTCGACGGCGGCCAGGAGGCCGGCCAGGTCGCCGGCGTCCACGGCGCGTCCGAAGTCGCCCATCGCGGCCATGGCTGCGCTCGGATCGTTCGCCATCAGCTCCTTGGCGCGCACCATTCCGCCGGCGGACAGGCCGGCGGCAAGGTCGAGCGTGGCGTCGGAGGCGTCCGGGAATTCGCGGGCGAGGAGGCGGCGGAGCGTGCCCGGGGGAAGCGGTCGCAGGGGCACGCGTACGCAGCGGGAGCGGATGGTGGGCAGGAGGGACGCGGGACGCGAGGTGGTCAGGACGACGAGGTTGCCTCGCGTCGGCTCCTCGAGCGTTTTCAAGAGGGCGTTCGCGGCCTCGGGCGAGAGTCGATCGGCCTCGCGGACGATCACGGTACGACAGGGGCTCTCGTGAGGCGGGTAGGCCATCTGGACGGCGAGGTCCCGCACCTGTTCGATCGCGATGCGGGTCTTGCCTTCCTCGACGGAGAGCCGCACGAGATCCGGGTGGTCGGGCATCTTGCGGCAGCTCGGGCAGGAGCCGCAGGCCTCGAGCGGCCAGGTCAGGGGTTCGGGAGCGTGCAGGACGGTGTCCAGCGGGGGCGGAGCGGCCGGGCCGGTGCGGGCGCGGCAGGACAGGGCGGCGGCCAAGGCGACGGCCAGCGAGGTCTTGCCGCAGCCGGCGGGACCGTCCAGGAGCAGGGCGTGGTGGAGGCGGCCCGCGGCGGAGGCGGCCTGGATGCGCCAGATCGCCTCGCGTTGTCCGGCGATCTCGGAGAAGCGGAGCCAGCGCGGTCCGACCGGGGCGGCGGGAGGCGGCGACGAGGGTGGGCGGCGGGCGCGGGTCGAGCCGGGACGTCGCGGCGCCTGCGTCCCGGCATCGGCGGTGCCGGGCCGTTCGGCAGGAGGCCGGCCGCTTCGACCGCCGGCGGAACCGGTACGTGGGCGTGCCATGGGGCTTGGGTGGGCGGGAACGCCGCCGCGAGCGGACGTCAGAGGCCGAGCTCGGGAGCGACGCGCTGCATCGCCGCGAGCGACAGGGCCAGGAACTCCTCGAGCGCGAGGCCGAGCTCGGAACAACGGGCGATCTGCTCGCGATTCACGTTCGCGGCGAACCTCTTCTCCTTCATCCGCCTGCGCAGGCTGTCGACCCGGACATCGGCGAGCTGCTTCGAGGGTACGATCAGCGCGGCGGCGGTGATCAAGCCCGTGACGGGATCGGCGGCGACGATGGCGCGTTCCAGAGGGCTCTCGGCCGGCACGTGGCCGACGTGGGCCAGCACGGCGCGCCGCAGCTCCTCGGGCACGTCGACGGCGGCGAGGGCCTCGTAGGCCACGCGACCGTGGCGAGCCAGGTCGCCCTCGGTGACGTCGAGGTCGAGGTCGTGCAGCAGGCCGGTGCGGCTCCACAGTTCGCGATCGTGGTCCAGCCGCCGGGCCAGGGCGTCCATGACCGCCTCCGTGGCCAGCATGTGCTTGACCAGGTTCGGATTGGCGATCCGCCCGCGGACCAGCTCGAGCGCCTCGTCGCGACCCAGCATCCCGCTCTCCCCGCGCGGCGGGCGACCATCGCACGTCGCGCCGCGGCATTCATAGTCGAGGCGAGCGGCGATGTCGACCCCGTTGGATGTCGGCCCGTCACCAGATGATGACGTCGTCGGTGCAGACGCCGATCTCCATCGCGAGGTAAAGCAGCATCAATTCCTGCGGGTAGAGGCTGGGGTGGGGACCTTCCATCTCGCCGACGGTATGGTAGGTCGAGTAGAGGATCCGGCCGCAGCCGAAGAGGAAGCTGGCGGTGTAGGGGAGGTTGCCGCCCGAGCACGGGTGGTCGGACTGGGGCCCCTCGGCGAAAACCGTCACGGGGACCGGCACCTCGTGCCCGTCCTCGTCCAGGCCCATGATCGTGCCGACGCCGCAGACGTTGTCCCACAGCTCGCGGAACGGGACGTTGGACGGGTCGGTGCCCAACCCGCTGAGCCAGGCGCCCATGTCGTCGTCCAGGATGCGGCCGGTGGCGTCGTAGGAGCAGCACTGGTCGGCGGCGCCGATGACGGAGTCGTCGCCCTCCATGTCGAGCGCCGCGGGGAACATCCATTCGATCCACTCGTAGGAGCGGTCGGTGACGAACCACTTGCCGCCGTCCTCCACCCAGCCGCGGATGTTCTCGCGGACCGTGGGGTCGCCGAGCAGCGAATCGTTCGTTTCGTCGGTGCACGGGACGAAGATGAGCTGGTACTGGTCCATGGTGAAGCGGCTCTGGACGAGGTCGGCCATCGGGGGGTAGCCGCCGCCGTAGCCGTTGTCGTACAGGTCGAAGTCGGCGGTGGCGAGCGAGGCGCGGAAGTCGGGCATCAGCTCGGCCATCTCGATCTTCGCCAGCAGGTCCTCGGGATGGTCGTAGACGCCGAGCGCGACGGCGATGTGCGGGACGGTGTCGCCCGCGGCCGGGGCGTGCTCGTTGGGGAGGGTGGTGGTGTCGAGGGGCAGGGGGAGATCTTCGCCGTCGGTGCGCAGCGAGATCTGGCGCACGCGGCGGAACTGGCCCTTGTGGACGACGAGCCACCAGTCACCCAGGCCGATGCCGTCGATGCGGAAGGTGCCGTCGGCGGCGGATTCGGCGTGCGGGAGCGCGGTGACGTCGAGGCAGCGCTGGCAGTAGTTCCCTTCGGGCAGCGCCGCGACCGCCGAGGTGGTGCGCTGCACGTAGACGATGGCGCCGGCGACCGGGAAGAGGCCGCCGGGGCCGAGCACCTGGCCGTGGATGGAGGCGTGGGCGCCGGGAGGCACGTCGAAGCCCGTGTCGGTCCCGCCGTCGGTCACGCCGGAGCACTCGCAGTTGGTCCGTGAGGTGCACGTCCCGCCGGTGGCGCCGGCGTAGTTGCGGCAGGCAGTCGCGCACTGTGTCACGTCGCACGTGCCGGTCCGTGCGCCGTCGCAGGAGCAGGACGAGCTGAGGCACCGGCCGCCGGGGGCGCCCTGCGACGCGCAGATCGCGATCGCGCAGTGCAGTTCGGAACAGCTCGTGGTGTCGTCCCCCGCCGGGTTGGTGCACGCGGCGAGAGCCCCGGAAAACACCGCGGCGACGATCCAGAGCACGGTTCGACGCATGGCTCGCTCCTCCTTCGGGGAGGATACGCCGCGGATGTCGGGGGAGCAAGGCGGGGGGGAGGGGGGGGAGGGGAGAAGAGGGCGCGGAGGAGAGGGGAGGTCGCTGAGACCGAGCGACTTACCACTGAGACGCTGAGGACGCTGAGACAAACGCTGAGAAGGCAGGAGAAGGGCAGGCAGGAGCGAGCCCTGATGGAGGTCCAGGTCTGGGCGCCGTGACGCGGCGAGGCGCCGCGCCACGGACTCCTCCGCCGCCGGGTGGAAGCGTGGACGGTTTTCGGACAAGGCGACACGCGAACCTCGCGGCGGGCCAAGTCCGTTGCGCGGCGCCCCGCCGCGCAACGGCAACGGAACCCAAGCCTGCACTGGCGGTCCGCCCCGCTACCCACCCCGCCGCTCCGGTCCGCCCCTTCCCCTGCCTTCTCAGCGTTTGTCTCAGCGTCCTCAGCGTCTCAGTCAGTACCTGAACCCACGGCCTTTGGCCGTGAGACCCGCCGAGCTTCGAGCGATCCGTGGTGTACCTCGAAGGTAGGCTCTCCCTCCGGGAAGGCCCCGTGGGGCGTGGAAGGAGAACCTGCATGCATGACTGGGA
>JACRCX010000013.1 GCA_016218815.1 Deltaproteobacteria bacterium
AACCTCGCCCGTCTGGACAGAATGAACATCGCCTTCATGACGCTCCGCGCGCGCTCTCCGAAACTCAAGAAGGAGGTGGCCCTGGTGCCTGCCTCCGCCTGGCGCGAGATCGAGCTCGATGTGCCGACGCGGAAGTACCGCTTCCCGAAGGTCTTCGAACAGCCCCTACGGATCGAGGACCGCAACTTCCGCGAGTTGTTCGTCAAAGAGCCCGGACACGAGGAACCGACGATCCTGCTGACCAACGATCGACAGCACGCCAAGCAACTCGTGACTCGCTATGCCAAGCGCATGCTCATCGAGAATGCCCTGTCCGATGCCGTCCGCTTCTTCCACATGAACGCACTCTCCGCGGCCGTCGGCATCAAGGTCGACTTCGACATGGCCCTGCTGGTGATCGCCAGCGGCCTGTACCGGCAGCTCGCCGACAAGATGCGCGGCTACGGTGACGCCCAGGCCAAACGCATCTTCCGCGACCTCATCGATATGCCAGCCACCGTGACCATCGGCGAGTCCGAGGTCACCGTGCAGTTCCACCGTCGAGCGCACCTGCCCATCATCATCGATTCCGGCATCCTCGACACCACCGTAAACGTGCCCTGGTGGAACGGACGACCACTGCGAATGCGTGCCTGACCCGTCAGAACCCGGCCGCGGGCTGAAGCCCGCGGTTCGGATCCGGAACCCGGCCCGCCGAGCCGCGCGCCTCAATTCTTAGCGGGATTCCCCTCCGTGGAAATCCGGGCTAGAATGCGAACGCGAAGGAGATGTCCGGGCCGGCGACGATCGAGGCGCGCGACAGGACGCCTTCCTCCGAATCGCCGCTGCGCCGGTGCAGCCAGGGAACCAGCCATCCGATGAGCGAGCCGATCGCGGCGCCGACCAGCACGTCGCTCAGGTAGTGCCGGTCCGCCGCGACGCGCAGCCAACCGGTCGCCAGCGCCATCGTTCCCCCGATGGCCCAGAGGTACGGCGCCGAGTCATAGCCGCGCAGCGTCGCCACCGTCGCGCCCGAGACCGCGACTGCGAAGGCCAGCGTCGTGTGCCCGGAAAAGAACGACAGGTTGTTGTCCTCCGGCTTCGCCGTCAGGTCCTTCCATTCCTCCGGCAAGGCGTGCACGAACGGCCGCTCGCGGCCCACCAGGAATTTCGTGAGCTGGTTCACGGACGCCGACAGCGCCACCGCCTCCGCCACCAGCAGCAGATCTTCCGCGCCCTGCACTGCATGGCCCTCGTCCCGCGCCGACGCCGCGTTGACCGCCAGCGTCATCGCCGGAAGGAGGCCGAACCCGAGCACCCACGACGTGGCGTCCGCGGCGTCGGTGTCGTCCCACAAGAACGCGTCCCGGGCCGCGTCGTCGAACGCGTTGCCCTCGCACCAGACGCACTCGTCCGGCCCGAGCTGCGACTTCAGCGCCTCCGACACGATCCACGCCGCCCCGAACCCCCCCGTCAGCCCGAGATCCCACCCCAGATCGATCTCCAGGTCGTCCGCCCTCGCCGCCGCCGACGACGCCCACGCCGCCAGCAGTGCGACCGCAGCCGCCCCGCGCACCCCACGCGTCCGCATTGCCATCCCCTTCCCCCGGTCCGGATCCCCTAGAAAAGAGACTGTCTTCTCAGCGTTTGTCTCAGCGCCCTCAGCGTCTCAGTGGTGAATCCGGTCTCCGCGCCCTCCCCTCCCCTCCGCGCCCTCCCCTCCCGCACGCAAGCCCGACACCACCGCCCACGCCAGCCCCCCCTCTCCCCCCTCCGCGCCCTCCGCCGCAGGCAGCCTGAGCTCGTCGAGGGCCCACCAAGCCAGCTCCCCCGCCAGGTACAACCCGTCGGCAGCTCCCTCCGGCCGCATGCGTTCATCGACCGCCACGCGGATGGACCTCGGCCCGCCGTCCTGGAACAGTCGCTCGGGCAGGAACGCGTCGGCCGCCGGCCCCCGGGGCGCAGCCTCCTGTCGCAACGGCCGTCGGCCGAAGACCAGCTTGCCGCCGACGTCCGGCTCGGAGAAAATCCGCCCGCGCTTTTGCAGCCCGCCACCGGCGGCCGCTCCGGTCGCGACGATCGCCACGCGCGCGCGCACCAGCGGTCCGTCCTGCCCGAATGCCGCCCAGTCGGAGCCCTCCCTCCGCAACTCCGTCGCGCGCTGCTCCAGCAGCTCCACTCCCCTGGCATCCAGCGCCGCTCGGATCGCCGCCGACAGCTCGCAACCGCCGGGGACCCCACCGTAGGCGCCCAGCAACCTGCCCACCGGCAACCCGGACTCCTCTGCCGCCCGCCGGATCGCGGTTGCCGGCGCCCACGAAGGAGCGAGGATCGCCTTCGCCCCGGCCTCCCGCGCTCCCGACACCGCCTTGCGCGCCAGCTCCATGGCCAACTCGCCGTCCGCTGCCAGCCGTCCCGCCGCCGCCCCCGGGGACATCAGCGCCAGATCGTCGTGGGGCAGCAACGGCACGCGCACGGCCACGAAGCGTGACGTTCCCCCGTCTGCCGCGTCGAGCAGCCTGGCGAGTCCGCCGAGGTCCGGAGCGCCGGACAGGTCGGCCCCCGCCACCGCGATCCGTCCTTCACGCACACTGCGCAGATCGAGGGTCTCCGGCGGCGCCGCGAGCACCTCGACGATCCGGCCCCCCGCCGTGGCGACGCGCATCAGTTCCCCGTCCTCCCGCGCCGCGAACGCGCCCGGCAGCGCGTGGAGCAGCCAGCTCAGCTCGCCGTCTTCCAATCGGGGTGCCGGGCCGATGGCGCCCGAGGACAGCTCGGTCGCTCCCCGGCCGTCGGCGACGACCAGCACGGCGAGGCCGGCCTCCCGCATCCGCAACGCGGCGACGGCGCCGGCCAGTCCGGCGCCCACGACGAGCGCGTCCGCATGCCTGTGTGCCGACCCGACATCCGCCATGACGCGATCCTCGCGCCCCCGTCCTCGGCCGTCCGATCCGGGCGGCTGCTACCCATACTCCCTAGTGCAGCGTGTGGTAGCGCCCGTCGTGGAACACCAGCGGCGCCTTGCCCTTGGGCTCCGCAGACAGCGGCAACCGGATTCCGCCGTGGGGTTTCGGATCGGGGTCCGGCCAGCGCGGCGCCGGTCGGGCGGCCCGCTCGGCCGCCTCTTCCTCGCGATCCCACCGCGCGTACAGCTCCCTGCGGCGTTGCCGTTGTTTGAGATAGGCCCAGGCCAGCAGGAACGAGATCAGCGCCCACAGGGTGGTACCGCTCACCAGGGCGGGGACCCAGCGGTACCAGACGCGGATCCCCTCGCGCCAGTCGTCTTCCAGCCGCGCGACGCTCGTGCCGTACGTGTCCAGCACCGCCTCGCGGAACCCCTTGCCCTCGCCGACCTCGCGGAGCAGCCGCCGCAGCGGCGCGCGCCCGTACGTGTCGGTGAGGTACATCACGATATCGACGCTCTGCGCGTAGGCCAGGGGAACGAGGTCCGGGTCGGCGGGGTAGCCGCGGCTGATGCGTTCCAGCGGCAGGAGCTTGTCGCGCAGCGCGGCGTCGAGCAGCTCTTCGGACCGTCCGGCGTAGTCGTCGCCGGCCGCCCACAGCGCGATCCCTTCGTCCAGCCAGCGGGGCAGCGGGTGTCCCTTGACGATGCGGTCGGTGACCAGGTGCGCCAGCTCGTGTCGCATCACGGCCGGCAGCGGGACGAAGCGTCCGCTGCGCGGGCTGAGCGCCGAGAGCAGGATCAGGCTGCGGCCGCCGTAGGTCACCCCGGTGGCCCACGAGGGCGGAGGGTCGTCGGGGGGTGAGACGCGGGCCATTTCGCGGGCGTTGGCGACGAGCCGCAGCTCGACGGTCGGGCCCGGGGCGGGGCCGAGCAGCCGCTGGAGGTCGTCGAGATCCTTCTCGGCCTTTGCGGCGAGCACGCGCGCCTGCTCATCCAGGCCGCGGCCGAAGCGCAAGACGAAGCGCGGGGTGGACAGCGAGCCCAGCCCGTCGAGGGCGCCGGGCGCGGCGCCGGGCGACCCCGCCCCCGTCGTGGTCGCGGCGGGAGTCGCCAGCCGCGCGACGATGGGAGCAGGCTCGTCGGCGAAGGTGCCGAGCGGGAGCCGTGGGCTGGGCGAAGGCGACAGGAACGGCACGGCGGCCAGCAGCAGCCAGCCGAGCCACCGGAGCCGGAACCGGACCGCCCTCTTCACGCCCCTGCCCTTCCATCGGGAGGCCCGCATCCGGCGGCCTCCGCGTCTTCAGCATAGCCCGCGCCGGCGGGGAAACAACCCCGCTCCGGGCGTTTCGCGGGCTCAGCCCCCGGCCCGCGACTTCTTCGCGCGCTCGATCTCGCGCTCGAGGTCGCGTCGGATGAACGCCAGGTTCCGTTCGTTGTCGGCCTCGAACCGCAAGACGAGCACCGGCTGCGTGTTCGAGGCGCGGACCAGGCCCCACCCGCCCGGGAAGTGGACGCGCGCGCCATCGATGTCGACGAGCCGCACGTCCTTGCGCTGCCGGTAGGCGGCCTGCACCCGTCGCACGACCTCGAACTTCACGTCGTCCGGGCAATCGACGCGGATCTCCGGCGTCGTGACGGTCCGCGGAACGTCGGACAGGAGCGCGGAGAACGGCCGGTTGGCGGCGCAGACGATCTCGAGGAGGCGGAGGGAGGCGTAGATCGCGTCGTCGTAGCCCAGGTAGCGGTGGGCGAAGAAGAGGTGGCCGCTCATCTCGCCGGCGAGCTGGGCCTTTTCCTCCTTCATCTTGGCCTTGATCAGCGAGTGCCCCGTGCGCCACAGGATCGCGCGCCCGCCCCGCCTCGTGATGTCGTCGAACAGCGTCTGGGAGCACTTCACCTCGCCGATGATTGCCGCCTTGGGCGACTCGGCCAGCACCGCACGCGCCAGCAGCAGGAGCAGCTTGTCGCCCCAGACGATCCGCCCGGCCTCGTCCACGACGCCCAGGCGGTCCCCGTCGCCGTCGTACGCCACGCCCAGCGCGGCGCCCTCGGCCCTCACCCGGGCGGTCAGATCCTCGAGGTTCTTGGGGACGGTCGGGTCGGGGTGGTGGTTGGGGAACGAGCCGTCCGGGTCGCAGTACAGCGCGATCGGCATCAGCCCCAGGGCCTTCATCAGCGGCACGGCCACGGCTCCGGCCACCCCGTTCCCCGCATCGACCACCACCCGCACCCCGTTGCGGGTCAGCCGGATGTTGTGCTGCACGTAGTCGATGTACGGCGCCACCGCGTCGGCCGGTCGCCGCGAGCCCGCGCCCGACTCGAAGGCGCCGGACTCCGCCAGCGCCCGCAGCGCCTGGATCTGGTCGCCGTACAGCGACGACGTCCCGAGCTGCACCTTGAAGCCGTTGTACTCGGGCGGGTTGTGGCTTCCCGTCACCATCACGCCGGCGTCGGTCTTGAAGTGCTGCACCGCGAAGTACAGCAGGGGCGTGGGCACCTGGCCGAGGTCCAGGACCTCCAGGCCGCAGGCCGTCAGCCCCTCGGCCAGCTCGTCGGCCAGCCGCGGCGAGCTGAGGCGGCAGTCGCGCCCCAGGGCACAGGACTTGGCCCCGGCCCGCACCGCGTGGGTCCCGAAGGCCCGCCCCAGCGTCCGCACCGCCTCGGGCGGCAGATCCTCCGCGACGATGCCGCGGATGTCGTACTCACGGAAGATGCTCGGATTCATCCCGCCGCTCCCAACCCCCTGAGGTCCTAGACCAGCTCCCGGCGCCCCTTGCGGATCAACGTCTCCACGACGCCGCGTACGTCCTGCGACGAGCCCCGCCGGCAGACGAGCAAGGCATCGTCCGTATCGACCACGATCACGTCGTCCAGGCCGACAATCGCCACCACCTTGCGCCCCGCGACCTCCGAACGCACCCAGGAGCGCGCCGCGCGCTCGCCCACGACCTCGGGCGAGGCGGCGCCGCCGCCCGCGGACAGCTCGGCCGCCACGTCCCACGAGCCGACGTCCGACCAGCCGAACCGCGCCACGACGACCGCGACCCGCGACACCCGTTCCATGACGCCGTAGTCGATCGAGATCGACTCGCACGACGCGAAGCGCTCGCCGACGATCCGCCCCTCGTCGGCGGCCGGGGATGCGAGCAGCGCATCCACGAACCGCCCCGTCTCGGGGAGCCGGCCGCGGATCTCGTCGAGCATCCGGCGCGCCGGGAAGACGAACATCCCGCTATTCCACGAGACGTCGCCCTGCGCGATCAGCTTCTCCGCGCGCGGGCGGTCCGGCTTCTCCCAAAAACGCTCGACCTCGAACGCGTCGCCGCCCAGCTCCCGTCCGGCCTGGACGTAGCCGAAGCCGGTTTCGGGCCGCGTCGGCGGGACACCGAACGTCGCGATCCACCCGTCGCGCGCCAGCTCGACCGCCCGGGCGAACGCGGCCGCGAACGCGTCGTCGCCGGTCACGAGGTGGTCCGACGGTACCGCGGCGACGGGCACGTCGCCGGCATCCCGCAGGATGCGCGCGGCGGCCCAGGCGATGCACGGCGCCGTCGAGCGTGGGGTCGGCTCGGCGAGGATCTGCGTCCGGGGGAGATCCGGAAGCTGTTCCGCGACCGCGTCGATCAGCCGCTCGCCCGTCACGACCAGGATCCGCTCGGGGGGGAAAAGCCCGCGCGCCCGGTCGTAGGCCAGCCGCAACAGCGAGCGCGGGTCGCCGCCGAGCGCGAGGAGCTGCTTGGGGCGCGAGAACCGTGAAAGAGGCCAAAACCTCGTTCCCGCCCCGCCGGCCATGATGGCGCACGCTGCGTCCAGCATCCCACCCTCTCGGGCGGGGATCGTGCCGGGCTTTGGAGGAGAGGGCAAGAGGAAGGTAGGGGCGGGACGATGCCGTCCGCTATCCGCATGGCGACTCCCGCCGTTCGTGACGACGCGTCAGCCTTGTCCGGACCGGACGGGGAGAGGTGGAGAGGTCGGCTGGAGAGGTGGGGAGGAGCGCGGGTGCGGATGCCCTGTTGCGGCGCCCCTTCGACTGCGCTCAGGGCCATCGGGGCGCCGCGCCAGGGACTCTCCGGCGAATCGAGCCCACGGCGCGAGGAGCTTGACCCGCAAGACGCCGTCGCGACATAGTCCGTCCCAGCGTCGGGGGTGGACGACGCAAGTCCGGTCCCTTCCCCCCCGCAAAGAAGGAGGTCGAAGTGAAGCACGGGAAGTGGATGCTGCTCCTCGCACTCGTACCCATGGTCGCCGCCTGCGGCGACGACAGCGGCGGGTCGGACGTCGCCACGGATGACGCCGCGGCGGACGACGGCGCGGGCGCCGACGCCGACGCGGATGCGGACGCCGACATGGGTGCCGATGCGGATGCCGAGCCGGACGCCGAGGTGGAGGAGGAAGCCGACGCCGAGGTGACGAGCGACGAGTCGGGCGACGAGGCAACCGGCGAGACAACCGAGGACGCCGGCGATGAAGTCGCCGACGACGGCGGCCCGCCGCCCCCCGACTGGTCCTGCCTGGGCTCCGTGACCTGGGCCACGCCGACCGAAACCTCGCTCGACATGACCGGCACCGTCCTGGACTACGTCACGGATGCCCCGATCGAGGGCGCGACCGTCAAGGTCTGTGCCCGGTCCGACGCCGCCTGCGCGACGCCGCTGGACGAGGGCACGACCGACGCCCTGGGCCAGGTCACCTTGACCGTCCCGCTCGGCACGACCGGCTTCGACGGCTACTTCGACGTCTCCGCCACCGGCTACGTCACGGTGCTGCGATACACCGTCGAGCCGATCACGGAGATGCCGCCCGAGGCCGGCCGCATCGTGAGCATGGCCGACACGACGACGTTCGCCATGCTCGCCGCCGCCGCAGGCGTTACCCCGGATCCGACGCGCGGGCACCTCGTAATCAGCGCCCTGGACTGCAACCCGACCTATGCGGCCGGCGTCTCCCTCGAGGTCGACACGGCCGACGTCAGCTCGACCGCGGTGTACATGATCGGCGGACTGCCTAGCACCTCGGCCACCGAGACCGACTCGTCCGGCGCCGCCGGCTTCATCAACCTGCCCGCCGGCGCAGCCACGATCTCCACGACTCTGGTCTCCACAGGCGAGGCCATCGCCTCGACCGACATCACGATCCGCGCCGGCACCGCCGCCCTCTTCCCGCTCCCTCCGACCCCCTGATCCCCTCCTCTCTCCCCCACCCCTGTTCCCATTCCCTTGTTCCCCGTTCCCCGTTCCCCGTTCTCGTTTCCCCATTCCCCATTCCCCGTTCCCTGTGCTCTCCTTCTCCCCGTGACTGCCTCCCCGCGCATCCGCCGCATGAAGCAGCGCATGCTCGCCGCGCCGTACGAGATCTGCCTGGCGCGCGCGCTGCACTTCACCCGCGCGCATCGCGAGAACGAAGCGCTGGATCCCCACCTGCGCAACGCGCTCGCGCTCCGGCGGACGCTCGAACGTCAGAAGATCGCCATCGAGCCCGACGAGCTGCTCGCCGGGAGCAAGACCGAACGGTTTCTCGCCGCCCCCCTCCCCGTCGAGCGTGGCGATTTCCTCCGCTCCCTGCAGCTCGAGCTGGACGTCCTGGAGCGCAAGCACCGGCCGTTCAGGATCTCCGATGCCGATCGCGAGGCGTTCTGGAACGAGATCCTGCCGTACTGGGACGGCCGCACGGTGCGCGACCGCAAGGCCCGCACCTGGGCCGAGGCCGGCATCGTCCAGCCGCGTCCGTCGGCGGGGCGCCGCCTTCGCGGCTGGCTCGACGCGGTTCGCTGGGCCTTTCAGCTAGGGCCGGAGGCGTTGAGGAAGCTGTTCGGCGCCAACTTCGACGCGCCGTTGACCCTGCGCCGCGTGCGCAACCTCCACGCCCTGCGGCACGAGCTGGCCTTCAACAACCCGACGCCCGCGACCTCCTGCTTCGACGTCCAGGGACACCTCAGCCTGGGCGTCGACCGCGCCGTGTCGCGCGGCATGGAGGCCATCATCGACGACGCCCGGGAGCGCCGCGCGCGGCTCGACCGGGAGGAGCCCGGAGACGAGCGAGGCCGCTCGTTCCTCGACGCGGTCGTCATCAGCCTCGAGGCCGCGATCGCGTACGCCGCGCGCTTCGCGGCGCTGGCCGGAGCGATGGCCGCGCGGTGTGCGGAGGGCCCGGAGCGCCGCCGGCTGGAATCGATCGCGGAGCATTGCCGGCAGGTCCCCAGGCACCGTCCGCGGACCTTCCACGAGGCGCTGCAGTCCGCGTGGATGACGCAACTCGTCGGCGAGATCCAGTACGGCGCCCACGACGTCTTCGCGGTCGGCCGTCCGGACCAGTACCTGCTGCCGTTCTTCCGCGCCGACCGCGCCGCCGGCCGGCTGGCGCGCCCCCGGGCGGTCGAGCTGCTCCAGGAGTTCTTCCTCAAGCTCGAGGCCAACGTCGAGCCGATCCCCGAGGTGGGGATGGAGACGAACGCGGTCCTGGGGAACAGCCAGCACGTCGTGACGATCGGCGGGCTGACGCCGGACGGCGGTGACGCGACGAACGAGCTGTCGTACCTGGTGCTCGACGCGTTCGAGGCGATGGGCGGGGCCGTGAACCAGCTCGCCGTGCGGGTGCACCGCGGCACGCCGGGGCGTTTCCTGCGTCGCACGGCCGAGGTGTTCCGGCGCACGAACGGCATCGCGCTCTACGGCGACGAGGCCGTGATCGAGGGTCTGTGCGCCGACGGCCTGACGCTGGAGCACGCGCGCGACTACTGCATCGTCGGCTGCATCGAGACCTCGGGCCAGTCCAACACCCACGGCTGCGTCGGCGGGCACGAACTGGTGCTGCCCGCCGTGCTCCTCCTCGCGCTGTCGCGCGGCCGGACCCCCGCCCCGTTCCTGGGCCAGGGCCGGGGCTTCGACAGCGGGCCGCTGGAGGCCTGCCGGACGTTCGACGAATTCCTTGGCATCTTCCGTCGCCAGCTCGACCACCAGCTCGGCGTGCTCGTCGCTGCGGCGGACGGCAAGGACCGGGCGACCATGGATCTGCTCCCGGCGCCGTATGTGTCGGCGCTGATGGACGGCTGCCTGGAGTCCGCGCGGGACGCGACGGCGGGTGGCGCACGCTACGACTTCACGTCGATCGACGTCCGCGGCCTCGGCACGCTGGTCGACTCGCTCCTCGCCATCCGCGCGTTCGTCCACGAGCGTCGGGCCGTCACGCTGCCCGAGCTGGCCGGCATCTGCGAGCGCGACTTTGCCGGGCACGAAGTGCTGCGGCAGCGGCTGATCCACGAGCCGCCGAAGTACGGCACGGGGGAGGCCGAGGGGATCGCGATGGCCCGCGAGGTGCTTGGATGGCTCCACGGCGCCGTGTCGGGGCGCCGGAACGCTCGGGGCGGGCGTTTTCGCATGTGCTACTACTCCTACGGCAATCACGTCATCGACGGCTTCCTGCTGGGCGGCACGCCCGACGGCCGGCGGCGCGGGGAGCCGCTGTCCAACGGCGTCTCCCCGTCGAACCTTCTCGACTCCGCGGCGGGCCCGACCGGCGTGCTGCGCACGGTCGCGGCGCTCCCGCCGCGTTTGATCTCGTCCGGTGTGTCGCTCAACATGCGCTTCTTCCCCGACTTCCTCGCCACCGACGGCGGCCGCGACGCCTTCGCGGCCATGATCCGCACCTACTTCGGCCTGGGAGGAATGCACCTGCAGCCCAACGTGGTGTCGATGGAGACGCTCCGCGAGGCGCAACGGAACCCCGAGCGGTACCGGGATCTGGTGGTCAAGGTTTCGGGCTACTCGGCCTACTTCACCGACCTCGGGCGTTCGATCCAGGACGACATCGTCGCCCGCTGCGAGTATTCGGGATGAGCGAGGCCCCGGCCGGACGGGTGTTCGACGTCTCGCGAGGGCGCGTGGACGACGGGCCGGGCCTCCGGACGGTCGTGTTCCTCAAGGGCTGTCCCGGACGCTGTCCGTGGTGCCACAACCCGGAGGGCGTTTCCTTCGCGCCCGAGATCGCCTTCGACGCGACGCGGTGCATCGGCTGCGGGGAGTGCGTCCGCGCGTGCCCGCGCAACGCTCGGCCGGGCGGCCCCGGAAGGTGGCAGTTGGATCCTCCGGCCCGGTCCGACGCGTCGGCCGACTGGCGCAGCGGCTGCACCGCGTGCGGCCGTTGTGTCGACGCCTGTCCGTCGCGTGCGCGCCGGCTGGCCGGCCGGGTCCGGCAGCCGGAGGAGCTGGTCCGGGAGCTGCTGGTCGACGCGGACTTCTTCGCGGGCACGGGCGGCGGCGTGACCTTCTCCGGCGGCGAGCCGCTGGCGCAGCCCGCGTTCCTCTTCGCCGCTGCCGCGGGGCTACGCAGGGCCGGCGTCCACGTCGCCGTGGAGACGGCGGGGCTGTTTCCCCTGCGGCTGCTCGACCGTCTCACGCGCGAGGTTGACCTCGTGCTGTGGGATCTCAAGCACGTCGACGCTGCGAGATTGCGGCGCACGATCGGGCGGGACCTCCGCGGGCCTCTCACGGGCCTGCGCCGCCTGTCCGCCGGATCCACGCCGCACGAGATCCGTGTGACGCTCGTCCCCGGCTTCAACGACGGCGACGAGGATTTGGCGGCGATGGCGCGCTGGCTGCGGGACGGCCCGCGCGCCCCCCAGGTGCGCCTGCTCGCGTTCCACCGCATGGCGGCGGCCAAGCAGGCGATCTTCGGCCGACCCTACGAGTACGCCGGCGCCGCCGCGACGCCCCCCGCGCGGCTCGCCGCGGCCCGCGATCTCCTCGAGGCCGAAGGCATCCCGGTACGCGGAGGGAAGGCGCGGGCGCCCAGCCCCGCCGGATAGGACGCCGCGAGAAGCCCCGTCAGCCGCGTCGGAGCCCAGACTGCGCGACGGCCCCCCCGCCGTCGGATCTCCGATTCAACGCGTCCGGTCCCTGATCGACCTACCATTGGTACGCGCCGATCGTGTAGCCTGGCGGGTAGCCCGCGCGCCGAGAACCGGCGAAGTCCCAATCGGGGGCGCCGCTTCCCGTACCCGCCTCGATGCACGGCGATCCGCTTGGGATATAGTAATCGCCGGCACCGGTCCAGTAGGGGTCCCAGTCGGGCAGACATTCTGCGACGATGTTCCGGTCGGACACGATGTCTCCGAGCGAGTTGATGTCGCCGGCAGAATCGATGGAAGTCATCGCCTCGTCGAAGTACGCCCCGGCATTCGCCCGCCAGAAGTCGTTGTTCTGCACCACCCACGGATCGGCATCTGCGGTCAGCTCGACGAGGCAGCGGCGCGTGCTGCCGAAGCCCGCGTGGAGGATGTTGTTGCGGTAGATCCCGGCCGGGGGTGAACCGATCTCGGCCGTGAGGCCTACCGCCGCGCCCGAGGAGCAGTCGCGGCGGCCGCCGTCGATCGTGTTGGAGTGGACGTCCGGCCCGGTACCGGAGAGGTCGTTGGTCTGGCGTATCCCGTAGGCTTGCGCGCACGAGGAAAGGGCTCCGTGGACGAGGTTGTTGGTCACCCGGGCGGAAGACCCGACCAGGTCGAGACCGACGCACAGTCCGCCGTAGCCGCCGGCAATGTAGTTTCTGTCAATCCACGGGGCGCCGCCCTGGACACGCAGTCCGATCGCGTCGTACCAACTCGTCGCTTCGATTGTCCAAGAGCCGCCGGACCCGTTGCCGTGAATCGTGCCACAGGCTCCCGCTTCGCAGTCGACTCCGACGCCGAGGCTCGAGATGCTCGTGGCGGAGATGCGGTTGTTGCCGACGATCGTGCACGAGGATCCGGCTTGGCAGTCGATCGCAGCGGTTCGAGGAGTCCCCTCGTTTCCGCTCGACTCGATCGCCCGGTTGCCCTGGATCACGACCGTACACCCAGGCTCCACCAGAATCCCCTCGGAGCGTGAGCCGGAGGCTGCGAAGCCGCCGACCGAACTCCGGATCCCCTGCGAAGCGCCGGACCAACTTCCGGCACGAACGACCCATGCGCCGGCGCCGGCACCCCCACAACCCCGGAGCCAGACGCCTACGTCGTGGCCTGGGCCCGTGAGCTCGAGCTCGGCAACCGAGTAGTCGAACCAGATGTCCGACACGTCGCCTTCGAAAAGAGCGGCCGCAGCGACGCTGGAACGGGCGTTCCCGCAGAGCTGGGTGTCGGAAATGAAGATGCCTGCGCAGTCCGTAGCCCAGATGCCGTAGCACTCGGCGGTGCCCGTCGCGCAGCTCATGCAGAACTGCCGCCCCAGAATCCGCGGACGCGCGTGCTCGCACCGCACCGCCGCCATCCTCGTCGCACTGCTCGGCGGGGGCCACGCAACGCCGACATCGAGTCTTCCGACGATCGGATCGTGAGTCCCGTCCGTGGAGACGACTCGCAGGCCGTAGGACTCGTCCGCCGCACCGACGAAGAGCAGGTCGTCCCACAGCACCCCGTTCGAATCCCACATCGTCACGGCGGCGGTCGGCCCGGAAACGCCCCCCAACGCCTCGACCGTGAACCCGACCAGGGTCGTCGAACGACCCGTCCCGGGCGGGAAATATACGCCGCGGTCGTCCTGGTCGAGGATGACCGAGCGATCCATGCTCGTTCGCGTCCACGTCGTGGGGTCGAAGCCACCGAGCATGCTCACGCCGTCGTCCACGACGATCGTCTCCGCATAGGTTCCCCCCGCGACGCAAACGCGGTGGCTCCCGCCCGGCTCCGCCGCCCGCGTCACCGCCTCGGCGATCGTGCAGAACGGATCGCCCTGCGTGCCCGCGCACGAGGCTCCCTCGCAGCACAGTCCTGAGCCCGGCGTTCCGGCGCGAACGTACGCGCACGGGCACATCGCAGCATCATCGATCGCCCCGTTACAGTCGCTGTCCACTCCGTCGCAGACTTCCGGGGTCAGGCTTCCTCCCCAACAAGTGCCGAGTTCCGGACCGTCCCGCCCGATGACGCAGGACGGGCGGGTGACTTCGCATGTCCCTACCCCGCAGGCGAGTTCCGGAAGGTCCTCGTCCGTGACGCCGTCGCAGTCGTTGTCCAGCCCGTCGCACGCTTCCGGGGATGCGGTACCGGGTACGCACTCGCGCGACGCGCCGCCCAGGCAGTTGTCTGCCGTGCGACGGCACGCCCCGGTGCCGCACGGCGTCTCGCCCAGCCCTTCGTCGGTGTCCCCGTCGCAATCGTCGTCGACCAGATTGCACGACTCGTCGGTCGGTAGGACCTCTCCCATGCACGGGTCCCACCGCCCGCCGACGCAGACTTGGCTGCCGTCCCTGCAAGCGCCGCTTCCCCGCGTCGCGGGCGGCCCGTCGTAGCACGGCTGGACGTCATCGTCGGCGCAGAGGCAGCCTTCATCAACCGAACCGTCGCAGTCCCCATCGATTCCGTCGCCGCATCGCTCGCTCCCCGGGTCGCCGGGCACGCACAAGTTGGGTACTCCGCCGGCACACGCGGGAACCACGCGCTCGCACGCGCCGGCGCCGCACGTCACGTCGGGCAGATCGTCGGTCAACCCGTCGCAGTCGTCGTCAACCGCGTTGCAGGTCTCGGCAGGTGCCACGCACTCCGCGACGAAGACGCACCCTGCGCACTCCCGCTCGCCCTCCGTTCCACACGACGTGATGCAAGGCCAGCGTCCGTCACCCTCGCAGTCCTCGCCCGGTTCGACGACGTCGTTGCCGCAGACATGGACGGCATCGACGCCATCCGAGCCCTCTTCGGTGTCCGCATCACCCGCGTCGGGCGACTCCTCACTTCCATCACCGTGATCGTCGCCGTCGGTCTCTTCCGAAGCTTCCGCTTCGACGTCCGCCGCGTCCGCCGGTCCGTCTGCTTCCGCATCCAACGAAGCATCGTCGGGACTTGGCGTGTCGTCCGCTTCCGGTTCGACCGCATCAACATCCAGCGCGCCGGCGTCGGAATCGTCGGACACGTCCTCCGAGGGCGCTCCTTCACCGCACGACACGAGCAATCCGGCGGCAAAGGCCACGACGACGGAACAGATCCGGCCGCTGGTCCGGGGATCGGGCTTCGGCATGTGGTCTCGTGGCGCAGCCCCTGTCGCCCCAACCCGAGCAGCCATGTCGGCCCTCCGTACCTTCCGATGGCGAGGATAGCACCCTCGATGTTCGGCCGCTAGCAGGCCCGCCGCGACAGACCCACGCCCGACCCACGCCGACCCGCGCCCGACCTCTCCTCGGACGCGCCATCGCCGTTGCTGGACCGCAGCGGGCCGGACGCGCTACGTTCGCCGGGGGCGGGGCGGAAAGGCGGAACGATGCACGCACTGCTGGCGACGTCGCTCCTGTTCACCAACGCGGGCGAGGCGCAGTGGGACGCGTTCGCGGAAGCGATGGGCGAGGCGATGGCGAACTTCGACCTCGACTTCCGCGCCCAGGGCCAGCTCACGGCCACCGCGGATCTGGCCGACGGCGACGTGTTCGAGTCGGCGGAGCTGGAGCTGAACGCCTCGATCTGGGGCTGCGGGGGCGCGGTCGCCTTCGGCTACGACCGGCTCCAGCCCGACGGCCGCGGCACCCTGCACGGCGGCCACGCACGGCTCGCCTGGCAGCTCCGGCCCTTCGCCTGGCTCGAGACGCGCCCGCACCTCTTCCACTGGATCGACCCGTCGCTCGAGTTCGGCGGCGCCCTGGGCGGCTTCAACGACGAGAGCGGCGCCTCCACGTTCGCGGGCTGGGGGTATCTCGGCGCCGGCCTGGACCTCACCCCGTTCCCCGACGACGTCCCCGTCGTCCTGACCATCCGCTACCGCTGGACCCCCGACGCCATGCGCAGCCCGGTGGGGCTGCCGGAGCACCACCTCGTCCTGGGCCTCGGGTTCCGCGCCGCGGAGTAGGAACGGACCGGCGCTACCCCTTCCCCAGCGGGCTCTCGGAAGCGAGGTCTGCTTCTGTGCAACGAATTGCTTTCCGGGTCGGATCGATCCGGGCGAGCGTCCGGCGGGGTACCGTTCCGTCGACGAGGGTCGGCGCGTGGAGGGTGTGGCGGAGGGGACATCGGCGAGGCCATAGAATGGGCCGCTGCCGGTCTGTCCGGCAGGTGACGCGGATGCGGATGCCACGGCGACGCCTGCGCCGCCGCTGCCGGACGGGGACGGGGCGATCGTGGGGTGGACGCGGATCGTCGATTCGACGCACCGGAGCGTGGTGCTGCGGCGGGTCGACGAGCCGTGGTGAGAACATCGATGGAACTCAGCGGCAGCCGAAGAGGACGAGGTCGATGTCGCAGGCGAGGGCGATTTCGGCGTCGTCGCAGTCGGTGATGGCGAGGCCGTAGGAACCGGACGCCACGCCCGCCGGGATGATCTGGTAGAAGTTCGTGTGGGTCGGATCCAGCACGAGCGCCGGGTCGGGATCGGCGAGGAGCGCCTCGTCCGAGGCGGCGTGCCAGAGGTAGGCGCGGTTGGGAGCGGCCGAGGGATCGAGCGGGTCATCCGAACAGAGAGCGGTGACGAGGACCGATCCGGGCGCGCGGGCGAGGCGCAGGGCGCCGGGGCGCGCGCCGAGCGACGTGTTCGGCACGATGCGGTCCTCTCCCGGCCCGCCCCACGGCAGGAGTGCAAGGTGTGCGGTGCGCGTGGGACCGCGGGCCCCCGAGTAGAACGCGAGCAGGAGATGATCGTCCGTGGCGGCGATGTCGGCGACTTCGAGCGGACCGGTGGTGCCGAGCATCTCGGCGGGGAAGATCCCGACCGTCGCCGGCTCTTCGCCGGTCGTCCAGTCGAAGGTCCGGACCTCGACGCGCCAGCCCAGCGCCTCGTCCGCGACCGCGTCCCGTTCGGCGAAGGCCAGTGCGACGGATGATGCCGGCCCGCTGCGGAGCACGGCGACGGAGGATCCAACGGCTTCGCTGAAGTCGTACGACCAGTGCGAAACGGGACGGAACGCGTCCTCCCTGGGCCGCGGGAGCGTGTCGTACAATTCGAGGGACGTCGTTCGGGGGGCATCGCCGTGATCCGGGCCTTTCGGTTCGCCGCTGCGGCACACGAAGGGAACGACGGGGTTGACGATGACGTCGCCGACCATGACGGTCCAGGTCGAACCGCTCCCGGCGATGCCCAGAGGAAACCGCGGCGTGCAGAGGCCGCGGTCGTCGTACCAGGATTCGACGGTTTCGCCGCAGCGCTGCCCGTCGAAGTACCCGAACCCGAATCGGAAGGAGCAATCGGAGAGGAGGTCGGCAGCCATGAGGCTGCGGTTGGGGCCGGCGTTCTCGATGTCGTCGCTGAGCAGGCGCCAAGTCACGGCGAAGCCGTCGCCGGCAGCGACGTGGACCCAATTCCACTCGTCCGGCGGGCCGCTCAGCGGGATCGGCATTCTGGGCTCGGTGTCGCCGACGAGCCCTTCGGGCGTCATCGCCACCTGCATGAATGTCAAGCCGGAGGACTCAGGTTGCCACCCGGAACCTACGGGGCCGAACGGGAAACTCAGGAGCACCAAATGGTCGTCGGATCCCGCCAAGCCGACGTCGATTCGATACGTCGAGTGGACGTAGGGTCTCCGGATCAGCTCGCCGAACTGATGGCTTGTCGGGCATGGGAAGATACCACCGTCGGCGTCCGCCACGACGTCCGCCACGTCCCCGCCATCGATGCCGTCGGCGACAGCCTCGACACCATCGGCCGGCCATGGGGATCCGCCGCAACAGGCCATGGCGAAAGCCGAGACGATCGTCGAGCAACCGGCGGGACGAAGCGCTTCGCGAGCCCTGTTGACTACCTGGAGCAACCTCCCATTGCTTCGACTGGGCTCGACCTTGTTTGCCGCGTGCACGACGGCACCTACGGGAGGCCGCAACCCGCGGTTGGTCCGGCCCACTCGACGATGGACGGGTAGTCTGGATCGGTCCAGTGGCTCCCGAAGATTCGGACGCTGTAGTTCCAGAACGTGCGGTCGCCCTCCGGGGCGACGAGGATTCCGTAGATGCCGTCTAGCGGTGCAACGATCGAGATCTGGCCCGGCCAATCTTCGGAATGTCGGAACAGAGGTCGGTTGGCCGGCGTGATCCCGGGCCGAGCGCCGACGCCAGGGGCCGAGTAGAAAGTCGGCGCATGCAAGGAGGCGGTTACGTCACCGTCGACGGCAATCACGTACACGTGATCCCGCTCCCCCTCGAACCAGAGGGTGTCGGTATCGAATGGAACCCGGATGGTCCCGGCGACGGCACCGCGTGGTGGAACCAGACACGGATCTGCGGCGTCCGCCGGGAAGGGATTCGAACAAGGCAACGTCGCTGCGGACGCAATCGACAATTCGTAGTCGAGGGGTTCGGGTGTGCCTCCGGTCCGCTCGAGCTCGATGTTCCACCAGCCTCCGCGACCGCTGGTTGGCGCGGCAACGTCGGCCTCGAAAGCGCAATCGCCGAACGAGCGGCAGCGGAAGGTGTCGATGGACGTCGCATGGCCGTCCGGCGAGATGACCGTCGCGGCGTAGTCGCTGTGCGAGGCCGCAGCGCGCAATCTCACGGTCGCGGTCCTGGTCGCCATGAGGTAGAACTTGAACTGGTCCCGGTCGCGGATCGATCGGTTCAACAGGGTCCCCGGAACGTCCTGGGCAGACTGGGGCAGCGGGACCGCTCGGACGCGCTCGTCGGGGTAGTCATCACGGCAGTCGTACCTCGGGTCGTCCACGCAATCGGTTCCCTTCGAAATGAACAGGCGGTACGGGCAGCCATCGGGCCGACACGACGGCCCGTACAGGAGGCCGGACACCCGGAAGGAGTAGTACCCGTCGCCCGGCAGGGTGTACGTGACGACACCCGAGTCCCCGTCCGGCACGGCCAGGACCTGGGTCCCGGTCGGGTCGGTCTCGCCCTCGCCTCGCGATCGGTCCTCGAAGACCGACAGCTTCATCATGATCCCGTTTGGCTCGAGCACCAGGTCGTAGTCCTTGCCGAATTCCAGCCATGTCGTGAAAACGTCGCGATCCGAATGTCGATCGAGTTTCCCGGCGACCGCGACGTTGCCCGGCCACTCCTCGAGCTGGCCGACGTGCATCACCCGGAACGGTCCGACAGCCTGTTCCCGGCCCTGCATGAGGTCTCCGTGGAACGTGAGGTTCGTTTCTTCGTCGAGCGCTTCGGGGTTGACGGCCGGATCGTCGTCGTTGCGGATACCGGCGCTGAACGCCTTCCACGTCTCCGCCGCGTACCAGCCCATGGGCGATGTGGATCCGCCGGGTGGATCGGCCGTGATCTGGTAGACGCTGTTCGTGCCACGGCTCACGGTCGTCAGGTCGTCGATGCCGCTGCCGATCAGTCCGCCGTAGGCACCCGCGGCTCGCCTCCGCCCTGCGGTGTACCCGAGGCGCGCCATGGCCGCCTTGAACCAGGTGCCGTTGTGGTGGATGTCGACCGCACGGTACGCTGCTCTGGTCCCCGGTGAACACCACACCCCAGGCGTGACCCCGCCTGCCGCACAGGTGGTGTGGTGGGCCGGGTCGGGATCCCACTCCAGGCAGCGGCTGTCGACGTTCGCGTCACCCACCGGTGCGCAGGTCGGCGTGGCGACCATTTCCCCGGGAGCGACGACGGTGTCCCCATTCCCGTCGCCAGGGACGCCTTCCGGGCACGAGAAGTCGTCGGAGGGGTCATCTCTCTCCGGTCCGCCGCACATTGGACTCGTGGATGTCGGGTCGCCCCCGAATCGGTGGCCGAGGAAGTCGACGAAGTCCCACGTGCGGTTCTCCCAGAGCTGAGTATCGCCGTAGAACTGGCCGAAAACGGCATCGGGAAGAGCCTCGGACAGCAGTCCCGCGAGCCGTCCGGGTCTGCCCCAACGCGCCGTCGATGCGTGGAATTGAGTTTCCGTTACCTCGAGCAAGTGGTGAGTGTACTCATGAGCGAGTTGGCCCACAACCTGCACTTCGGCGTGGGGGTGCGTGTCAAGAACAGCGCTGCGCGGGAAGATCCCGAGTTGATCAGTGGGGCAGCCCGTTGCCGGAAGTTCGCAGTCGAAGAGCCGGGTGTTGAAGTAGATGAAGGGGTACGGCAGGGATGCGTCGGCGCCGCAGCGTTCGGTGAGCCGATCGGTCCCGGCACGTCGCCAGGCGGCCGGCGTAACGTTGTTTCCTGGTCTGCAAAGGCCACTCTCGTAGCGTGGATCGCAGATCTTCTCGCTCATCTCGATGATCGTCACGCAGTCGGCGTCGGCCGTGCAGGTGTGGAATTCGGAGGCCCGGCAGGTGCCCGTGGTGAGGTCGCAGCCGTCGCAGTCGGTGTCCAGGGTGCACGTGTGGGCGTAGCCCATCGGCGCCCACTCCACCCACAGGTAGACCGGGTCCTGGTCGTGGAGTCCCGACCACCTCCACAGTTCCGCCTGGTAGTTCGTGTGCGCGTAGAGCGTCGCCATCCCGAAGTCCTGATCGGGGAACGTCTGCTGCCCCGCTCGGCTGTGCGGGATGGGGATCGTCGTCTCGTCACCCAGCGCGATGCGCTCCGTCACGGGCTGCCGGTACGTGAAGCCGGCGCAGGTGCCGTCGGCGTCTCCCGGCATGTCGTACAGGACGAGTTCCTTGGCGTAGCGCCCGTCCAGCCCGACGGTGCCCCAGTCCCCCGAAAGGTCGTAGTAGCCCGTGGCCGTGGTCGTCGTCGAGTCGCCGCCCGCGGGCGAGCGCCGGACCGTCGCGTACGGCAAGCCGATCTCGCAGTCGTAGTGCTCGAACAGACCGTCGTCCGGCGCCAGGGGGCCCGCGGGAACCGACACGCGGGCCTTGGGATACCCGTCCCGAATGCCCACGACCTCGCCCGTCTCCGCATCGAGTCGCACCACGCGCGCCTCGTCCGCGGAGAAGTCCGCGACGAAGGCATCGACGAACAGGCGTTGGTCTCCAGGCTTCGGGAAGGCCACCCACGGCAGGGTAGCGCGCACCGGCTGGGGCAGATCGAGGTCGCTGGCCGACTTCGCGATCGCATGCAGCACCTCGTCGGGAAGGACCGGCCCCGGCATGCGTCCGAGCGGGTTCCAGCGAGCCGTGACGGCCTCCACCCGGCCCGACTTGCCGGGCATCCCGGCGGTGCGGACCTGAACTGCCAGAACGTCACCGGGTACGTCGAACCCCGTCTTCTCGGCCTGCCCGCTAACGCGGTGGACGTACTTGACCACCGCCATCGGGTCACCGGCCCGTTCGACCACGCGCTCGAAAACGATTTCGTCGAGCGGACCGCGGCGGTACAGCGCGGAGAGGCTCGGGGCGAACGCGGAGAGGAAGTGCGACGCGACCGTCTGCGGATTCCCCGTGGCCAACCCGGCGTCGAGGCCGGTGATCTCGCGCGGCACTCCTGACGCGGCCCAGCGGACCTCGACCCTGCCGTGCGAGCCCACGAAAAGAGCCTGCCACGCGGCCACCTGTGCCGGTGTCGGCTTGACGGGGATTTCGGGATCGGCCCGGACCGCCGCAAGCGCCGCCGCGAACTCGGCCGCGAGATTCCGGCCCTGGGCCTGCACTGCCGCGGCAGCCAGGGCGTCCATGTCGTCCACCGAAGCAAGCTCGTACTTCACCTCGGAGTCCCAGTCCGCGAACTTGGGCTTCAGCCCGATCTTCTGCTCGAGCGCCCGCAACTGCACCCAGGCGGTTTCCCGGTTGTCCCATTGCGTCGTCACCTCGATCGTGCCGCCGGACGCGGCGCCACGCGCGACCGGCACCACGGCGCCCGTGCGTACGTTCACGGCCTGCAAGGTGGCCGTGAACCGGACCGAGTACAGGCCCGGAGGAACAGCCTTGCCATCCTGCGCGCGCCCGTTCCAGATGAGCTGAAGGTCCGTCTTGGCGAGTCCGGCCGGCTCGGCCGGCAGTTCCAGACGCCGCCGGCGCTCGAAACGGCGCGTCTCGAGCCCCTGCGAGTCGACCACGGAGACCGTGCAGGCCGCTTCCCACAGGAAGATGCGGTCTCCCAGGGCGACGCCGACACGGCCAGGTCGAGCCAGCAGCGTGGCGCCAAGACGTGCGTTGTCGGCGAAGAGGTTCGCGTCGGGCGTCAGCCGTCGCGGGCTGACCTGCGGTCCTTCGATACGAAGCTGGGGCGCAAGGTTCGGCAACTCGGGTTGACCGCCGTCACCCCCGTCGGGAGTCCCCCCCCCCCCCGTCAGGAATGCAGCCGCTCGGGGCCAACGCGACGACCGCGACGGCGGTCATCACAACAAGCGACGCCGCGCCGCAGAGAGCAACCGCCCGCTTCCTGTTGAGCATCTCGGCCTCCCCTTCCTCCCCCCGAGATCGCCATTCCTGTGCCGCCGAACCGCGCGATCCGAAGGGTACGGCGCCCGACCCCGGTGCGCAAACGAATTCTCGCGCGGAGACTGCCTGTCTCTGCTAGAAAGCGCCTTGGCGTTCTCACCCTGGCGGGCGGGTGCGTTCGTGGAACCAGGCGCGGTTCCGCGCCGCGGAGTAGCGGCCAGGCACAGCCCGTCGGAGCGAGGAGTTCGGCCTACGGCTCGACGAGCGGGCTCACGTAGGTCGTCTTCTCGAAGCAGGTTCGCTCGGTCGCGTCGCCCCAGCGGTCCCCGCTCTTCACGCGCGCGAGCAGCTTCTCGGCATCGACGACGTAGCGGCCGCCGACGACGTGGACTCCGCGCGCGAACAGCGGATCGGGCAGGAACCCGGCAGTCGGCCCGACGACGCTGACGTGCTTGGCGGCCCCGCAGTTCGCCAAGACCTCGTCGATCGTCTCGTTCAGGACGGTCGCGCTGGTGCACACCACCTTGTTGCAGCGCCGCAGGGCCGTGACGTCCAGCGTGATCTTCAGCCCGGGGTGCTTCTCGATCAGCGACGCGTCCTTCTCGACGATCACCAGCTCGAATCTCCCCGGATCGGCGAGCCGCAGCAGCGGCGGGAAGAGGCCGACCATCCCCACCCGGTCGCCGTCCTCGATCGCGAGCAGCCCGAGCGAGTCCGTGGCGTGGTCGAGCCGGACCTTCCCCGAGCGCATCACGTGCTGGCAGATCGCGTTGACGGCGGCCAGCCCGAGCAGGTCGGCCACCGGATCGCCGCGGCCCATGGCCTCGACATACGGCTCGGGCCGCGCGCCGGCGTGCGCCCGCACGTCCAGGGCGCGGTAGTCGTCGGCGGATTGCGGGGGGAGCAGCACGTAGCTCAGCCCCGCGGCGCCTCCCTCCAGCAGCATGACGAGGAACTCGTGCTCCACAGCCGGGACGCCGGGCGGCCACGGCGGGAGGAACAGCTCCCGGATGCGCGGGACCGCGATCCGCTCGGCCAATCGGCGAGCCAGCAACCCGAACTCGGCGAGAATGCCCATGGGGCGACCTCCGACTCCGCGACGGACGCGGCTACGGCCGCCCGCGGACCGGGCGGCCTTCCGAGCAGAGCACGATCGAGTAGCGGTTGTCCGTGTGGTACTCGAACGTCCGCCCATCGACCTCGAGCACGATCAGGAATCCGGGAGTGACCGCCGGACCGGGCCGCAGCTCCGGATCCGGACAATCCAGTCCCGCGTCCGGCCAGTCGACCGCCTCCACGGAGACGACCCTGATCTCGCCCGGGTCGCCCAGCGACATCCGTCCCTGCAGGTTGGTGCGCGTGCGGTCCACCAGCGCCGCCGCGCCGGGCGGCAGGGGCGGCTCCGGCGGCGGTGCCGGGAGCGCCTCGACGGCATCGTTCGCCGCCTCCGCGTCCGCGGCGGCCGGCTGGGGCTCGGTCGTCCCCCCGTTCGGGTTCGAGGCGCTGCACGCCGCGAGGAGCGACCAGGCCGCGACCGTGACCCTCATTCCTCCCCTCATCGTCGTCCTCCCTTCCGGACGTCGTCGTTCCGAGGATGTGGGCAAGAATCCATCCCCCCGTTATCCCCCGGTTCGCCTCGGCTGTCGAGCGCCCGCCTGCCGCACACCCCCGGCACGGCTCTTTGCCGGAAGAAACTCTCGACTTCGGGGTTTAGGGCATTAGACTGTCGCTCGGTGGGGTGAGCGGACGGCGATGACGCGACCCGACGACGACCGCAGCACAGGACTCGGGCCCCGGCACTGGATCTGGGTGATCGCGTTCGCCCTCTCCGTGCTGGTCAACCATACCGTCGTCTCGCTCCTCCCCCTGCCGGATCTCACGAAACGTCCCGCCCGCAGGGCCGTGCAGCTCGACGTGTACGAGCCGCTCGCGCCGGCGGCGCCGCGGCCGGCCGCGGATCTCCCGCTCGTTGAGTCGTCCGGGTCCAAGCCGCTCGCGATCGCGTGGGTGGACGCCCGGGAGCCTCCGACGCCCGGCGAGACGCCCTTGCAGCGCGAGGAGCGCCGGCGACGCGAGGAGGAGCGTGTCCGCCCGCCGGAGGTCCCGCCGCGCGTTCCGCTGCCGCCGCAGCCGCAGCCGCAGCCGCCCGAGGCGCCGGAGCGGGAGGCGGAGGAGGACGCGACCCAGCCGCTCCAGCCGGTGATCAACATGCACTTCGTCCACCTGCCGCCGCGGACGGACGAGCCGGAGACGGTGCCCGACGACGTGCGGTTCTTCGCCCAGCGGACGCAGGACGTCGAGGAGCAGACGCGGGCGGCGGTCACGACGCTCGAGGACGAAGAGGAGGCCGCGACGGCGCAGGCGCGTGCGCGCGACGATCAGCCGCAGGCCCCGGTCGACGGCGAGAGCGACGCGCAGCCGCGCACCGACGAGCGGGAGGGACGGGATCAGACGGACCGGGAGGCGGTCGCGGCCGCCGAGCCGCGGCCGGTCCCGGTCGCATCGCAGGGTGGCGCGCGCGAGGGCCGACCCGGCGAGGCGCAGCCGCCGGAGCCGACTCCGCCGCCGCAGCCGCAGGCCAGGCCGGGCGGCGAGCAGGGCACGGGCGCCGAGACTCCTCGCGTGGCGACCGCGGGCGTCGACGCCACGCCGCAGCCGGAGGGTTCGGTCGCCGCGGAGCAGCAGTCCGCGGAGAACCCGGGCCGTCCCGGCGAGGGTCCGGATGTCCCCGGCGGACCGCGGGTCGAGCCGGTCGCCCCGCAGGCCGTTGCCGCGGCCGGTGCAGGCGGCGCGAGCGGCCAGGGGGGCTCCGGGGGCCAGGCCGGGGCCGACACGGCTCCGCCGAACCAGAGTCCGGATCTCGACTGGGCGACGGCGGAGGCCGTGTTCCACGAGCAGCTCGATCGCGAGCGCCAGGCGTTCCTGGAGCAGCGGCAGGAGCGCCGCCGGATGGGCGGCGCCATGGATCGCATGGATCGCGCTACGGCGCAGCTCGAGAATTTCACGCCCGACATCCGTCCGGGAAACCAGACCGCGCTGGACACGCTGTACCACCCGTTCGCCGACTACCTTACGGCCTTCCACCGCCGGCTCCATCCGTACTGGGGCGACGGGTTCCTGGTCTCCCTCACGGCGGAGCCGGACACGCATCCGCTCAACGACATGAACCTGTGGACGAAGCTGGAGATCATCGTCAACGGGGACGGTACGATCTGGAAGATCACGATCGTGCGCTCCAGCGGCAACACGGTGTACGACGTGGCGGCCATCGACGCCGTGTTCCAGGGCGAGCCGTATCCGGAGCCGCCGGCGGAGCTGCAATCGGGAGACGGCAGGCTCTACCTGCGCTGGTCGTTCTATCGCAACCACTCGCAGTGCGGGGTCTGGAACGCGGAGCCGTTCATCCTTCCGGACCCGCCTTCGCTGCACGAGGAGGGCGAGCCGCCCGACAGCGAGCACCCGGTCGAGCCCGCCGTCAAGTAGGACCCGCCGCGGCTCAGGCCGGTTTGTAGCGCCGGACGAAGTGCAGGTTCTCGTAGTTGATCGTGAAGTGAGCGGCGAGCGGCGCCGCGAGCTGCCCGGTGGCCCAGAAGAGCAGGCCCAGCACGAAGCCCATCGCCGTCGCCTCGAGGGTCCACACCAGGAACCGTTTCGACATCGGCAGGTGCAGGCCGCCGAAGAGCAGGCTGGACACGACCAGCCCGACGGTCGGCTGCACCGCTCCGCGGAAGAAACACTCCTCGGCCAGCGCCGAGAACGCGGCCAGGAGGAAGATGTCGCCATCGGTGGCCGGGCCGAGCAGCGAGCGGAACTCGGAGTGCAGCTCGACGGCCCAGCGAAAACGGCGGACGGCCCGCCGCGTGAGGGCGACCACCAGCAGGCCCAGCGCGATCCCAAGGGCGAGGCCGGCGAGCAGACCGAGCGCGAGGGTCGGGCGCCAGAGCGGATCGGGATGGCGGTACAGGTCCGAGGTCCCGCGATCGACGAGGACCCAGGCGAAGGCGCCCGCCAGGAGGAGCCCGTAGAGCACCGTGGCGCCGCGCAATGGTCCGGCGGAGTCGCTCAACGGCGGGCCTTCCTCTTCGCCGGGGCGCCCGGGGAGGCCAGGGCCCGCCGCAGGCGCGCCGCGACCGAGCCCGCACGCCGCACGACATCCTGGCGCAGGGCATCCGCCTTCTCCCGCGCACGGCGCGTCCATCGGGCGTCCGCGACGAGCGGGAGGTTGGCCAGCACGTTGGCGTGCGCCGTTTCGGCCGCCGCCGCCGCCAGCGTTGCCGCGGCGAGCAGATCGGACGCGCACGACGGGTTGCCGCGGCGCGCGAGCGTCTCGAGCCCATCCATCGTCCCGGCGACGGAGCGCAGCAGCTCGAACGGCACTTCCGCCGCGCGCCGCGCGGCCGCGCCGATCGCCGTCCGGCGCCGCGCGATCTCCTCGGGCGTCCCCTTTGGCAGCTTCATCGCCGCCACGACGCCCTCGTACGCCGCCGAATCCTCGTCGATCCCCGCGGTCGCCGACCTCGCGACGTCCTGCGCGGCCGTCCCCACCGCTGCGAGCTCCGCTTGCAGCTCGGACGCCGTGCCCTTCTTTTCGTGCGTGATTCCCGCGACCATCCCGGCCAGCGACGCGGAGCACGCCGCGGCCAGCGCGGCCGCCGAGCCGCCGCCCGGCGTTGCGGAAGCCGCCCCGAACCGGCCGACCAGCGCCTCGACCGTCAGCCCGCCGAGCCGGTCTGCCGGGCGCAGCCGCCGCTCGAGGATCCGCTCGTCCGGCTCGAAGGGGCCCACGTCCCGCAATCCCAGCGTGCGCACGGCCACGCGGATCGCCTCGTCCGCCGGGGCCGCGGGCGACCGTCCCTGCCGACGCAGGACGTGGCGGCCGGCTTCGACCAGGGCGCGCTCGGGGATGAGGCCGACCAGCTCCGAGCCCGTCACGCGCAGGCCGGCCTCGCCGGCGAAGCGCACGACCAGGTCGAAGGCGTCGTGCAGCCCGGCCTCCTCGAGATCGACGAGGTTCATCGAGACCTGGGCCTGGCCGTACTCGGGGATCGTCCAGCCGATGGCGCGGATCGGCCGGCCCGAATCGCGCACCCGCTTCGCGAGCCGCGCGGCGGCCCGGCGGTCGGGAGTGTCGAGGTTGACGTTGTAGGCGGCGAGGAACTTGCGAGCGCCGATCACCGTGGCGCCGGCCCGGTCGTTGAACTCGGCGGCCCCGAAGTCGGGCGTCCACGCCGGATCCGCCAGCTTCGCCGCCAGCCCCTCGTACTCGCCGGCCCGGACGTCCGCCAGCCGCCGGCGCTCGGGCCGCGTGGCCGCGTGTTCGTAGAGGTCGACCGGAATGCCCAGCTCCGCGGCGACGCGCTGCCCCAAGGCACGGGCCAGCGCCACGCACTCGGCCATCTTCACTCCCGACACCGGGACGAACGGGAAGACGTCGGTCGCGCCCAGCCGCGGGTGCTCCCCCTTGTGTCGCCGCATGTCGATCCGTTCGGACGCGGTGCGGATCGCCCGGAAGCCCGCCTCGACGGCCGCCTCGGGCCGCGCCACGAACGTGACGACGGTCCGGTTCGCGCCCGCGCCGGGGTCCACGTCGAGCACCGTCGCGCCCTCGACGTCGTCGATCGCCGCTGCGATGGCGTCGATGATCCCGCGGTCCCGCCCCTCGCTGAAGTTCGGCACGCATTCGACCAGCCGCATCGTCCCTGCCTCCGGTGCCGGGCTTCGTAGCACGCGAGGGAAGC
>JACRCX010000136.1 GCA_016218815.1 Deltaproteobacteria bacterium
GCATACCCGTTGATCTTCGCCGGGCCGAGGAAGATCTGGAGGTTGCCGAGCATGTGGACCACGACGTAGCCGAAGACGATGAAGCCGGTGACGGCCATCACGACCTTCTTGCCCACCGAGGTCCCGTAGAACGTCAGCACCTTGGTCGTCATGGATGAGCCTTTCGCCGGGGAACGCCCCGGCCGGAAACCGGGCCTAGTCCAAGGGAGGCAGGAAGTCCAGGGGGGAGAGAGGGAGGGGAGGGAGGGGGAGGAGGGAGGGGAGAGGAGGTCGCGGAGAGCCGACTTACCGCTGAGACGCTGAGGGCGCCGAGACAAACGCTGAGAAGAAGAAAGGCCAGGGAAGGGGGCGGGAACGGGGGCGGCAGGGGCAGGCAAAGACCACCCTTGCCGCGGCGAAGGCGGTGCGTTCGGCGAGGATCCGACTTTGCGTGCTACCGGGCTGCCTGGATCGCGGGAGCGCGGCGCGCGGTTGTCCGTTTGCTGGGCGGCGGCGAGCCGGGGACGCGTCCGTGCTTCTCGTAGAAGGCGACGGTCAGGCGCTGACCGTCGGACGTGCTCACGCGGTACCCGGTCGGCGTGGTCCAGTGCTTGTCGCGGTAGACGAACGACTGGCCGTTGTGGACGAGTTGATCGATGGCGATTCGGGGCATCCGACTCCTCTCGTGCTCCGGCGCCGTCCAGCGCCGCTCCCCCCGGCGATCGGGGCGATACTAGCGCGAATCGTGCCGAAGTCGCAGTTTCCGGCAAGTCTGTAATCCCGGCGGGTTGGAGGAACGGAACTGCCTCGTCCTGCCTCGCTGGTTGCACGAACGCGAGTCGAGGGCTGCTGGGGTGAAACAACGGCGTGACATCCGTCCAGGTCCCGTTTCACCGTTCCCTCGCTCGGCAGCGCCGCGGTATGCTGCTTGCTCGCCCGTCGGCGCGGAGGCCGGGCGGTCCAGGAGGGGCGCGATGAGCCGATCGAGGATGTTCCGGGACGACGAGCCGATGGACAGCCGGAGCGTGTCGCCGCGCACGACAATCGTCGGCGGCCGGCCGCCGGAGACGCGGACCGACCTTCCGCCGGTGCCGACCGGCATCCAGAAGCTCCTGCGGCTGGCGTCCGTCGACGGTTCGTTCCGGGAGGAGCTGCTGCGACGGCGGGGCGGCATCGCGCCGGTCGCCGGTGTCGCCCTGACGCCGTCGGAGCGCGCGATCCTCGGGGTCATCCCGGCCGCGCAGCTCGACACGATGATCGCCGCGCTGCCGCCGCCCCCGGCCGACCGGCGCACGTTCCTGCGGCAGACCGCCTCGACCGCCGTCATGCTGCTCGGGGGCGCCGTGCTGGCCGAGTGCGTCTCGGCGTGCAAGGGGCATCGTGCGGACCTGCCGCCGAGCGGCGACGCCGACGCAGCCGGCGTCGCGGACGTCCCGGTCGAAGCCGGCGCCGCAGCCGACGCGCCGCGACCGCCCGGGCCGCCCGTGTGGGAGGGGCCTCCGCCGCGGCCCGAGGACATGCCGCCGCCGGCGGGGGCCCAGCCCGACTGGCCGCCGGGGCCCTCGGACGAGGAGCCGGTGCCGGTGCGACCCGACGTCAATCCGATGGAGCTGGAGGGTGGGATCTCGCCGCACGTGCCGGAGCCGGCGGACGCCGGAGAACCGGTCGACGCCGAAGAGCCGGAGATCGGGCGCCGCGACGTGCCGATGGTCACGCGCGGCATCCGGCCCGACGAGCCGCCGCGGCCCGACCACAGCATCAACGCACCGGGGGGCGCCCGGCCCGACGTTCCGCTGGATCGCCCGGACGATCGCGGCATGGCGACCACGGGCGGTGCGGCGCCGGACATGCCGCCGTACAAGAAGTAGGGAGCCGCCGTGGCAGACATCACGATCCTCAACCTGAACCTCCTGTACGTCCGCTACTACGACACCGTCGAGCGCGAGCGGCACATTCCGCTCGGGCCCTTGTACGTGACTTCGGCGCTGGAGAAGGCCGGGTTCACGGTCGACTTTCGCGACTACCAGATGCACGAGGCGGACGAGCTGTTCTCGGCGGACGAGGTCGTGCGTTTCCTCGCCGACGCTGCGCCGGTGGTCGGCTTCTCGTGCATGGCCAACCTGTTGCCGTTCACGCTGCTGGCGATGAGGCGGTTCAAGGAGATTTTCCCGGACCGGACGCTGCTCCTGGCCGGCGTGGGGGCGAAGTCGGTCGAGCAGCCGATCCTCGAGCGGTTCCCGTGGGTCGACATCGTCGTCCGCGGGGAGGCGGAGACCTCGGCACCGCTGCTGCTGGGAGCGCTCAAGGCCGGCGCGTCGCTTGGCGACGTTCCCGGAATCTCGTTTCGCGAGGACGGGGTGATCCGGCACAACCCGCGTCCGGCGCGGCTCACGGACCTCGATGCGATCCTGGGCCCCGCCTACCACCACATCGATCTCCCTCGCTACACCGGCTTCGGGGTCATCACCTCGCGCGGCTGCCCGTACAAGTGCACGTTCTGTTCGGTCGCCCCGATCTGGGACCACGAATCGTACTACCGTTCGCCGCACGCGGTGGTGGAGGAGATGCGGCTCCTGCACGAGCGGGGCGGCGCCAAGCTGATCCTGTTCCAGGACGAGTTCTTCGTGTCTTCGCCGGCGAAGGTGATCCGTTTCTGCGAGGAGCTGCGCAAGTCGGGGCTGGACCTCAAGTGGAAGGCCTTCGGTCGGATCAACCTCACGAGCGAAGAGATGCTGCGCGCGATGGAGGAGACGGGCTGCGTGGAGATCCGCTTCGGGGTCGAATCGGGCTCGGACCGGATCCTGGAGCGGACCAAGAAGGGCTTCACGGCGGCGGAGACGGTGGGGGTGGTGCGCAACGCGACGGACATCTTCCGGCGGGTGGACCTGTTCTACGTCTGGGGCTATCCGTTCGAGACGATGGACGACTTCCACCAGTCGGTCTTCCAGATGGTGTCGTTCCGGATGATGGGCGCGCGGATTTTGCCTTCGCTGTTGTGCTTCCTGCCGCAGACGGAGATCTACCGCGAGTGCACGCGTGAGGGGCGGCTGGAGTTCGCGCCGGACCTGTTCCCGGAGTACATGGTGACGGGGCACGAGGTGAGCCGGCAGGCGCACGTGGAGATCCGGCCCGAGCATCGGCCGGTGTTCGACTTCGTCGAGCAGCACCCGGACATCTTCCCCGGCTTCTTCCACATCGATCTGGAGGGCAACGTGCGGCCCAAGCTGCGCATGCTGCAGGAGTTCGGCTTCTACCCGGCGACGGCCGAGGAGCTGAACGAGATGGAGTCCTGCGGCGCGCATTCGCCGAAGCTGGGGGACGAGCGGGGGAGCGACGGGCGGCGGGAGATCGCGACTCGAGCGGAGTAGGCGACCTGCGGTCGCCGTGGTTGGTTATTGGTTGTTGGTTCTTGGTCCGGGCCTGGGGAGGCTCGATCACGGCAGCATGGCGTACCCGGCGAGGGCCAGGAGTCGGTTGAGGAAGCTGTTCAGTTCGGGGCACAACGTGGCCGCATGCTCCAGATCGAGGGCATCGAAGAGCTTCTTCCCGTCCACGGGTTTCTTGTACCGCCGGGTCGGTCCTTCGCGGCGCGTTCCGTGTCGCCTTCGGCGATGACCACGATCTTCCGGTTCGGCGTTCCGGCCGACGGCGTCATGGCCGGCCCCCCAGTTCACCCATCCGCCAGAGCTCGTCCAGGGTGTAGTCCTTCATCCACCTGTCGAGATCCAGCGTGTCGCCGCGGGAGAAGGCGACCTTCCCGTCCTGCGAGTCGACCACGATGACATGCTCCGGCTTGAACCAGCGCAGCAGGGATTCGGCATGGGTGGCCACGATGATCTGGGTCCGGGCGGCGGCCTGCAGCAGCAGCTCGGCCAGGATCCGCAGCAACTCCGGGTGCAAGCTCAACTCGGGCTCGTCGAGGAGGATGATCGGCGGGGGGTCGGGACACAGGAGCAACGTGCAGAGCAGGGTGAAGCGTAGCATCCCCGAGGACAGCTCGTTGGCGAACAGCGGATCCTTGAAACGCGTGTCGTGCCAAGCCAGCGCGGCCTGTCCCGCGCCGACGATCGCCCACTCCAACTTGCGGAACGTGGGAAAGCCGGCGCGGAGGGCGTCCTCGAGCTGCTCCCAGTGGTCCTCGTGCTCGGCCCGGATCTTCTGGAGGACGGAGACCAGGTTTGAGCCGTCGGGCGCGGGAATCGATGCCGTCGGAACGAAGGTCTGGGGAAGTCGGAGCGCGGACCGTTCGTCGAGCGGCGCCGGAGGGAACAGCGTCGCGCCCGCCAGGTGGGTGCGGAACCGGGCGACCTCGGCATGGGTTCGTACCAGAGCCGACAAGACGGTCTCGTATCCGATGAGGGCCCAGTCGGGCTCGACAATCGTCGTCGTGTGGGGATCATGGATCTTCGCATGAGCGGCGTCGCGTTGGACGAAGTAGAACGGTCCCGAGACCGCCGGCTCCCTGCGCTGTTGGAGAACCTCCGAAGCAATCGAGAAGCCGGTACCCGATTGCCGGAGATCCAGCGAGTATTGGATGGGCGAGGGGGCCTGTCCGCCTGGCCAGGGTTGGGGGGAACTGGCGATGCTGATCCGCATCGACGCGTCTTTTCGCCCGAACGTCAACATCCGGGCGAAACCTCCGCGGCGGGCGAACGCCTCGGCGATACCGCCCCCCCGGGTCGCGGCAGCGAGCATGAGGAACGCGTCGAGGAACGTGGATTTCCCCGCTCCGTTCGGCCCGATCACGATGTTGAGGCCCCGCAGATCGACCCCGACATCGTCCAGGCAGCGGTAGCCCGAGACGGAGAGGTGATCGAGTCGGAAAGCCGGATCTGCCATTTCACCACCTGCCCACGCCACCACCGAGCCCATCGCCCTGCTCGAACGAAGCCGAGGATAGCCGTCAGGGCCCGTTGCGGCAACCGTGAGGGTGAACCGGGAAGGCGAAGCAGGTGCGCGAATCAGCGGCACGCAGACAGGCGCCGTCCAGGGTGCGGCGGCCGTTCCGACGCGCGTGCGATCCAGACGACGACGGACGTCTTCCTGGGGATCGGGCTGGCCGCGGTGATCGCGGGGACGGTGCTGTTCTTCGTGGAGCCGGACGAGGAGTCCGAGCCGCCGGCGGGAAGCGAAGTTGGGTTCCGGGTACTACCGGGCGGAGTCGGGATGTGGTGGTGACGATGCCATGCGTTCCGGTGCAGTGTTCGTCGCCGTCGTGGTCGCGGCGCTGGCGGTGGCATGTTCGTTGATCGTCGACGTCGGTCCCTTGGCCGGAACGGACGCCGATGCCTCCGATCTGGGCCACGACGCGGACGCCGCGGATGTCGGCCCGGATACCGGGTGCAACCCGGCCCTCTGCGACTCGACCTGCCGATCTCTCGGTACCCCGGGAGGGGAATGCGTGGGCGGGGAGTGCAGGTGCGCCGGCGGGGCGGACGCAGATGGGGATGCAGATGCCGTGGCTGACGAAGATGCTGTTGATGTGCCCGAGGCGGATGTCGAGGGAGAGGGTGCCACGGATGGAGATGCGGCGCCGGACTTGGACGGGTGCGTGCCGGATTGCGTGAGCCGCGAGTGCGGTCCGGATCCCACCTGTGGCGTTGGGTGTCCGCCGGGTTGCGGTCCGATCGAGAGATGCTCGGAATCTGGACATTGCGTCCCAGATTCCGGGACGTGGATCGAGGTTTCGTCGGGCACGTTCTTGATGGGCTCACCGACGAGCGAAGTGGGCAGGCAATCGAACGGAGCGTTGATTGAACGGCCGGTTGACCGGAAGAACCAGAAACGCCGCGGCAATAGGTGCGACCTCTGGCTGGGTGTTGGTCCGAAGGGCACCCCGCCGCGCGAGATCTTCCTCGAACTCGTTCTCGGTGAGCGACTGAAGATGAAGGCCCTCACGGCATCGGTGGTGGAGTTGGAACTCGATTACCTGCTCAACCGCAAACCCTGGAAGGAGGGGACAGGCGCCCGTCCGAGGGTGGTGTCGATCGGAAACGACGGGCGGGGAGCCGTTCCGGCAGCGGACTCGATCAAGCTACCGCCTTCCATTCAACCGCGACCGTTGCGGGTCGGCTTGGCCGTCGCGTACTTCACTGGTAACGAGGCCTGCCGCAAGGAGTTGGAGCACGAAGGACTTGGCAGCCGCGGCCGGCATGTGCCCCGTTCGGTCTGGCCACCGTGCATGCTACCGATCGGCCCGGACCGTTTCCTTGCCGCGGTGTGCGCCGTGGTGTGAACGTTCGGATTCATCCGACACGGAGGATGCGATGCGGAACATGATGGTGTTCGAGCAGGCCGACGGGAGCGTTGTTGCCGGGTCCGTGACGGACGTGGTGGACGACGGGCAGGGAGGGCTCACCGTCTGGTATGGGTACCGGCACCAGGGTCAACCCTGCTTCGGGAGGTTGGAGTCCAACGAATCGAGCGGAAGTGCGCAGTGGTGGGAGAATACCGTTGACCCGCCGAGCCTAGCGCCGGCCGGGTCCCGCACGACTGGTGACGGCACGGCTTGTTTGGCCAGCCGGGGCCCCGCCAAGGGCGATCCCGTCGTGCTCGAAGGCTGGTGGAGCGGCCCGGCCATCGGGAAGGGGAAGAACCTCCCAACCCCTCGGTTGTCCTGGGTTCTGCGGTTCGCGCGTCCTCGGTCGACGCATGCCCAACGCGGCGCCTCATCTTCCTCGCGGGGATCGTGACCGTTCCGAAGGTGCAGGCGACCAGGGGGATAGCGAAGGCTCCCCCGGCAACGTCCAGAACCGGAACGCGACGTCGCGCCCTGTCGACGCGCTGCCGCCCCGCCGCGCCGGTTGCCGGCTAACCGCGCTCCTCGACGGGCCCTGGCCGGGACAGGCTCGGCCCGCCGCTGGCCGAGCCCAGCCTGCGGCGACTCCCCGTCCCTGCTTCTGCAGCCGGCTGTGCTATCATGACCGCGGGAGGAACGTCGAGATGGACGTCAAGATCGTGCTCGAGCCATCCGAGGAAGGGGGATACACCGTGTACGTTCCGTCGCTGCCGGGCTGCGTGAGCGAAGGGGACACGCGGGACGCGGCGTTGGTCAATATCCGGGAGGCGATCGAGTTGTACCTCGAACCCGTGGAGGACGAAGTCGCCGCACATCCGGGAGCGGAATTGGTGGAGATCCACCTTTGACCGATGTCCCGAGCCTGTCGTACCTCCAGATCCTGCGCGCCCTCCAACGACTCGGCTTCGTCGTGGTGCGCCAGAAGGGCAGCCACATCCGCCTTCACCGGCAGGGGCCGGACGGCATGGTGAAGATCACCGTACCGGCCCACCGGCCCGTCAAGCGGTCCACGTTGGCCAAGATTCTCAAGGACGCCGGCGTCGGCCTGGAGGAGTTCCGGGCGAGCGTCTGACATGCCAAGTCGCGGGCCTCCTCGGGTCGGGATCAGGGACCAACAGCCAGGAGGCAAGCACCACCGACGTCGGACTCGCCGACCCGCCCGGACCAACTCCCCGAAGGGACTCGGCGCCTCCGGCGCCGAGCACCAACAACCAATAACCAACAACTTCGCCCCAGAACGTTCCTGTTGACGCTCCCTTCCAACGTGCTAAGACGCGGCACCATGCGCACCGCATCGTCTACGGCGACGCGCGTCATCCTCGTCATCCTGGCCGTCGCCGCGCTGCTCCCCATGATACGACTGCTCGGGGGAGGGCTCTGGGAGCCCTGGGAGCTGCACCGCGCCGAGGCGGCGAGACAGGTGGCGAGCGGGGAGACGCCGGCGTGGGCCGTTCCGGAGATCGAAGGGGAGGGCGAGCGGCCGCCGCTGGCGACGTGGGTGACCGCGGCGGGCTTCGACATGGGCGGCGAAGAGGTGGGGAACGGCAAGGCGGCCGTCGCGCTCTTCCTCCTGCTCTGCGTGCTGATCGCGCTCGTGGCGCTGGGGCCGCTCTTGACGCCCGAGCGGGCGCTGGCGGGCTTCGCGGTGTTCTTCGCGCTGCCCGTGGTGTTCCTGCAGGGGGCGAGCGCGGGGGGCGACGCGGTCGCGTTCGGGGCCTACGCCGTCGCGTTCGCCGGATTGACTCGGCTGCTCGAGGCGCCCGGCTGGGGGAAGAGCGCGGGGGCGGAGTACCGGGACGTCGCCGTCGGGCTTCTGGTCGCCGGCATCGGCTTGACGCTCTCCTACTTCGCGCTGGGCGCCGTGCTGGGCGTGATGGTGCCGCTCGGAGCCGCGGCGATCGCGACGGCGGTCGCCGGCGGGATGCGCTCCGCGGGTGCGCCGGACGGAGCGGCGCTGCCGGGGTCGGTGCTGCTGGCGTTGCGGTGGCTCGCGGCGGCGGTGGCGGCGGGGCTGTGCGCGTGGTTCGTGGTCAAGGGTCTCCTGCACCAGCCGTCGGACGAGACGGAGCGCTTCGCGCTGTCGATCGGCGGAGCGAAGATCATGAACCAGCTCGAGACCTTCGAGGTCCTGCTGGCTCGGTTCGGCTACGAGACCTTCCCGTGGTGTGCGCTCGCGCCGCTCGCGGTGGCCTGGATGGTCGTCCCGCGCAACGGCGAGAGCGGGGCCGCGGCGAACGGCTCCACCGGCAGTGCGGCGGCCTCGGCGGACACGCGCATCGGGCGCCACGCCATCCTGCACGTCATGCTCGGCTACACGCTGCTGGCCTACTGGTCGTGGCGCTACTACCCGGCGCCGACGATCATCGTCTTCCCGCTCGCGCTCGTGGTTGGGGACTACCTTCTGAGCGCGCTGCGCGACGGTCGCGGGCTGCGGCTGGCGGGTGCGATCACGGTCCTGGTGACGGTGGTCGTGCTACGGGACGCCTTCGGGTTCGAGCAGGACTTCCTGGAGCTGATCGGGTTTCCGAAGCCGGCCGACGTCCTGAGCGGGACGCCGACCTTCCCGATGTCGCTGGCGGTGGTGTCCGGCGTCTTCCTGGTCGTCGTGATCTTCACCCACCTGATTCCCGCCGCCGAGGAGCGGCAGCCGGTGTTGGGCTGGTACCGCGAGCAGTGGCGGCAGGTCCGGGAGGGCGTGCGGGGGTTCCTTCGCGGCGGCCGGGGGCGTTGGGACGGCGCGTGGGCGCCCGCGGGTTGGCTGGCGGGCGTCGCGCTGGTCGGCGGGGTGCTCGGCACCACGTTCGTGGCGCGCTACACGGAATTCTCGCGCTGGACGGTGACGCACTTCGGTTTCCGCGCCGTGGTGTTGCTCTTCGGCGTCGTGCCGTTGTGCCTGCTCGCCATCCCCTTCCTGTGGCGCGCCTCGCGGCAGATCATCCGCTGGATGGAGGAGCACGCGACGGCCGGCGCTCTGCGCGGGGCAATCGCACTCGGCGGCGGCCTCGCCGTCAGCCTCGTCTCCGGCATGATCGTCGCTCCCGCGCTCGACGCCAACTACTCGCTCGAGCCCGCGGCGCGGGCGGCCGCGGCGGAGGGCAACCTCACGGGGCGGCTGTACCTGCTCCAGGTCGAGCCGGCGGCGACGCGCTACTACCCTTCGCTGGCGGGCGGCAAGATCGTCCAGAACCTGGACGAGGCCGTGGCGTGGCTGGCCGCGGCGACCAGGGAGAAGCCCCGTTTCCTGGTCTTCCCGTCCAAGAACCAGGTGCTCAACGAGGTGAACCAGAAGTACCGCGACCGGCGCAACGGTGCGCTGCTGCCGGTGATCTCGGATCCCAACGGGCGCTACCTGCTGGCGGTGAGCGATCCCGAGCCGGGAGAGGCGAACCGCAGCCCGTTGGCCCGCGTGCTCCTGCTCGAACGTCCGACCCCGGAGTACCCCGTCCTGGAGAGCAACTTCGACAACAAGGTGCGCTACCTCGGCTACGACATCACCTCCTATCCCGACGGCACCGTCGCGGCCTTCGACAACGTGACGATCACCCACTATTGGGAGTGCACCAAGGCGATCACGGGCGACTACGAGGTCTTCGTGCACATCGACGGGATGGGCGATCGGATCAACGGCGACCACGAGCCGGCGGAAGGGCTGTATCCGACGCGGTACTGGCGGCCGGGCGACGTGATCATCGACCGCCAGCAGCTCCGGATCCCGTTCTTCGCGCGACCGTCGGTGCGCCCCGACGCGTACACGATGTACGTTGGGATGTTCCGCGGGGAGGCGCGCATGCCGCTGGTTGACGGCGAGGGGAACGACAATCGCCTGTACGGCGGCGTGATCCGCGTGCGCTAGGGGTGCCCGGCGACGGACGTCGGGCGGGGAGGGCGACGAGCATGGCGACCAAGACTGCGAAGGCCGGAGCGGAGCCGCGAGGGGCCGACCGGCGAGGGGCGGAGCGCTTCGCCGTCAAGGACATGAAGGTCGACCTCCAGTCGGAGGAGGCCTTCCTCTTCGCCTACGTGGAGAACATCAGCGAGATGGGGATCTTCGTCGCCGCGGCCCAGCCGCTGCCCCTCGGCTCCAAGCTCACGCTCCGGTTCCCCGCCCGCGGCGACGTGGGGCCGCTCACGCTCAGCGGCATCGTGCGCTGGATCAACCCGCCGCGCGGGCGCCACCCGGGGATGGGCATTGCCTTCGAATCGCTCACCCCCGCCCAGCGCGAGAAGGTCGTCGCGCTCGTTCGCGCCGTCGCCTACCTGACGAGGAACTAGTGGGCGCACTCGCCGGCGCGCTGCGCCGGCTGCGTGGCGCCCCTACGGGTTGTCGAAGAGTCCATCACAGCGGGCAGCGGTCGTCGTCGGGGGTCGAGCAGGTTCCGACGTCGCAGAAGTCGGAGAGGCACTGGCCGTCGCTGGTGCAGGCGGCGCCGGCCCCGAGCCGCGGGTGGCAGATGCGGCCCGCGGGATCGCAGTACAGACCGTCGGCGCACGCCCCGCTCGACTGGGTGCAGTCGCTGCCGTCGCCGGGCAGCGGCTGGCAGATGCCGTCGACGAACGCGCAGTACAGGCCGTCCGCGCACGATGCGTTGTCGTGGCGACAATCGGCCCCGAGGTCGCCCAGGGGCGAGCACGTCGTCGTCCGGTTGTCGCAGTACGATCCTTCGGCGCAGGCCGGGTCCCCTTCCGGGCAAGGCTGCCCCGAGCCGCGCGGGGCGGCGCAGCGTTCGTCGTCGGCACAGAACAGGTCGCCCGGACAATACGTGCCATCGACGCACGGCTCGCCGGCGCCCGGCGCGTCGATGCACGCGTTGTCGTAGCACTCCAACACCGGCAGGCAGTCCTCGTCCTCGTCGCACGAGCCCCCGGCCGGGGTCGTCCCCGCCAGCATCGTCTCGCAGGCGACGGGATAGTCGATGTCGTCCAGCGTGCAGTCGACGAGGATCGTCCGGAGGCCGGACAGGCAGTCGCCCGCGGCATCCGCGTCGTAGGTCCTCCGTCCTTCCTCGACCGGCGTCACGACGTCGTTTGCGCATTCGGCCGCCATCACGCTCCGGCACATCTCCTCGGTCGCGCCCATGAGGCAGTCGCAGCGTCGGCCGAAGTCGCAGGCGATTTGCGCGTACTCGGTGCAGTAGGACTCCAGGCCCACGGGCGACGCACCCTCCGCGCCGCAGGCGGCGGCGAGCGCCAGCGCCGCGAGCGAGGGCACGACCCTTCCGAGACGTTTCATGCTGACCTCCCGGGCGGACTTGCCGCCGCCCCGCGGTCGACAGGGTAGCGCGGCCGGCGGAGGCGGCGCCAGGCCGCCCAGGCGACCATCGCGAGGAGCACGGCGTACCCCGGCCAGTCGCCGGTGATCGAATAGACCGTGCGCCCGGCGTAGGGAACGACGTCGGCCACGTGCACCGCCGGGACGAAGATCGACGACTGCCAGAGGACCTCGCCGGTGGCCGCCACGTGCGCCGAGGCGCCCGTGTTGACGGCCCGGACCAGCTCCCGCCGCTGCTCGACCGAGCGGAACACCGCGAGCGCGAGATGCTGGTACGGTTCGGCGCTGTCGCCGAACCACGCGTCGTTGGTGATGTTGACCAGGACGTTGGGCGGTCCGGCACGCATCAGCCGGCCGACGTAACGGGGCAGGATGTCCTCGTAGCAGTTGAGGATGCCCAGCGTCAGGCTGCCCAGCGGCAGCAGCTCGGGCTGCGACCCTGCGGCCAGGGAGCCGGTGCGGGGGAACCAGCGGTCGAGGAACCCGAGCTGCTCGCGCAGCGGGACGTATTCTCCGAACATCAGCAGCACGTTCTTGTCCACGGGTCCGTGCAGCATGCCCTCGCCGTCCAGGACGAAGGACGAATTGTAACGCCGGGGCGGATTCGTGCCCCGGCTGATCGAGCCGAAGACCAGGGGAATGGAGAACCCGCGACGGATGCGCATCACGTCCCCTTCCCGCCGGTCGCGCATCAGACGCCCTCCGGGCGGCGGATCGTGCGGCAGTGCGAAGGGGTACGACGCCTCGGGCCACACCGCCACCAGCGCCCCCCGCGCCTCGGCGTCGGCCGTCATCCGTTGCAGGACATCGAGATTGTCCCAGGAGAAGGCGGGATCCCGCTTCTGGCGAATGCCGATGTTCGGCTGGACGAGCCCGAACGGCACCTTGTCCGCCCGCGCCCGGATCTCGCGGTAACGTTCCTGCAGCACGAAGCCGTAGACCAGGGCGGCGACCGCCGCCGCGCCGACCGCCGCGGCCGACCACACGAGCTCGCGGCGGCCGAAGAGGTCCCGCGGGAGCCACGGCGGGCGCCCGGGCGAGCGATCGGCCCAGGCGATGAGGCCGAGGTAGAGCGCGGCGTTGATCGCCACGACCAGGGAGGTCACGCCGACGACGCCGACCAGGTCCGCGATCTGGATGAAGACCGTGAACCGGTGCTGGGTCATCGCCAGGTACCAGGGGAAGATCATCGGGAAGAGGTAGTCGGTGAGCAGGAACCCGGCGATCCAGGACGGCAGGAACGGCAGCCGCGCCCGCCTGAGCCACGTCGCCCCCAGCGCGGCAACCGGGAACATCAGGGCTTGGAACGAGCCCAGGAGCAGGTGCAGGACGAGGGCGAGGCCCCAGTGGAGGTTGCCGAACCGGATCAGCAGCTCCGTGATCCACGGGAACCCGCCGATGTTGGTCACGAGGCCGAAGAGCCACGCGCACCAGAAGACCCGGCGGTACGAGGCCCCCTCGATCGCGACGAACAGCGGGATCAGGCCGACGAAGCCGAGCGGCTCCCAGTTCATCCGGGGGACGGAGAGGACGATGAGGCCGCCGCCGAGGAGGGAGAGCACGGAGGCGAACCACAGGGGGAAAGGGGGCCGGGGGGGTGGGGACAAGAGGGGGCTGGGGGTCAGGGGCTGGGGGCTGGCAGAAGGGGAGGGAACGGGGGGGTGGGGATCGGGGGCGGACACGTCGCGCCTCAGCTCTTGAGCCGGATGGCGCCGGCGCGCATTTCGAAGACGGCGGGCAGCCTGCCGAGCGGCTCGCCGTCGACGTCCAGCAGGACGGCCTCGTCGGGGTCGAACGGCTCGGCCTCGATGCGGGCCGCGCGCTCGACCCGCACGCCCGGCATCGTGACGTGCGTCCCGCGGTACACGTGGTGGCCGCGGAGGAGGTAGTCGGAAAGGGTCTGGCCCGGCATGGTGACGACGTCGAACAGGCCGTCGTCGAGCCGCGCCTCGGGCGCGATCATCATCCCGCCGCCGAACCAGCGACCGTTGGCCACGGCGACGACCGAGATCGTGCGCGGTTCTTCGGCGCGCCCGTCGAGCTTGAGGTGGACGCGTTGCGGGCGGAAGCGGGCCATGGCGCGCACGGTCCCCACGGCGAACGAGACGAAGCCGCCGAAGGCCTTGGTCGAGCGATTGACGAGGTCATCGACGAGGCCGCCGAGGCCGAAGCTGGCGATGTTGAGGAAGAAGCGGCGCTGTTGCCGGCCCGCATGGTCGACGTAGGACAGGCATCCGACGTCGCAGGGCCGCGTCGCGCGGTCGGCGAGCAACGCGACCAGCTCGAGCGGATTGCGACCGAAGCCGAGCGTTTTGCGGAAGTCGCCTCCCGTGCCGCCTGGGAGGACGGCGAGCACGGAGCCGGGGCGGACGGGAGCCCCGGCTTCGTCGAAGAACCCGTTGACGACCTCGTGGTGCGTGCCGTCACCGCCCACGGAGACGATCATCTCGGCGCCGGCCCGCAGGGCCGCCCGCGCCCGCTCCGTCCCGTCGCCCGGCCCCGCGGTCTCGACGAATTCGGCGTCGGGCAGCGTGCGGCGGATCGCGGCCTCCAGCGTACGGCGCCTACGGTATCCGAGCGCCGCGCCGGCCTTGGGATTGACGACCACCAGCGTTCTCAGCGTGTTCGCCATGCGGCGTGATTCGTACAACCCTGCGCGAAAGGGAGCAAGCTCGGGGGGTTGTTGGTTCTTGGTGGGTCAATTGGGTCGAGTTCTTGGTCCGGAGGGGAGGAACCTGGGAATCCGAACCGCGGGCTTCAGCCCGCGGCCAGAAGCTCGCGAAGAGAGACGGGGGGCGAGGAACGGGCGACGGCGGCGCGGGCCAGGGCGTCGGCGCGCTCGTTCTCGGGCACGCCGGCGTGGCCGCGGACGCGGACGAACTCCAGGCGCGGGAACCTGCGCGCCTCGGCGCGCAGCGCCGCGACGAGCGCGCGGTTGGCCTTGGGCTTCCACGGGTGCGACAGCAGACCGTGGACGTACGCCGAGTCGGTGAGCAGGCGCGACGGACGCTCGCGGTCGCGGATGGCCCGGAGCGCGACCAGCGCCGCGGTCAGCTCGGCGACGTTGTTGGTGCCCAGGCCCAGGAACCCGGAAATCTCCTTGCGCCGGGCGCCGGCGCAGAGGACCACGCCGAAACCGCACGGGCCCGGATTGCCGGTGCAGGCGCCGTCCACCCAGGCATCGATCGGGGGTTTGGCGTCCGTCACGGCGGGGTATCGTGGGCGGCCACTTGCACGGCGTCAAGCGGAATAGGCCGCCGGTCGACGGGGTTCGATCGCGCGGAGCGAGGAGGTGACGACATGCAGCAGGTACGCAGGATGGTCCGACGCTGGTGGTGGCTGGGGGTCCTGTCCGGGATTCTCGTGGTGGGCGGAACGGTCGCGACGTCGGTGGCGCTGGCGGGGAACGAGCCTGCGGCGGCGACGCCCTCGACGACTGCGACGGCGGCACCTTCGGTCGTGCCGTCGCTGCCGTCGTTCGCGCCGATCGTGGAGCGACTGGCCCCGTCCGTCGTCTCGATCAACGTGGTGCAGCGCGTCAGTCTGGGCGAGGGCGGGATGATCCCGTTCTTCTTCGGCGCCCCGTTCGGGAACCACCGCGGGCTGGGACGGGGCGGCGAGCCACCGGAGATGGAGAGCCGGGGCGCCGGCTCGGGCGTCATCATCGACGCCCAGGGCTACATCCTGACCAACGCCCACGTGGTCAAGGACGCCACGGAAATCACCGTCCAGCTCGGCGACGGCGCGTCCCTGCCGGCCGAGACGGTCGGCCTGGACGAGCCGACCGATCTGGCGCTGCTGCGCGTGCACGCGGACCACGCGTTGCCGGCGGCGACGTTCGGCGACTCCGACGCGCTGCTCGTCGGCGACTGGGTCCTGGCCATCGGCAACCCGTTCGGGCTGGAGCACACCGTCACGACCGGCATCGTGAGCGCGAAGGAACGCCGCAGCGGCAGCCCGGACGAACCGTACGGCAACTTCATCCAGACCGACGCCTCGATCAACCCCGGCAACTCCGGCGGCCCGCTGTTCGATCTTTCCGGGCGCGTGGTCGGCATCAACACCGCGATCAACGCCGCGGGACAGGGGATTGGCTTCGCGATCCCCTCCAACATGGCCAAGTCCGTCGTCGCGCAGCTCGAGGAGCACGGCCGCGTCGAGCGGAGCTGGATCGGCGTCACGATCCAGACGGTCACACCCGAGCTGGCGCAGTCCTTCGGGCTCACGGGCGCGGCGCGCGGGGCGCTCGTGGCGGCGATCCAGGACGGCTCACCGGCGACCGAGGCGGGGCTGCGGGTCGGCGACATCATCCTGCGCTTCGGGGAAGAGGAGATCGGCGACGCGGCGGAGCTGCCGTGGCTCGCCTCCACCGCGGGCATCGGGAACAGCGTGCGGCTGCAGGTCTTCCGCGACGGGACCAAGCGCGACGTCACCGTCCGGCTGGCGCGGATGCCCGAGGACCACAACGCCCGTGCGGTGTCCCCGGAGGCGACCGGCGAGGCGGAATCCGGCGGGCTGGGGATCCGGGTCGAGGACGTCCCGGCGGCCCTGCGGGAGCGAATCGGCGAGGGGGAGGGCGGAGCACTGGTCGTCGAGGTCGATCCGACCGGCGCGGGCGCGGACCACGGCCTGCAACAGGGCGACGTGATCGAGGAGATCGACGGCCACCATGTTGCGGACGCGGCCGATCTGGCGCAGCAGCTCCGCGACAAGGTCAAGACCGACGTCGTGCGACTGCTCGTCCGCGGCGAGGAAGGCGCGCGCTACGTCGGCGTGCGACTGAGGTAGCGTCTCCTAACCCAGCTCGCGAAGCTCGCGAGAAAGCCGCACGCCGAACTTCTCGGCGACCCGCCGTTCCAACTCGGCCATGAGCTGCGCGACATCGCGCGCCCGGGCATGCCCGTAGTTCACGATCACATTGGCGTGCTTGTCGGTGACCCCCGCGTCGCCGACGCGGTAGCCCTTGGCGCCGACCGCTTCCAGCAGTCGTCCGGCAGGCTCGCGCTGGCCGTCCGGCTGCACCGGAGGCAGGTTGCGGAAGACCGATCCCGCCGACGGCAGCTCCGGCAGTCGCTTGGCGCGCTTGGCCAGGTTCTCGTCGATCTGCTTGAGCATCGCCTTGCGCTCGGTCGGCTCGAGTCCCAGGCGCACCGCGAGGATCACGTCGCCGGTCGCCTGCACCGCGCTGCGGCGATACCCGAAGTCCATCGCCTCCCTCGACACCTCCACCGTCTCCATCGAGGCGGCGCGCAGCAGGCGGACCGCCACGACGAGCTCCCCGAGGCCGCGACCCCACGCGCCCGCGTTGCCGGCGACCGCACCCCCGACCGTTCCGGGGATCCCGGCGCAGAACGTGAGGTCCCCGAGGCCGGCCCAGGCCGACCCGGTGACGATGCGGCCCAGCTCCGCCCCGGCCTCGGCCTCCAGCTCCGTGTCATGCAACGACACCCGCGCGGCGCGCACAAGCACGACGACCCCCGGGAACCCCTCGTCCGCCACCAGGAGGTTGCTCCCGCCGCCGATGACCGCCCAGCGCGCGCCGGTCTCGACGGCCAGCCGCACCGCTCGAACGACCTCCTCGGGCGAGTGCGCGGTCACCAGCATCCGCGCGTGCCCGCCGATGCGGAACGTCGTGAGCGGGGCCAGCGGCGCGTTCTCGGTCACGTCGAGCTGTGCCTCGCGCAGCGCGCCCGCGAGCCCGTTCGGAATGTCGCTCAAAACCGCACCTCCCACCCCAACCCCCCCGCCCCCGGGCCCGCCACGGGACCCGTCTCGCCGTCCGGCCACAGGAGCAACGCCGCGATCCCCGCGGCAACCCCCACCGCCGCGCACACCCCCGCCGCGATGCCCAACTCCTCGTCGAGCGACGTGTCCACGACCTCGGCCGCGGACCGCGAGTGCTCGTAGAGCGCCGCCAGTCCCATCGCGGTGCCGCCCAGCAGTCCGGCGAGAGAGAGGCCGCCGAGCGCGTAGGCGAGGAGGTTGGAAGTTGGTTGATCGGAGGAAGTTGGTTGATCGGGACGAGTGGGTGGAATGGAGGAGTCGTTGGTTGTTGGTTCCTGGGGAGGGGAGAGGGGCGGGGGGCCGCCCAGCTCGTCCAGACGGGCGCGAACGGGTGTGGCGACGTCGTCGGGGAGGCCGCGAGCCAGGGCGCGAGCCAGGGCGACGCGCTCGGGGTAGGGCTGCTCCAGAAGGCGCCAGCAGGCGGCGAGATCGAGATCGGCGGCGGCGTCGCCCGCGTCGGAATTCGCCAGGGCGACGGCGATGGCCTGAGAGGCGGGGAGGGTGCACTGGCCCGGAGGGCTGGGGGTCGGGGGCCCTTCGGCCCCTCGACTCGCTACGCTCGCTCGGGGCTCAGTTCGAGGTCGGGGGCCGGCAGAAGGCGGTGGCGGGGACGCGTCGCTCGACTCCGTGGCGTGGGTCTCCACGGAGGGCACGGAAGAGTCGACCAAGTCGGACGACCCGGTCGCGGCCACGACATCGGCCGCCGTTGCCTCGCCTGTGGCCGGCCCGACGGGCTCGCTTGCCGCGTCGGTCGCGGAGTCGAGCCCAGGAACGCCAGTCGCGGCTTGGGCGCGCACAACCGACGGCCACGCGGATGCGAGGAGGAGCACGGCGAATCCGCAGGAGGTGCGCACGAGCGGACGATAGGCCGGACGGCGCGACGATTCAACGTCCGCGGCCTGGGCCACTACGCTCTCCGCGTCTCTGCGCGAGCCTGCCCTGAGCGAAGTCGAAGGGAATTTCCCCTGCTCGCCGAAGCTCGCGGTTCGGGGCCGCAGGAAGGCGGCGATTCGAATCGGAGCTCGCGTCACAGCCTGTGGAGCAGGGCTTCGATGTCCTCGAGGCGGTAGGGTTTGGCGAGGACGCCGGCGACGCCGTAACGGGCGGGGTCGGCCATGACGGGAGCGGCGGCGTAGCCGCTGGAGACGATGACGCGCACGGAGGGGTCGAGCTCGCGGAGGCGGGCCAGGCATTCCAGGCCGCCCATGCCCCCGGGGACGGTCAGGTCGAGGAACGCCAGATCGAAGGGCTGGCCGGCCTTCTTCGCGGTGGCGAACCGGCCCACGGCTTCGTCGCCGTCCGTGGCGGGCACCGCGTCGAAGCCGATGGCGCGGAACAACCGCACGGCGACGGAGCGCGCGAGGTCGTCGTCGTCCATGACGAGGACCCGGCCGCGGCCGGCGAAGCGCCCGTCGGCGCGGGACGCCACGTTCGCGGGACCGCGTTTGGACGCGGGCAAGAAGACGTGGAAGGTGGACCCCTTTGCGGCGTCGGACTCCACGGTGATTTCGCCGTCGTGCCGCCGCACGATGGAGTAGGCGACGGCCAGGCCGAGGCCGCTGCCCTTTTCCTTGGTCGTGAAGTACGGGTCGAAGATGCGCCGCAGGTTTTCGGGTGGGATGCCCGGTCCCCGGTCGGAGATGGAGATGCGGACGAGCCGTCCGCGTCTCCGTCGTCCGGCCGGCTCCGCTCCTTCCTCCACGTTCCGCGCCGCCACGAGGATGCGCCCGCCGTCGGACATGGCCTGCGCCGCGTTGAGGACGATGTTCTGGATCACCTGGCTGATCTGGCCGGTGTCGATCTCGACCGGCCACAGGTCGGCCGGAAGGTCGAACCGCGCCGTGACCGGGGAGCCGCGCAGCACGAAGGCCGACGACTCGCGGATCAGCTCCTGGACCGCCGCCGCCCGGCGGACCGGCGTGCCGCCGCGGGCGAAGGTGAGGAGCTGCTGCGTCAGATCGCGCGCGCGAAACGCGGCCCGTTCCGCCTCCGCCAGCAGCTCGCGCACGGCATCGGGCTCGTCGAGGCGCAGGCCCGCCAGGGAGATATTTCCGGTGATGCCGACGAGGATGTTGTTGAAGTCGTGGGCGATGCCGCCGGCGAGGACGCCGATCGATTCCAGCCGTTCCGCCCGCTGCAGCTCGTCCTCGTACCGCCGTCTTTCCGAGATGTCGCGGCACAGCGTCAGGATGCGCGGCCCGCGTCGCGTCTGGACGACGGTGGCGTTGATCTCCACGGGGGTGCGGACTCCGGCCGCGTCGACGTAGTCGACTTCCAGGTGCCGCACGCAGCCGCGCGCGAAGCACTCGCGCACCTCGGCCGCGTTCCGGTCGCGGTCGTGTTCGGCCGTCCATTCCACGACGGAGCGGCCGAGGACCTCTTCGAGGGAGCGGCGGCCGGTGAGCCGCACGTACGCGGCGTTCGCATCTTCCACGAGGCCGGCGGTGTCGAGAATGACGTAGCCGGTGCCGGTCATCTCGACGAGGGCGCGGTAGATGGCGCCGCTCTCCTGGAGGGCCAGGAGGTTATCGAGGGGGCGTTTCTGGCGTCGCGTCTTCGCCGCGGGAGGAGTCGCGGTCCGGGCCGGAGCGCGCTTCATGGGCCATCCTTGTCCCCCGTGCGCGGTCGTACGATAGCGCATTCCGGAGGCGGGGGGGGGAGGGAGGGGGAGGACTTCTCGCGCAGAGACGCAGAGACGCAGAGCGGCGGCGCAAAGGGGGGGAGTGACGGTGAGACAGGCATCGCCCATGGGGGATCAGGCCAGGGCGGAGAGGCAGGCGTCGAGGGCGGAGAGGGCGCGGGGGCGGGAGGGGGGCGAGAGGGGAGCGCGGGAGAGGAGGGACTCGAGGATGGAGAGGATGCGGCGGATGCGGCGGTAGGGAGTGTCGGGGGGAGCAGGACGGGAGCCGGCGAGGAGGTCGTCCAGGGAGCCGCCGCCGGCGAGGTACGGTGCGACGAGGGCGGCGATCTCGGCGACGGTTTTCGCGGGGACCCGTTCGGCGGCGGCCCATTCTCCGACGGGGACCAGCGCCTCGGGGTGCTCTTCGAGCGGCCAGAGCGCGTTCCAGGTGGAGACCGGGAGCTCGGGGAGCTTGCCGGGGGGCAATGCCTCGGTCGCGTGGCCGACGAGCAGGAAGACGTGGATCGCGGCGTAGAGGAAATTGTCGTCGAGCTGGACACGAGGATCGCGCGCGATGCGCTGGATGGTCTCGCGCTGCCACTGCCGGCCGCCGTTGCGAAAGAGGGCGCGGTCGCCACCGTAGACGTGACGGAAGAGGTACTCGCCGACCTCGAGCGCGAACTCGACGCCGTGGCGGCGGAGACGCTGCTGGATGAAGAGGGTGGCGGCTTCGACCAGATCGGGCGGGGGAGGTGGTTGTTGGTTATTGGTAATTGGTTGTTGGTCCGGAAGGACGGGAAGGACGGGAAGGACGGGGAGGGTGGTCGGGTCGGGGAGACAGGGGGAGGCGACTTGGGAGCGGAGGCGGGAGAGGTCGCGGGAGAGGGAGGTGCGCAGGGCGGGGGCGAGGGTGACGTTCCGGAGCCAGCGGAGAACGACGCGGGCGAGCCGGATGACCATGAGGTCGGGGGCGGGCACCTGGTGCGACGGGCGGGGGCGCGGGGAGTGGGAGGTCGGGGTGACGGAGGGCGGGAGGGGAGCGGCGAGGAGGTCTTCGAGGTGTCCGCCCTCGTCGAGTCGACGTTTCCAGGCGACGGCCAGGGCATCGAGCTGCGCGATGGTGAGGTGGTGGCGGCGGCGCAGGTCCAGGACGGCGCGGGCGGCATCGGGGTGGAGGACGAGCGGACGCAGCGCCTCGAAGGCGGACATGGAGAGGTCGACGTCGATGCCGGCGGGCGCGAGGTACTTGCGGGCGACATAGGCGCGGATCCAGGACTGGAGACGCACGCGGCCGAGGCCGGTGCGAGCGGCGATGTCGCCGAGGGAATCCGTCTTGGTGGGATCGTTGCGTTCGAGGTACGCGAGGTCGGCGCGGTAGAGGTGCTCGAAGAGGTACTCGCCGACCTCCCAGGCGATCTGGGCGGCATGGGTCTTCTTGCGTTCGAGGATGAACGCGCAGGCCCGGTCGATGATGCCAGACAGGTCGATGGGAGGGGGGGGCTGGGGAGGAGGGGGGGTGGGGGCAAGCGGGGGCTGGGGGCTGGGGGCTGGAGGCTGGGAGGGGGGAGCGGGGGGGAGGTGGACAGGGGGAGGTGCGAGGGGGGGAGTTGGTTGTTGGTTGTTGGGAGTCGGTTGTTGGTGCGGAGGTGCGGAGGGAGTTGGTTGTTGGTGCGGAGGTGCGGAGGGAGTTGTCGGCGTGGGGGTCATGGTGGTGGGCTGTTGGGGTCCAGGGAGGTGGGGGTGTTGGGGCGTGAGGTGTTGGGGGGTGAGGGTGGGGCGGGGTTTGGGGCGGGTGGGCATGGGGGACCTCCGGGGGGCTAACGCAGGGTTGCGGCCAGGCGCTCCAGGCGTTTGCGCTCCTCGAGGAGGACCTCGGAGGAGCGGGCCGCGGAGGAGACGCGGAGGGTGTCGGAGGAGGGGAACTCGAGCCAGCCCAGGTCGCGAGCGGCGACGAAGACGTTGGCGAAGGTCACGGCGTTGCGCGCCTCGTAGGCCGCCAGCTCGCCGCGGAGGTACTGCCGCTCCGCCTCGGCGAGGCACCGCGCCACGACCTCCGCGTGGCGGCGGGTATCGGTGGTCCGCTCGAGCACACCGAGCGCCACGCGGTAGGCCTCGACGAAGGCGAAGAGCATGCGGGCAAGCTCGCGAAGGATTGACGGCGCGGCGATGCGGAGGGCGCCGTCGGGGGCATTGGCGACGGCGCCGATGCGCACGAGGAACTCCAGGCCGCGCGCCACGCCGGGCAGCGCGTCCGCCTCGTCCGCATAGATGAACTCGTATTTCCAGAGCCGCGCCAGGCGATTGACGCGGCCGGGAAGGCCGGCGCGGTCGTCGCCGGCCAGGATGCCCAGTGCGACGAGAGCGGGCTCGAGGAAGACGTGGAGCACGCCGTTGCGGTAGTAGTCCAGGTGCGGGCGGCGGCGGTCCTCCACCGTGACCAGGGTCTCGCCGAGCGGGCCCGTCACGTCGAGCGTGCCGTCGGAGGCGAACAGCTCGACCGCGCGGCGCACGGCCTCGTGCGGGGGCTCGGTCTGGTGGGGCGGGGAGAGCGCGGCGGCCAGCGGAGAACCCAGCTCGGCCGCCCAGTCGCGCAGCCGCGCCACCCGGCGCTCGAGGTCCGCCCGGCCGACGGACCGGGAGCCGCCGCCGAGCAGCGCGGCGGCGACGAGGGCGGTGGGCGTCGCGGGCGTTTCCAGGTTCACGGCGAAGGAGGAGCGGAACGCGAGGTGGCGGACGGCATTGCGCCAGGCCGGCCGGTCGGCCACGGTCGCGGGGCCGACCCCCGCCGCGGCGGCGAAGTCGTGGAGGTCGACCGGGTCGCCGAAGCGCACGTGGAGGCGGCCGTAGCGCGATTGGAGGAAACGGCGCGCGCCGAACAGGCCGCCGACGTCCTCCTTCTCCTTCGTTCCGCCGGAGGTTTCGCGCACGTGCGCCCCTTCCTCGATGACGCGCTCGTGGGTGATCGAGACCGGGACGACGTGGATGCGGCGGCCGCGGAGGTGGAGCGCGGCTTCGACGAGGAGGCCGAGGAGGCCGATGCGCGGGGGGAGGAGCTTGCCGGTGCGGCTCCGCGTGCCCTCGCAGAACAGCTCGACGTGGCATCCGTCCAGGAGGAGCCGGCGGAGGTAGGCGCGCATCACGGTGACGTAGAGCTCGTCGCCTTCGAAGCGGCGGCGCATGAAGAAGGCGCCGGCGGCGCGGAAGAGGGGGCCGAGGGGCCAGAAGGAGAGGTTGCGACCGGCGGCGATGAAGGGGGTGGCCAGGCGGGCGTCGTAGAACACCTGCGACATGACGATGTAGTCGATGTGGCTCTTGTGGCTGGGGAGGAGGATGACGGAGCCCTGCCGGGCCGCGTCGACGACCCGCCGCAGGCCCTCGTGGTCGACCTCGATGCCGTCGTAGATGCGGTTCCATACCCGGCCGAAGACGACCGCCAGGAACTCGATCGATTCGATCCGGAAGCGCGCGGCGATCTCGCGCAGCATCGCCGCCGCCTGGACGCGGACCTGCTCGAGGGGGAGCTTGCGGTGCTCCGCGACGGCGGCCAGCTCGCGCTGGAAGCGCGCCGAGGAGAACAGCTCGGCCGCCTGGCGGGCGTGGCTGCGCACGTACGGTCCCAGCACCGCCCGGCGCTCGCGCTCCATGGCGTGGAACAGGCGCGTGTCCAGGACGCGGGCGGTCCTCGCCGTCGGACGCGGTCTTCTGCGCTGCGCCAGCCAGTCCCGCAGCTCGATCGGGTCGGACTGCCGGACGAGGAGGGCGCGCCGCCCCTTGAGCGCCTGGAGCACGGCGCGCACGACGCCCGGGGACTCGCGCGGTCCCAGCACCCGCGCCACCACCCCCGGCTCGGCCGTCGGCGGGCGGCGTCCCCAGACCACGGCCTGCGGCAGGACGACAACCGGCACGCCCCGCCGCGCTAGGCCGACGCAGACGGTCAGCGGCCGTGGTCCGAGGCGCAGCGTGCGCAGCTCGAGGGTGCGCGGCCGGCGCCGCAGGAAGATGCACACCGGCACCCCGCGGCGGATCAACCGGGCCAGGTGACGTTCCGGCGAGACGCCCCGCGGCGGGCGCATCCAGGCCCGGAAGATCCAGCGGAACGGCCGGAAGAACCACTGTTCCAGGCCGTAGACGAAAGCGATCGGCGGCAGACCCGCGCCCCGCAGGAAATGGTCGAGGGCGACGAAGTCGATCAGCGACAAGTGGCGCAGCACGAAGACCGGCGAGCCACGCCCGACCGCCTCACGCACCCCCTCGGCCCAACGCTCGTCCGGCCGCACCCGCCGCAACAGCAGGCCGACGAACCAGACGATGACGCGGCCGAGCCACGTGCGGCGAGTCATGAGGGGGGAACTTAGGACCGCGGAGCGGCAGGGGCAAGAGTGCCCGTTCGGCCGCGTCGCACTGTCAGGGCATCAGGATGACGCCGTTGCACGAGGTGGGCAGCCACGTGCTTCCGGAGAACGCCGCGCAGTCGATGGCCGGCACGGCGGTCATGCACGCCGAGTACGTCGGCCCGATGCCCACGGCGGCCGAGCAGTTCAGGACGCCCAGCAGGTCGGTGCGGCACTCCGCAGCCGTGGCGTAGGCGGCGCAGGTCACCATGCGCGAGCAGATGGTATCGACCAGCGCGTTGCACTGGGTGACGGCCGCGCCGCCGCCGCCGTCGTCGTCGGAACAGCCCGACGCGCCGACCGCGGAAAGCGAAGCGACGAGACACAACACGACGACGAGCCGGCCAACCGAAATCCTCATGGCATACCTCCTGCGGGGAACTCGACCACAACCCGGCCCGCTGTGCAACCCCCGCAGCTCAGGGATTGGGGCCCGCGGGCCGGATCGTGAGGTCGTCGATGTGGATCGGGACGGACCAGTCGTTGACGCCGAAGTGGTCGTGGCCGGGGCCGCAGAGGGGTTGGGGATCGTCGGCGGAAAGGAACAGCGAGCCGTCGATCCACCATTCGATGTGGCCGCCGGCGAACCGGATCGACCAGCGGTACTTGCGCCCCGGCTCGACGCGCGTCTGCTCGTCGACCACCAACCGCGCGTGGTGCTCGTCCTGTTTCACGATCGTCGACACCGTGTTGTTCCAGCCGCCGAAGATGAAAATGTAGCCGGTCGACACGTACGAGCCCTGGTCGGGGTCGTACGAGGCGCCGTCGCCCATCACCTCGACCTTGAGGTCGCCGTCGGGCGAATCGGACCAGGCCGTCAGCTCGATGACCACGTCGCAGGGCAGCCGGCGCTTCAGCCACAGCGGGCGGTTGCGGGCATTCTTCGCGCGCAACGCGCCGTTCTCGATCGCGTAGCCGCCGGACGTCGCGCGCCAGAGCTGCTTGTCCAGCGTCGCGGCCTCGAAGCTCTCGGAGAATCCCTCGCCCAGCGGCGGGGACGCCAGGACCACGGGCGCCGGTTCGTCCTCCTCGAGCTTCGGGCTGGGGCGGCACGCGGCCGCGAGGATCGCCCCGATGCACGCACATGCCACCCGAACTTCCATCACCGTCCTCCTTCCCGCGAAAGCCGGACCCCCTCCGAACCGCGGGCTTCAGCCCGCGGCCGGCAGCCGCGCCCTGAAGGGCGCGGTTCGGTTACGAGAGGTCATCGCTCACGTCCCCTTGCCCGGCTTGAAGACGACGCCTTCCTGCGTCCGTCCGTTGATGCGCACCAGCAGCGGCTTGTCGAAGCGCACGTGACGGACGAAGCCGCGGCTCGTCGTCGGCGGCTGGGCACGGAGCCAGGTCCAGTCGACGAACCCCTCGCCCAGATCCTCGTTGATCGTGAAGTAGCCCACC
>JACRCX010000135.1 GCA_016218815.1 Deltaproteobacteria bacterium
GTCGCACCGACGAGGCACGCCGGATGATCCGCGAGGATCTGGAGGTCCTCGCCGGCCGGCGCCGGCGGCTGGCAGCCGTCGCGAGCGCGCTGCTCGTCTTCGTGGGTCTGGTCTTCGGATTCGCGATGGGCCTTCGGGACGCCCCGTTGCACCTGCTCGCCTGGCCCAGCCTCGCCCTGGGCGGAGTCGCCGTGGCGGCCGTCTCGCTCGCCTTCGGCGCACCGCTGATCCACCGCCGACGGCTCGCCATGGTCGCCGCGGCGTGTCTGGTCGTCGCTGCGGTCGCCGTGATCGCGGTCGCCGGCAGCCTCGGGAGGGTCGGTCCGCGGCTGCTGGAAGGCTGGCCCTGTGCCGCCACCGAGCTCGGTCTGGGCACCGCGCTCGTTGTGCTCGCCTTGCTGCTCGGACGCAGCGTGCTGCGGCGTCGGGGACCGGTCGGCGTGCTCGTCGGTGGGGCGGCAGCGGCCTCCGGACTGCTCGGCCTGCACCTGCACTGCCCGATGGACGACGCGTCGCACCTCGCGGTCCACCACCTGCTGGCGGCCGGACTCGTGGTCGCGGCGGCCGTCCTGCTGCTGCGGCGCCCGCAGTAGACTGGATCGCTCGCGCGCGCCGGCGGACCGGACCGATCGGGGACGAACGTCGCTGGGCCCGGAAAGTGGGGACGAGATGGCATGGATCAGGACGGTTCCACCGGAAAAAGCCGACGGGGAGCTGGCCGAATTCTACCGGCAGATCCGGTCGGCACGCGGGGCCCTGGCGGACGTCCACCAGGTGCAGTCCCTCAATCCGCGGGCGCTGCGGGCGCACTTCGACCTCTACAAGGCGATCGTCTTCCAGCGTTCGTCGCTCAGCCGGCCTGCACGCGAGCGCATCGCCGTCGTCGTATCGGCGGCCAATCGCTGCCCGTACTGCGTCGCACACCACGGTGAGGCCTTGCGGCAACTCGACGAGCGGGAGGCGATCGTCGAGGCGCTCGGCCGGGGTGAAATCCCGGCGGACCTCGCCCCGGCCGACGCAGGGCTGCTGCGCTGGGCCGGCCGCGCCGCGCACGATCCGGCGGGTGCGGCCAAGTCCGACCTCGGGGCATTGCGGGGCCTCGGGTTCGACGACCGCGCCATCCTGGATGCCGTGCTGACGGTCGCCTACTTCTCGTTCGTCAACCGCATCGTGCTGCTCCTCGGCGTCGGGCTCGAGACCGACTTCGCTCGATCCTGCGGGACCACGCCGGAGGAGGCCGCCGGCGCCGGCAAGGAGGGATGCGGCGGCAAGGCGGGAACCACATAGGTCCGCACCGCGCTCGGCGCCGCCGGGGGGACCGGCTTCGACCCGGCCCCCGGGAGTTGTGATTCCCGAGATCCCCGTACAACCCGCAATCGTAGCACTTTGGACGCAGCTCGTCCGCGGCTTCTTTCGCCCGCCCCGCCCGCCTACGGTCCCCCGCCATACCCGACTTCCTGGCCTTCCTACTCCGGCCCCTGGCCTCGCCGTTCCGCTCCAACCTCGACCTCGAGATCGAGGCTCTCGCCCTCCGCCAACAGCTCACCGTCTACCAGCGGACGGTCCCCCGACCTCGACTCCGTCTCCGCGACCGCCTCTTCTGGTGCTGGCTGTCGCGGCTCTGGTCCGGGTGGAAGGACGCCCTCGTCTTCGTGAAGCCGTCCACGGTCATCGCGTCGCGCCGCCGGAGATGGGCAAGGTGATCGGGCTGCCGGAGCTCGGCGGGTTGCATCACCGGTATCTGCGGCGCGCGGCCTGACGATCGTCTCGCGTTCGACGCCCTCGAGCGGGCCTGTCTCCACCGCGCCGGCGAAGTGTGCGTGGTGGCCGTGCTCAACGCCTCGCGCGCCCAAGATACTCACGCTGCCCGGCGCCATCCGGCGCTCCGCGGGTGCGGCGATCGCGTTGGACTACCCGACTCGGCCGCGACCGACGCGTTCGGCGCGCGCGTTCCGGTTTTCGGGAAGGACAGTTTGTTGCGGTCCGTTGCTCGTGTTCGCCGTCGAGGCGCCCAGCAGTGCGCGCAGTCCCTCCGTTCCGACGGGTGCATTCGGCAGCCACGGCACGATCGCCGCCCGCTTCGCCAACCGCCCGCTCACTTCGGTGAGGTAGTTCGCTTCACTCGCCTTGCGCACACGGAGGACCGGGTCGGCCGTTTCGACCAGCGAGAGCGCCTGGTTGATCACCCAGGCGAACGGGAAGATCTTGGCGCACGAGAGGTCGTTCTGCAGTCGTGCCGCCTCGTGGACAGGAATCGCCTCGGGCAGCGTGACCAGCAGAATGCTGGTGAGCTCGGGGTCGCGCAGGGAGGACAGCAGTTCTCGAGTCGTCTCGGGCGGGTCGCTCAACTCCCGCAGCACCTCGCGCTGGTACGTCTCAACCGCGTCGAGCAGCAGAATCCTGTGCCCTGTTGGTCCCGTGTCGAGGACGACGAACCCGTTCCTCCCCGCGGCTACCGACCGCGCGAAAGCCCGGAAGACGGCGATCTCCTCCGTGCAGGGCAAGCGCAAGCCCTCGACCAACAGGTCGTGTCCCTGTTCGTCGAGTCGGGATCCTACCGCGGTGTTCACCTCCTCGTGGGCTGCGGCTTCGCCGGTGTCGTCGAACCGGCCCACGTCCAGCCCTGCCGGCGGGTTGTCGAGCAGCGACGACGAGTGGCGACCGGCCGGGTCGGTCGAACCGAGGTGAACGAGATGGCCACGACGAACGAGTTCGAGCGCGATGGCCGCGGCGATCGTCGTCTTGCCGACCCCGCCCTTGCCCATCGTCACGATGACGCCTCGCCCGGGGCGCTCCAACTCGTCGACGAGCGCCACGAGCGGCGGCGGCAGGTTCTCTCGATCAGGTCCGTGATCCACGACTTGCGGATCCGGAACGGCGTCGCTGCTTGCCGCGTCATCGTCGAGCATCGTGCGCAGGGCGTCGACTCCCAGCAAGGGACGAGGATTCAGGCGCACCTCCTGGCGCGGGAGCCAGGAAACCCCCGCCGGCATGGCGGCCAGTGCGTATTGCCCGCGCTTCTCAAGCGCCGCGGCCATCGGGTCGTGGCTGCCTGCGGCCCGAAACAGGCCGTTCAGGACAAGGTATTGGTTGGAGACGCCCAACTCGCGCAATTCGGCGCTCAAGCGTTCCGCTTCCCGCAGCGAGGAGAGTTCGGGCCGACTGACCAGCACCAGCGTCGTGCTCCTGGGATCGGCGAGGCTCCTGACCGATCTCTCGTACAACAGCCCCTGCACCTCCGTGAAGTTCGCAGACCGACCGAGCCGAGAACTGCCGGTAGTGCTCGCCTCCATGAAAGAGGACCATGCGTGCGGCAGCGATAGCAGGCTGAGCGTGAGCCCCGTCGGGGCCATGTCGAAGATCACGTGGTCGTAGGCGGCGCCCCACTCGGGATCGCCCGGCACGCCGGAGAACGTGCCGAACCTGTCGATCCCCGGCGGGCACGAGCTCGGCAACTGTTCGTCCATCCTCCGTCCGCTCGCCCGAGACAGCACCCCGCGGTAGGGACCCACGATGCGTTCGCGATACTCCATCGCCGCCAACTCCGGATCGAAGTCCATGGCGTCCAACCCGTGAACGCCCGGAACGGCGCTCGGCGTGGGGCCAAGCCGAACGCCAAGGATCTCGTCCAGATTCGACACCGGGTCGGCGCCGACCAGGAGACTGCGCCGGCCCTTGTCCGCCAGGACGATGGCCGTGGCACACGAGATCGTCGTCTTGCCCACGCCGCCCTTGCCGGCGAAGTAGAGGTAGCGGGTCGAGATGTCGGTGAGGTCCATGGCTAACGTCCCTTCCCCCTCAGCAGGTCCCATCTGGGCCGCGCCGATCGTACGCGGCCTCTGCCGCAGCTACGCGTCCCGAACCACCACCCCCTCTGCCGCTTCGGCGAAGTCCACGTCCGGCAGACGCTCCTGCGCGAAACGCACCGCCCAGTCGCGGTCGAACAACACCACGGGCCGCCCGCGAACATCGTACACGATGAGCCCGATGCGGGCTCGCTCCAGCGCGTCAAGGTCCATCGGCTTGCCGTCCTTCGGAGAGATCCATCGGGCCATCCGGAATTCGAGCGGCTCCAGTCCCACTTCCGCACCGTACTCCTCCTTGAGGCGGTACTTCGTCACCTCCATCTGCAGTTGGCCGACCGCGCCGAGGATCAGGTCGCCGGAACGGCCTCCGGGAGAACGATAGAGCTGGACGGTTCCTTCCTTCGCGAGTTGCTCGATGCCGCGGATGAACTGCTTGCGCCGGAGCGGATCTAATGGCACGAGCCGTGCGAAGTGCTCGGGAGCGAAGCTCGGGATCTGCTCGAATTCGAACGTGGCCCCGCCAGTCAGCGTGTCGCCGATCTCGAAGATGCCGGGGTCAAACACCCCGATCACGTCCCCGGGAAACGCCTCGTCCACGAGGCTCCGCTCCTGCGCGACGAACTGGGCCGGATTGGCGAGCCGCACCTCCCGTCCGGAGCGCACGTGATGGACCTTCATCCCGCGCTGGAACTGCCCCGAGCAGATCCGCACGAAGGCGACGCGATCACGATGCGCCCGGTTCATGTTCGCCTGCACCTTGAAGACGAATCCGCTGAACTCGGGGTGGTCCGCGGCCATCGAACCGACGGTCGTCGTGCGGGAACCAGGCGCCGGCATCATCTCGCAGAAATCGTCCAGGAAGACCTCCACGCCGAAGTTGTTGATGGCGCTTCCGAAGAACATCGGCGAGGTCTCGCCGGACCGGAAGCACGTGGCGTCGAACGCGTCGCCGGCCGCGTCCAGCAGCTCGACCTCGTCCCGCAACTGCTTGCAGCCGGCGGCGCCGAGCTCGCGCTCCAGCCGGGGGTCGTCGATGCCGGATGTCAGGAAGCGCGCCACTTCGCTGCCTCGACTGGCGCTGGAACCGGCGCGCTGCTCCTCGAAGAGACACACGTTCCGGGTGAGCCGGTGGTAGACCCCGCGGAACACGCCCGAGCCGAAGACCGGCCAGGTGATCGGGAACACGCCGATGCCGAGAACGGACTCCACCTCGCCGACGAGCTCGAGCGGGTCGCGACCGGGCCGGTCCATCTTGTTCACGAAGGTGAAGATCGGGATCGACCGGTGGCGGCAAACGCGGAAGAGCTTCTTCGTCTGCGACTCGACGCCCTTGGCGCAATCGAGCAGCATCACCGCCCCGTCCACCGCGTGCAGCGTCCGGTAGGTGTCCTCGGAGAAGTCCGCGTGTCCGGGCGTGTCCAGCAGGTTCATCTGCAGACCGCGATACGGGAACTGCAGGACGCTGGTCGTGATCGAGATGCCGCGCTCGCGCTCCATCTCCATCCAGTCGCTCACGACGTTCGCCCGGCCGCGCTTGGCCTTGACCACGCCCGCGAGCTGGATCACCCCGCCGTAGAGCAACAGCTTCTCGGTGAGAGTGGTCTTGCCCGCGTCGGGATGGGAGATGAGCGCGAAGGTGCGGCGTCGCCGGACTTCGCTTCGGATTCTCTCGACGTCACCCATGGAGCACCTCGTGATCGGCTCGCCGAGTTCGCCCGTGATTGCCTCGGCGACGGATGCGGCCTTGCCGGTTCGGCGGACCCCGCAACGGCGGGACACGCTGCGGGCGAACGACGCGGATGGCGCGCCCCGGCCGCTCTCCGCCCCGGCCCGCTGGTGCCGACCACGGGTGCGGCAGGTCAGGCGTCCGGCCGGATCACGGTGGACAGCAACCTGGGATCGGGAGGGAGGCTCGACCGTGGGTCGCGGGCAGCTGGCGAATGCCGTCCGCCTTGTCGTCGGTCTCGCGGGTCTTCATCGCTGCTCGCTCCTCTCGAAGAAGCCGTCTACGATTTCACCGCACGGTCGTCAAGTCCGGGTGCCGGTGCGTGGTGGGCAAGCTGGAGCCTCGTCGTTCGCGTCCGAGCTCGACGACTCGGGCGCCTCGGCAGGTGACTGAGGCGTTCCCGTGGGACACCGCGCCGCGCTACATGATCCGCGATCGCGAAGGCATCTACGGCGACATCTTCCGCGGACGGGTCAAGTCGATGAGCATCCGGAATCTGATTCTCGGGAACCACAGCCGACGCCAATGACGGGTAACAACTGCCTTGCCGCAACGTACCACCTATCGGGCGGGTCGACGGCACCGACGGCAGATGCCGGCGAGCCCTTGGAATCCTGAGGGGGATGAAGCGTCATGAGCTCTACGTCCGATTCCTCGCCGCCGGCCGCGGGCCGCGCGTCACGCTCCCGCTCGTCCTCCTTGCGGGGTTGGGCCTGGCCGCGTGCAGGAACGCGCGACCAGACGGGTCGCGCGGTCGGGAAGACCGCGCGGCGACCGACGACGCGAGCGCGAGCGATCTCGACGACCCGCCGCTGCCGGGCATCGCATCGCCCAGCGCGGGCCTGGAGGAACGGCTGCGCAGCGCAACGGCAGCGATGGGAGCGCGCCACCGGCCGCGGACCAGGCATCTGCGCGAGGACGGCACGCCCCGGTTCACCAATCGCCTGATCCTCGAGACGAGTCCGTACCTTCTCCAGCACGCCCACAACCCGGTCAACTGGTTCCCGTGGGGCGAGGATGCCTTCCGTCGGGCGCGTCTGGGGGGCAAGGTCGTGATGCTGTCGATCGGGTACTCGACTTGCCACTGGTGCCACGTCATGGAGCGGGAGTCGTTCGAGGACCAGGAGGTCGCCGCGTACCTCAACGAGTACTTCATCGCCGTCAAGGTGGACAGGGAGGAACGTCCCGACGTCGACGGCGTGTACATGAAGGCGGTCCAGGCGCAGACCGGAGCAGGCGGCTGGCCGATCACCGTGTTCCTGACCCCGGATCGGCGTCCGTTCCTGGCCGGAACGTACCTCCCGCGGGACCAGCTTCTGACGGCCCTGTACGAGGTGCAGGCGCGGTACCAGGACGACCCGGATGCCGTCGTCGGAGATGCAGCGCGTCTTGTCGCCGCCATCCAGCCCCAGGATGAGTGGATGCGCGGCGACCTTCCCGCCCCCGCGACGATCGTGCGGGCCGTGCTCGCGCAGGCGCGGTCCTTCGACCCCGTCTGGGGCGGCTTCGGCGGCGCGCTGAAGTTCCCCCGGCCCGTCGTGCTCGACCTGCTGCTCCGCTACCACCGCCGGACCGGCGATTCGTCCGCGCTGGCGATGGTGGTCACCACCCTGGAACGGATGGCTTCCGGCGGGATCCACGACCAGCTCGGCGGCGGCTTCCATCGCTACTCGACCGACACCCAATGGCTCGTGCCGCACTTCGAGAAGATGCTGTACGACCAGGCCCAACTCGCGGTCGTCTACCTCGACGCGTCCCAGGTTGCGGGACGCGCCGACTTTGCGGACGTGGCGCGTCGGACGTTGGACTACCTGCGTCGGGAGATGACCTCCATCGATGGTGGGTTCTACTCCGCGACCGACGCCGACAGCATGGACCCTCGAGGCGAAGAGGTCGAGGGCTACTACTTCACCTGGACTCCCGACGAACTCGCCGCCGTTCTGGGCGCGGAACCGGCGCGACGTGCGGGCCGGTACTTCGGCGTCACGGACGCCGGCAACCTCGACGGCCGGAACGTCCTGCACGTGGCGCGGCCCCTGGACGTCGTCGCGGCGGAACTCGGGATTCCCGCGGACCTGCTTTCCGGCGAACTCGAGCGGGCGCGGGGCGCCCTCCTGGCGGCTCGCACCCTGCGAATCCCGCCCCACCGGGACGACAAGATCGTCGCGTCATGGAACGGCCTCGCCATCTCCGCCTTCGCCCGCGCCGGCTTCGTTCTCGCACGCGACGACTACCTCGCCGCCGCGCGGCGCGCGGCGGACTTCGTGCTGGCTCGACTGCTGGCGGATGACGGTCGTCTCCGGCGCAGCTTCCGTGCCGGTGAGGCCCGGATCCCCGCGGTGCTCGACGACTACGCGTTCGTCGTCCAGGGCCTGCTCGATCTGTGGGATGCAACGTCCGAAGTCCCCTGGCTGGAGAGCGCCCTCGCCCTGCACCAGCGCATGGAGCTCGACTTCGGCGACGCGGCCGGCGGCTACGCCATGACGGGGCGGGATTCCGAGGCGCTCGTGGCGCGCGAGCGGCCCGTCGACGACGGAGCCGAGCCCTCCGGCAACGCGGTAGCCCTGTCGAATGCTCTCCGGATCGCCGAGATTACCGGACGGAACGAGCTTCGCGATCGCGTCGCGAGGACCCTGGCCGGCTTCTCCGGCCTCATCGGCCGGGCGGGATCGTCCGCACCCCGAATGCTCGGCGTATTGGACTCGCTCTACGACCGCTTCCTGCAGATCGTCGTCGTCGCTCCGCACGATCCGAGGGAGGCGGCGCCCCTGCTCGCCGAGGTCAGGGTGCGGTATCTTCCCAACCGCACGCTCGTCGTCGCCGTGGAAGGACGCCCGCTGGAATCGCTCGGCGCGCTGGTCCCCTTCGTGGACGGCAAGCGGGCGCTGCACGGTCGACCGACGGCGTTCGTGTGCGAACGGGGATCATGTCGCCGACCCACCTCGGACCCGGCCGAGTTGGCCGGTCAGCTTGGCGACGTGCGACCCCTGCCGGAAGAGGCCGCCGGGGCCCCCGACCCGCCCTGACCGCGGGAGGCTGACCGCTCACCCCCCCGTCCGCTCCAACAGCTCCGGCGAAAGGTACCCGACGGCGGCCACCAGCTCCGCCCTCGCAAGGTTGAACCGGATCACGGATTCGGCCAGACCCAGCCGAGCGTTGGCCAGTTCCGTCTGGACGTCGATGACCTCGAGGCCCAACCCCGCACCTTCCTCGAAACGCGCGATTTGGAGTCGGTGGTTCCGTGTCGCCGCGTCGAGCCGCGTCGCAGCGTCCGCCATCACGCCCACCGCGTTCATCCCGGGGCGATAGCGCCCCTCGGGATTCGGCAGGTCCACCTCCGCCTGCATCGTGCGCGTTGCGGGATCGAGCGAGCCGGTGACGCGCGCGACCTGCGCATGCCCCTCCTCGCCGGGGAAGGCGTGAAAGCGGACCTGCACGGTGTCGCCGGGGACGACTCCCGCAACGAACGACTCGGGAACGTCGAAGCGCTGGCGAAGCCGGTCGGGCCTGGCCACCGCCACGATCGGGCTCGCGCCGGCGCTGCTGCCCTCGCGGGCCAACCCACCCGTGTCGAGCATCCGGGCAACCACGTGGCCGGCGAAGGGCGCCTCCATCCACGCCGAGCCGCTGCACCGGTCCGCGACGACCGACCACCGCTTGACTCGGTACCATGGTACAGGATCCATATTGATGCCGGAGGAGGCGGAACATGGACCGCCAGACGCTGCGAATTGGTCAGGTGGCCGCCCGGGCGGGCGTGAACATCCAGACTCTGCGCTACTACGAGCGGCGCGGTCTGCTCCGGATGCCGCAACGGCGCCCGTCCGGCTATCGCGAGTACCCGCCGGACACGGTCCGGCTGATCCGCTTCATCAAGCGGGCACAGCAGTTCGGCTTCACGCTCAAGGAGATCGATGAGCTGCTGCGGCTGCGGAACGACGAGCGAAGCTCGTGCTCGGAGATCCGGAGCTCCGCCCAGGCGAAGATCGAGGACGTCGAGCGCCGGCTCCGGCAGCTCCGGGCGATCAAGCGCGCCCTTGGCGTGCTGGTTGCATCGTGCGCGGTCGAGGGATCCCCCCGCCGCTGCCCAATCCTGGAGGCGCTCGACGACGAAAGGGAGGCCGAACCATGACCTCGAAAGGCAGGCAACTTGAAGGTGCGGGCCCCAGACCCTGGTCCGCGGCCGCAGGCATCGGCTCGATCGCCGCGGCCTTTCTGGCCTCGATCTGCTGCGTCGGTCCGCTGCTTTTCGCCCTGTTGGGCATCGGGGGCGCGGGATTGCTCGTGACGCTCGCGCCGTACCGGCCCTATCTCATCGTCGCGACCGCGGCACTGCTGGGGACGAGCTTCTATCTGACGTACCGAAGGCCGAGGTCCGCGCCGGCCCCGGGGAACGCGAGCGCGGGGTGTGCCTGCCCGACGCCGCGAGCGAGTCGAGCGGGCAAGGTGCTGTTGTGGCTCGCGACGGTCGTCGTCGCGGGCCTCTTGGCGTTTCCGTACGCGGTCGAGAGTCTGGCCACGGGCGGCGAAGGCGAGCCGCCGTCGGCCCGGGCTTTACCGACCGATGCGACGTCCGTCCTCGCCGTGGAAGGGATGACGTGCGCTTCCTGCGCCGTCGCCGTTGCCGCCGCGCTGGAAGCCCTCGACGGCGTTCATGACGCGCGGGTGAGCGTCCCGGACCACCGGGCCGTCGTGCTCTACGATCCCGCGACGATCACGCCGCGGCAGCTGGTCGTTGCGGTGGACGATCTCGGGTACTCCGCGGCCGTCGTGCCGCGGAGTCCCTGAGTCGCCACGGCAGCGACGGGAGGTGGCATGCAAATGACAAAACGATTCGATCTCGTCATCCTCGGCTCCGGCTCCACCGCCTTCGCCGCAGCGCTGCGGGCACGCGAGCTGGGCAGGACGGCCGTCATGATCGAAGAGCGTACCGTGGGCGGCGCCTGCGTCAACCGCGGCTGCCTGCCGTCCAAGAACCTCATCGAGGCGGCGCGGCTGGTTCACGAAGCCGCACATCCCCGCTACCCGGGGCTGCAACCCGCCCACCTCCAACTCGACTTCCGGACCCTCGTGCGCCAGAAGGACGAGGTGGTTGCCGACTACCGGCGCAGGAAGTACGAGAGCCTGCTGGACGCGAAGCTCCGTGTCATCCGGGGCCACGGGCAGTTCATCGATCCGCACACCTTGGACGTGGCCGGCGCGCGCGTCGCCGCCAGCTTGATGCTCATCGCCACCGGCTCCCGGCCCGTGCTGCCCGACGTTGCCGGCTTGTCCGAGGTGCCCTACCTCACGAGCGACCTGTTGACGAGTGCCGGCGAGCAGGGGTTGCAGGAGCTGCCGGGATCGCTGCTGGTGCTCGGGGGCGGATACATCGCCCTCGAACTCGGGCAGCTGTTCCGCCGCCTCGGCTCCGCCGTGACCGTCCTGGAACGCAGCGCCGAGCTGCTCGGGCAGGGTTACGAGCCCGAGGTCGGGCCTGCCGTACGCGAGCACCTCGTGCAGGAGGGTGTCGAGGTGCTCACGAAGGCGGTGGCGACCGAGGTTCGCGGCGAGGGCAGCGGGGTGGCCGCCCTCGTGCTCGTGGACGGCGTTCGCCGGTGGCTGCGAGCCGATCGGCTCCTGGTTGCCACCGGGCGGCGACCGAACTCCGATCGCATCGCCGTCGAGAATGCGGGCGTCGCCGTCGACGAGCGGGGCGACATCCGCGTCGACGAGCAGCTCCGGACATCCGTGCCGCACATCTTCGCCGCCGGGGACGTCATCGGTCGACAGCAGGCAAGCCGCATGGCGACCCCTGTCGGCAGCCAGGACGGCGGAATCGCCGCCCACAACGCACTGTCGGGCGACCCGCCGCGCGTCGTGAGCCACCGCGTCGTCCCGCGCGCCATCTTCATCGACCCCCCGTTGGCCACCGTCGGCATGACCGAGGCGCAAGCCGTGGCCGCCGGGCATCCCTGCTGGTGCCGAACCGTGCCGATGTCTCTCGTGCCCCGTGCGGGCGCAATCCGGGCCACGAGGGGCTTCGTGAAGATGGTGGCGGACCGGGACACCGACGACGTGCTCGGGGTCACCATGTTCGGTCCCGCCGCGGCCGAGGTGATCCATGAAGCTGCGATGGGATTGCGTCTCGGGGCGAAGCTCCAGGACTTCATCGAGCTCCTGCACGTCTACCCGACGATGTCCGAGGCGTTGAAGATCGCCGCCATCTCCCGCTTCAAGGACCCGACGAAGTTGTCGTGCTGCGCGCAGTAGGACCGGTCGGACGGGCTGCCCGCAGTTCGCCTTTCCCGGACAACGCGCAACATCCGCTGCGGAAGAAGGAGAGCGCCATGATGCCGCGCCGGAGAACCGCTTGGACCCTGCTGGCGGCGACGTTCGTCGCCGGCGCCGCGATCCTGGCCGTGGCGACCGGCTGGTGGAGCCCGTCCGCGGCGTTCGGCGCCGGATTCGTCACCGCGCTGACCCCCTGCGCCCGGCCGATGGTGCCCCTGACGCTGGCCCTGTTCGGCCGGACCGACGGCACGACCCGGGCGTCGGGACGGGCGGCCCTGCTGTACTTCGTCGGCCTGGTCGGAGCGTTCACGGTCGCGGGACTCGCGATCGGCCTGACCGGCGGGATGCTCGGGATGATCGCCGCACATCCCGCAACGGCTAGTCCCGAACCGCAGGCTGGCTGACCGCCCTCAGCCTCGGCATCGGCGGGACCTTCGTCGCGGGACCACTCGTCTCCCCGCCGGAAAGCCCGCTGCCGTGGACCATCGTGTCGTCGGAAGCGCAGTACGACCGCGCCGTGGCCGAAGCGGAACGCGCCTGCCGACCGGTGCTCGTCGACTTCCACGCCGCCTGGTGCACCGACTGCGGGTGGATGGAGGAACACGTCTGGGCGGAACCCGGCATTCGAGCCGCGGCCGGCGACGACGTGGCGCTGGTGCGGGTCGACGCCACCGGCGGCCTGGACGGCGCAAGCGCTGTCGCCGCGCGGCTGGGCGTCGCAGGGTTGCCCGCGCTGCGCTTCCTTGATAGGACCGGACAGCCGGTCGGGGGGTTGGCCTTCGATGGGCGAGCCGAGGCGCGTCCCGTTCGCGACGCAATTTCGCGGCTCGCCTCCCTCCCGTCCGAC
>JACRCX010000014.1 GCA_016218815.1 Deltaproteobacteria bacterium
ATGCTCCATGCCCTGCGCGCCAAGGTGGAGCAGAACAAGTAACGGGTCGGTCGGACTCTCAACCCTCAGCGCTCGACCCTCGACCGCGGCCAGGGGCCGCTTTGGTTGCGGCCACTGGCCGCGCTGTGTTCATCGGTGGTTTCCTTTCCCTCCCCCCCCATCTGTGGTTTCCTTCCCCCACGGGAGGGCGTCTCGCATGCGCGCACGATCCGTCCGGCTTCTGCTCTCCCTCTCTCTTCTCCCCTCCCTCTCCTCCTGTCACGCGCCCTCCACCTCCGACGACGCCTCCGACGACCTGTCCGCCGTAGCGGACGCGGAAGCGTCCGCGGAGGCGGACGCTGAACCCGAATCGGTGGATACCACCGACGCCGCCTGTCCCCCGGACCTCCCCCGCTGCGACGGCGAATCCGTCCTCGCGTGTGTCGACGGCGTCGAGGAGCTGCTCCCCTGCCCCGCAGGCACGGTCTGCAACTTCGGCGTCTGCGAAGAGTCCCGCGTCGACCTCCCCCGCGACGCCGGGCCCCACACCGACAGGACCGAGTGGTGGTACTACACCGGCCACGTCGGCGACGGGGAGCACGAGTACGGTTTCGAGGTCACGATCTTCCGCTACGACCTGGCGATCTTCACCGGCTACATGTGCCACGTCGCCGTGCTGGACGCCGTCGCCGGCATCCACGTCCACACCGACGAGATCCTTCCGCTGCCGGCGCACTGGACGCGCTCCCCCGTCGTGCTCGACGTCGGCTCCTGCCGCTTCGAGCTGGACGGTGCCGGCTTCGACCACGTTACGGGCCGTATCGAACGCGGCGCCGAGCGCGACAGCCTCGGTGCCCCGTGGTCGATCGCGCTGTGGGTCGAGCCGCAGAAGCGGCCGGCTCTCCACGGCGACCATGGGGTCATCCCGATGGGCGATCGCGGCGGCACGAGCTGGTACTACTCGTACACGCGCCTCGACGCCGCCGGGACGATCGGCGTTCCCGACGGCTCGGTGTACGACGTCGGCGGCGTCGCGTGGATGGACCACCAGTGGGGGGACTTCGATCCGATGACCGAGTTCAAGGGCTGGGACTGGTGGAGCGTCCAGCTCGACGACGGCCGCGAGCTGATGCTCTTCCAGTTCCGCGACTGGGACGACGTCCTGGTCGGCCAGGCCGGCACGCTCGTCCTCGCCGACGGCAACCAGGTTACGTTCTCCGGCTTCGACGCCTTCTCCATCGCGCCGCGGCGCGAGTGGCCCAGTCCGCACACCGACGGGGTCTACCCGCTCGATTGGGACATCACCATCGCCGAAGGCGCGTTCCAGCTCGCCGTAGAGACTCACGTCGACGACCAGGAGATGTACAACCCCGCCCAGAACTACTGGGAGGGCGCCACGACGGTCACCGGCACGGCGGACGGCGTCCCCGTCACGGGCGTCGGCTACACCGAGCTGACCGGCTACGCCTCGGACCTGCTCGACCCGCCGTAGCGGGCCTGCCCGGCGGTCGCTGCCGGCTCCGCGACGCGCTAGGATGCTTGACAAACATCATGTTCATGACGCATGTTGATCGGCATGCGACTGCCCTTCCTCGACCGCGAGAACGAGCGGCGTCGCCTGCGGCGTTTCCTGGCCGGCGCGGCCGGCCGGCTGGCCGTGGTCTTCGGCCGCCGGCGCTGCGGCAAGTCGACGCTGCTGCAACGGGTCCGCACCGAGGCCGATCTCTACTTCCTGGCCGATCAGCGGGACGCGCTGCTCCAGATCCAGGCCGCCGCGGCGGAGGCCGACCGGCTGTTGCCCGGGCTGGCCGCGGGCCGGTACGCGACGTGGGACGCGCTGCTCGAGGCCCTCCACGCCCGCGTCCCCGCGCGGTTGAACGTGATCCTCGACGAATTCCCGTACCTAGTCGCCGGCGCGCCCGCACTGCCGAGCATGATCCAGGGCTACCTGGACCGGCCGGGGCCCAAACGCCTGAGCTTCGTCCTGTGCGGCTCGTCGCAGCGGATGATGCAGGGCCTGGTCCTGGACCGCAGCGCCCCGCTGTACGGCAGGTCGGAGGAGATCCTGAAGATCGAGGCGTTCGCCGCCGGTTGGCTCCCGGCGGCGCTCGGCGTGGACGGCCCGGCCGCGATCGAGGCGTATTCCGTGTGGGGCGGGGTGCCACGCTACTGGGAGCTGGCGAAGGCGCACGCCGGCCTGCTCCCGGCGATCGAGGAGCTGGTCCTCGATCGGCAGGGCGTCCTCCACGACGAGCCGGCAGGATTGCTGCTCGACGAGCTGCGGACGGCAGGGCAGGCGTACTCCCTGCTTTCGCTGATCGGAGGCGGCTCCAACCGCTTGTCGGAGATCGCCGGACGAATGGGCCGTCCCGCGGGCAGCTTGACCCGGCCGCTCGCGAACCTGGTCGAGCTGGGATACGTGCGACGCGAGGTGCCGTTCGGGGAGAGCGAGCGGACGACCCGGCGGACGCTGTACCGGATCGACGACCCGTTCCTGGCCTTCCATTTCCGCTTCGTCCAGCCGGCGCGATCGCTGCTCGGGATGGGGCACACGGCCGCGGTGGCCGCCGGGATCCGGACGCAGCTCGCGGGACACGTGGGCGCGATCTGGGAGACGCTCGCCCGGCGGTCGGTCCCGGCGCTTCGGGTCGCCGGCGCCGCGTGGGGGCCCGCCTCCCGGTGGTGGGCCGCGGCGTCCTCGGCCGGCCCGGAGCTGGACGTCGTGGCCGAGTCGCTGGACGGCCGGCGGGTGCTGGTGGGCGAGGCGAAGTGGTCGACCCGGCGCGCGGACGTCCGGCGCTCGCTCGAATCGCTGCGGGCCCGTGCCGCCGCGGTGCCCGTGCTGCGGGACCGGGAGCTGGTCTTCGCGCTGTGGCTCCGGGAGGCCCCGCCGGCCGGGTCCGCGGCGGGCACGGTGGTCCTCCCGCGGGACGTCCTGGCCGCACTGCGCTGATCGACGACCTTCCGGACTTCGGGCCGCCCGACTCCGCGTTGCCGCCGCACGCACGCGATGCTACCGTCCCCCCCGCGGCCGCTCGGGGGACAGCCCTCCCGCGCCCGGCGGAACGACGCCCGCGCTCGGGCCTCGCAGCCGGTCATACCCCAGTCGCGGCCGCGGGGAGGCCAGGATGAAGTTGTTCCATGAGGCAATCGCACTGCTCGTGGCTCTGGCACTCGGTTGCTCGGCCGGATCCGACTCCGCCGCGGACGCGGACGCCTCGGGCGACGCGGCCGGCGATACCGGCGCCGCGCTGCCCCCCGCCGCGGCGGCCGCCGCCGTCGAGGCGATCGATGGCTTGGCCGTCGCGATGGCGCTCGGCGTGCCGCTGGCCGAGGACGGCGACGCGCTCCGCCGCGACGCCACGCCGACCGACGCCGAAGGCCGCGATGGTGCCGAGCACGGCTTCTCCGGCGGCTCGGTGGTGACGCCGCCCACCTGCGCGACCTACGCCTGGTCGGGCCTCAGCGCCACCGTCACCCTCGCCGGTTGCACGCTCGAGGCAACCGGCGAGCCCGTGAGCGGGACGGTCGGCCTCGCTCTCACGCTGCGCCCCACCACCTTCGTCGTCACCTTCGCGTCCCTGGCCACCGGCGGCTCGACCGTCGACGGCTCCGTCACGCTCCACGCCGGTGGCAGCGACCTGGGGGCGGCCGCGACGCTGGACGCCGACCTCACGATCTCCGAGGGCGGCGAGTCCACGCACCTCGTGGCCGCCGGGCTATCGGTGTCGGGCACCCCGACCGCGATCAGCGCGAGCGGATCGTTCACCGTCGAGTCCGGCGGCACGACGACCACGGTCGTCGCCGACGCCGTGACCTGGGCCACCGGGGAGTGCCTGCCGTCCAGCGGCTCGCTCCGGCTCACGGGCTCGTCCTTCCCGCTGCCCACGACGATCGTCTTCCTCCCGACCACGCCGGCCGACGGCATGGTCGAGGTGCACGTCGGCAGCTTCCCGCCCGCCACCGTCGCGCTGTTGCCCCCCTGCTCGTAGCGGGCGACGTGCCCGGCCTCGCGCGTCAGAAGCCCGCGCCCTCGCGCAGCAGCTCGAGGATCTTCCGCGTCGTGTTCAGGTTGCGGACGGTCATCTCGCCGTAGATCGGCCTGGCGATGACCTTGCTCATCTTCGACTGCGTGAGCCCGTCCAGGCGCGCCGACCACAGGAGCGCGCCGGGGACGTACCGCACCTCCTCGACCCCCGCGTTCACCTCCAGCTCGCCGAGCACCGAGGCGCGGTCGATGGCGTGGCGCAGGAAGATGACGTAGTAGCGGCGTCCCCTCTCGCCGCCCCACCCCGGCGGGATGGCCCGCATCATCCGCTCGTACTCCTCGAGGTTCCGCACCACGACCTTCCCCTCGTAGCCGTGCCGGTGCGAGAGCGCCTTCTCGATCGCCCTCTCCAGCTTGCGCGAGTCCGCGCCCGCCGCGCGGAACACGACGTTCCCGCTCGCGATGAGCGTGCGGACCGAGGAGAACCCCATCGCCTCGAACGAGGCGCGCAGCACCTCCATGCGGATGATGTTCTTCCCCCCGACGTTGATGCCGCGCAGCAACGCCACGCAAGCCGTTCCCGCCGTCCCGGGTCCACCCATGCCCTCCATGTTCGTCGATTCCGCGGCGCGCCGTCCAGGGCCCCGCCCGGGCCTACTCTCGCTGCCAACGCAGGACGGCACCCGACGCTCCGAACGCCCACACGTCGTCCGGAGAGGGCGCCCAGAGGTCGTCGAGGAAACCCGAGGCGATGCACGGGACTTTCGACCACGCCGCGCCGTCCCAGTGGAGGATCAGCCCGTGGAGGGACTCGTACCCCACGACCCAAGCGTCGTTCTCGGCCGACGCCCACACGCCGAACAGGGAAATCATCGGCCCGGGCAGGGGCTCCTCGCGTGTCCACGCCGTCCCGTCCCAATGCACGATGGAAGCGTGGCCGACGGCCCACGCATCCCGGGCTCCCGTGCCGCCCAGCCCGTAGAACCACACGTCGTCGTCGCGGTACGACTCCGACCACCGGACGCCGTCCCAGTGCAGGATGACGCTGTTCGCCGCCGCCCACACGTCGTCGGGTCCCGAGCCCCATACGGTGGAGAGGGACCAGGGAATCGTCCCGATCGACACCTGGGTCCACGCGTGCCCATCCCAGTGCAACGCGACGCCGCGACCCCCCACGGCCCAGACGTCCTCGCGAGCGGAACCCCAGACGCCACCCAGGCCTTCCGTCACCCCGCTATCGACGACCACCCAGTCGGATCCGTCGTACCGTAGCAGGACGCCTTCCACGCCCACCGCCCACAGTTCGGTCGGTTCCGCGCCCCAGATGTCGCGCAGATCGGTTGTGACCGGACTGGCCACGGCCTCCCACGCGAAGCCGTTCCAGTGACGGATCCTCCCCGCATCGCTGACGGTCCAGACGTCGGCAGGCCCGAAGCCCCAAGCCGCCCTCGGGTAGCCCCCGGATGCCCTCCGGATGTCGCGCCAGGAGTCCCCCTCCGAACGCAGCATCGTCCCGTCGCCACCCAGCACCCAGACATCATCCGGTGATCCCGCCCAGACTGCCGACAGGTCCGCTTCCACTCCCGTGCTCATCCCGGACCATGTCGAACCGTCCCCGTGGAGGATCGTCCCGTGCGCTCCCGCAAGCCAGATGTCGTCTCGAGCCGAACCGCCCACGGCCAGAACGTCCCCTGCCGTCCCGGCCAGCACGACCCTGGCGTCCCTGCCGTCCCAATGCACCAACAGGCCCCGGTCGCCCAGAGCCCACCAGTCGCCGGACTCGGCACCCCACACGGCGTGCAGCCCGCCCGGCAGGGTCGTGTCGGCGACGTTCCAGGTCGCTCCATCCCAGTGGAAGATCCCTCGACCGTCGAACTCGGAATACGGCGGCTCCACGCACTCCCCGACACCCCAGACGTCGCTCGAAGAGAACCCACGCATCGCCAGGATCCGGCAGGCCGGGTCCAACGGTACCGTGCTCCAGGCAGTCCCGTCCCAGTGCAGGACCTCCCCAACCCCGGCTGTCGCGACCCATACGTCATCCGGACCGACCCCGCCCACCGCCCGGGCGACCACCGAGTCGCCCGCAAACGGCTCGTTCCAGCCGGCCCCGTCCCAGTGCACCAATCGCCCCCGGCCTCCCACGAGCCAGACGTCGGTCGGGCCGAACGCCCGGATCGAGGTCACGGACCCGGGAAGGTCGGTGCACAAGGACGACCAGCGGGTCCCGTCCCAGTGGAGGACGGCGCCGTGATCGCCTCCTGCCCACAGATCGTCGGAACCCGGGCCATCAACCGCCAGGAGTTGGACGCCGCTCGGGAGCGGATCGAACCAGCACCACCCACCTTCGTCCGTCGCCCCGTCGCAGTCGTCGTCCGCCCCGTTGCAATTCTCGGGACCGATCGGTAGGCACGGCTCGACGATCTCTCCGGAATCCGACTCGCCGGCGTCCTCGTGCCCCGCCGTCCCGTCGCTGTCCTGCTCGACACCGATCTCGCCCGCGGTGCTTCCGTCGTCTTCGGAATCGCCTCCCGCCGCCAGACGGAAACCGCTCGAGCAGCCGACCGCCGTCAACGTCAGAACGACCCCACCCCACCTCACGGCGCTTCCTCCTCGACTTCCCGCATCCTCTAGCGCAGGACCCCAACGCGAGCAACTGCGCCCGCGCCTTCCGCCCCGCTTCGCCTCGTCGGTCAACCTCACCATCCGCTCCATGCGCACCGGGCACGCGGGATCTTCGGTCGTCCTGTTCCTCGACAGGGTGACGGCGAAACCGTCGCCGGATGCCGCGACGTCCGGAGGCCAGGCCGCGTCTTCCTCGATCGTCACCGGTCCCGGAAGCCCGGCGCTCGAGCCGTCTTCACGCACGACGCGCACGCGGCTCGCCCGGGGCTCCGCCGAACTCTGACACCACCGCGGCACGGAATCCGCCGCCGGGTCCGCGGCCCACGCCAGGACGAACCCACCGCCGACCTCGGCGGCCGACGGCTCGCGTGCCTCCGGCTCCGGAACGACCACCACCGGCTCGCCCAGCTCCACGCCCGCGGCGTCCAGCCGGACCGACAGGATGCCCGCGGCCGGATCGACGAAGAACACCGCGAAGCCGCCGCCGGTCCACAGCAGCTCCGGAGACGACAGGATCGCTCCCACGACCTCCCACGACCAGCCCTCGCCCACCCGCCGCCCGGACACCTCGAAACGTTGCACCCGGAGTCGACGGTCGCCGTCGACCGACGACTCGTACACCGCGACCGCAAGCTCCGTCCCAGTCCAGACCACGGGTACCCGGGCGCCCGCGGCCGCGACTCCTCGCCGCTTACATTTCGGCCGGAAAATCGATCGCTGCCTCGATCGTCCGCTCGAACAGCACCCGGAAACGGCCGCTCCGCGGCGACCACTCGTGCTGCGGCGCAATGTCCGTCTCGAACACCGTCAGCTCGGCGCGCACGACCCACCGCGCCGCCGGGTCCCCGGGCGGCGGCGCGACCAGCAGCACGGCGCCGCCCTCGGCGCCCGAGAAGTCCGCTCCTCCGCCAAGCTCCGTCGCGGACTCCACCAGCTCCGCGCCCGCCTGGACCACCCCGGTGCGCACCTCGTGGCCCAGGATCATGTGGCACCCGACGCCCACCTCCACCGCCTCCAGCGAACCCGCATCCCACGCGGCCTCCACCTGCTCTCCCGCCCGACGGAGCGCCAGTCGCGTCGGCACCAGGAGCGTCTCGGCATGACGCAGCGCCGGATCGGCGTTGGCGACCGGCAGCAGCACGGGGAACATCGCGCTCCCGCCGCTCCAGTCGGCCGGCGCCTGCCGTACGTCGGCGGGGCCGACGCATTCGGCCGATGCCGCCGGCGATCCGGCAGACTCCGTCGGTTCTCCGCCGCGCGCCGCAGGCCCCCCGCCCGAGCACGCCGGCACCACGAGTCCCGCAACGGCCGCCAGGCCAATCACCGCCCCGACTTCCCCTCGTCTTGTCGCCATGCACCACACGTACCCGGTCCCCGAAGCCCCCGTCAACCCGCTGCTCGGGACCGCCCCAGCCCAGGCGGCAAGACGTCGTCCGCCCGCCGGCGCCTCTACCCCGACCCGCCCTGCAGCTCCGCCAGCTTCTCGCGCACCGCGGCCGCATGGCCTCGCGGGACAACCTCCGGCCACCGGTAACGGATGATTCCCGCCGGGTCGATGAGCACCGTCGAGCGGACCACGCGGCCGGGCCGTTCCGGATCGAAGGGCGTGGCGAGCCACGCACCGTACGTCTTCATCACCTCGCGGCCGGGGTCGCTCAAGAGGTCGATGCCCAGCCCGAACTTGTCGGCGAACTCGGTGTGCGAAGCGATCGAGTCGGCGCTGACCCCGAACACCGTCGCGTTCATCCGCTCCAGCTCATCCACCAACCCGCTGAACTCCGTCGCTTCGGTCGTGCACCCGGGCGTCGCGTCCTTCGGGTAGAAGTACAGCACCACCCACCGGCCCCGCAGCGCGCTCAAAGTGACCGGCCGCCCCGCCTGGTCCTCCAAGGTGAAGTCGGGCGCGGGACTGCCCACGACCATCGCCGGCACCACCGCCGGCTCGCTCGGCTCCGGCTCCGCGCGAGTGCCCGGCGCCCGCGCGTCCTCGAGCGGCCGGTCCGCGGCCTCCCCCGGGCTCTGCTCCGGCGACCGCAGCTCGCACCCGATCAGCCCAAAGCCCGCCGCAACCACCCCCGCCGCTCTTCCCAGGTTCGCTAGCTTTCGCATCGACTCCCACCTCATCCCCCGACACCCTAACCTCGGATTCCCAGTTGGCTACGCAGCCCTATCGGTGTCCATCAGTGTCCATCGGTGGTTTCTTCTCCCCCCGTCCCCCCCATCTGTGGTTTCCTTTCCCCTCCCATGCCCCCCATCGACACCGCCGCCGCCCTCCTCGAGCTCGAACCCAAGTGGCTCCAGCCCTTCGACGTCGTCGATCCCTTCCACGGCACGCACCTCGAGGGCTTCCTCGCCCTCAAACCCGATCACCGCTACGGCGCCCTGGCCATCCTCCAGGTCGACGGCGCCCCCGTCCCCCAGCGCGTCTTCGCCACGCCCAAGCTCCACTACCCCTTCGATCGCCAGGGCACCTTCCATTTCCCCCCCGTCCAGCACATCCGCATCTACGAAAAACTCGACGGCACCAACGTCTGCGCCTACCGCTACCGCGACGCCGCCGGGTATTTCCGCACCACCTACAAGCTCCGGCTCCACCCCGTCCTGCGCAACGGCACCTGGGGAGAATTCCTGGACATGTGGCGCCGCATGCTCGAACGGCACCCGAGCATCGCCGAGCTGCCCGAACGCAACCGCTGCTCGCTCAGCTTCGAGCTCTACGGCGCCGAGAATCCGCACCTCGTCCTCTACGACGTCCCGCTCGCCTGCGCCCTCCTCTTCGGCGTCGACGAGCACGGCGGCGTCATCCCCCCTGCCGACCTCGACGCCCCCGGCGTCCCCAACGCCCCGCTCCTCGCCGAGCTCGACGCCGGCGACGACCCCGTCGCGCGCTACGCGGCCCTGCGCGCTACCCTCGAATCCGGTCTCGGCAAGCTCGACGAAGGCAAGCTCTCCGGCGCCGAAGGCGCCGTCTGGTACGTCACCCCGCAGGCCGGCGGCACCGTCCTGTTCAAGTGCAAGCCGGAATCCGTCGAGGCCATCCACTGGGCCGGAGGGATCAACAAGGCCGCCGTGGAGGCTACCTGCTGGAACCTCCTGGAGACGGCCGACGCGCTCGACTACGAGGGCCTCGCCCCGCTCCTCCTCGAGGAATACGCCCAGGACGAGCTCGATCGCTTCCGCCGCCACATCGACGACACCATTCGCGCCGTCAACGTGGCGCTCGCCTTCCGCCGCCGCGTGCTGGAGGAGTACGAGCGCGTCGGCGTCTCGCTCGAGGCGAACAAGGCGCTCGTGATGCGCGCCCTCTCCACCCGCTTCCCCCGCGACCAGATGAAGAAGGTCCACAGCATCATCGCCGGCCGCCCGCGCCGGTAGAACCGGAACCGGCCCCGACGGGACTCGCCGGCCGTGCCGCCGTGCAGCCCGCGGTTCGCGTGGAGCGAAGACCGCGCGCCGAATCCCGGTTCGATGCCCATCGGTGTCCAACGGTGTCCATCGGTGGTTCCTTCCCCCCCAATGCGCTATCCTCCCCCCATCGATCGTCACGTCCCCTCACGGAGGAACCCATGCCGCACACGATGCTCCGCTCCCCCGACCGAGAACCGAGAACCGAAAACCCAAAACTCCTCCTCCTCCTCCCCCTCTCCCTCCTCCCCCTCCTCTCCTCCTGCGACTCCGATCCTTCCTCCACGCCCGACGCCGACGCCGCGTCCGAGGTCCAGCCCGACTCGTCCGCGGACGTCGAGCCGGAGGTCGCGCCCGACGTGGTCGAGGAAGCCGAGGTCGAAGAAGAGGCCGAAGCCGAGGTCGCTCCCCTCGTCTGCTCCGACCACAACGGCATCTCCGCCGACACCGAGATCGCCGGCTCCGGCCCGACGCTCGTCGAATACCGCGGCTACATCGGCACCGAAGCCCCGTACCAGGTCCTCCGCGTCCAGATCATGGGCGACAACGTCGGCGCCGTGGAACCGGGCGTCTACGACCTGGCCGGGACCACCTTCGACACGTGCGAAGTCTGCGTCTCCGTCCTGGCGGGTTGCGCGGTCGGCCCCTGCGCGCAGTTCTTCTACCCCGTCTCCGGCACGGTCGAGATCACCGCCGTCGGCGACGAGGGCGACCGCTTCGCCGCGCACCTCTCCGACCTCGAGATGGCCGAGTTCGAAATCCTCCCCGACGGCATCGCCACCGAACCGCTGCCCGACGGCGAGGACTGGTGCGTTGCGGACTACGAGTTCGACCTGGTCGCGGCGAGCACGCACGACGCCATCTGCGCCCGCCCGACGGTCCCGTGCCTCGGCGAGACCCTGCTCGATTTCTCCCTCGAGAGCTGCGCCACCGGCGAGATGGTCCCGATGTCCTCCCTCGCCGCGGGCAACAAGGCCCTCGTCTTCTCCATGGTCACCGGCTGGTGCCCGTATTGCGCCGAGTGGATGGCCAGGATGGTCGGGTACCAGACCACCTACGCCGATCAGGGCCTCGCCGCCGCCTACGTCTACGGCGAGAACGTCTCCGGCGGGCCTCGACCCACCCTCGACGACTGCCTCGCCTACGCCGACCGCTACGGCGCCGCGCACGAGGACTTCTACCTCGACCACGACGGGACGTACTCGTTCTCCACCACCACGTACGCCATGTGGCCGTGGCTCGTCACCTCGGACACCATGGGCCTCCCCTGGGCCACGATCATCGACGCCGAAACCTGGGAGTACGTCTACACGAACCAGGCCGACCCCGACAACTCCGAGTTCGAATCCACCATGCTCGGCTTGCTGGCGCCGTAGCCCAGTCCCCATGTACAATGCGCCCCCTGCCGGCGCCCCCAGGGGCCCGGGGGGAGAACGTACATGAAGATCGCGCTCATCGAGGCACGCCCCGCGAACTACAACGGCTTCGAACGCTTCGTCATCCCTCGCCTCGGCCTCCCCGTCATGGCCGCCATGCTCAACGCCCGCGGCCACGAGACCAAGGTCTACGTCCCCCAGCTCGAAAGCCTCCTCCCCCATACGCTCGAAATCCTCCGCGCCGACCTC
>JACRCX010000137.1 GCA_016218815.1 Deltaproteobacteria bacterium
CACCGTTCGGGAACTCCGCTGCCCTTCTTGCTGCCCATCGCCACCCTCCCCGCGCCCCGACAACCCGGCGCGGGGAACATCTCCTACAGAACGGAAAGTCATGCCAAATTCTCGGAAACGGGGCACCTTGACATGGCTGGCGAACAGGGCCCACGGCCGGAACCTAGTAGCGATCTCCAGCTCGGAATTGTCCCACAAACGGTCGGCGTCCGCATCCGGATCATCCTCCGGTCTCCCGCCCGGCGGGGCAAGCCATCGCGGATCCGTGACCGAGATAAACGGATCCTCGTCCAGCTCGACCCTGGGCCAGCCGTACACCATCCCGCTCGCTTCATCGCTGCACAACTCGCCGGACCGGACGTAGCACCCGAATTGCTGCTGGCTGGAGAAGCACCGCTCGAACTCTTCATCGTGTGCGGCAACCCGCGCGGCGAACAACGACAGAACCGCAAGCCCGAGGGCTGTTCCCCCGCGCGGGTCGCACGGCCGCACTTGGCCGGCACGATGTCGCTGCGCTCGCCCCGACACCAGCCCGGCTACGACACCCGGACCCGTTCCCGTCGCGTTCATCGTCCCCTCCCGCGGTCGCCCGTGACCGCTCCGGCCGCATCGAAGCGCGGCGTCCCTGAACCTGCACCTGCGAGGGTACGGGCCGAACCACAACGAGTCAAGGCGACGGTGCCGTGAGCCATCCGCGCTGCGCGCGGGGCGCGCAACGGTAGCCGCGGGATGTGCGGGGCCGGACGGCGATACCCCGGCAAAGCGCCGGATTCCGCGGGACCGGGGGCCCCGAGATGTCCGAAGACCGGGGGAAATACCCCAGCGGGGGCGGCGCGGCGCGATCTTGCCCGGACGGACGGGGCCGGCGCTCGGTCTCCGGGGATTCGGCCACCGTGCTCGTCCTCGGGTGGCGGATCTCGGGGCTCGGTCACCGTGCTCGTGGTCGGAACACGGATCTCGGCTCTCGGGGACCGGCTTTCGCGAAGCACCGGCGGTGCGGCGTGGGCTGCGCGTTGTCCGGACGACGGGCCCGTCGCAGAAAAAAGAACGTCCCTGGTCGATTCTTGGAAATAAACCTCCGACGTCATCGATTCTATCGCTGCAACACGCGATCGACGGCACCGGAGGGATCGATGGCCAAGATAGCACAGAAGAAGCTCTTCACGTGGAAGCAGGTCGACGCTGCCAGCGATCTGAATCGGCTGCGCTTGGTGCTGGACGCGCTGCCCGACGAGGAGTTCGTTCGCTTTCTGGAGCAGCGGCGCGATCGCGGACGCGACGACTATCCGATTCGCCCGACGTGGAACGCGCTCATCGCGGGGATCGTGTTCCAGCACCCGAACGCCGCTTCGTTGCTCCGCGAGTTGTGGCGCAACGCTGAGCTGCGCCAGTTGTGCGGCTTCGAACCGGACAAGGGTGCCGCCGCGGTACCGTCGGAGGATGCCTTCGGCCGCTTCCTCAAGTTGGTCTGCGACCAGCGCGAGCGACTGCTGGGCATCTTCCACCGGCTGCTGGACGAACTGGCCAAGGAACTGCCCGAGTTGGGCCGCAAGATGGCCGGGGACTCCAAGGCGATTCCCTCCTTCGGCCGGCCGGTGCGGGATGAGGAGAAGGAGCGGGAGCCGGATGGCAGGCGCGACACCGACGCCGACTGGGGCGCCAAGACGTACAAGGGCGTGCACAAAGACGGCAGCGCCTGGGAGAAGGTCGTGAAGTGGTTCGGGTACAAGCTGCACCTGCTGGTCGACTCGGTCCACGAATTGCCGCTCGCCTTCCGGCTCACCAAAGCCTCAGCCGGAGATGCACCGGAACTGTTGCCACTGGTGGATCACCTTGCTGAACATCACCCGGCCGTCGCCGAGCGCTGGGAGAAGCCCGGCGCCGAGTGCGCCGGGGACAAGGGCTACGACTCGAAGGAGAACAACGCCGGGCTGTACGACGACCACAACATCACGCCGGTCATCGACAAGCGCACGTTGTGGAAGGACGGGGAGAAGACCAAGCCGCTCGTTGCGGACCGCGCAGACCACTTCGTCTACGACGAAGGCGGTCGCGTGTACTGCGTCTGTCCCACCACCAGCGAGCAGCGGGACCTGTTGTTCGTCGGCTTCGAGCGCGACCGCGGGACGCTGAAGTACCGCTGCCCGGCAGCCGCCTGCGGCCTGACGTGCGCCGGTCGCCAGGAGTGCGAACGGCAAGCCGCCGTCGGTTCTTTCGGCCGCGTGGTCCGGGTCCCGCTCGAACTGGACCGCCGCATCTTCACCCCCATCGCCCGCCCGACCGTGAAGTGGAAGAAGGCCTACAACCGGCGGTCGTCCATCGTGCGGGTCAACTCGCGCATCGACCAGGTCTTCCAGTTCGAGCATCACACGATCCGCGGTCAAGCGAAGATGGAGGCCCGCGTCACGCTCTCCCTGATCGTCATGCTGGCCATGGCCTTGGGCCGGATTCGGGCCAACCAGGCCGACCTCATGCGGTCGCTCACGGCTCCGGCCCGTCGCGCTTCGTAACCGCAACGGGCGCGCAACGTCGCCCGCAGGCCACCCAAACCGGTGGTCGAGGCCCGAGACCCGAAAACCGTCGCCCGAAAACCGAGACCCGCGCGCGAGCACGAGATCCGAGACCCGTGAACCGAGAACCGAGGACGAGCACGAGACCCGACCGCCGGCCGCCGGCCGCCGGCTGCCGACGCGCTGGGCCCCGTCAGGGGCCACAGCGCGGATGGCTCGCCGTCGGCCGGTGCCGGTCGCCGGCCCTACGCGGGCCGCGCGCCACCGCGTCGACGTCCTCGCAGGTTCGGTTGGCAGCGATGCGAACTCGGTCCCCCTTCGAACCCAGCCGCGGGCTTCAGCCCGCCGTCCGGAAGTGGAAGCCGCCACGCTCCGCCGGACCCACGACTCACGACTGTCGACTCACAACTCCCCCTCACTCCTCGCCCTTCCGCACCCACACGATCGTCCCCGGATCCGTGTCCGTGGCGTACACGCCGTGCCACCCCTCCGGACGGAACGGGTGCACCCAGTCGAACAGCCAGTGCGCGTCGTAGGTCGGCAGGTTCACGCAGCCGTGGCTCCGCACCGCCCCGAAGCCGCGGTGCCAGAACGCCCCGTGCAGCGCCACGTTCTGCTGGAAGTACATCACGTACGGCACCTCGTCGATCGCGTACGGCTCCCCCAGCGCGAAGTCGTCCATCGGGTTGGAGATGTGCTTGGACAGGATCCGAAAGACCCCCCGCGGCGTCTCGTAGCCTTCCTTGCCCGTCGACACCAACGTCACGAACACCGGCACCGTCCCCTCGTACGCCGCCAGCGTCTGCTTCGTCAGATCCACCACGATCCACTTGTCCCACTGTCCCACGGCCCGCGGCGGGTCGAGCTTCTCCACCACCACCACGCCCTGCTGCCGCGCGACGTACGTCCCGTCCGTCGTCTTCCAGAACACCCGGTCCCCGCGCGTCTCCTCGGCCACGATGGCGAACGACGCGAATTTCGGCAGCGTCCCCGTCGCCGCGATCTCCCCCCGCTCGTTCGCCGCGTACGCCCGCGCGCTGCGCCCCGCCACGATCCCCACCGGCAGCGTCTTCGTGCCGTCCAGCACCATGCCGATGCGGTCGGAGCGGGCGTCGATCCCCGCCAAGGCTTCGCTGTCGACGTAGCCGCCGTCCAGCGTGCGGTACCACGTGCGGTTGTCCACCCGCTCCGTCGACGCGTACGCCACCGTGAAGCCCGACATCAGCACGCGCACCAGCAGGCGATGGTGCGGCCCGCGCTGCAACAGCTCGCGGTCCGCGTCCGACATCCCCGCGTCCTCGACCTCCCCGTCCTCCGCCCCCGCGTCCTCCGCCTCCACCGCCACGACCTGCGGCTCCGGCGGCGGCTCCACCGACACCCCCGCCGCGCCCGGGTCCAGCGGCGAGCCCTCCTCCAGGTCGCCCATGTTGTCGACCACCGGCGGCGGCTCCACCGCGCCCGCGTCCTCGTCCGCCGTGGACGCGCCCGCGTCCCCGTCCAGCTCCGCGTCGGCATCGGCGCCCGGCGGCGGCGGGAAGAGGAAGTCCGTCACCTCCGTGATCTCCTCCCGCGTCGGCGCGTGCTTGTACACCGGCGTCCGATCCCGCCTCACCTTTGCGTAGTGGTACGGAACCGGACCCTCGAAGTCCGGCGGCGGCGGCACGTACAGGAACTCCGACAGCGGCGCGCCGATGAGCAGGCCCTTGCCTGCGCAGACGTACCCCCCCTCCTCGAGCTGGAACCACTTCTGCACGTTCTCACCGCAGTCCGGCGCGTCCACCGGACCGCGGACCAGCACCCGCACCCCACGCCGCAGGTACCCGATGCGCGCCGAGTTGTAGTCCGGGCGCTCGAAGACGTTCATCTTCTCGTAGGCCGAGACGCCCGGCACCAGCGCGGTACTCCGCAGCCTGGGCTCGCCGCCCTCCTCTTCCTCTTCCCCACCCGCATCCCACGTCGCCGCGACGTGCACGGACGGCTCCCCGTCCGCCTTCGGAACGGCCGCGTGCGGCACCCTCCCCGCGGACGCGCCCAGGTCCGGACTGGGGTCGCACACGCCCACCAGCCCGCACGACGCCGCCGCCAGGAGCAGCACCGCTGCCAGCAGACGCCGGACCTCGCCCCGAAAGCACCGGGCTCCGTCGTCGGATTCCACTTGTCGCGCGCTGCCCATCGCCGCTTCTGTTCTCCCACGACGCTGCCGGCTCCGCGGATCCGAACCGCGGGCTTCGGCCCGCGGCTGCCGTGACCGTCGCCGCGCCCTGAAGGGCGCGGGCCGGTTGCGCCAGGCCGGGGACGGCCCGAGTCTATCGTCGCCCCAATAGGATGCAAGCCCGTCACGCTTGTACTACCATCCCGTTCCCCTGGAGGTACCCCCGATGCAGCCGGTCACAGCCTACGAATACTCCGTCGTTCCGGACCTGCCGGAGACCCTGCGCCCGCTTCTCCGGATCGCACGCAACCTCTGGTGGACCTGGAACCCGGACGCCGTCGCCCTGTTCCGCCGCGTCGACCCCGAGGGCTGGGACGCCTCCCACAACCCCGTCCGGATGCTCGGCGCCCTCAAATCCCGCCGCATCCGCGAGCTGCGCGCCGACGACGTCTTCCTCTCCCAGCTCGAGCGCGTCAACTCCCAGCTCGACGACTACCTCGCCCACCGCTCGTGGTACGAGCGCATCTACGGCGAGGAGCTCTCCTGCCGCATCGGCTACTTCTCCGCCGAGTTCGGCCTGCACGAGTGCCTGCGCATCTACGCCGGCGGCCTGGGCATCCTCGCCGGCGACCACCTGAAGAGCACCTCCGACCTCGGCCTCCCCCTCGTCGGCGTCGGCCTCCTCTACCGCGTCGGCAACCTCCAGCAGTACCTGAACCTCGACGGCTGGCAGCAGGAGGCGTTTCCCGAGAACGACTTCTTCAACCTCCCCGTGGAGCCCGAGCGGCAGGCGGACGGCGCGCCGTTCCGGATCCCCGTCGAATACCCGGAGCGGACCGTGCTGGCGCAGGTCTGGAAGGTCCAGGTCGGCCGCGTTCCCCTCTTCCTCCTGGACACCAACCTCCTGGAGAACGAGCCGGCCGACCGCGACATCAGCGAGCAGCTCTACGGCGGCGACGTCGAGCTGCGCCTGAAGCAGGAGATCCTGCTGGGCATCGGCGGCGTCCGCGCCCTGGAAGCCATGGGCCGCATGCCCTCCGTCTGCCACATGAACGAGGGACACTCCGTGTTCCTCGCCGTCGAGCGCATCCGGCAGCTCGTCCAGGGACGCGGGCTGTCCTTCGCCGAGGCGCGCGAGGTGGTGGCGGCGAGCAACGTCTTCACCACGCACACGCCCGTCCCCGCGGGCAATGACGTCTTCCAGCCGGAGATGATCCGACGCTACTTCGAAGGCTACGTGCCGCAGCTCGGCATCACCATGGACCAGTTCCTCGACCTGGGCCGCATCCACCCCGGCTCGCGGGACGAGCCGTTCCAGGTCACCGTGCTGGCCCTGCGGCTCTCCGGCTTCGCCAACGGCGTCTCCAAGCTCCACGGCGCCGTGTCCCGCAGCCTCTGGCGCCCCCTGTGGCCCGCGCTGCCGCCCGACGAGGTCCCCATCACGCACATCACCAACGGGGTCCACACCCGCTCCTGGTACGCCGACGAGATCGCCCGCCTCTACGATCGCTACCTCGGACCGAAGTGGTCCGAGGACCCGGTCGACCAGCGCGTCTGGCAGCGCGTGGATCGGATCCCGGACTCCGAGCTGTGGCGGTCGCACGAGCGCCTCCGCGAGCGGCTCGTCGCCTACGCCCGCCAGCGCCTCGCCGATCAGCTCCAGCGGCGCGGGGCGCACCGCGAGCGGATCCTCGAGGCCAAGGAGGTCCTCGATCCCGAGGCCCTGACCATCGGTTTCGCTCGACGCTTCGCCACCTACAAGCGCGCCAACCTGCTCACCCGCGATCTGGATCGCCTCGACCGCATCCTGAACAACCCGCAGCGCCCCGTGCAGATCATCCTGGCCGGCAAGGCCCACCCCAAGGACACGCCCGGCAAGGAGATGATCCGCGACATCATCCGCGTCTCCAACGACCCCCGCTTCCGCCGCCGCTTCGTCTTCCTGGAGGACTACGACATCGGCGTCGCCCGCTACCTCGTCCAGGGCGCCGACGTCTGGCTCAACACCCCGCGCCGGCCGCTCGAGGCCTCCGGCACCTCCGGCATGAAGGTCGTGATGAACGGCGGGCTCCACCTCTCGGTCCTCGACGGCTGGTGGGTCGAGGGGTACCAGGGCGACAACGGCTGGGCCATCGGCGCGGGCGAGGAGTACAAGGACACGGGCGAGCAGGACCGCATCGAAAGCCTGCTCTTGTTCGAGATGCTCGAGGACGCCGTCTCGCCGCTGTTCTACCGCCGCGGCCAGGACGGGCTGCCCCGCGACTGGATCGCGATGATGAAGGCGTCGATGCGTTCCTTGTGCGCCGTGTTCAACACCAACCGCATGGTCGAGGAGTACGTGGAGAAGGCGTACCTCCCCAGCGCCATGGCCTGGAAGGCGCTGACGGACGGCGAGTTCGCGCGCGCCAAGGATGTCGCCCAGTGGCGGCGGCGGGTGCACGAGCGCTGGGAGGGGGTGGCGGTGCGCGAGGTGCAGACGGAGCGGCGCGAGGAGCTGAAGGTCGGCGAGGACCTCCCGGTCCGCGTCGTCGTCGACCTCGGCGGTCTGGCCACCGAGGACGTCGCGGTCGAGCTGTATTACGGCCCGCTCGATCCGAAGCGCGTCATCGTCGACGGCCGCGTCGCCGGCATGCGCCCCGCGGAGCACGCCGGCGGCAACCTCCACCGCTACGTCGGCGCCGTCCCCCTCCTCGTCTCCGGCCGCCACGGCTTCATCGTCCGCGTCCGCCCCCACCGCGCCGGCACCTTGCGCGCCGTGGAGGCCGGCATGGTGGTGTGGGGCTGAGCCGCCCCACCGCACCACCGCTCTACCGCTCCACCGCTCCGCGCGCCTCCAGCATCCACCGCCACGCCGGCACCACGCGAACGGAACGCCGCTTCACGCGCACCGTCTCCTCTTCGTGCAGCGTCACGACGACGGCCCGGCCGGCACGACCCTCCGCGAACGCTTCTTCCAGCGCGCGCAGCTCGCGCTCGCGGGTGTCCGGCCGGGCGAGCGACTCGCACACCTGCACCAGCTCCCGCGAGCCGTCGGGCCAACGGGCGAGGAAATCAACCTCGTGGCCGGCGCGGGTTACGACGTAGCGCGGCTCCGCTCCCCGCCGGCGAAGCTCGAGGTAGACGACGTTCTCCAGCAGGTGGCCGCGGTCCTGCGCGGCACGCCAGGAGACCGCCCGCGCCAACCCGGGGTCGATGACCTCGCACTTCCGCGGACGGCTCTGGCGCACCCGCTCGGACTCGTCATCCACCTCCATGGAACAGAACAGGTATGCGTCTTCGATCTGTCGGACATGCTCGTACACCGCGTCCTTCGAGACGCGCAGGCCCTGCGACTTGAGGGCGTGGAACAGGCGATTCACCGTGTACGCGGCGGCGGGGCCGGCCAGGAGCTGCCGGGCGAGCGCGCGCAGGATGGCCACGTTCACGATCCGGTGGCGTTCGGCCACGTCGCGCAACAGGACCGCGTGGACGTAGTCCTGGAGGATGCGCCGGCGCAGCGCGGCCTCCACACCCTGCACCTCCGGAAAGCCGCCGACGTCGAGGTAGTCGAGGAAGGCGCGCTCGAGCCGCGCGCGCTGCCCGGCGGGCGGCGGCCAGCGCTCCGGAATCGCGAGGCCGTGATGGCGCAGCCACTCGTCGAAACCGAACGGCAGCAGCTCCGTCGTCAGGCTGCGACCGCGCATGCTGGTGGCGATCTCGCCGGAGAATAGCGTGGCCGACGAGCCGGTCAGCACGAAGCGATGCCGCCGCTGGTCGAGCATCCGGCGCACGAACCGCTCCCACCCGGCCACGTTCTGGATCTCGTCGAGGAAGAACCAGCAGGGCCGGTCGTGGTTCTCGGGATGGCGGCGGAAGTACGCTTCCGGCACGAGCGCGAGGTCGCCGGCGGTCATCGGGAGAAGGCGCTCATCCTCGAAGTTGAGGTACAGCATCCGCGACCGGTCGAGGCCTTCGGCGAGCAGGCGGCGCATCTGGTCGAACAGCAGCCAGGTCTTGCCCGAACGGCGCATGCCGACCACGACGTCCGCCTTGCCCGGCAGGGCGGGCAGCCTCACGCGCCGCGGCGTGGGCTCGACCAGCGGTTCGGCCAGGGAGTCGGCCACGAGCGTCTCGATCACCTCGCGCATGGGTGTCCTCCGCCGGAGGACAGGATCTCCGAATCGTTTCCTCCAGTCAAGGAAAGCTACCGGCACCCCCGTCAAGGTTGCGCCCGACCCCGCACCCGCCGAGAATCCCCCCATGCCCGGCTCCCCCCCTCCTCCCCCACGCCTCGACCAGCTCAAGCTGTGGCACCGCTTCCACCTCCGCCTCACCGCGATCTACGCGATCGCCGCGTTCGTGCTCGTCGGGGTCATGAGCTGGCTGTACTACCGGCGCAGCTACGAGACCCGCCTGGAGGCCCTCCAGGGCCGGCTCCTCGCCACCGCCGTCACCACCGCGCAGTTCCTCGACGCCGAGGCTTTGCAACGACTCGCCCGGCCCGAGGACGCGGACCAGCCGGCCTACCGCGACGGGGTCGCGCACTTCCGCGCCATCCTCGAACGCTACCCCAAGCTCACCTCGCTCTACGTCCTGCTCCGCACCGAAACGCCGGGCACGCTGCGCTTCGCCCTCGACTGGTCCCAGGGCGGCGTCGAACCCTCCGCCGTCGGCGACGAGTACGACGCCTCCGACCTCCCGTCGATGCTCGCCGGCCTCGAGCACCCCACCGTCGAGTCCGAGCCCGTGGTCGACGAGTTCGGCGCCTCCCTCTCCGGCTACGCCCCCGTGCTCGACCGCGACGGCCGCTCGATCGGCCTCGTCGGCGTCGACGTCGATGCCAGCGAGATCCGCGCGCTGCGCCGCGACGCCCTCGTCGTCGCCCTGGCGCTCTTCGCCGCCGCCGCCGCCCTCCTCACCATCGTCACCATTGTCGTCGCCCGCAGCATCCGCCGTCCCCTGCGCCGCACCATCGAAGCCTCCAACGCCATCGCCCGCGGCGACCTGGGCGCCCGCCTGGACCTCGACCGCCGCGACGAGTTCGGCCTGCTCTCGCTGCACTTCAACCAGATGGCCAAGGGCCTGGAGGAACGCGAGTTCATCCGCGAAACATTCGGGCGCTACGTCAGCCCCGACGTCGCCGCCACCCTCCTCGCCGATCGCGGCGGCGTGCAGCTCGGCGGCGAGGAACGCGAGGTCACCGTCCTGTTCAGCGACCTCTGCGGCTACTCCACCATCTCCGAAAAACTTTCGGCGACCCAGGTCGTCACGCTGCTCAACGCCTACCTTGCCGTCATCAACGAGGTCATCGACGCCCACCAGGGCTGCGTGATCGAGTACCTCGGCGACGGCGTGCTCGCCGTCTTCGGCGCACCGAACCGTCTCGCCGCACACCCCGAGAAGGCCGTGCGCTGCGCGCTGGCGATGCGCGAACGACTGGAGCAATTCAACCGCGACGCGGACGCTTCGGGCGCGGCACGCGTCTGGCGCGACGCCGGGTTGCCCGCGCTGACCGCGCGCATCGGCATCCACACCGGCGTCGTCGTGGCCGGCAGCCTCGGCAGCCCCTCGCGCATGAAGTACGGCGTGATCGGCGACAACGTCAACGTCGCCGCCCGGATCGAGGCGCTGAACAAGGACCTCGAAACCTCCATCCTCGCCAGCGACGACGTCCTGCGCCAGCTTCCCGAGGACCTGCGCACCGCCGCCAAGGACCGCGGCGAGCACCCGCTCAAGGGCCGCGCCCGCTCCGTGCACGTCTTCTCGTTCTGAACCTTCAGCGCGCCGGCGGCTGTCCGGTCTCCAGCTCCGCCAGCCGGTCCGAGTTCTCCCGGAAACGCGCGGCGATCGTGCGCACGAACAGGCTCAGCCAGTGGCTGGCGCCCAGCTCCTCCTCGAAGAAGTCGCGCGAGAGCACCCAGGCCTCCACGTCCTCCAACGCCTCGACGCTCGCCGTCCGCTTGCCGCCGACCAGGAGCGCCACCTCGCCGAACACGTCCCCGGCGCTCATCTCGCGCAGGTCCACACGCCGGCCGTCGACGGTGTTGTAGGCCACGCAGCGGCCCTTGGAGAGGATGTAGGCGCAGTCGGCCTCCTCTCCCTCGCGGATGATCTGGGCGCCGCGGCGGAACTCCACGCTCGGAAAACGCCACGGCGTGTGGAAGAACGACTCGACGTCCCGGGCCAGCTCGACCACCGAGGGGTAGCGCGCCGCGGGATCCCGCGCCAGCGCCTTCATCGCGATCCGGCAGAGCCGCGCCGGCAGCTCGAAATCCACCTGCCCCTCGGGACGCTCCACATCCCCCATCACGGCCCGCGCCAACAGCTCCGTCGGCGTCCCCCCTCCGTGCGGCCGACGCCCCGTCAGGATCTCGTACAGCACTCCGCCCAGCATGAAGACGTCGGTGCGCTCGTCCAGACGCCTCGCGTCGCCGATCGCCTGCTCCGGCGCCATGTACGACAGCGTCCCGCCGGTCACGCCGCGCGGGTCCCGCGGGGCCGCGCGCAGCCGGGAAACGCCCCAGTCCATCACGTAGACCTCGCCGAACTCCCCGACCATGATGTTGGCCGGCTTCAAGTCGAGGTGCAGCACCCCGCGGCTGTGCGCGAACGCGACCGCGTCGCAGACCTTCAACAACACCTGGAGCTGGAGGAACAGGCCGCGGTCAGTCCGGCGGCGAAGGTCGGCCCCGGCGAGGATCTCGGCCAGCGTCCGCCCCCGTACCAGCTTCATCGTGAAGAAGACGCTCCCCTGCGCGTCGAGCCCCAGCTCGTGCACGGGAACGATGTTCGGGTGATCGAGCTGCGCGGTGACCTGCGCCTCCTCGATCAACCCGCGCACCAGCGCCTCGTCCCGCTCCATGTCCTGCCGCGGGATCTTCATCGCCGCGACGCGCAGGAGGTTGTTGTCACGCACCTCCCGGATCACCGCCATCCCGCCCGCCTCGCTCACCACCCTGCCGACGATCAACCGCTCGGCCAGCTCCATCCGCGGCGGCCGGGCGTTCAACACCACCGGCGCCGGCGCGCTGATCGTCCGCGCGGTCGCCGCCATCGTCTTGTCGGTCCCGCTGCCCTCGCCACCGGTTCGATCGCTGCCGGCCATCGAGATCCTCCCGCTACCGCTCGACCGCTCGTCCGCTCGTCCGCTCGCCCGCCCGCTCGCCTCCCCCCACCAGCCCGTCCGTCCGCCGGAAGACCATGACGTCCTCGAACTGGCCCACCACCCGGAACTCGGGTTTCCCCTCCATCGTCCGGATCAGCTTCTCGTCGTGCACCGCCACGTAGTTGTAGATCCGGTGCTGCACGATCGTCGCGTTGTACTGCAGGAGCGGGATGTTCCGGTTCATGATCATGTAGCCGCCGTTCAGGTGCTGGCGCTCGTCCAGGAGCAGGCCCGTCGCGTCGGGCTGCTGCCCCACCCACGACTGCGCCGCGAAGACGCCCCCCAGCCAGCGCATCGGCAGCTTCCGGGTCCCCACGAACGCCCAGACGCACACGGCAGCCAGCAGGCACGCCACCGCCGCGTGCCGCACCGGGCCGAACCACCGGCGCTTCTTCCATTCCCCCACGTGCCGCAGCGCGTCCGCCAGCACGAGCATCCCCGACAGCGCACCGACCAGCACGAACGGCCAGATCGACAGGAGGAACCGCTCCTCCTTGTGCTTGATTGCCGTCATCGCCGCGAACGGGATGACCCAGGCCAGGATCATCCGCCAGTGCCGCCAGAACGTCAGCACCATCGGACCCAGGAGCAGCCACCGCGCGAAGCCCAACCGCCCGACGAACGCCTCGTTCCAGTAGAACCACCGCGGCATGATCCCGTGTTCGGCCGAACCATCCTTGAGCACGTTGTACTGGAAGTACCCGATCAACGAATGGAACGGCCGGCCCCACGTCGCGGCGTCGACCACGCCCAGCACCGCCATCGCCACGCCCAGACCAACCGCCAGCCAGCCCAGCTCCCGGAAACGCGAGCGGAAGTTGTAGTCCAGCGCCACCAGCGGGATGAAGATGACCAGCGTGTAGCGGCAGAGGAAGGCGGCGCCCAGCAAGAGCCCGACCAGGAACGCCTTCCGGTCCCGCCCGAACTCGTCCGGAAACGCCACCTGCTCCGCCCACAGCGCGTACGCCCACGTCGTGAACAGCAGGCCGTGCACCTCGCTCAGGGTGTGCGGCGCGAAGTACGCGAACGGCGGGAACGCCGCCATCGCGAACGCCGCCAGGATCCCCAGCCGCTCGTCGCCCCGCCCCACCGCACGCCCGAGCCGGTAGCCCGCCGGCACGAGCAGCAGCGTCAACAGCGCATTGTGCAGCACCAGCGCGCTGTGCAGCGTGTATCCGCGCAGCCCGAGCGCCTCGCCGAGTTCCATCAGCCCGCCGTAGTAGCCCGGCAGGATCCAGTTGCGGACCCCGCCGTTGAACTCCCACGGGAGCCACCCGAAGCCGTGCATCCGCACCTGCGCCGGCTCCAGGTACTGCATCATCTCGTCCGGGTAGTGGATCCCTGCCTGGACGAAGAAGTAGTAGAGGCGGACGCCGAGGGCCACCGCCGTCGCCAGCAGCAGCCACCCCCACACCGGCAGCCCCGCCACGCGGTCCCGCGCCCGGACGCTTCTGCGCACCCGGTCCGCCGCGGCCGCCGCCCGCCACGCCCGCCAGTCGGGCCCCCACGCGGCGAACGCCGCCCGGACCCGGCGCCACCAGGCCGATACCACCTCGCGCGGCGTGGGGTCGGCCTTCGCCAAGGCTCGGGCGGACAGGTCGGCTCTGGCCGCGTCGCCCGTCGGCCGCTCGCCCCCCTCGCGACCGCTCGCCCCTTCCCGCTCGTGCTCGGTCATGGCGCCGCCGGCTTCCCCCACACGGACACCTCGTACACCCGGGCCACGTCGCGCGACTTGCCGATCGGTTCGACCAGGAATTCGATCCGCACCCGGTTCGTCCCGGGGCAGGCCAGCGGGACCTTCGGTCGCGGGTCCTCGTTTCCGCTCACCTCCCGCTTGGCGACCACCGTCTCGCCCGCCCCCTGGTCCCGCAGGCAGCGCACCACGAAGTCCCGGTTCGTGAACTCCTTGGCCTCGAACGCCCCGGCCAGGACCAGATCGATCTCATCGACGTCCACCCGCACCGCGAGCTCGATCTCGATCCACGGTGCGCGGTCCTTCTGCACCGTGGCCCACTTCTCCGTCTTGTCCGGCTTGGCCTGCTCGTCGATCGCGTACAGCGGGTGGTGGCTGTGGAACCAGTCGAAGCTGCTCACGCGCAGCACGGCCCCCCCCGACAACGCCGCGAAGTTGGTCCGCACTCCCGGCAGCGGCGCGGGGACGGAGTAGCGGGACGTCTCGGGTACCGGCCGCCGGCCCGCGAACACGGCAGTAGCCGCCCCGACCACCGCCAGGTACAGCCCCAAGAGCGGCCACCCCGCGCGACCGAGCCTGGACCACCGAAGCCTCACGCGACTCGCCCTCTCCTCCCCTACCGCGCGCCGAATCCCGCTCCCCCCTGCCCTCCCCCTTTGCGTCCCTTTGCGGTTCTTTGCGTTCTTTGCGCGAAATCCGGAACGTCCCCTACCCCGCGGCATCCGCGTCCGTCGCCGCGGACGCCCCGGCGGCCTTGACCTCCGCCGCGGCCGGCACCACCCCGAGCGGCACGTCGCCGGCCGTCGCCGCGGCCTTCGCCGGATGCCGCAGGATCCGCCAGGCCCAGAACGCGGTGGCGATGTACAACGCCGCGACCGCGATCCCCAGCGCGCGATAGCCCAGCGCCAGCGACGTGTACTCCAGGCTGCCGCCGATCATCGTCCCCACCAGGTTCCAGCCGAAGGCCGCATCGCTCTTCGGCGTGTCCTGGAACAGGTACCCGAACACCAGGTTGGCGAAGAAGATGGGAGAGAACAGGACGAGCGACGCGACCGTGTAGCGCACCGGGAAGCTCTCGATCCCGAGCAGCGCGCCCAGCGGCAGCGCGATGTGCACCGCCAGCGAGCCCAGGAGCAGCGCGAAGAGCCACAGCGGCGAGCGGATGCGCAGCCGGGAAACCAGCAGGTTGGCCAGCAGCACCGAGGTCAGGATCGCCGCGAAGACCAGCGAGTTCACCAGCCACGTCGCGCCGAAGAGCAGCGAGAACTGGATGATGCTCTTCGTCTCCAGGAGCAGGAACGCGGCGCCCATCAAGAGGAACGGCCCGTTCGACCGCAGGTTGGTGCGCGTCGCGTGCCCGCTGGCGAACACCGCCGCCACTCCGCCCAGCACGAACAGGCCCATGACCCAGAGGTAGAACGTCGGCAGCTTCGGCGATTGCATGTACAGGAACGGCCAGTCGTCCGTCGCCGGCGGGTATGACGCCGCCCCCGGCAGCGGCTCGCCGCGCACCGTCGGCCCGATCGCCAGCGCGCACAGCTTGCCGCCGTCCTCCTCGCTGTAGCAGCGCACCAGCGGCGCGTGCCCGAACACCCGGCCCAGCATCCCGGCCAGCTTCTCCACCAGCCAGGTCTTCCGGTAGTAGTTGTACAGGACCAGCACGCCGTCCTTCGCGAGCAGTCGCGCGGCCTGCCGGAACGACTCGACGGTGAACAGGAAGCTCTCCAGGCGGATGTTGGAGAGGTTCGAGAACGACGCGAGCGAGTCGGGCAGGGCGAAGATGACCAGGTCATAGGGCCCGGAGGCACGCTGCATGAAAGCGCGCCCGTCCGTCACGTGCGCGCTCACGCGCGGGTCGGAGTACGGCCGCGCCGGATGGAACCGCCGGCCGGCGGCCAGGATCTGCGGGTCGATCTCCACGGCGTCGACGTGCTCGACCCCGTAGTGCAGCGCGTACGAGACGTCGGTCCCGCCGCCCGAGCCGATCACCAGCGCCCTGCGGAACGGCTCCCCGTTCCGCAGCTTCACCACCTCGCGGTACGGGTAGTCGTAAACGGGCTCCTTGTGGCCGACGGGGACCATCGTCTGGTGGCCGATGCCGTTGGCACGCAGCTGGTACGACTGGTCCCCCTGTGGCACGACATCGATGCGCTGGTACGGCGACCACCGGCTGTAGTCCGTGGGCGAAGTCACGTAGACGAGCATCACGAGGCCCAGGCCCATGAGGATCGCGTCGAAAAGCGTCCGGCGCGTCGACAGGACGGCGACCGCGAGCGACGCGACGACGAACCACTGCACCGGACCGCCGCCCAGGTACGAATGCGTCGTGAAGGCGACGATGCCGAAAAGACTCCCCGCGATGTCGATCGAGTACGCGGTGAGCGGTTTGTAGTGCTTGAAACAGCGCCCCGTCTCCTGCGCGATGCTCGCGAAGAGCAGCGTCGAGAGCGCGAAGATCACCAGCAGGCACAGGGCGAGCGGGATCCGGGCCTTGCTGCCCGCGAAGCCGAAGAAGAGCTGGCCGGAATCCTCGCGCAGGGCCGAGGCATCGATGCGCGTGACGATGACGAACGCCACCAGGAGCAGGAGGACCAGCGGCAGGTGGTCGAACAGCCGGATCGTCTTCCCGGCCAGCAGGAATCCCAGGCCGATCCCTAGGAACGCGGACATGAGCACGAAGTTCGAGAAGTACCCGAGGTAGAGCACCTCGGCCGCGGTGAACCGGATCAACCCCAGCTCGAGGTACAGCGTCAGGAAGACGAGCAGGAAGAGGCGGACTCCTTCCGCGTTCTTCTTCAGGAACTCGATCATCGCAACCACCCCGCTTCCCGCCCGAAGCCCCTCATCCGCGCGACGGCGCGCAAATTACCTCCCGCCGCCCCCGCCGTCCAGGGGGAGGGCGCCGAGAGCACGGAAACCACAGATGAACACAGATGAACACAGCGCGGCCAGTGGCCGCAACCAAAGCGGCCCCTGGCCGCGGTCGAGGGTCGAGCGCTGAGGGTTGAGAGTCCGACCGACCCGTTACTTGTTCTGCTCCACCTTGGCGCGCAGGGCATGGAGCATGC
>JACRCX010000138.1 GCA_016218815.1 Deltaproteobacteria bacterium
CACGCGGCGTCGCTGCGTCAGGCTTTCGCCCATTGCGCAAGATTCCCCACTGCTGCCTCCCGTAGGAGTCTGGACCGTGTCTCAGTTCCAGTGTGGCTGGCTATCCTCTCAGACCAGCTACCCGTCGTTGCCTTGGTGGGCTATTACCCCGCCAACTAGCTGATGGGCCGCGGGCCGATCCTCCGCCGGATTGCTCCTATCACCCCTCGACCGTGATCGAGAGGTCGTACGCGGTATTAGCACCCCTTGCGAGGTGTTATCCCCCAACGGAGGGTACGTCACCCACGTGTTACTCACCCGTGCGCCGCTTTACTCACCCCCTTGCGGGGGCTTTCTCGCTCGACTTGCATGTGTTAGGCACGCCGCCAACGTTCGTTCTGAGCCAGGATCAAACTCTCCAGTTCAGATCCTGAAAACCGCCGCCCGGCCACCGGGCTCGGCGGTCTCGTTGACATGACGACCGCACGTCGTCCTCTTCTTCCTCTGCCACCCGGTTTTCAAAGACCGACGGGGCTCGTTTCCAGGCCCCGGTCGAAGCATCGGACTCTAAGGGACGCCGCCCTCGCTGTCAAGGGCTTTCGCTCCCTCCACTCGCCGGCGGCCCCGTTTGGGACTCCTCCGTCGAGCGGGCGCCCTTATACGTCTACACCCGATCGGTGTCAAGGAAATTGTTCGCAGCCCGGAAAAACCTCTCCGCGCAACACCGCCATCGCCTCCACCACCCGCTCCACCTCCACCACCTCCATCCCCTCCGCCCTCATCGCACGCGCCCCGCGTCCCACCGCAGGCACCACGCATCGCCCCAAGCCCATCCGCGCGGCCTCCGCCACCCGCCCCTCGATCCCCACCACCCCCCGCACCTCCCCGCACAGCCCGAGTTCCCCCACCCACGCCGTTTCGATCGCCGCCGCCACACGCGTGTGCCCCGACGCAATCGCCGCCGCCACCGCCAGGTCCGCGCCGGGATCCGTCACCCGCAATCCGCCCGCCGCCGCCACGTACACGTCGCTCCCCCCAAGCTCGAGCCCGCCCCACCGCCCCAGCACCGCGCAGATGAGCTGCGTCCGCCCCGCATCCACCCCCACCACGCTGCGCCGGGGCGCCGCCAGCGACGTCCCCGCCGTCAGCGCCTGCACCTCCACCAGCAGCGTCCGCCGACCCTCGCGCGCCGCCGCGATCGCCGAGCCCGCGACCCCTCGCACCCGCGAACCAAGAAGCGACGCCGACGGGTCCTGCGCATCCGCCAGCCCCGCGCCCGTCATCTCGAACACCCCCACCTCATCCACCGCCCCGTGCCGGTTCTTCACGCACCGCACCACCCGCCGCCCCGATCGCTCGTCCCCCTCGAATGCCAACACCACGTCCACGACGTGCTCCAGCGCCTTCGGTCCCGCCAACAGCCCGTCCTTGGTCACGTGCCCCACCAGCACCGTCGCCCACCCGCCCCGCCGCGACGCCTCCACCAGCGCGTCGGCCACCCGCCGCACCTGCGTCACCGATCCCGCGGCCGACGGCAACTCGCCGTCCCGCACCGCCTGGACCGAATCGACCACCAGCACCCGCGGCGCCGCCTGCTCCGTCGCCGCCAGCACCCGCCCCAACTCCGTCTCCGCCGCCAGCCGCAACTCCGCGGCGCTCACCCCCAGGCGCCGCGCCCGCCGCCCCACCTGCCCCAGTGACTCCTCCGCACCGACGTACAGCACCGGCACCGTCGCCGCCAGCCGGTCCGCCGCCTGCAACACCAGCGTCGATTTCCCCACCCCGGGCTCGCCCCCCAGGAGCACGGCCGACCCCGGGACCAGGCCGCCGCCCAACACCCGGTCCAACTCCCCGAACCCCGTCGCCAGACGCTCCACGGGCGCCTCCAGGGCCAGCTCCGCCGCCCGCACCACCGCCGGCACCCGACCCCCCGCTCCCCCCCCACCCGTCGCCCCCACGCGCGTCTCGACCGCCTTCAACGTTCCCCATCCCCCGCACGCCGGGCATCGCCCCATCCAGCGCGCCGTCCCCGCACCGCACTCCCCGCATACGTGAGCCTCCCGTCCCGTAGGCATCCGCGTCACCTCCGCGAGGCGATCGATCGCGCAGAACGGCCTCCGCGTTGCGTACAAGCTGGTAGCCGGTGGCCGGTAGCCGGTGGCTGGTGGCCGGTGGCTCGTGGCAGTCGCCGGCGGCCGGCGAGTCCGGGTCCACCAGCTACGAGCTACCAGCTACCAGCTAGAACGTGACGCCGAGCAGCGCTTGCACGGTCTGCGCGTTCGACAGGTCCGTGAACGCGCCGGGCGCGTCCGGCTGATCCTCGAACGCGCCGAAGGGGAAGAACACGCCGTACTGGATGCGCGCGATGAAGTTGTCCGCTGTGTCGAACGTCACCGACGCGTCCAGCTCCAGCCCGAGGTCCGCGGCGTTCGAGATCGTGCTCACGAACTCCGAGGCCCGCGACCACACCACGTCCAGCCGGAAGTTGAGGAACTTCTTCGAGCGCCCTGCGCCCAGCGCCAGCGTGTAGTCGACCCACGGACGCACGTAGTACGCCCCCGTCACCTGCCCCAGGATCTGCTCGAACAGGATCAGGTCCACGTTGTAGTCCTGGTCGAAACGGAACGTGGAGATCGTGTGGTCGCCCTCGCCCGGGGCCTGCGTCAAGAGGCCGTCGCGCGGCGTCAGCCCCTCCTGGTTCGAATCGCCCGAGGCGTACCCGCCCTCCAGCCCTATCCGCAGCCGGTTCGACCGCACCGTCGGCTGGCCGAGCAGCGTGTACTCGAGCTGCAGCACGCCGCCGAACTGGAGCACGTCGTACGGCGAGTCGACGAAACGCGCCGTGTCGATGTTGGCGATGCCGCCGTAGATCACCGTCCACTCGGTCTCCGCCCGGAACCGCTCCCAGCGGAACTGCAACCACGCGTCGAAGATGTGCGCCCACGCGTCGCGCTGCACCAGCGTCGGACTCGAGTTGCCCAGCACGTCCGTGCCCTCACTCGACAACACCTGGTTGCGGAAGACGTAGTACACGCCGCCCGCGTACGCCGGAAGGCCGTTGCGCAGCCGCTCGAGCTGCTCCTCCTCCGTCGGCCGGTACCCGAGCACCGCGATGTACTGGTTCACGTCGTCGAGCTGCCCCAGATCCCACGGCTGGCCCTGCAGCTCGAAGACCGCGCGGCTCGTCGGTCCCTCGCCCGCGAAGTCGAAGCCCAACGCCCCGATCAGACCCTCGTACCTCGCCGCCCACATGATGCGGTCCGCCAGGTCGCCGTAGTCCGAATCGATGTCGTTCCCGCCGTTGGCCAGGATCCCCAGGCCCCACTGCGACTGCATCCGGCCGAACATCAGCCGCCCGATCGGCGTCGTCACCTCGGCCCACGCCCGCTTCGCCGTCACGCTGTCCTGGAACGAGTTGATCCCGCTCACCGGCGGTACCTGCGTCGAGGAGAACGCCCGCAGCGGAACCCACGGGTTGCGCGCGGCCAGATCATAGCCGCCGTTGGCGCCCGGCTGGTTCGCGTAGCCGTCCGGGGTCGAGCCCAGCACGAGGTTGTCCAGGACATCGATCGTCGCGAAGACCTGCACGTAGCTGGAAAGGTGGATCACCGGCTCCAGCCGCAGCCGCAGGTTCGCCCCCGCGATCGTGTCGTTCGTGAAACACGTCTCCGCGGGCCCGCACACCCCACCGCTGGCGTTCACCCCGTCGTCGTACGGATGCGAGAACGCCTCGACCGTCCCGGCCGGCCGCCCCAGGTAGAGCTGGTAGAACAGATCGCCGCGCGTGCGGAAGTAGCCCTTCAGCTCGATGAAGCGGCTCGCCTCCTCCTGCCAGCTCACCTGCTCCGCATCCTCCTCCGCTTCCCGATCCTCCTGCTGCTCGTGCGACGCGGCCAAGAGCGCCTCCGCCGGGTTCTCCGACCCCTCCGTCCCCTCCCCGGTCGCCCCGCCTTCGCTCCCCGTCCCCGCCTCGACCCCGCCCGTCTCCCCGGGCGGCGGCTCGGCCGGCGCCTCGCCGAAGTACGTCTCGTCCGGCGGAACCAGCGGCGGCGGCGGGGTCGTCGGCTCCTCCGGCAGCCCCTCCGGCGGCGTGCCCGGCTCCCCGGCCGGCTCCTCCGTCGCTGCGCCGGGAACGGGCTCGACCGGCGCCGCCACTTCCGTCCCCTCCGCGGGCTGCGCCGCGACGACGGCGGGCGCAAGCAGCACCGCACACGACGCCGCCATGACCAGTCCGAACGACCATTTGCTCATCGGTCGATGTCCTTCATCCAGGCACACAGACCTGGGCGAACCCCGCGTCCGTCGGGGATCACCCGGCTGGCGCTCTTGGGCTCACGCGGGTATCACGAAGCCCTCCGCCCTGTCAACGAAGCCCCGGTTGCCCCGCGTGCCCCGCCGGACCCGCAGGCTCGACCCGCACCAGCGCCCCCAGCACCGTCCCCGCCCGCCCGACGACCGGGCGGACGACCACCCGGCCGTGCTTCTCGGCCCCGGGCGCCTCCGGCAGCTGCGACGGCCGGAGCCCCAGCACCTCCTCCAGCAGACGGTCGATTTCGCCCGCGGGCAGGAGCCCGCCCGCCCCCCGCCGCAGCGCTTCCAGCGGGTCATCGCCCAGCCGCTGCCGCGCCTTCCGCCCGGTCACCACGATCCGCCCCTCGCGATCGAACACGATGCCGTTCGGCTCCGCCGCGTCCAGCACCGCCCCCGTCATTCGCTCGTACGTCCGCAGCCTCCCCTCCCGCTGCCCCTCCTCCGCCGAAAGCCGCTCCGCCATCGCGTTGACCGCCAGCGCGATCTGCCCCAGCTCGTCGCTCCCGTGGTACGCCACGCGCCGCGACAGGTCGCCGCGGCCCAACGCCGCGATGCCGCGGCCGATGGCCTCCAGCGGCACCGTGATCGAGCGATACAGCCTCCGTCCCAGGAAGATGGCCAGGGCCAGGCCCAGCGCGCCGACGGAAACGACCCAGGCCGAGCGGCGCCAGCCGGACTTGCTCGCCGCCGTCGCATGGCTCTCGATGCCGCCGTGGTTCAGCTCGGACAACTCCTCCACCGCCTCGCGCAGCTCCACCAGGTGCGGCTCCGCCAGCACCACGTAGTCCGCCACCGTCGCGGCGCTCGACGCGGCGGCGCCCGCGGGCGCGGCCGCGACCGCGGCGGGGCCGGCAGGCGGCGGGCCCGAACCACCCGCCACGGTCGTGCCGTTCGCCGGCGGGAGAGGCGCCGGGCCGGACGCCGGCGCCGCGACGGAGGCCGGCTCCGTCGCCGGCACGGCCGGCGGGGCCGGAATCCCCGCGGCGGGGAACAGCGACGACTCGAACCGCCGCGTCGACTCCCGGTACTGCTGCCATGCCGCGCGCAAGTTCTCGATCTTCGCCGGCTCGTCCGGCAACGTCACGTTGTCCGCCGCCTGCGCCAGCGCCTCGTCGAACGACGCCTTGCCTCGCAGGACCGCGTCGCGGCCGTACTCGAGCTGCCCGGACAGGGCGAGCAGGAAGCCGCGGTCGGTCCGATCGAGCGCGTCGCTCATCGCCGCACAGGCATCGATCGATCGCAGGTTCTCGTGCATCGCCTGGGCGACCGTGCCCCCCAGCCGCGCGAAGGCCGTGACGGCCGTGAACGAGACCAGCACGACCAGCACGGCCAACGTCGAGAGCACGAGGATCAACCGGGTGCGGATCTTCATCGACGCCCTCCCGCTCAACGACCCGCGAGGAAACGACCGATGGCGTTGTCGTCGCCCAGCACCACGAGCACGTCCGCCTGCGCGATGGCCGTGTCGGCCCCCGGATTCGCGATCACCTGCTCGCCCGCCGTCGAGCCGCGCTTGACGGCGAGGATCGAGATTCCGAAGGCGCGGCGCACGTCGAGCTGCGCGATCGTGCGGCCCGCCGTCCACGCCGGCGCCTCGATCTCGTTGAGCGCGTACCCGGGCGCGATCGGCACGCGGTCGACCAGCCCCGGCTGCAACAGCCGCGCCGCCAGGCGCGTCGCGATGTCCTGTGCCGGGTTCACGATGTCGGTCGCGCCGACCATGCGCAGGATGCGGCCGTGGAGCTGCGACGTCGACCGCGCGACGATGCGCGGCACCCCGAGCTGCCGCAGCAGCGCGACCGTCAGGATGCTGGCCTGTACGTCGTCCCCGATCGCGCAGACGGCGACGCCGACGTCCGCGATCCGCGCCGCCGCCAGCGCGTCCTCGTCGGTGGAGTTCAGGCACAGCACCCGCGCCACCGACGCGCGCACCCCCTCCACCCGCTCCATGCGGCTGTCGATCGCCAGCACCGGCACCCCGGCCTCGGCCAGACTGATCGCGAGCTGCGTCCCGAACTGTCCCAGACCGATCACCGCCACGTCGCTCAGCATCGGCCGCCTCCTAGGTCAGGGCCACCGGCTCCTCGGGGTACCGCACCGGCTCGCTCGCCGTCGTCCCCAGGAGCAGGATCAGCGTCAAGGGGCCCACGCGGCCCACGTACATCAGCGCGATCAGCACCAGCTTGCCCGAATTGTCCACCTCGGCCGTCGCCCCGATCGACAGCCCGACGGTGCCGAACGCCGATACCGTCTCGAAGAACAGCGATTCGAACGACACGTCCTGCGTCATCAGCAGCAGGAAGAAACCGACGATGCAGGCCGTTGCCGCCAGGGCCACCAGTACCACCGCCCGCACCACCGTCGGCTGCGAGATCGTCCGCCCCCCCACCTCGACCGCCTCCCGGCCCCGCATGTACGCCCGCACCGCCAGCAGGATCGTGGTCGCCGTCGACGTCTTGATCCCGCCGCCCGTCGAACCCGGTGATGCCCCGATGAACATCAGGACGATGAACAGCAGCACCGTGGCGCCGGTCAGCCCCGCCATCGGCACCGTGTTGAAACCTGCGGTCCGCGTCGTCACCGACTGGAAGAAGGCGTTGAGCAGCTTCTCGGGAAAGCTCAGCCCCTCCATCGCCCCCTGCCATTCCAGCAGCGCGAAGAGCACCGCACCGCCCACGATCAGCACCAGCGTCGCGACCAGCACGATCCGCGCATGCAGCGAGAGCGGCCGGCGCCGTCGCGCCGGATTCCGGATCCACTCCAGCAGCTCGGCCAGGACCAGGAACCCCAGCCCGCCGAAGATGATCAGGAAGCCCACGGTGAGCACGACCGGCGCGTGGCCGGAATACGGGCTCAGGTTGTCGGTCCACAGCGCGAACCCCGCGTTGCAGAACGCCGAGATCGAATGGAACACGGCGTACCCCGCCGCGGCGTGCACCGGCAGGTCCGGCAGGAACGAAACGAACAGGATCACCGCGCCGATCCCTTCCGTGATCAGCGTCCCGTACACCACGACCTTGACGATCTGCACGGCGTCCACCGCGGCCGTCGTCTCCATCGACGCCGCCACCGCCCCGCTCTGCGCCAGCCCCAGCCGCTTGCCGGCGACCACGGCGGCCAGCGTCGACAACGCCATCACCCCGATGCCCCCCACCTGGATCACCGCCGCGATCACCGCCCAGCCGAACGGCGTGTACGCCTTCGCCGTATCCACCACCGTCAGACCCGTCACGCACGTCGCGCTCGTCGCCGTGAACAGCGCGTCCACGAACGACACCCCCCGCGGCAGCGTGCTCGCCGCCGGCAGCAGCAGCAGCAGCGTCCCGAACCCGATCACTGCGGCGAAACCCAGCGCCAGGAACTCCACGGGGTGCGTCCAGAGCCACTCCGTCGATTGCCGCCCCCGCGGGTGCCGCGAGAACGTCCGCAACGCCATCACGAGCTGCCGGATCCCCGCGATGCCCGCCAGCGTCAACGGGCGGTCGTAGAAGAACGGCAGCACCGGCAGCGGCACCCAGCGCCAGATGCCCCGGAAGTCCCGCTCCGCCACCTCCCGCACCAGCGACGCCAGGAGCACCAACCCCGCGATCGCCGTCGCCCCCCACGCCGCCGGCGACCCCTCGGTCACCCCCAGCGCCGCGATGGCCAGCACCGCCACCAGCGCGACGGGCGATGCGGCCGCGACCCAGGCTTCCCCCCGCGACACCCGCAGCGGCTGCGGCGCCATCGACTGCGCGACCCGACCCAGGTCGTGCACGACGTCGAAACGCGTGGGGCGCGGTGCTTCCATCGACACGGGACGCGACTCTACCACCCGCCCCCCCGCACCAACAACCATCCCTCCCGCGCCCGCCCGGACCAACAACTCGACTCACTCAACCAACCAGCTACTCGACCCAATCGACCAACCCCCAACCCCCACCCCTTCCCTTCCCGCTGCCGATCGGGTAGAAACACGCGCATGAACGGGCCCGGTGCCGGACCGGAGGAACCCGCCACGACGACGCCCGCCGGGGCGCCCGACGGGCTCGTGGTGTCGGTGTTCGCCCGCACCGACGTCGGCCTCCTGCGCGAGCACAACGAGGACGACTTCCTCGTCGCCGACATGACCAACGGCCGCCGCGCCCTCATGCCCGACGTCCAGTCCCACTCCCTCGGGAAAGGCGGCTCCCTCTTCGTCGTCTGCGACGGCATGGGCGGCGCCGCCGCCGGCGAAGTCGCGAGCCGCACCGCGGTCGACACCATCTACGAACGCCTCACCGCCGATGGGCCGCCCGACGGCTGGGACGACCTCGTCGGCCGCCTCGACCGGGCGATCATCGAGGCCGGCCGCCGCATCTTCGCCATGGCCCGCGCCGACCAGGAACGCCGCGGCATGGGCACCACGTGCACCGCCGCCACCCTCATCGACGGCCGGCTTTTCGTCGCCCAGGTCGGCGATTCCCGCTGCTACGCCTTGCGCGGCGGCGTCCTCACCCAGCTCACCCGCGACCAGTCCCTCTTGACCCAGCTCATCGAGGCGGGACAGGTGAGGCCGGAGGACGCCCCGAACTTCGAGCACTCCAACATCATCCTGCAGGCCCTCGGCACCACCGAGATGGTCAACACCGACGTCACCTTCCTCGATCTCCGCCGCGGCGACGCCATCCTCCTCTGCTCCGACGGCCTCTCCGGCATGGTCTGCGACGCCACCCTGCGCGAGATCCTCGTGTCCAACCCCGAACCGCTCGCCGCCTGCCGAGCCCTCACCGAGGCCGCCAACGCCGGCGGAGGCGAGGACAACATCACCTGCGTCGTCGCCCGCTTCGACGGTGCGACGCTTCCCGAGCCGGGATCGGATGACGCCATCGTCTTCCGGCGCTTCGCCAAGCCCCGCCCGGCCCAGTTCGATCGCGTCCCGTACACCATCCCCGATCAGAAGTTCGCCGACGGCGGCCCCGCCATCCCGCAGGCCCCCGAGGTTCCCATGGGCGCCGTTTCCGTCACCGGCATGGGACCCGCCGCGGTCGGACCGCCACCGGCCGACATGCCCGGCGGCTGGCCGGCCGCGCCTTCTCCCGCCGACGCCGCCCTCCATCCCGCCGGCCCTGTCGCCACGTCGTTCGACGGCACGGGCGCCGACCTCGCCGAAGCCTTGCGCGGCGCCGCCGACGCCCCGCGGGTCATCGAGTGGGCCGACGAGGACGTCTCGCTCGACGACCTCCCGGCCCAGCCGCCCGCCGAGCGCGAGCAGGTCGCGCCGCAGGCTGATCCCGAGAGGTCCAGCCTCCGCGGCTGGGGCGTCGTCGCCGTGCTGCTGCTGGCCCTCGTCGTCGTCCTGCTCGTCTTCGAGTCGATGCGCTCGAGCGCCGGGACTGCCGGCGCCGACGTTGTCCCGGCCGGCTCCGCCGAGGCCGGCCCGCCGCCCCCGGGCCCCCCGCCGCCCTCGCCGGCCGTGGTCGACCAGCCCGCTGCACGCGCGCCGAAACCGCTGCTGCGAATCCGGCCCGAACGCGTCCGCGGCGGCCCCCTCGCTCAAGGCGTCTCGCCCCGCATCGACCCGCGGCCGGGCGCACCCTCCCCCCCGCAAGCCTCCGGCCGCGACCCGGACGCCGGCGCGGGACCGTAGGTCCGGTCCGCCGATGCCGCTCATCGTCGAGATTCTGAGCGGTTCGCGGCGCGGCGATCGCCTCGTGCTCGAGAAGTCCACCGTCACCTTCGGACGCCACCCGGACAACGACGTCGTCTTCGACGGCTCGCTCGAGACGCTCGTCTCGGCGTTCCATGCCGAGGCGCGCGAGATCGGGCCGGGACGCTGGGTCTTCGCCGATCGCGGCTCCTCCAACGGCACCTGGGCCGGAGCCGAACGCCTCCGCGAGATGGTCCTCGAGGGACGCGTGGAGGTCCGCCTGGCCCAGAGCGGTCCGCGGCTCGCCCTGGTTCCCCTCGCCGCCGTGCCGGCCCAGGCCGGCGACGCCTTCGTCACCCCGGCACCGCTCCCGCGGCCACCCGCCGCGCCGGGCCTCGACCCCCTCGTGGTCGCCCCTACCGTCGACGGCCCCGCCGCCGCCTACCGCGGTCCGGCCCGCATCGGCCGCCTCATCGTCGAGCCCTCCCCGCCGGGAGGAGCACTCGTGCCGCAGCCCCCGCCGGGCGAGCCCGCGGCCGGGCGCGCCGCGCGCGTCGGTCCACCGGAAGGCGACGAAGTGCCGCCGTGGCAGCGGACCGCGCCTCCGCCCGGGCCCGCGATGCTCGCCGGGACGGGACTGCCGGTCACCACCACGCAACGGATCCGCGCCGTCGCGGGCGACATGGTCCGGCGCTCGTCCCGCCGCTTCTGGACCGTCATCGCCGTCCTCGCCGCGCTGCTCGTCGGCACCGCCGTCGTGCTGACGCTCGTGCTCACCGGCGTCATCTCGTTCGGCGAAACCCGGTCCGGTGCGGAGCGGAATCAGACCGCGGCCCCGCCGGTGGCGCTCGACGCCGGCGGGCCCGCCCCGGCCGCCGCGCCCGTCACGGCGTCCGCCAAGGAGATCGTCGCCGCGAACAAGGACGCCATTTTCCTGCTCGGCGCCGAGCTGCTGGGCAAGAGCGAGGGCTTTTGCACCGGCTTCGCCCTCACGGCGCGGATCCTGGCCACCAACGCCCACTGCGTGATCGAGATGCGCAAGATCTGGGAGGCCCTGGGCAACGGCCAGGGCGTCTTCGCCTACCAGAACGAACATCCCGGCGTGAAGTTCCGCATCCTCTTCGCTCTCATGGACCCGGGCTACAAGGAGGACGAGTCGGACGCGATCTACCCCGACATCGGCCTCGCCGTCATCGAAGGCCGCGCGCCGCGCGAGGTCCGCCTCGCCAGCAAGTCACGCGCCCTCGAGCTGCACATGGGCGACCACGTCTACCTCCTCGGCTTCCCGGGCGCGCTCAACAGCGCCGAGTCCCCCGTGGCCACCCTCACCTCGGGCATCGTCGAGCGCCTCACCGATCTGGGCCAGCGCATGGCCCCGGCCGAGCGCTCGGTGCTCATCCAGCACTCCGCCTACACCACCAAAGGCACCAGCGGCAGCCCCCTGTTCGACGACCAGGGCGAGGTCATCGGGATCAACACCGGCTACTACCGCGGCGAGTCCGAGCAGCAGCGGCTCGACCCCGTCACCGGCCGCATCCGCGGTGAGATGGTCACCCAGGACCTCCAGACCTACGCCATCGGCATGCGCGTCGACCTCGTCCACGACCTTCTCCGGCTCCTGTACGAGCGCATCCCCGGCACCCGCGAGGATGACCAGCCCCCCGCTCCCTGACCCGCGTTCGCCCCTCCGGGGCTTCGGCGGGCACGCCCGCCCCACCCCACCAACAACTCGACGCGGACGACCCACCAACAACCAACAACCGCGCGCACTCCCCCTTTACAGCCGCCGCCCGCCGCGCGTAGGATAATCTCCCGCCGCGCGCGGGGGATGGGCGGCAGCGACGAGCATGGCGAAGTTCACGATCTACTCCGCCGAGGGGACCAGGGACGTCGAGCTGGGGCCGTTCACCACGATCGGCCGCCATCCCGACAACTCCCTCCAGCTCCTGGACCGCATCGTCTCCAAGAACCACGCCACCATCACGCTGCAGGGCGGCCAGTACCTGCTCAAGGATCTGCAGAGCCTCAACGGCACCTTCATCAACGGCATGCGCGTCTACGAGCACACCTTGCGCAACGGCGACGACATGTCGATGGGCAACACCCGCCTGGTGTTCAACGACGAGCGCCAGGGCGGCGCCGAAGGCGCCAAGGTCTCGATCGCCTCGCCGGGCTCCCCCGTCGCCGAGAGCCACATCCGCGACAAGATCACCTCGCAGGCGTCCGACCGCTTCCTCCCGGCGGCCGAGGTCAAGGACCCGGACGCGCTGCGCCGCGACTACGAGAAGCTCCGCATCGTCCACGAGCTGCAGAAGCAGATCGGGCTCGAGCTGGATCTCGACCGCCTCCTGCAGACCATCCTGCGGCTGACGTTCGAGTTCCTCCCCGCCGACCGCGGGGCGATGCTGCTGTACGACGACCAGGGCAACCTGTACCCGCGCTCGGTCCGCACGCGGCGCGGCAAGACCGACGACCCGATCCACCTCTCGCAGACCGTGCTCAACGTGGTCGCCACGGAGCGCGCGGCCGTCCTCTCCTCGGACGCGATGATGGACGCCCGCTTCCAGTCCTCCAAGTCGATCATCATGCAGGGCATCCGCTCCAGCATGGCCGTCCCGCTGCTGCACGCCGAGAACCTCTTCGGCATCATGTACCTCGACTCGCAGCTCGCCGCCGGCGCCTTCACCCAGAAGGACCTCCAGATCCTCTCCAGCATCGGCTCCCAGACCGCCGCCTTCATCCAGAACATCCACCTCGCGCGCAAGGTCGAGCAGGACGCGCTGACGCGCGACAAGTTCCTGCGCATGCTGTCCCCCAACCTCGCCGAGCAGGTCCTCTCCGGCAAGCTCTCCGTCGAGAGGGGCGGGAAGTCCTGCGACATGAGCGTCATGTTCGCCGACATCCGCGGCTTCACCTCGATGAGCGCCGAGCGCACGGCCGGCGAGGTCGTCGAGATGCTCAACGAGTACTTCGAGCTGATGGTCGAGATCATCTTCAAGTACGAGGGCACGCTCGACAAGTTCGTCGGCGACGCCATCATGGTCGTCTGGGGCGCTCCAGTCGCCCACGCCGACGACCCGATCCGCGCCGTGAAGACGGCGATGGAGATGCAGCAAACGCTCGAGGATCTGAACCGCGTGCGGCGCGACCGCGGTCAGGCCCCGCTGCTGGTCGGGATCGGCATCAACACCGGCGAGGGCGTCGCCGGCTACATGGGCTCCACCAAGAAGATGGAGTACACCGTCATCGGCAACACGGTGAACGTCGCCTCGCGCCTCTGCTCCAAGGCCGCGCCGGGCGAGGTCATCGTCTCCGAGATGACCTACTCCCGGCTCGCGGGCGCCTTCCCCGCCGAGGCCCTCCCGCCGGCCATGGTCAAGGGCATCAGCAAGCCCCTCAAGACCTTCCGCATCGCCTACGAGTCCGGCCCGCGCCACTCCACGAGCCTCTCCGGCACCCCCGAGCCCACCATCCAGGGCTGATTCGCCCCTACCGCAGGATCGGGTTGCACTCCCACATCTCGTCGATGATCGTCTGCAACGCCGCCGTCAGGTCGTCCACGTTCCCCGCCGGGATCCACCGCGCCAGGGCGGTGCCACCGTTCTCCGCGATCGCCGACAGCTCCAGGTCGCTGACGTCCGAGCCGAACCCGATCACGTAGGTCCGGATCTGCCGCTCGTCGCGCAGCCGCACCGTCGTCTCGGTCAGCAACCCCGCCACCTCCGCCTCCACGCGCGCCTCGCACTCGGTGATGCACACGAACGGCGTCGGGCTCGCGAAACAGCCCGTCACGCAGTCGTCGTAGCAGGTGTCCATCCCGTCCGACACCACCAGCACCGCGTTGTGGTACGCCTCGTCCGAGAGGTTCGCCGAGGTGTCGTCCGCCATCGTCTGCATCGTCGCCAACAGCGGCGTCGCGCCGTTGGGCGAGTGCGACGAGTAGTACGACTCCACCATCGCCCCGTCCGCCTCCGGCACCGGGTGCGCCACCAGCCCGTCGACCCCGCAGTTCCCGTCGGTCGGGAAGGCCCCGAACCCGAACTCCATGTCCGCCGCCGCCGGGCTCTCCATCAGCGTGCTCAGCGCCTGGTGCGCCTGTTCCCACTTCGCCGGCGAACCGTCGGCCATGCTCCCCGACTGGTCGATCAGGATGAACATCCGCATCAGGCACGCCGCACCGCACATCCCCGACGAGCTGCCGCAGCGCATCCCCGCCGCGCAGTCGGTCTCCTCCCACCCCGAGCCGTCCGCGGCGCAGCGCCGCTGCGTGTCGCTGTCCACGCACTCCGACTGCCCCGGACTGCACACCGCCGTCACGCACGCGCCGAGCCGGCACGCCCGGTCCGGCCAGCACGCCTGGAGGACCTCGGCCGTCCCCGACGCGTTGCAGCGCAGCACGTTGCGTCCGTCGCTCGAGCAGAACGGCGTCGCGCTGGTGCAGCCCGTCCCGTCTCCGCCGCCGTCGCCGCCCTCGCCGCAGACGCAGTTGCCCGACGAACACCGCCCGCCCGTCGGGTAGCCCAGCGCCTGACACCGCGTCCGGCAGGTCTCGTCCGAGCAGTTCCCGCTCGAGTCGTCGCCCGAGCACCCCGGCATCCCCGCGACGACCGCCAGCCCCACGCAACCGACCACCGTCCAAACCGCAAGTCTTCCGCTCATTACTTCCTCCGACCCTGCAAAGGTAGCATCCGGACGCCGTCGGCGGAAGGCGTGTCCTTCACCGGCTCGGGTTCGCCGAACCCCACTCCGACGGCTCCGGCCCCAGCACGAAGTGCAGCGTTCCGCCCGCCGTGAGCTCGTCGTGCCGCAGGTACGGACGGTCCAGCGGCTCGCCGGCGAGCGTCGCGGACTGGATGTAGACGTCCCCGGGCCCGCCCTCGGTCTCGATCGTGAACGTCGTGCCGTCGGCGAAGTCGGGGTGCAGGTACAGCGTCGCTCGTCCCACCAGCGGCGTCGAGATCTGGTAGACCGGGACGCCGGGCGCCACGGGGTACAGGCCGAGCACGGCGAACACGAGCCACGCGCTCATGGCCCCCGAGTCGTCGTTCCCCGGCAGCCCGTCCGGGGCCGTCGTGAAGTGCTCCCCGACGAGCCGCCGCACCTCGGCCTGCGCCTTCGCCGACGCGCCCGCATAGTTGTAGAGCCACGGAACGTGGAATCCCGGCTCGTTCCCGATGTCGTCGTGCCCCTCGCCGAAGAACCGGTCGAGCCGCTCGACGAACGGCCCCTCGCCGCCCATCAACTCGATCAACGCCGGTACGTCGTGCGGGACGAAGAAGCTGAAGATCCACGAGGTCGACTCGACGAAGCCGTTGGCGTCGCTGGCGTCCGCCGGGTCGAACGGCTCGACCCATGTCCCGTCCCGCCTCCGGGACTGCATGAAGCCAACCGCCGGGTTCCACTGGTTGCGGAAATTCTGCGCTCGCTCGCGGAACGACGCCTCATCCGCGGCCCGCCCGGTCCGCGCCGCGACCTCGGCCATGCAGAAGTCCGCGTAGGCGATCTCCAGCGTCATCGACGCCGCCTGCGTGTTGTCGCACTCGTGGCCGACGTACCCGGACGCGAGGTACTCCGGCGGCGTCCCCAGGCCGAAGTACCCGCACAGGCCGTCGTAGAACGGCTCGATCTCCTCCGTCGAGGTCTTCCGCATCGACGACCACGCGAACTCGGTGTCGAAGTCATCCAGCCCCTTGAGCCAGGAGTCCGCGATGATCCCGATCTGGGGGTTGCCGGTCATGACGCGCGAGTACCCCGCCGCGTGCCACGAGCACTTCTCCAGCCAGCCGCCGTCCTCGGCCATGTCGAGCATGCTCTGTACCACGTCGCCGCGGATCTCCGGCTCCAGGAGCGTGCCGAGCGGGTGCAGCGTGCGGTACGTGTCCCACATGCACCAGTCGTCCGTGTAGTACGGCCTCCCCCCGCCGTGCACGACCGCCGCCCCGCTCGTCGCCACCGCGTGACACCCGCCCGCCTCGGTGTAGTCGGCGGGCTGGAACATCGAGTGGTACAGGGCGGTGTAGAACAGCGTCATCGTCGCGTCGTCCGCCTCGATCCGGATCCGGTTGAGCTTGTCGTTCCACGCGGTTCGCGCACGCTCGCGCACCGTCTCGAACGTCGCGTCGCCGATCTCCGCGTCCAGGTTCCGCTTCGCCTGCTCGGCGCTGAGCATCGAGATCCCCACCCGCACCTCGACCACCGGGTCCGCCGTCGTGTCGAAGCCGACCCAGCCGCCGATCTTGCTTCCCTCCCTCGTGCGCGCGCCGTCGCTCCGGCCTTCCCGCCCGAAGGTTCCGAAGCGCGAGAACGGGCGGCTGAACTCCGCGTGGAAGTAGACCGTCGCCGTTCCGGTCGGGTCGCGATAGCCGAAGATCAGGCCCAGCCAGACGTGGACCTGGTAGGTGCCGAAGCCGCGGACCGTCCGGTCGCCGACGATCTCGATCGAGCCGTTCTTGGACTGGCCCTTGGTGTGGCCGAGATCGAACAGAACCCACGCGTCGTCTCGCGCCGGGAACGTGTAGCGGTGCACCGCCGCGAGCCCCGACGCCGTCAGCTCCGCCTCGACCCCCGGATCGGTCAGCCCGACGCGGTAGTACCCCGGCTCGGCGTCCTCATCGTCGTGCGAATACGCCGACGAGGGATCCTCGACGTTCGGCTCGCCCACGCCGGGCATGACGAGGATCTCGCTGTAGCCGTTGGCCGAGCCGCCCGGCCCTTCGAGGCTGGTGTGGACGAAGCCGTTGATCCGCGTGTCGTCGTAGCCGTACACGCCGACCGATCCGCCCTCGGAGTCCGTCTCCGGCGTCGCGCGCACCATTCCGTGCGGGACGAGCGCCCCCGGGATCGCGTTCCCCGAACCCCCTGTACCGATCATCGGATCCACGTACTGCACGAGGTCGACGGTCGCGGGCGGCACGAACGGCGTCGGCGGCGTGACGTCCTCGTCCCCGCACGTCATCGCTTCCGTCGCCACGTCCGCCGACCCATCCCCCCAGTCTCCCCCCGCATCGTCCGTCGCGCCCTGCCCGCCCGGGCCGCATGCGGCCGCCGCCAGGAAGGCGAGTATGGCGGCGAGGCGGAGTTGCGATCGATCTGCTGGTGGTCGAGAACAGGGTGACGTCATCCGTCGAGTATGACGCAGGACGGCCCCTCCGGAAACGGTCTCCGTGCCCGGTCGGCGTCTGATGCCCAGCGCGCCCCCGCCCGGGATCCGCTGTCCCCACCTGCGTCTCTGCGTTTCTGCGCGGGAATTCCCGTTCGCCCGAAGGCGTGTCACGGCACGACGGTCACCGCCGACGAGCCGTTCAGGAAACCGAAGCACCCGGCTGTCACGGTCACCGGCCCTCCGGGCGCGACGCCCGTCACGACTCCGCGCCCGCTGAAGCCGCCCGTCGTCACCGTCGCGATCGACCCGTCGGAGCTGCTCCACGTGCACCCGTCCGTGACGTCATCCGTCCCCCCAAACGAGTAGACGACCGTCGCGCGGAGTCCCACGGTCGAGCCGACGCCGACCGATGCCGACGGAGGCGCGACGTCGATCCGGGACGGGATGCAGCTGAGGCTCGACAGGAACGCCGGCCCCGACGTCACGTCCATCATCCCGTCGACGAACCGAGCCGAGATGCTCGTCGAGCCGATCCCGACCGCGGTGGCGACGCCCTCCGACCCGGCAGCGTTCGAGATCGTCGCCACGGATTCGATGCTGGAACTCCACGAAAGTCGCGAGTCGCCGGTAAGATCGGCCGTTCTCCCGTCCGTGAAGGTGCCGATGGCGCGATACGCCTGAGTCCGACCGGCGCACAGATTCGTCGGCCCGGCCGGCAGGACGCTGATGCTCACGAGGATGTCGCAGGTGACGAACACGTCCGCGGTGCCGACGCTGCCCGCGACCATCGCCGTGATCGTCGCCGTGCCCGCCGCCGCGAACGGCGCCGTCACGACACCTCCGGTCACCGTTGCCACGGCCTCGTCCGAACTGGACCAGGTCGCGATGCCGGTGACGTCGAACGTCATCCCGTCGGAGTAGGTCGCCGTCGCGGTCATCGCGACGCTCATGCCGCATCCCATCGAATGCGCCGCCGGTTCGACCGCGACGGACAAGATCGTCTCGCTCGGAACGACCTCGACCACCGCCTCGTCCGACGACAGCCCGGACCACGCCGCCTTGATCCGCGCCGTTCCGCGGTTGCTCACGTCCGGCGTGACCACGCCGCACGATCCGGGGACGTTGCTCACCGTCGCCACCGTCTCGTCCGACGAGGTCCAGACCGCCAGCTCGGTCACGTCCTCCGTGGTCGCATCCGGATAGATCGCCGTCGCCGTGAACGCCGCCGTCTCCGTCGAGCCCGCGTGCAGCGTCGCCGACGGCGGCGCGACCACGACCTCGACGACCCGGTCGTCGATCACGGTCAGCTCCGCGTCGTTCGACGTGATCCCGTCCAGGCTCGCCGTGATGGCAGCCGTCCCGCCCGCCACCCCCGTCGCCACCCCGTCAAGGTCGATCGTCGCCACGTCCGGGTCCGACGACTCCCACCCGACGTCGGCGGTGACGTCGTCGCTCGTGCCGTCGCGCCGAACGCCGATTGCCGTGAAAGGCTGCGTCGCCCCCACCCCGATCGTCGCCGAAGCCGGCGTGATCTGGATGTGCTCCAGCCCGTCACACGACGTCACGATGACGGTCGCCGGGTTGCTCTCGAGACCGCTGAACGTGGCCGTGATCGTCACGGTCCCCATCCCCACACCCGTGACGACGCCCTCATCGACCGTCGCGGTTCCTTCGTCCGACGATGTCCAGACCGCAGTGTCGGTGACGTCGGCGTCGGTCCCGTCGCCGAGAACCGCCCTCGCGGTGAGCTCCGCCGTGTCTCCCACGCAGATCGGTGCGTCCGGCGACTCAACGATGACCAACTCGAAGTAGTCGACTTCCAGAACCACCGTCGCCGTTCCGACGACCCCCTCGAACGTGCAGGTGATCTCCGCCTCCCCGTCCCCGTGGCCCACGACGATTCCGGTCACATCGACGGTTGCGACCGAGTCGTCCGACGAGTCCCATACGCAGCGCTCGGTGACGTCCCCGGTGGTCCCGTCCGACCAGGTCGCCTCCGCCGCGAACTGCTCCTCCGCCTCGAGGTGAAGCCACATGTCGCTCGGCATCACCCGCACGAAAACGACCCGCGGCTCCGGGTCGGCCGAATCGCCGCACCCGGCCGCCGCCCCCAGCACGACCGCCCCCAGCACGACGACCCATCCCCCGCGCATCCCGTCGAGCATCTCTCCCCTCCCTGCCCGCGCTCCTCGCCTCTCCCGCAAACCACACTTCCGCCCACGGACCTTCGCCCAGCCTACGCCACCACGCGAAAACGGCAAGCTCGACACCCCGGCATCCGACGCCCATCGCACGTCCCCGTCCGGACCAACAACCAACAACCAACAACTTTCCCCCTCCCCCCTCCCTCCCCTCTATCGGTGTTCATCGGTGTTCATCGGTGGTTTCTTTCTCCCCCCTCCCCCCCCTCCTCACCACCTCCCGCCCGAACTTGTCGTGCAAGGCATCCACCGCGCGATCGAGCCTCCGTCGCCGCTCGTGCGCCTCGTCCCGGAACAGCGGCCGCTGCCCGCCCTCCGTGTCCTCCAACCGGAACGCCGCGATGCCCACCAGCCGCATCGCCACCCGCAGATCGAACTCCGGCAGGAGCGCGAACGCCGCACGCTCCAGTTCCACCGCGTTGTCCGTCGGCGTCTCCAACGTCGCCTGGCGCGTCCACAACCGGAAGTCGTGCGTCTTGAGCTTCACCCGCACGCCCCTCGCCACGAGCCGCTCGCCGCGCAGCCCCCGCGCTACCCGCGCCGCCGCCTCGCGTAGCAAGGGCCGAATCGCCTCCTCGCCGACGACGTCCTCCTCCAGCGTCATCTCCGACCCCAGGCTTTTGCGTTCTCTTTCCGGCTCCACGTCCCGCGGATCGTCCGCCAGCGCCAGCCGATGGATGTGCTCGCCCAGCGCCCCAAGGCCGGCGACCAGGCGCGCCCGCGGCGTCCGCGCCACATCTCCGATCGTCCGCAACCCCATCCGCTCCAGCGCCGGCAGGGTCTTCTCCCCCACGCCCCACAGCCGCGAGACCGGCAGCGGCGCGAGGAACTCCGCGACCCGATTTCCCGGGACGATCGTCAGCCCGTCCGGCTTTCGATGGTCGCTGGCAACCTTGGCCACGAACTTGGTCGTGCTGATCCCCACCGAGACCGTGAGACCGTCCGTCGCTTCGAACACCTCGCGCCGGATCCTCCGCCCGATCTCCTCCGGCCGGCCGAACAAGCGTTCCGCCCCCGTCAGATCGAGGAAAGCCTCGTCCAGGGAGAGCGGCTCGACCGCAGGCGAGAAGCGCCCGAAGACCTCCATCACCTGCCCGGATACCTCCTGGTAGCGCTCGAAATTCGGCGTCGCGACGATCGCCTGGGGACACAGCCGCAGGGCGACGGCCATCGGCATCGCGCTGTGCACTCCGCACGGCCGCGCCTCGTAGCTCGCGGTTGCCACCACGCCCCGCCGGCTCGGCCCCCCCACGATCACCGGCTTCCCGCGCCACTCCGGATGGTCGTGCTGCTCGACCGCCGCGTAGAACGCGTCCATGTCCGCATGGACGATCACCCGCGGCCAGGCGTCGGAAGAGTCGGTCACGATCGAAGTCTACTTCACCACCGCCAACCGTGCCGCGATGCCGTACGCCGCCAAGTGTCCGGACTGCTCGCCGAGGAACAGATGGCCGCGCTCATCGACGCGCAGCCAGTCGGGGACCAGACCCTCGCCCAGGCGGTGGATCACCTCGCCGTCGTCCGGGCGCAGCACCTGCACCGCGTCCATCGGCAGGAAGAGCGCGGAGCCTCGCAGGATCGGCTCCAGCCGCTCCGGGATGTCCGCCGGATCCCCCGAGGTGCGGTGCACCCAGGCCTCGTCGCCCGACGGCCCCTCGAACGCCATCGCCACGCCGCCCGCGATGTTGACCACGATCCGCTCGTCCACCGGCAACGCCGAGAATCCGCGCTCCAGTCCCGGCACCGTCCGCCGCCACAGCGGCGTCCCCGTGGTCGTCTCCACCGCGGTCAGTCCCGGCCGGCCCACGCCGGACGGATCGGCCGTGGCGACGACGGCCACCGTCTGGCTCACGGTCGGCCCCGCGAGCGGCGCGCCGGTCAGCGGGCGCTTCCACACCAGCCGCCCGGAGAAGGCGTCCAGGGCGTACAACGTCGCGCCGGGGCGGCCCGGCTGGCCCGCCACGGCCACGACCATGTCCCGCGCCAGCCGCGGGCGCAGCACGAAGCGCACGCGGTCGGCGTAGCGCCACACCGTCGCGCCGGTGTCCGCATCCAGGCCGTAGATCGCCGAGTCGCCGCAGACGACGACGAGGATCCGCCCCGCCCGCTGGAACTCGAACGCCGCGTCCTCCGTCGCCCGTCGCGCCGCGAAGCGCCAGCGCGCCTCGCCCGTGAGCGCGTCGAGCGCCACGAGGCCGCGCTGCGCGGCCGAGCCTTCGGCCACGACGATCAGCCGGGGGGCACGCGCGCTGCCCAGCGTCGTCCCCGTCGGGCGGCCCACGGTCGGCCGCACGCGCGTCGACCACAGCTCGCTCCCCGTGGACAGCTCGAGCATCCCGACGCGCCCGCCGGGAGCCACGCGCGCGACGCCGCGGTTGCCGACCATGATCGAGGCGACGGCGACGGGGGGGGCGCTCTCCGGCAGCCGCCACAGCATCTCGCCCGAGTCGCGGTCCACCGCCAGGAGCGCGTCGCCCGTCGTGACCAGCAGCCGGTCGCCGCAGAGCCAGGTGGCCCCCAGGTCCAGGCCGCTCGCCTCCAGGTGCCACCGCTCCAGGTAGCGCATCCGCCGCGGCTCGCCGACCAGCAGCGCCGGCGCCGCGCCCGCCTCGGGCTCGTCCGCGTCGCCGAACGGCTCGACCCGGTACGTCCCCGGATCGCGGTTGACGACGGCCTTGCTCACGAGGTCGGCGCGCCACGAGCCGAGCTGCCGCATCTCGGCCGCGAATGCCTGGAGGCGCAGGTTGCGACGCTGCCCCGGTCCGGCCTCGAGCATCGCGCGGCGCAGGTCGGCGCCGAACAGCAGCGCCGCGCCCGCCAACGTCTCCCCGTCCGGGAAGCGCACCGCGACCGGGTCCCGGTCGTCGGCGCGGTGCGCGAACGAGAGCACGAGCCCGTCGCCCTCGTCCGGCCGCACCCCGATCAGCAGCCCGTCGCACTGCAGGCGCAGCGGCGCCGGCACGCGCCCGTTGTCGCGCGCTTCCAGCACGTGCCGCACCACCGCCAGCAGCCGCTCGGCCACCAGGAACAGGTGCACCCGGTCCACCGCACGCCGCCGGCCGCCGTCCCACACCGCCAGCTCGCCCCGCCACAGGAGCGCGGAGAGGTCCGCCCGGTCGGGCAGCGCCGGACCCAGGAGGTCGCTCCACGTCGCGTCGCCCCGGAAGGCGAGCTGCGGCCCGAGCCGAGCGGGAAGGCGCCGCCAGGTCCGGGACTCCCGCGTCTCCCGCTCCGGCTCGACGATCGGCGAGAGGCGCTCGCCCCCCGCGTGTACCCGTTCGGCGAGCTGGCGCAGGTCGCGGACGAACGCGTCCTCCGCCAGCGCGCGGTTGACGCGCACGATCTGCGAGGCCAGCCGCCGCGCCGCCCCCGCCGCCGCCCGCGACAGCTCCCGCAGCGACACCTCGTGGTTGCGCAGCAGGATCTCCGGCGACGGCCCGCCCCGGAAGAACGTGATCAGCACCCGCGGTTCGGCCCCACGACCGCTCGACCGCTCGACCGCTCGACCGCTCGCTCCCCGCCCCCCCGGCCGCTCGGCCGCTCGACCGCTCGACCGCTCGCCCCCCCCGCGCCCGGGTTCCGCCACCCGCTGGAACACCAGCTCGAACGACGACTCGTAGAACGGGACTGCGACCTTGCGCTCCTCGCCCGACCCCAGCCGCGCCAGCGCCGCCAGCAGGTCGCGCGTCAGGCAGGCGATCGCGTCCGCGCTCGCCGCCGCCCCGACGTTCGCGCCGTCGACGAAGATGTCGACCACGTCCAGCACGTGTGCGAAGTCGAAGGCCCCCTGGCCCTTGGCGCGTGCGCGCAGCTTCTCCACGACCGCCCGATCGGTCGCCCAACGTTCACCCAGGATGATCTCGATTCTGGCCATTTGCAGGCTTCGTGCTCGTCCCATTCTCCGTCAGCATTGTAGAAGCCGCCCCCGCGCACGGGCAACTTTCCGGCCCCGCGCCCCCCACCCGCGCGTGCCGGAAACTTGCCCCCGCCGCCACGCCCCTAATCGCAGGTCGCGTTCGCCGCCATCGGGCTCGGATAGGCCCAGCACCAGTCGTCGCGGCCGTTCGTGTCCGCCGCGTCGTACGGGTAGCGCTGGATCGACTTCAGGTCCTCGTCCGTCGGGTACACGTCCGCGCCCAGGCCGGTCCACACGTCCGGCCACAACGGCGTCCCCGCGGGCTCGCCCCACATCGCGAAGTCGATGCCGTACCCCGCCTCGTCCCGCAGCGCGACTGTGCCCGCACCGTCCGAGCCCAACGAGATGTTCCCCCACCGCGACAGGTTGAGGTTCAGCTCTCCGTCGACGTCCGGCAGATCGGCCTCGCTCACGACGATCAGCGCGCCGGGCTCGAGCGTCCCGGCGAGCTGGTAGTCGCCGACCGAGCCGCCGTAGTACGGCGCCGTGTAGCTCAGGTACACGCGCGAGAGGTCCACCGGGTCCGGACCGGGGTTGTAGATCTCCACCCAGTCGGGACGCCCCGGCATGATCTCGCTGATCCGGAGCGTGATCCCCAGCGGCTCCAGGCACGCGTCCGCCGGGGCGCCGATGTTCGGCGTCGTCAGGCAGAAGTCGTCCGGTCCGTCCGTGTCCGGGTCCCCGGGCCGCCGCGAGAGCGACGTGTTGGGCCCGGGCATCGGCGTCGGGTGCGTGTCGTTCCAGTCGAGCCAGCGGATGGTCGAGCCGCCGCCGGCCAGGAAGTCGATCACGTCGCCGTACGGGTCCCGGAAGCCCACCGCCACCGGAATCAGCCCGTCGATGCTCACGTTGACCCCCAGCTCCATGACCGGGCCCACCACCCGGCCCGCCGTGCCGTTGTCGCGCAGCCCCAGACGGCCGCCGTCCGGCAGCACGAATGACGCCAGCGGCACGACGCCCGACCCGAGGTCGTCGCCGTCCCACAAGAGCACCCAGCCCGCCAGGTCGACGGGGGCCCCCGAGGCGTTGAGCACCTCGATTTGATCATCCGAGCCCTGCGAGTCCAGCTCGCTCACCAGGACGCTCCCTTGCGGCAGGCGCGGCAGGCACCCCTCCGACGCCTCGTCAGGCGACGGGTGAGCGACGCAGAAGTCGCCGGAGCGGTCCGTATCCACCGTCTCGTCCACCCGGTTCAGGACCGTCAGCGTCTGCGGCACCGGCAGCGGGACCTCGTCCGTCCACGCCGTCCCCGCCGGCGGACGCTCGGACGACCCGCCCCAGCGCACGAAGTCGACCCCGCGGTCGTACGTCGCCACGATCGCGACCGAGCCGTAGCCCTCGTTGTTCCACGGCAACGCCACGCCGAGCGGCCAGCCGCCGCCGTACTCCGCCGGCACCTCGGGATCCGTCTCGACCAGCGACCGCCGCCCGCCCGCCGGCAGCGTGCAGCCGTCGAGCGGGATCTCCGCGCGCGCGCCGCTGGCGCTGCCGATTACCAGCTTCCAGCCGTCCAGCGTCATGGCCTCGGCGGTGGTGTTGAGGACCTCGAGGTAGTCGTCGCGCAGGCTCCCCGGCACGTTCCGCTCGGCCGTCGACACCTCCGTGATCAGCACGGCGTGCGGGTTCGTGACGAAGAAGTTGAGCATCGTGAACTGCGCGGACTGGACCGGCACCGCGTCCAGTTCGCCGTCGGTCCCCCCCACCCGCAGCGCCACCACCTCGGCGTCCCCCGGGACGTCCGTCGTCGCCAGCCAGCGCAGGTGCAGCGCCGCCCCCTCCTCCGGCGCCGATGCCACGCCGAGCGCGGCGGACGGATCGTCGAGCGTCGCGGCCTGCCACTCGCCCGTGCCGACCCGGAACTCCACCGTCAAGTCCACCGGCAGCGACCGCTCGTGCCCCACGCGCAGCCACAGGTCGACCTCGCCCATCGACGGATCGGCCGGCGAAAGCAGCGAGACCCACGGGCCGTACTCCACGGGCGGCGCCGCGTCCGCTTCCGCCTCCGCGCCGCCGTCCGTCGCCCCGCCGCCGTCGTCGCCGCAGGAAGGCAGCCAAGCCGCCAGCGCGAGCATGAGGACCAGGAGCGTTGTTGGTGCTTGGTTGTTGGTTGTTGGTTCCGGGCGCGGCGAACCGGAGTCCCCTCCCCCTTTGCGTCCTTCGCATCCTCTGCGCCCTTTGCGCGAGATCCCCCTTCGCCGTCGGAGCACGACCGCCGCCAGCAAGAGTCCGGCCACCGTCAGCCATCCCCCGCCCACGGGGGCGCCTGCGCGGCAGGCGCACCCGCCGCCGCCGACACCGGCGATCGGCTCGATCGGAGGGATGATCACCTCGTCCTTCGGGGCGACGTGGATCCGCCGCGCCGCCGCCGAGACGCCGTCGGGCCCGGTGACCGTGAGGCGCACGTCGTAGTCGCCCGCCTCGGCCCAGACGTGGAGCGGGCCGGCCGTGGTCGAGGTCGTCCCGTCGCCGAAGTCCCAGGACCAGGAGTCGATCATGCCGACACTCCAGTCCACGAGCTGCGCGTCCGCGCCGACCTCGGGGACCCGCGGTTCCACACCGAACGACGCGAACGTGCGCTGCGTGATCGCCACCGGCACGGCCTCCGCGACCAGCCCGGGCGGCAGCTCCGGCGCCAGCCCCGTCGTGGACAACCGGACGTCGTACATCCCCTCGGCCGTCCCCGTGAGCTGCACCGCGAAGTCGGCCGCCGCGTCGGGCACCAGCGGCAAGTCCAGCTCCAACGGCACCGAGTCGACCACGCCGCCGCCGTCGCGCGCCACCAGCTCCAGCGCCAGCGGCGCCGCGGTCAGCTCGAGGTTGCCGCGGTTGGCGACGGTCACGGTCACGTCGAACGGCTCCGACGGCCGCGCGATCGACGGCGCGTCGAGGACGCCCCGCAGCTCGACCCGGGCCGAGTCGATCAGCAGCACCGCCCGGTACAGCTCGCCCGTGTTCGCGCCGCCCTCGTCGATCACGCGCAGCTTCCACGTCCCCACGATCGGCTTGCCCTTCAGGCCGTCGAAGATCGCCGGCAGGTGCTGGCTGCCGAGGATCGAGTTGATGTTGTCCTTGCCCAGCTCGGCGTCGGATTCCATGTCGTGCCGCGCCACGGTGCCGTCCGGCGCCTCCAGCTCGAGCGACAGCTCGCCCGTCGCCGCGTGCTCCACGTTGAGGTCCACGAACACGCGTCCCACCGCGTTCGAGACGCACTCCTCCGACTCGCAGATCACCTCCGCGGAGACCTCCAGCCCGGCAGGCGCCGCGTTGGGGATCGACAGCCCACGGTAGCTCGACGCCATCAACGCCCCCGTGTCGAAGCGCAGCACCGCGTCGTGGTCGCCCATCCGGATGTAGCGGTGGATGTACGGCTGCTCCGGAAAGTCCTCCGGTACCGGCACGGCGTCCACCCGCATCCTCTCGTACGTCCACAGCGCGTCCGAGCCGTACCGCGCCTGGTACACGGCCGTCAGCCCGGCGACCATCGGCGTCGCCATCGAGGTCCCCGAGTAGCCCATCAAGCCCGCGGCATCGATGTCGTTCCCCGGGGCGATGAAATCCACCAAGGCGTTCGAGTTGGAGAAACAGACGACCGAGCCCGGCACCACGGGACCCGTGCCGCACGTGTAGCCGTACGCCGGGTCGTCGTAGCCCGCGCCGACGCGGACGGCCGACGAGATGCACGCGGGCGAGCCCACCGCCGTCTTGACGTACTCGTTGCCCGTCGCCGTGACCGGCAGCACTCCCGCGTCGCGCGTGTTGGCGAACACCGTCGAGTACGAGCCCGCCATGTAGCCCGTGCAGTACCCCCGCGCCTCCGGGTCCGGCTCGCTGCCCAGCGACATGTTCGCCGAGACGATGTTGTACTCCTCGCGGTGCTCGATCACCCAGTCCAGCGCCTCGACCACGTCCGAGTCGTTCGCCGCCGCCCCGCCGGCGAACCCCGTCGACGGATCGGGCTCGTAGACCGCGAACACCCCAAGGCTCAGGAGAGCCGTGCCGGGCGCCATCCCTTCCACGATCCCGCCCACGTTGGTCGCGTGCGGCTCCTGGTTCGCCACCTGGATCGGGTCCGTGATCCCCGCGCCGAACTCCAGCGTCGCGAACCCCTCGAACACCTTCACCCGGCAGCCCTCGCTCGTGCCCGGATCCGTGCCCGCATCGGGGCAGTCGCCGAAGTAGCCGTTCCAGTAGCGGATGCCCGTGTCCAGCACCGCGACCGCCGTCCCCGCTCCCTCGTACCCGGCGCCATGCCACGCGTCCGCGCCCAGGTACGCCAGCGCCGACTCCATCAGCGGCCGCCGGAGCTGCACGTCGTACACCGCGACCACCAGCGGATTCGCGGACAGCGCGCCCCTCTCGCCCGCGTCCACGTTCATCGCCACGAGCGGGAAATGCCGGTACGACCGCTCCACGCGTTGCGCCAGGTCCAGCGGCAGGGTCGCCACGAACGCCCGTCGCGCCGCCGCGATCGCCTCCGCCCGCGCCATCACACGCTCCCTCGCCGCCTTCGCGTCCCACTCCCCCCACCGCGTCCGCGCGTCCCCCTCCGCGACCAGCGCCGTCCCGTCCGCCGACCGGAACTCGACCAACACCGGGTCGGCCGCGGCAACGCCGGCGACCAGGAACGAACCCGCGAAAACCACGACCTGCGCAATTCGACGGGGGATCTTCATGCGCGGCATCTTCCGGCCGCACGCCAAGGGCTGTCAACCGGAAGTCCCCGACGACCCACCAACGACCAACAGCGGCCGCGCCGTTCAGGCGCGGCACTTGCCTCCCCCCCCGCCGTGCTTATGCCGTTCCCGTGAATCCGCGCACCGCCCGTCCGGCGCGCGGAGCATCGGCCCGGCGCCGATGCGGGAGCGGTCCGATGAGCACCGTGGCGGAACAACTGGGTCGGTTCGTGGAGCGCGCCTCGTTCGAGGATCTCTCGCAGCCGGCACGCGAGGCGCTGAAGATCCGCGTGCTCGATTCGCTCGGCTGCGCCATCGGGGCACTCGGGGCACAGCCCGTGCGCGCGATCCGCGGCCACCTCGAGGATTTCGGGGGGTCGGGACCGAGCACGCTCATCGGAGGCGGGACCGCGTCGCCGGACCTGGCGGCGCTGCACAACGGCGCCCTCGTCCGGTACCTCGACTTCAACGACAGCTACCTCGCCCCCGGCGAATCGTGCCACCCCAGCGACAACCTCGGCGCCGTGCTGGCCGCCGCCGAGCTGCGCGGGACCACCGGCCGCGACCTCATGACCGCCCTCGCCGTCTCCTACCAGGTGCAGTGCCGCCTCAGCGACGCCGCTCCCGTCCGCGCTCGCGGTTTCGATCACACCGTCCAGGGCGCCTACGGCGCCGCCGCCGGCGTGGCCAAGGCCCTCGGACTGGACGCGCAGCGCGCCGCCCACGCCGTCGCCATCGCCGGCGCCTCCCTCAACGCCCTGCGCGTCACCCGCACCGGCCGCCTCTCCAACTGGAAGGGCCTCGCCGCCCCCTTCGCCGCCGCGGGCGCCACCCAGGCCGCGTTTCTCGCCATGCGCGGCGTCACCGGCCCGCTGGAGATCTTCGAGGGCAAGAAGGGGTTCTTCGAGACCATCGCCGGGCCCGCGCACGTGGATTGGGACGACGAGAATCTGGAGCGCGTCCGCGGGACCGCCCTCAAGCGTTTCAACGCCGAGGTGCACGCGCAGTCGGCCGTCGAGGGACTGCTGGAGCTGCGGGCGCGCCACGGACTGCGCCCCGAGGACGTCGCCTCCCTCGAGCTGGACACCTTCGCCGTCGCCTTTCACATCATCGGCGGCGGCGACGAGGGCGACAAGACGCGCGTGACGAGCAAGGAGGAGGCCGACCACAGCCTCCCCTACATGCTCGCCGCCGCCATGCTCGACGGGCGGCTCACGCCCGAGCAGTACCTGCCCGAACGGATCGTGCGCGACGACGTGCAGGGTCTGCTGCGGCGCGTGCGCGTGACCATGCACGACGCCTACAGCGCGCGCTTCCCCGCCGAGGTGCCCTGCCGCGTCACCGTCGTGCGCCGCGACGGCAGCGCCGTCTCCGTCGAGAAGCGCGACTACCTGGGATACCCGACCCGCCCCATGCCGTGGGGCGAGGTGTTCGAGAAATTCCGCCTCACCGCCGGCGACCGGGCCGAGGACGGCCTGCTGGCCGGCATCGCCGGCGTCGTCGAAGGCCTGGAGGACGCCCCGCTCTCCCGCCTGGCCGGCCTCCTGGCCCGGGTCGGCGCCGTCCCCGGCTGGCGAGGCGACGAGAAGAGGAGTCCGTCATGACCACGAGGAGGGAGCCCGAGCCCCGGGCATTCGATTTCGTCCGCTTGAACGAGCGCGAGGCCAAGCCGCGGACTCGCGGCATCACCGAGATTCGCGGCCCCTACTACTCCGCGCTCGGCCACAACGCGCTGACCGACATCCTCACCACGATGGGCCCCTGGGTCGACACCCTCAAGTTCGCCGGCGGCTCGTTCGCCCTCATGCCCCGCCGCGTCGTGCGCGAGCTGACCGAGCTGTGCCACCAGCACGACGTCCTGGTCTCCACCGGCGGGTTCATCGAGCACGTCCTGGCCCACGGCGGCAAGGAGCTGGTCAACCGCTACATCGTGGAGTGTCGCGAGCTGGGCTTCGACATCGTCGAGCTGTCCGCCGGTTTCGTGACGCTCCCGACCGACGACTGGCTGCGCCTGGTCGAGCGGGTGCAGCAGGCGGGCCTGCGGGCCAAGCCCGAGGTCGGCATCCAGTTCGGCGCGGGCGGCGCCACGGCCGCGGCCGAGCTGGCGGCCGAGGGCACGCAGGATCCCGCGTGGGCCATCGCCCGCGCGAAGCGATTCCTCGACGCCGGCGCCTACCAGGTCATGATCGAGTCCGAAGGCATCACGGAGAGCGTCGAGCGCTGGCGTACCGACGTCCCCGCGAAGTTCATCGCGGCGCTCGGTCTGGAGAAGCTCATGTTCGAGGCCGCCGACCCCGCCGTCTTCTCCTGGTACGTGACCAACTACGGTCCCGAGGTGAACCTCTTCGTCGACCACAGCCAGATCATCCAGCTCGAGGCCTTGCGTTCCGGCCTGTGGGGCACCAAGGCCACCTGGGGCCGCGTGGTGACGTTCAAGGGGTAGCTGGCCCGCACCTCCCGCCCTTACCGACTGACATCCCTGCTCTGCGTCACCGCGCGAGCCTGCCCTGAGCCTGCCGAAGGGAATTCCCTCCCCCGGAAGCCCCCCCCAACCCCCGGTTGCCCACTCGCCGCCGTCCGGCTACGGTCCCGTTGATGCCCGACGACTGGACGACGCGCGCGGCCCGACGCAGCCCCGAAATCGCCGCTGCGATCCTCGCCGCCCTTGCCCTCGCCGCCGTCTGGCTCCCCGCCGAATTGCCGATGGTCGACCTGCCCGAGCATCGCGCGATCGCCGCCGAGCTGGCCGGCCTTTCGGCCGATCCCCCCGACCCCACCCTGACCCCTTTCCACGCCGAACGCGGCCCCTCCGCCCTGTACGGCGCGACCTACTACCGCCTCGCCGCCTGGACCCGTCGCCCCGGAGCGGTTGCGCGGCTCGAGCTGAGCCTCGCGCTCCTCGCCTGGGTCGCCGGCGCGCTCGCCCTCGCTCGCAGGCTGCGTGCCTCCCCCCGCCTCGCGTCCCTCGCCGCTCCCCTCTTCTTCGGCCTCGCCTGGCATTGGGGCTTCCTCCCTTGGCTCATCGCCCACCCCGCCCTCCCCTGGATCCACTGGGCCGCGGCGGCGCTGCGCGAGCCCTCGCCGGACCGGAGGCGCGGCATCGTTCGCTGGATCGTCCTGCTCGCCTCGGTCACCTTCGCCGCCGTCACCCACCTGGCCCTCGCCGCCGTCGCCTGGCTCGGCGCCGCCGCCCTGCTCTGGCCGCGGGAACGACGCGCTGCGGCCCTGGGACACTGGGCCGGACGAGTCTCCCTGGCCGCGCTCCCCGTGGCCGCCCTGGGGGCCGCCCAACTCGTCTCCGGCCGGCCCCACGTGTCCCTCCCCGCTCGCCCGACCGAATGGCCCGCCGCGCTGGAACGCCTCCGCGGCTTCTTCGAATGGTCAGCACCCGGACCGTTCGTCTGGCTGGGAGCGCTGTTCCTCGGCCTCGTGGGGCTCCTCGCCCTCGCCGAGTTGCTCGCGGCGATTTCGACTGATCGACAACCCTCCGATTCCCTCGCGGCACGCGAAGGGGCTGTCGACTCCCGACGGTCGACTGTGGACTCGCCGGCCTCGCGCCGCCGAATCGCGGTCTTCGCCGGCCTGCTCGGCCTCGCCTGCCTCTTCCTCCCCCGCCAGACCGGCGATCTGCACTTCGCCGCCGAACGGCTCGTGACTCCCCTGCTGCTCGTCCTCTCCGCCGCCGTCGCCGGCGGCGGCCAGGCACGTTCTTCCCGACTTCCCCGGTCGACGCCCGTCCTTGCGTGGCTCGCCGCCGTCGCCGTGGCCGCCGGCGTGCTCGTCGCGCAGGCCTCGGCGTCCGTCGGCTTCTCCGCCGAAGTGGGCAATCTGGATCGCATCGCCGACCTCATTCCCCGCGGCAGCCGCGTCCTCGTCCTGCCCATCGACGTGCGGAGCGATGCCGTCCGTCGCGACGTGCCGTTCCACCTGCACACGGCGTCGCGCGTGATCGAGCGGCGCGGCGGGATCATCTCCATCCCCCCGCTGGCCAACGTGGGCATGCCCGTCGAGCCCACCGCCGCGGGCCGCCGCGCCCTCGTCGTCCCCGAGTTGGGGCAGGGCGTCCTGGGCTCGATTCTGCAGCGCCTGGCCGACTGGGACTACGTCCTGGTCTACGCGCGAGGCGGCTTCCCCTCCGCGTCCCTCGCGCCCCTCGCCCGCCACCTTCGCCCGGTGCTCCCCCCCGAACATCCCGGCGGTCCGTACGCCGGTCCGTGGTTCCTGCTCGAGGTCGTCGGCCACCGGAACGCACCGCAGGGGCCGAACCCCATGAACGTCGTTCGAACGCCGCACGTCCGACAACTCGTCCCAGACGACCCACCAACGACTCGACCCGATCGACCAACCAACACCTTCCCCGATCGGGCGCGGGTGCGCTACTGTAGCCGCTCGTCCGCTGCCGCGGAACGGTCTTCGACCGCGAGGCGGCGGGCGGGAGGCTTCGGGATGCAACCGACGCGACGCCGCAAGGATGAGCACATCGAAATCTGCCTCTCGCGACCGGTCGGTTCCTCCGTGCCGACCGGCCTCGACGCCGTCCGCTTCGAACACCTCGCGCTGCCGGAGATCGATCTCGATGACGTCGACCTCGACACCACCATCCTCGGCCAGCGCCTTCGCGCACCCCTGCTGCTGGGCGCCATGACCGGCGGCTCCTCCCGCGCCCGCCGGATCAACGAGCGCCTCGCCCGCGCCGCCGAGCGTCTCGGCCTGGGCATGGCCCTCGGGTCCCAGCGCGCGATGATCGAGGACCCGAGGCAGACGGGAAGCTACCGCGTGCGCGATCTCGCCCCGGAGCTGCCCCTCCTGATCGGCAACATCGGCGCCGTCCAGCTCCGCAAGGGCGTCGCCGCGGAAACGCTCCGGGAGGCCGTCCGCAGCGCCGGCGCCGACGCGCTCGCATTCCACCTGAACCCCCTCCAGGAGGCCCTGCAACCGGAAGGCGACACCTGCTTCCGCGGCCTGGAAGGCCTCCTGCGCGAAGCCGTGCCGCGCGTGGGCGTCCCGTGCATCGTCAAGGAGGTCGGCGCCGGGCTCTCGTTCGCGACGGCTCGCCGGCTGGCCACCCTGCCCCTGGCCGGCGTCGAGGCGGCCGGCGTCGGCGGGACATCGTGGGCCCGCGTCGAAGCCCACCGCGCCGGCCACGCACCGGCCGCCGTCACCGGCGAGCGCCTCGCGGGCTGGGGCGTTCCGACCGCCGAGTCCATCATCGCCTGTCGCCGCGCCTTCGGCCGCCGCCTCGTCATCGGCTCGGGCGGCGTCCGGACGGGACGCGACGTCGCCGCCGCCATCGCGCTGGGCGCCGACGCCTGCGCGCTCGCCGGACCGCTGCTCGGCCCCGCCCAGGACTCCGAAGCCGCCGTCGTGCACGCGCTGGAGGCGATCCTGCTCGAGCTGCGCGTCGTCATGTTCTGCACCGGCTGCCGGCGACCGGTAGAGCTGCGGCGCGCCGCCGGGCGGGCCGAACGCCGATGACCGGGGACTCTCGCCGCACCGCGCCGCCGGTCCCGCCGCCCGCGGTCGGCTTGCGCGGCCTCCCTCCCGCCGAGCGCCGACGTCTCGTCGCCGCGGGCGCGGGTCTCACCGCCGAGGAATCCGCGGCGCTCGCCGCCGGCGGACTCGACATCGACGCCGCCGACCGGATGCTCGAGAACGTCATCGGCCTCCATGCCCTGCCGCTGGGCGTGGCGCTGAACCTGGTCGTCAACGGTCGCGAACGCCGCGTGCCGATGGCGCTCGAGGAGCCGAGCGTCGTCGCCGGGCTTTCCAACGCCGCCAGGATGCTCGGCGCGGGCGGCGGCGTGGACGCGACGGCCTCCGCCCCGCTGATGATCTCCCAGGTGCAGCTCGTGGACGTCCCGGACCTCGACGCTGCCACGCGGCACGTCCTCGACGCGCGGGCCACCATCCTCGCGGCTTGCGACGCCGCCGATCCCGCCCTGGTCGCGGCCGGCGGCGGCGCCCGCGACCTCCAGGTCCGCCGGCTCGACCCCGCCGGGCCCCGGGACCCCCTCGGCCCGATGCTCGTCGTCCACCTCGTCGTCGATGTGCGCGAGGCCATGGGCGCCAACGCCGTGAACACCATGGCCGAGCGCGTCGCGCCCGAGCTGGAGCGCCTCACCGGCGGGCGCGCCGGCTTGCGCATCCTCACCAACCTCGCCGACCGGCGCACCGTGTCCGCGCGCGGACGGGTGCCGTTCGAAGCGCTCGCCCGCGGCGGCTTCGCGGGCGAGGACGTCGCGCGGGGCATCGAGGCCGCCTCCGTCTTCGCCGAGCGCGATCCGTACCGCGCGGCGACCCACAACAAGGGAATCTTCAACGGCATCGATGCCCTCCTCCTGGCGACCGGGCAGGACTGGCGCGCGGTCGAGGCGGGGGGCCACGCGTTCGCCGCGCGCAGCGGCCGCTACGGGCCGCTCAGTGTCTGGCGGGTTCGCGGCGACACGCTGGAAGGCGAGCTGACGATGCCGATGGCCGTGGGCCTGATCGGTGGAGCCGTGCGCGCCCACGCCGGCGTCCGCGCCGCGCTCAAGATCCTGGGCGCGACCGGCGCCGCGGACCTGGCCGAGGTCGCAGCCGCCGTCGGCCTCGCGCAGAACCTCGCGGCCCTGCGCGCCCTGGTTTCCGAGGGGATCCAGGCCGGCCACATGAAGCTCCACCGGAGGAAGGTATGACCGTCGCGCGGGGCCGGGCGACGGGCAAGGTCATCGTCGCCGGGGAGCACTTCGTCGTCTACGGCGCCCCGGCGATCGCCGTCCCGCTACCGGCCGCGACGCTCGAGGTGGAGATCCGGGAAGCGGCCGGCGGCCCGGCGCCGCAGGGGCACGTCGCCGAGTGCGCGCGCATCGCCCGCGAGCGCTGGGGCGGCCCGGACCCGGCCGCGGTCTCGATCGTGGTGCGCTCGGGAATTCCCGTCGCCGCCGGTCTCGGCTCCAGCGCCGCGCTGTCGGTGGCGCTGGCGCGCGCCTGGGCCGGGATGGTCGGTCGCGCTCCGGACGACGCGGAGCTGCGCGAGGTGTCGCTGGCGTGCGAGCGCGTGGCGCACGGCGCGCCGAGCGGGATCGACACCGAGGTCGCCGTGACGGGCCGCGCCGTCCGCTTCGTGCGCGGCGAGTCGCCACGCCCGCAGGCCGTCGCGCCGGGGATCGGTCTGATCGTGATCGACACCGGCACGCCCGCGTCGACGCGCACGATGGTCGAGGCGGTGGCGCGGCGACGGACGGAGGATCCGGCGCGATTCGAACGGCTGCTGGCCGAGACCTCCGCGGTGGTCGCCGCCGTCGGGGACGCGCTCGCCGCCGGCGACGTCACGCGCCTCGGGACCGCGTTGGACGCCGCCCAGCCCCTGCTCGCGGCGGTCGGAGTGTCGACGCCGGGGCTCGAGCGCGCGGTCGCGGCCGTGCGCGCGGCGGGAGCGGCCGGCGCGAAGCTCACCGGCAAGGGCGGCGGCGGAACCGTGATCGCGACCTGCCGCGAGCGGGACGCGCCGCTGCTCGCGGAACGGTTGCGCGACGAAGGCTGGACCGTGGTCGCCGCGGGAGGCATCGCGCCCGCGGCCTGACGGGCCGCCGGCGCGCACGGAGGTGACGATGAACGTCCTGGCGGAGTTGGAGCGGTACAAGCGCGAGCGCTGGGGCGAGGTGGAGCGCTTGATCCGCGAGACGGTCGAGGGGTGGTCGCCCCCGGGGTCGCTCCTCGTCGAGATGTGCGCGTACCACCTGGAAACCGGCGGCAAGCGCCTCCGCGCGATGATTCCGCTCCTGACCGCCGAAGCCCTCGAATCGGACCCCGCTCGTCTCGTGCCGTTCGCCGCGGCCTGCGAGATGCTCCACAACGCGACGCTCGTGCACGACGACCTGCAGGACGGCGACGAGACGCGACGCGGCCGGGCGACCGTCTGGAAGCGCTGGTCGGAAGCCCAGGCCATCAACCTGGGCGACGCCATGTTCTACTACACCCTCGCCCTGCTCGAGCGGCTCCCCCACTCCGCGGCGGAGCGCCTCGCGACGGCGGACCTCGTGCTGCGCGGGACGCTGCGTGTGATCGATGGCCAGGCGCGCGAGTTCCAGCTCAAGGACGATCCCGGACCGACCGTCGAGAGGTACGTGGCCGTCATCGAAGGCAAGACGGCCGGCCTGTTCGAAATCCCCCTGGGCGGCGCCGCGCGCCTCGCCGGTGCACCGTCCGCCGTGGTCGCCGCCGTGGAGGAATCCGCGCGGCACCTCGGCGTCGTCTTCCAGATCCAGGACGACCTGCTCGATCTCTACGGCGAGAAGGGCCGCGGCATGCGCGGCAGCGACATCGCCGAAGGGAAGATCTCCGTCCTGGTCGCCCACGCCCTCGGCCGCTGCGCCCCCGCCGACGCGGCGCGCCTTCGCGCGTTGCTCGTCAAGCCCCGCGCAGAAACCACCGCCGCGGACGTCGACGAGGCCGACGCGTTGTTCCGTTCCTGCGGCTCGGCGCGTTACGCCCTCTCCGAGATCGAGCGGCGGGAGAGGATCGTGGCCGGACATCCCGGACTGCGCGCCGTTCCGCGCCTCCACGCCCTCCTCACCGGCCTGGGCGACGCCTTCCTCGAGCCCATCCGCCCCCTGGTACGCGAGCTCGGGGGAGAGAATTGAAAACACGGTTGGGCCAGTTCGTAGCCGAACCGCGGGCTTCAGCCCGCGGCTGCCTGTTCGGGAGCGTGAATCAGTGAGCACCAAACCGGATGCACCTCGCCCATTCCTCAAGTGGGCGGGCGGCAAGGGACAGCTCCTGGAGCAGTACCGACCGCTGTTCCCCCGCCGGTTCGGGCGCTACCACGAGCCGTTCGTCGGCGGCGGCGCCGTCTTCTTCCACCTGCGCCCTCCCCAGGCGACGCTCTCCGACGACAACGCCGACCTGATCGATTGCCTGCTCGCCGTGCGCGACGACCTCCCGGCCGTCATCGACGCCCTCGGACGGCACCGGTACGAGAAGGAATACTACTACGCCGTGCGCGCCCAGGATCCCGCCGCGCTGCCCCTCGCCGAACGCGCCGCCCGCATGATCTTCCTGAACCGCACCTGCTTCAACGGCCTGTACCGCGTCAACTCCAAGGGCGGGTTCAACGTGCCGTTCGGCCGCTACTCCAACCCCACGATCTGCGACGCACCCAACCTCCACGCGTGCGCCCGCGCGTTGAAGCAGGCGCAGATCGAGCGCGGGCCGTTCGGATCGGTCCTCGACCGCGCCCGCCGCGGCGACTTCGTCTACTTCGATCCGCCGTACCACCCTCTCTCCAAGACCGCCTACTTCACGGCCTACGCCAAGGGCGGGTTCCGCGAGGAGGATCAGCGCGAGCTGGCGAGGGTCTTCGCCGAGCTTGACCGCCGCGGCGTCCTCGTCATGCTTTCCAACTCCGACACCCCGCTCGTCCGCGAGCTGTACAAGGGCCTCCGCATCGTCCGGGTCCAGGCGACCCGATCGATCAACTCCAAGGGCGCCCGCCGCGGCGCCATCACCGAGCTCGTCGTCCTCAACTACAGGTAGTTCACGAGGCCAGGGGCTGCGCCTGCGGCCTGACCACCCCGTCCTCGAACCGCAGGAACGCGATGCCCACCCCCATCACGTCCACCGACTCCCCCAGCATCATCGTCGGATGGCACTCGTGGTGCTTCACCACCCCCACCGCCGTCAGCTCCACGTCGCTCCCGGGGTAGATGAACACGATCCGCACCACGGCGCCCAGCTCGTAGGGCGGGTCGGCATCGATGAAGATCCCCGAGTCGGAAATGTTCCGCGCGAGGTGCCGCCGGATCGCATCACCGCACTCCACGAGCACCGGAAACGAGAACGGACTCCTCGGCTCGCGCAGCCGAAACGGAAAAGAGGATCCAAGCATCGATCACCTCCGTGTATGTTCCTGTAGGGTATAATACTACACCGAGGTATGCCCGCGCCAATTCGGTCTCAGGGTTGCCCGCTACGGCGCCGCCTCCGGCCAGTCCTCGTCGCCGCCGCCCTCGGAGCCCCCGTTCGTCGGCTCCTCCACCCCGAGCGCCTTGCCGAAGCGCGCGACCAGCTCCGCCGCGAGCCTCGACAAGGGGGAGAACTGATCCTCGGCCACCGGCAGGACCACGCGCACGACGAGGTCGAGCAGTCCGCGACGGGCCAGAATATCGACCGCTTCCACCGCCAGGCTCTCGCGGCTCACGGCGTCCGAACCTCCCGTGTCCAGCAACGCTTGCGCCGCCAGCCTCTCCCACAGACACGCCGGATCGTCCGGCGCCGACGCACAAACCCCTCCCGCCCGTCCCGCCGCCACAATCAAGTCGTCGTCCGGATCGAGCGTCGCGACGGCTTCGTCCAACCCCGCCCCATGCGCCAACTCGGCCAGCGGGAACAGCCGCGAGATCGCCAGGATGACACGCGCCAGCCGCGCGTCGTCGTCGACCCGTCGCGCGGCGCCCTGGCCCTCCACGGCCAGCAGCGGCTCGACCTCCCACTCGAGATCCTCCCCGCCCACGTACCCGGCCGCCGCCGCGACGAGCGCCGCGTCGGCCTCGAGCGCGCAGTCCGTGGCGATCGCGTCGGGCTCCGGCACGTCCTCCGCGCCCGGCAGTACCAGCAGCTCGGGCAGAAGCAACGTCCGCACGACCCACAACGCCGTCCCGGTTTCCGGCACGAGCCGCTCCGCCCGCTCGTCACCCCCCTGCGCCCGGATACAGAGCTGGTCGTACGAGGCCGCCACCGCCGGCAGGTCCGAGAGGTTCCACGCCTCCTGCACGATCCACTCGACGTATCCGGTGTCCACGGGCGGCGGCGGCGGCGTGCGCGGCGCCCGCGGCGCGCACCCGATCGCCAGCAGGACGCACCCGCAAGTCGCGACCCTGCCGAACGTGTCCCTCACCACCGCGTCCTCTCACCCCCTGCGTCTCTGCGAGAGCCTTCCCTGCCCGGACCGACAACTTGTCCCGGACGTTCAACCAACAATTCGACCCGTTCAACCAACCTCACAATTCGTCGTCGTCGAACGCCTTCACCTCGATCGTCGCGCCGTCCCCCAGCACGTCGCGCACGGCGTCCTGCGCCTTGTCCACCGTGCACAGGAGCGCCACGACGAAGTCGTCCGGCTGCACCACGGCGGACGTCGCCGCGTGCGCCCGCTCCAGCGTCACCGCCTCCACTCGCTGCCGCAGCGACGGATAGTAGTCCGCCGGGAACCCCAACGTCTCCGTCTCGATCTTCCGCTCCACGCGATCCGCCGGGGTGTCGATGAGGAAGACCGATGATCCCACAAGGTACCCGCGCGCGAAGGCCAGCTCGTCGCCGGTGATCCCCTCCTTGCCGAGTGCGCGCAGCATGTCCAGCTCGAGCGCCAGGCACGGGCCGAGGTCCTTGATCGCGGGGAAGGTCCACAGGTACCATCCGTCGTCGGTGCGGCTGCGCGACAGCCGCGAGTAGGCGCCGTAGCTCCACCCCCGCTTGACGCGCACCTCCTGCATCATCCGCGCGGAGAAGGTGCCGCCGAACGCCACCGACGAAACCAGCATCGCGTCGTGGTGCTCGCGCCCCGGCTTGGGCCCCAGATGACCCAGGTACATCTGCCCCTGCGTGCGCTCCGGCTTGTCGACCAGGATCGCGCGGCGCCCCCGCGGCGGGACGGGCTCCCCCCCCGGGCGGACCACCGCCGCCTTCGCCGGCAGCGACTCGAGCGGCCCCAGCAGCAGCCGCCGGGCCTCTGCCTCGTCGATGTCGCCGGCGAGGCCCAGCACGAGCGTGTCCTGCGCGCACAGCGCCCGGTGCAGGCCCACGCAGTCGTCGCGCTCGATCCGTCCCAGCGAGGCCACGGTCCCCGAGGCCGGGCGGCCGAGGTGTCCGTCGCCGAACAGCGCGCGGCGGAACGCGCGCCCCGCCAGCTCCTGGTCGTCGTCGCGCCGCGAGACTGCCTCGGCCAGCAGCAGCCGCTTGGCCTGCGCGAAGTCCTCTTCGCGCATCGCCGGCTCGAGGACCAGCCCCAGCAGCAGCTTGGACAGCGGCTCGAGGCTCTCGCGGATCACGCGCGCTCGCAGGGAGACGCGGTGCAGGCCTGCGCCCAGCTCCAGGTGCGCACCCAGCCGCTCGACCTCCGCGTCGACCTGCGGCCTCGTCCATCGCGCCGTGCCGCAGCGCATGAGACGCATCGTGAGCTGCGCCAGGCCCTCGCGACCGGTGGGATCGATCTCCGCGCCGATGTCGAACGAGACGATGATGTCGACGAAACCGAGCCCCGCGGCGGGTTCGTGGAGGAATCGGATGGTCATGATGTCGCCTCCGCCGCATCGACCAGCAGGACATTGCGCGTCCGCGGCACGAGGTACTTGCGCGCCGCGGCGCTCACGGCCTCGGCGCTCACCGCGAGCAGGTCTCGCTGCCGCCGGTCGATCGCGCCCGCGTCGCCCGCCGTCACGTGGAAGAATCCGATGCGCTCCGCCCTCGCCGCCGCCGTCTCCAGCGCCGAACGGAAGGCCAGCAGCACCTGGTTTCGCGCCGTCTCCAGCTCCTCCGGCCGGGGCGGCGCCGCGGCCACCGCCCGGATCTCGTCGTCGACGGCCGCCAACGCCTCCTCGTGCGTCTTTCCCTCGCGCAGGTCCGCCCAGATCTCCAGCAGGGACGGGTCGCGGAACGACCCGGGCCCGCCCGAGACATCCGCCGCGAGCTCCCCCTCGTGGACCAGGCGTCGCTGGAGCCGCCCCGAGCGGCCGCCGAGCAGCACCTGGGAGAGCACCGTGAGCGCGGCGTGGTCGGGATGCGCGAGGTCCGGCGACCGCCAGGCCACGCACGTCTTGGGCGTCGGCGTCGGCCAGGACATCCGCTGCCGCCGCTCGCCGTCCTGCTCCGGCTCCGCGGTCAGCTCGTCCGCCGGGATCGGCTGCGACGCCATGGACCCGTGCGTCCGCCGCACGACCTCCAGCGCCTCGCGCGCCTCGACCGGCCCCGCCACGACCACGCAGCAGTTGTTCGGCGCGTAGTACGTCCGGTAGAAGGCGCGGCAGTCCTCGACCGTGAATCCGAGGATGTCGTCCATCCAGCCGATCGTCGGGTGGTGGTAGGGGTGCACCCGGAACGCGTCCTTCCACAGCAGCTCGTTCGCCGTCCCCTCCACGCTGTTGTCGACCCGGAACCGCCGCTCGTTGGCCACCACGTCCTTCTCGCGCGCGACCTGCTCCTCCCCGAGCACCAGGCGCGCCATCCGCTCCGCCTCCAGCTCGGCCATCATCCCCAGGTGCTCCGGCAGGAACGTCTCGTGGTAGTAGGTCCAGTCGAGCCACGTGGCGGCGTTCATCGAGGCGCCCACGGCCTCGATCTTGCGGTCGAATTCGCCGCGCCGGAGGTGTTCCGTCTCCCCGAACATGAGGTGCTCGAAGAGGTGCGCCAGCCCCGTCTTGCCCTCGTGCTCGTTGCGCGACCCGACCTTGAACCAGTGGTGCAGCGCGCTGACGGGCGAGGTCGGATCCGCGAGGATCAGCACCTCCAGTCCGTTCTCCAGGGTTTCCTGCAGGATCTCATGTCGTCCGAGCGGGATACGTCGCATGGGTCTGGAGTCTGGGCACTCGGGGGGGTGGTGTCAAACTACTCTGGCACCTGGCAGGAGAACGTGCAGTCGAACAACCCCGGCGACGCCTGGCACTCCGTCCCGCCCGAGCACGCCCGCCCGCAACCCGCGCAGCCCCAGTCGTCGACCCGCTCGCACCCTCCCGAGCAGCAGCGGTGCGGCGGCATCATCGGGCTCATCTGGCACAGCGGGTACGTCACCGTCCCCGACGCGCACTGCGGCTCGTCGTGGCACATGCACTGGCCCTCGACGCAGCCGGTCGCGCGGTCGCCGTCGCACTTCGTGTCGCAGTGGCCGCAGTGGTCCATGTCCGACGACAGGTCGGCGCACGTGCCCCGCTCCTGGTCGCAGCAGGCCTGCCCGACCGGGCAGACCGTCGGACCGCACGAGCACTGCCCGGCGTTGCACGGCAGGCCCCCGCAGGACGCCCCGCACTCCCCGCAGTTCTCCGGGTCGTTCATCAGGTCCGCGCAACCCGCGGAGCAGCACTCCTCTCCGGGATTGCACATGTCCGCGCCCAGGCCCGTGTCGCACATGCAGGCGCCGCCGAGGCAGCGCAGCGGCGCGTCGCAAGAATGCCTGCAGTCCCCGCAGTACTGGTCGTTCGACATCGGGTCGACGCAGTCCCCCCCGCAGCAGATCTGCCGCGAGTCGCACTCGGGAAAACACTCCGGCGTGAAGCAGACCCCGCTCTGGCACTCCTCGTCCAGCGCGCACTCGTTGTCGCACTCCCCGCAGTTGAACAGGTCGTCGTGCAGGTCGACGCACCCGACCGTCGGGCAGCAGGTGAGGTAGGCGTCCCCGCACTCCCCCCCCGGCCCGCAGATCGAATCGCCCCCGCTGTCGTGTACCTCGCGCGGCACGTCCCGCACCCCCGTGTCGTCCGCCGCCGGCGAACAGGCCGCCAGGAGGAACGGGAGGGCGGAGAAGAGAAGTCGGCCCGCCTTCGCCAAGGCTACGGCGGGCAAGTCGGCGGTCGGGAGCGTGCGACGCATGGCGGCGTTCCTCCTACGGGCCGTAGTCTACATCGCCGCCGCCACATCCTCCAGGGCCCCCCCGTCGCTTTCGCCTTCCCCCCCTCTCCCGCCGACCTCGCCACCTCTCCTTCTCCGGTTCCGGAGAACCGGCCGCATCGTCACGAAGGAGGGGATCGGTGGTTCAGTACTGGAAAATGGATCCCCCGATGAACTCGCGCAGGATCGAGTTCTGCGGCACGCGGTCCGGGAATACCGGCACGAACAGCTCCAGGAACTTGAGCAGCCGGTACGCCTCGGCGAACGACGGATGATCCGTCGGCACCTCCAGCAGGAACCGCTGGGCGTAGACCTTGAGCACCGCCGTCTCGTACACCAGCGCGGTGTTCATCATCGCGTCCGCCGACTCCTGGAACGGGAAGATGTGCTTCTCCTCCCCCCGCCGCACGTTCGGCCACGTCGCGATCGTCGTCGCCGCCGTGTGCCCGCGGTAGATGCGGTCGCGCACGAGCCGCCGCAGCAGCCGCGCGTCCGCCGTCGACAGCCGGTTCTGGTCGTCCAGCGAGAGCTGCGTCAGCGCGCTGACGTAGATGCGGAACTTCGCCTCTGCCGGCACCGCCGCCGACAGCCGCTCGTTCAGCCCGTGGATTCCCTCCACGATCAGCACGTCGCAGTCGGCCAGCTTCATCGCCCGCCACTTCTCGGGATCCACCCGCCGCCCCGAGATGAAGTCGTAGCGCGGCGTCCGCACCTCCTCGCCCGCCAGCAGCCGCCGCAGGTGCTCGTTGAACAGCTCCAGGTCGACCGCCTCCAGCGCCTCGAAGTCGGGCTTCCCGTCCTCCCCCAGCGGCGTGCGCTCGCGATCGATGTAGTAGTCGTCCACCGACAACGCCACGGGGTGCAACCCGGCCACCTGGAGCTGCACCGCCAGCCGCTTGGTGAATGTCGTCTTGCCCGAGGACGACGGCCCGGCGACCAGGATCAGCCGCGTACGGCCGCCGCAGCCGGCGATCCGGTCCGCGATCGTGGCGATCTTCTTCTCGTGGAACCCCTCGGCCACCGAGATCAGGTGCCGGTATTCGTTCGTCGTGCACACCCGGTTGAGGTCGCCGACGTTGGCCACCCCCAGCACCCGGTTCCACGCCTTCGTCTCCTGGTAGATGCCCAGGAGGCCCTTCATCAGCGGCGGCGGCTGCGCGATGTCCGCCGCCGACGGTCCCCCCGCCGCGAACCCCAGCACGAAACCCTGCGCGTACGGGTGCAGCGCGAACGGCGGCAGGTACGCCGCACTCGGCACCACCGGCCCGTGCCGGATGTCCAAATACCCGCCTGCGTTCACCACCCGCACCGACTCGTGCCACCACGTCCGCAAGAGCGCCATGCGGTCGTGCCGGCCCTCCTTCGCGAACCGCTCCACCGCCTCGTCCGTGTTCAGCCGCTGCACCTCGAAGCGCAAGTCCTCCGCCCGCAGCCGCTCCATCTGCTCCCGCGCCCGCGCCACCAGCTCCGGCACCGCCTCGTCCGTCCCCACCACGTCGAAGTAGTACCAGGGCCCCAGCGTCTGGCCCGAAACCACGCGCGCCTGCGGGGCGATCCGCCGGAACGCCTCGTAGAGCAGCAGGCACGTGGACCGGCGCACGATCCGCAGCCCTTCCGGATCGTCCCGCGTGACGACCTGCACCACCGCACCGTCGATGAGCGGGCGCTCCAGCGACACCAGCCGCTGGTTCAGCAGCGCAGCGACCGGCATGCCCCGCGGATGCGACCGCCGGCCGGTCAGCTCGGTGATCTTCGCCCCCGCGGGAAGCTGCACGCGATGCCCTTCGAAATCCACCGTGATCGATGCCAACGGCCTCTCCTCTTCCCCCCCGCACGAGGCATGTTATCGTATGGGCGGTGCGCGCCGAGGGCGGCGCCGGCCTCTGCAAGTCCTGCGGCCACGCTCCGCCAGCGCATCGTCATGGCGGCGATCCCACGCCGTTTCCGCTCTCCCCGCCCGAACCTACGACCCACCAGCGACATCCGGCAGCGTGCAGTCCCAGAGGTCGTCGGTCACGCCCATGGGCCCGACCTCCTCGTAGAACAGAACGTGATACTCGTCGCCGTTTGCGTAGATCGACGGCCAGAACTGGAAGCCCGGCCAGTCCTCGATCTGGAGCTCGGTCATGGTCGGCAAGTACAACGCGTACATGTTCTGCTGCCGATCCGCCTCGCGGTACGGGTCCGGGTCGTCGCGCTGATCCTCCCACGCGAGCCAGTCGCCACGGCCCGCGAGCATCGGACCGTGCATGCCCGGCGAGACCACCAGCGGGTGCTCGGTCTCCGTCCGCCGATCCCAGCCCCAGATCTGCGTTCCGCAGGGGATGAACCAGTGGCACTCGGGGGCGGCGCGGGAGTCCATCCACGCGATCCAGTTCGGGGTGATCACGGCGCCCCAGCGCCCGTCGCATTGTGCTTCGGGCATGTCCACGCACAGGTAGTCTGCCACGACGCGCCGCCCCCCGGTTTCCAGGTCCACCAGCGTGAACTTCGTCTGGTCCAGTAGCGCGATCCCATCCAGGAGGCCGACACCGATGACCCCGCCCTCCCGCGGGACGAGGTCGACCTTCTCCCCGGTGTCGATGTTCAGCGCGTAGGCGATGACCATGCCCCATTCCTCGCTGGAATCCCGCCAGACCACCCATGGGTAGTCCAGCGTGACGAAGTCCATCGTCGTCTCGGAAGGAACTCCCTGGTTGGTCGCCAGCGACCGGACCCCGCCCGTCGCCAGGTCGAGAAGGCGGAGTTCGTCGTGGGCAAGTCGTGAGGTGCCGCCTTCGATCCATGTGAACCACGCTCTCACGTACGCGGTCAGCATTCCGTCGATCGACGCGTCGCTGGCGAACTTGGTGCCCGCCGACTCCAGGTCCGACACGTCATCGAGAACCAGCGCGCCGAGTGTCGCCCAATCGAACAGCGTAAGGACCGTCGGCCGCCAGGGGTCTTCGCTGTCGGAGCCCGCATGGAGAACCCACGACCCTTGGCCGGCTGCCGGGGGGACGGTCCGGCCGAGCGGCTTGGGCACCTTGCGGCAGCCGACTCCGGGAGAGGCCCCGTCCCGCGTCTCGATCGTCACCTCACCGTCGGCGCCGTCTCCATCGTCGCCCTCCGGGTCCGCATCCGAACTGCCCTCGTCGGGCCAGACGGTGTCCGCGTCCGCATCACCGTCTCCGCACGAGGTGCTGCACCCGCACCTGCCGCCTGTGCAACTTCCGTAGCACCGGCCGGCCGCCCGGCATTCCTGGTCGCACGCCGCGAAGGTGCAGCCCGTTTCCGCCTCCGCGTCCGTTCCCGAGTCGCCTCCCCCGCAACGACAGGCGGCAAGGAGGAGCGGCAGGAGGAGCGCCGCGTCCCGGAGCCTGTTGGGTTCCATCGCCATCCCTACTGCCTCTCGGCTACGTACAGCCGCGCCGGGCCTTGCCGCAGCTCGAAGGGCCCGGTTCCGACCGTGCCGGCCACCCATGCCGGCACGTCATGGGCTTCGGCGTAGACCCAGACATCCTCCTCCTCAGCGTACATGCTCCCTTCGCCGCAGCCGCGGTTGAGGTAGAGCCGCTTGCCCTCAGCACGAAGCGCGGTGACCGGACCCGTGCCGATCGGCAGCGAGAAGGCCGGAACGAGGCCTCCGCGGAAGTCGAGCACGTAGGTGTAGCCCATGACGTTGACGAACAGGCGGTGACCGTCCTCGTCGGCGGCCTGCCGTCCCACCCACGGACAGAGCCCGGTTGCGTCGCAGACCAGATCCGCCGCGGTGTAGAAGGCCGAGCACCCGCGGGACGGTGTCGCCCAAGCCATCCCTCCCGGCAGCACGCCGAGTCGCAAGTCCGCCAGCGTCGCGGGCGACGCCGGTGCGGTGATGTCCAGGACCAGGACGGACCGCAGCCCCAACACGTACGCCCGACCACCGTCGACGAACACCCGACGCGCCTTGCCGCAGGTCGACACCCGGGCCACCTCGCTTCCGTCGAGCAGCGAGTAGATGGTCAGGCCGCTGCGATCGGCGATCAGGATGTGGTCGCCGGCCAGCGCCGCGTCGTTCGCCGGTCGGTTGAGACGGATCGTCCTTCCCGGCTCCAGCGCCGCATCCGGGAGCAGGCGGTATCCGTCGACCTCACGGTTCTTCACCACGCCGACGAAGCCCGCCCCGGCAACAACGGCTTGCACTCCCGGCGTCCGGTACTCCGTCACGACCGCGGCCGGGGCGGCAGGCGCCCGGCAGGTCAGCGACGATGTCGCCGAGTCGCACATCATCGCGCCATACGACGGGAACCCGTCACCACCGGCGCCACACCGGGCGCCCCACGCCAGCTCCGCCAGGTGGTCGCCATCGCAGTCCCGGGTCTCGTGGAAGCCGAAGGACTCGAGAAGCGTCTTCCACGTTCCCGACTCCAGAGACCACGACGTGAGTTCCCCTGCCGGACCACCCGGGTTGGCCAGGACCGTCAGGTTGTCGCCCGGGCCGGTCGGCACGAGTTCCTCCCCGCCCACGACGATGGGGCAGGCAACGCCCGAGCACGCCTCGGCCGCCAGTCGCCAGGTCCCGGCGTCGATGTCGAACGCCCACAGGTCGTTCAAGCCGACCTCGCCGAGCTTGCCACCGAACACCAGAAGCTCGTGCGCGTCCTCGCGGTATGCGAGCGCCGGCTGGACCCGCGGCGCCGGCCCGCTTCCGGCGTCGACCTTCGTGGCCACGCCGGTCCCGAGGTCGATCCGCCACAAGTCATCGCTCGCCCCCGCCCGCTGTCGACCGCCGAAGAGCCACAGGTCGGTGCCGACCACCGCGGCGCCGGCCTCCGCAAGCCCCTCATCGATCCCGGGCAAGCTGCCGACCTGTCGCCAGCGGCCGTCGAACATCCAGATGTCGTCCAGCAGACGGTACTCTCCTTGGCCGCCGACAAGGACCACGCCGGACCGGGCTTGGCCACTCGAGGAGCCGACCGATCCGGCCTCGCCGGTTGCACCGCTATCCGCATCGGCGCCTGCGGCGGAAGGGACCGGCACGGGCTTGGGCGTCAGGACCCCGGACACCGGGATCGCGGCGGCGAGGTTGGCACCGACGCGAGCGGCAGGCCACGCATCGTCCGTCCCGCGCGGCGCCTGGGACAGGGCGAAGTAGGCGGCGGGCGTCTCGGTTCCGATCACCATGGGTTCGACGAGTCGCGCCATCCAGAACTGGTCGTTCTTGGCGCCAGCAGCATCGACGCCTCCGAACACCCAGTAGGAGTCGATCTTGTGATCCCCGTCGTGGCCGAACGCGAAGGCGGAAAGGCGCAGCTCGAACAACGCGCCGGCCGTCTTCGTTCCCACGAAGTTCGTGTATTGCTTGCGCTTCGAATCCCAGCCGTACACGAGAATCCCGCCCGCGTACTCTCCGGGGCTCTCGAAGAGGTAGTCACGGCAGTAGATGCAGTCGCCGTTCAGCAGTGCCGCGTACCCGCCCATGGTGGGCGGCTTGTGCATGGGAGTCCACGCCTCGGTGCCGTACAGCGTCGTGTACCGGCCGATGATCTCGCGCACGCGTTCCTCGAAGACGGGGTGGTCGTAGTCGCATCGATGCACTTCGCCACCCATCCGCTCCCGGAAGTAGTAATTCCCTTCGCCCGCCACGGGGAAACCGCCGTAACCGGCGGTCACGTTGCGCCCCGGCTTGTACCAGGCGAACGTCTGCCGCTCGTTGTGCAAGGGGAAGAGCGGACGGCCGTCCGCGTCCCGTTCCTGGTCGGACAGGAAGTACCACTTCTGGACGAAGTACCGCGAATCGATGTCCTCGGCACCTGGTGCGTCCGGGCCCCGGAAGTACGGCGAATACCATGCCGCCCAACTGCCCGTGGTTTCGTAACGTACGCCGCCGTCGCCCGCTCCCTCCTCGTGCGTGTAGAGCCTGCGATAGCGGTAGCTCGGGTACGCGCTCCCGCCGGGAATCCCCCCGGTCTCCAGCCAGGTTGCGTCCTCCCAGCGGCGCTCCGTGCCAAACAACCCTTTCTCAGGGCAGACGCGCCTGTCGCACAGCGCCGCGTCGATTTCCTCATCCGTGCATGCGCACCCACGGAACTCGGTCTGGAGGCCGAGGGTCATGTCGCGCGGCCCGGTGTCGGCAGGGCCCAGTTCGTGCTGCCGCACGGTTCCGGTGTCGGCCGAACCCAGCCCCGGATCCCAATCCGTGGCGGCATCGGGATCGGCGAATCCGACGGTGCACAGGCCCATGCTCGCCGGCTCGCCCTCCCCGCACTCGCACAGCTCGACGCCGCCGGCAACGTGGGTACCGTCGCACGGCCCGCCATCGGCGTCAGGCATGATCGACCAGCGCTCTCCGTTCGCGACCGGCGTGATCTCGGGCGTGCCGGGGTGAAGCACGTTCTCGCACTTCACAACGCACGGCGTCGCGTCGCACGCGTCGCCGTGGCCGACGAAGCCCGACGCGTGGCCGAACTTCCTGTCGTACCGGTCGCGCTCGTCGGCTTCGTTGCAGTTGAACTGGTCAGGGTTGGCGATGCCGGGGCAGTTGTCGCACCGCACCCCGACGAAGTCACCGTCCCCGTCCAACTCCAGGCCGAAGCCGACGACGCAATTCGCGTCGTCCTCGTTGCACCATGTTCCCGCGTACGGACCGCCGGCCGAGAAGGGGCAGAGGTCGCACGCATCGCCGATGTCATCCCCGTCGCTGTCGGCCGTCGAAGCAGGACCATGGCGGTTGAAGGGAGAATCGGGGTCCTGCCACCAGTGGTCGCCGGGCGACCGGTTGTACTGGGCGGAACTGCCCACGAACCCCGTGTCCGTTCGCGGTCCATGCGGGCACAGGTCGCACGTGTCGCCGATTCCGTCGCCGTCCGAATCCCGCGCGTTCGGCGGCGCGCCCATCCGCGGCCGGTAGTCCGACTCCCGGGTGCCGCCGTGATCGGGGCAGTAGTCGCACCCATCGGCAACGCCGTCGTCGTCGGTGTCCCTTGGCTCCCACGCAGTCGGATCCTCCGGACATGCGTCGCACTCGTCCACGGCTCCGTCGCCGTCTCCATCCAGCTCCCCGGAGTAGGAGCCGGCAACCGGCCAAGGCCCATCGCCGGCATCGCCGGGATCGAGGTAGCACGTGTCGAAGTAGTTCACCACCGTGTCCCCATCGAGATCACCGAAGAACGCCGTGTCTGCGGCGACCCATACGTGGCTCATCGGCGAGGCGTCGGCGAACGGGCCGCACCATCCATCCCAACCGCAGGCGTCGCCCGTGTGTCCGCCTCGGAACGACGTCTCGCTCCACGCGGACTCGCCGAAGAAGCACCAGTGCGGAAGGTCGCCGGACGGCGGCTCAGCCCATGGGTTCCACACGAAGAGACAGAATTCGGAAAGGTCGTCGGCGAACGGCCAACCGACATGATCGGACTCCCCAACGTTGTTGCCGCGGGGCAGGGCAAATCCCGAGGAACGATCGTAGAGCGGGAACGCCATGTTCCCCTCGACGGGCGGAAGGTTCAGGCCGGGCCCGTACCGCCATTCGTCGCGCCAGGTGGAACCGGCGTCCGGGCAGTACCAGTCTTCCGCAAAGCCGCTGCCCGCATGGACGGCGTCCTCGTCCGTGACCGGCCAGTTGTGGTGCTTCCCCTGCGAGAGCATGAGCACGGGGTGGAATTCGGCAACCACATCCGGGGCGACCCGGGGAAGCGACGGATCCCCTTCGGGCGGGGGATTGCTCGACCACCACGCCGCAACATCCGCGTTCCAGACCGACCACTGGCGAGGGCTGGTCGGGTTCATGATCAGGTCGACCTCGTACTGCTGGTTGTCCCCGCAGTGCCAAGCGTAGCCGAAGGAACTTTCCTCGCAATCCCCGGGATGCCCGGAGTCCAGATCCCACAGCAGGGTGAACACGACGCGGATCTGGCGGATGTCCGGATCGCACGAGCCATAGGTGCAGAAGAGCGGGTCGGGACGCATGGGGTGGACCTGGAACAACACGGTCGGCTCCCCCAGGTGGGGGTCACCCGACCACCACCTCACGTCGTAGGCGAACAGGGCAGCCATGTCAAGGTGCCCTCCTGGTCGCGAGTTGCGGGTCGAGGAGGCGGCCGGTTGAGACGTGTGTCTTGCCGCGGTAGCGCAGGCGAGCCAACGGCCTACGTCGAGCGACGGTCGGCGCCTTGGGGAACTTGGAGA
>JACRCX010000139.1 GCA_016218815.1 Deltaproteobacteria bacterium
GCGGCGCCGGCGGCGGCTCCTTCGGCATCTTCGTCGAGAACGCCGCCAGCCCGCCCACGCTCACCGGCACCACGAGCGCTCGCGGCATCGGCGGCAACGGCGGCAACGGCGGGCGCGGCGGCGCCGGCGGCGTCGGCGGCGCGGGCGCCGCGGGCGGTCTCAAGTCCACCGCCAACCCGAGCTTCTGCACCGGCGACGGCGGTCACGGCGGCAACGGCGGCAACGGCGGCCACGGCGGAGGAGGAGGCGGCGGCGCGGGCGGCGTCTCCTACGCGATCTACGTCTCGGGCACGTCCGGCTACGGCGCCGCGACGAACTCTTTCCCGTCGTCCGGCAGCGGCGGCGGCGGCGGCGGCGGCGGCCCCTCGATCGGCGCCAGCGGCACCCCCGGCGCCGCCGGCACCAGCGCCAACACCAACTGACCCGGGTGAGCCCCCAACGTGAACCCCACCTCCCGGCACCCCGACGTCCCAATCCTCCTCGTGCGCACCGCGCGCGACGTGCCCGGCTACACCGTCACCCAGCCGCTGGGCATCCTCTACCTCGGCGCGGTCTTGCGCGAGCACGGCTACCGCAACGTCCGCCTGCTGGACATGCGCCCCGAACGAATGGCGACCGCCCAGGTCATGCAGGACATGCGCCGCTTCCGCCCCCGGCTGCTCGGCCTCTCCTCGCTTTCGTACGAGGCGGAGACCGTCGCCGAGCTCGTCGAGGCGACGCGGCGCTTCGACCCGTCGATCCACATCGCCCTCGGAGGGCCGTTCCCCTCGTCGATGAAGGAGAAGACCTTCGAGCTGGCCGCGGCGGACTCGATCTGCGTGGGGGAGGGCGAGCGGATCGTCCTGCGGCTGGCCGACGGCGTGGCCGCGGGCGAGCTGCCGCCAGGGGACGGGGCGGCTGACATCCCGGGGCTGCTGTTCCGCGGACGCCCGGCCTCGGACTCCGCGCGCGACCTCTCGTACATCGAGGACCTGGACACGCTGCCGTTGCCGGCGTGGGACCTCCTGGACCTGACGAAGTACTTCGGAATTACGAACTTCAACTACTTCCTGCGGCACCCGAACTACATGTCCGTGATGACCACCCGGGGCTGCCCGTACCGCTGCGCGTACTGCCACAACGTCCACGGCAAGACGTTCCGCAAGCGCAGCGTCGAGCACGTGCTGCGCGAGATCCACGCGCTGGTGCGCGACCACGGCATTTCCGAGATCCACTTCATCGACGACTCGTTCAACCTCGACCTGCCCCGCGCCAAGACGATCTTCGACGAGCTGGCGAAGCTCCGGCCGCGGATCTCCATCGCCTTCCCCAACGGCCTGCGCTGCGACCGTATCGACGAGGAGTTCCTGGTCAAGGCGCGCGCCGCCGGCACGTACAAGATCAACTACGCCGTCGAGACCGCCTCGCCCCGCCTCCAGAAGAAGATCCGCAAGAACCTCGACCTGGAGAAGGTTCGGGAGATGATCCGCATCGGCGATCGCCTCGACATCCTGGGCCACGGCTTCTTCATGCTCGGCTTCCCCACGGAGACCGAGGACGAGATGCGGGCGACGATCGATTACGCGCTGTCCTCGCGCCTGCACACCGCCAACTTCTTCGTCGTGCAGCCGTTCGAGGGCACGGACATCCACCAGATGTTCCGCGAGCGGCATCCGGAGATGGTGAACGACGCGGGGCAGTTCGACTACTACCGGGCCAACTTCGAGATCTACGAGATCCCGCGTTCGCGGCTGCAACGGCTGGTCCAGGAAGCGCACCTGCGGTTCTTCCTCGCCCCGTGGCGCGTCGCGCGGCTCGTGCGCCTGGTGCCGCGCCCCTTCGACCTGCTCCGCGGAGCCGTGCGGCTCGCCTACCGGGGCGTTCTTGGCAAGGGATAGCGTGCCGGCGAGCGCCGGCGGCGCCGCGCAGACCGGCTGGAAGCCGTCGCCCCTGACGCGCGGGCTGCTCATCGCCTTCGCCGCCGCCGCGATCGCCTTCGGCCTGGGCGCCACCGCCTACTGGTGGAAGCAGCTCGCCGATCGCGACGCCGCCGGACATTTGGCCGACAACCTCCCCGCCCTCGCGCTCGGCTTCGGCCTCGTCGCCGCCCTGACGATCTTCAACCTCGCCTTGCGCTGGGCCCGCTGGCACTTCCTCGTCCGGCGCGCCGGAGCCCGCTTCGCCGCCAAGGACAGCGCGCTCATCTACCTCTCGTCGGCCGCGCCCGCCGTGCTCACCCCGTTCTACGCCGGCGAGCTGCTCCGCGTCGTGATGCTCGGCAAGCGCTACGCCCGCCACCGTTTCGACGTCGTCGCCATCTGGCTGCTCGAGCGCTCCTCGGACCTCCTGGCGGTGTGCCTGTTCCTCAGCGTCGTGCGGGCGAACCCGTTGTACGTCGGCATCGCCGCGGCCGTGTGGCTCGGCGTCTACGGCGTCCTGCGCGCCATCTATCGCAACGTGCGGAACTCGCCGTTCCCGCAGCCCGCCGCGCTCCTCGCCGCCGTCCTCTCGTCGATGCTTGCCAGCTTCCTCCCGGCGCTCGGACTGTTCGCGATGGGTGCCGTCGCCGGCTTCGACCTCTCGCTCGGCGCGAGCGTGGACGTGTTCGCCGGCAGCACCGTCTTCGGGGTCCTGACCGGCGCGCCGAGCGGCCTGGGTGTCGGAAGCTCCGCGATGGTCGTCGGGTTGGGCAACCACGGCGTCGCGCTGCTCGACGCGGTCGCCGGGACCTGGTTCTTCCGCATGGGCACGATCTGGCTCGTCATCGCTCTGGGCCTGGGCGTGCTCATCGTCTTCCGCCGCCGCCTGGTCGATCTCTACCGCGCGAGCCGCAGGCCGGATCATTTCGACGAGCTGGCCGAGCGCTACGACGAGGAGCTCCCGGGCTGGGTGCGCGAACGGCTGCTGGGGCGGAAGGTCGACCTGATGCGGCGCAGGCTGTCCGAGCTCGGCGCGCCAGCCGGGCGCGGATTGGATCTGGGCTGCGGCCAGGGGTGGCATCTGGCGCGGATGTCGGCCGAGGGTTGTCGCATGGCGGGGGTCGACCGGGCCGCGAAGCAGGCCGTCGCCGCGGGACAAACCTCCGGCGCGGCCCGGCGCGCGTGCCCTTCCGGCGCCCCGTGCGGCCTCGCCGTCGCCGACGCCGGACGCCTCCCCTTCGCCGACGCGAGCTTCGACTTCGCCTACGCCGTGAACTCGTTCCACCACATCGCGGACGACGCCCAGCGCCGTGCGGCGCTGGGGGAGGTGGTCCGAGTGCTCAAGCCCGGTGGGGTCTTCTTCCTGCACGAGATGAACACCGCCAACCCCCTCTTCCGGTTGTACCTGGGCTACGTCTTCCCGCTGATCCGGGGCATCGACGAGGGTACCGAGCGCTGGGTCCGCGCCGACGCGCTGCCTGCCGTCGACGGCGCGAAGTGGCAGCCCGGCGTCGACTACTTCACCTTCCTCCCCGACTTCCTCCCCGCGGGTCTCCTGCGAAGACTCGAGAGTCTCGAGCGGATGCTCGAACGCTCCCGCTGCCGCCGTTGGAGCGCCCACTACATGGCCCGCCTGGTAAAGTCCGGCTGATCCCGCTCCGGAGGCCGCCCCCGTAGCCCATCATATTCAACGGGCACCGTCAACTGTATTTCATGGATGTCCGTTGCGGAGCACGGATCGCCACCAGAGACGGATGTGTGATCGACCAATTCTATTGCAATTACGCCTGATGTTCCCGCTGGCATGTAATCCGCTGTAGGTGCAACACACAAGTTAGTCCCCATCGAACGAGGGGCCAGAGGGGCGGGAAGAGGGAGGAGGAAGGTGAGCCAAGTCAGCCAGTCGGTCACGTCGTATGGGTGCAATTCCGATCGCGGCAGATACCTGATCTACCTCGACAACGGCGCCACGTCGTTTCCCAAGCCGCCCGAGGTCATCGCCGCGATGGAGCACGCGTGCCGCGTCCTGGGCGTCAACCCCGGTCGCTCGGGATACGACCTCTGCCGCGAGGCCGGTCGGGTGATCGAGGAGACCCGCGCGCTGCTCGCTCGCTTCTTCGGCGGCCCCGATCCCGAGCGTCTCGTCTTCGCCGCCAACGCCACCGACGCGCTCAACCTCGCCATCTTCGGCCTCCTGGGTCCCGGCGACCACGCGATCAGTTCCGCGCTCGATCACAACTCCACCCTCCGACCGCTGTGGCATCTGGCCGAGCAAGGCGTCCAGGTCGAGCACGTCGGGTTCGACGAGCGGGGCTACATCGATCCCGACGACGTCATCCGGCGCTTTCGGCCGAACACCCGGGCCGTCGTCCTCAACCACGGCTCGAACGTCATCGGCACCGTCCAGCCCCTCGCCCCTATCGGCCGCGCGTGCCGCGCCCGCGGCATCCATCTCGTCGTCGACGTCTCGCAGACCGCCGGCGTCGCTCCCGTGAACCTCGACGACCTGGGGGCCGATGTCCTCTGCTTCACCGGCCACAAGTCGCTCCTGGGACCGATGGGCACCGGCGGGATGTACGTGCGCGAGGGCGTGGACCTCCGGCACACGCGGGCCGGCGGCAGCGGCGTCAATTCGATCGAACGCCGTCATCTGGACGCCTACCCGTTCCGCATGGAGTACGGCACGCCCAACCTCCCCGGCATCGCCGGCCTGCGCGCCGGCGTGACGTGGCTGCGGAGCCGCTCGCGCGAGGCCATCGCCGCGCACGAGCTTCGCCTGTGGCGTCTCCTGCGCGACGGCCTGCGCGAGATTCCCGGCATCGTCCTGTACTGCCAGGACTCCGACGCGGATCGAATTCCCGTTCTGGCCTTCAACATCGAAGGGCTCGAGGCGGCGCACACCGGCGCGCTGCTGGACGCAGACCACGACGTCGCCGCCCGCACCGGCCTGCATTGCGCGCCGCGCGTACACGAGGCGCTCGGCACCGACAAGCTCGGCGGCGCCGTGCGCTTCGTCCCCGGCCCGTTCAGCAACGAGGACGAGATGCTCTCGGCCCTGGACGCCGTCCGGCGCATCGCCGCCGGCCGCTTCCGCTCGCGCTCGCGCCGCTCGCCCCGCCCGGCGGCGCCCCGCACGTCGTCGCCCGAGAGTCTCTCTCGACGGGGGCAGGTCGCTTGAGGACAGGAGGAGCACCATGGCCCGTACCTTGACCGTCGGACAAGTCGTGCTGGAGACCGACGAGGACGGCTTCCTTCAGACTCCCACGGCCTGGACCCTGAACGTAGCCCACGCCCTGGCCGTGTCCGAAGGAGTGGATGACCTGACCGGCGAGCACTGGAAGGTCGTCAATTTCATCCGCGACTACTACCTGCAACACGGCGTAGCGCCCATGCTGCGCATGCTCACGCGCTCGACCGGCCACACGCTCGCGGAGATCTACGACCTGTTCCCCTCGGGCCCGGCGCGAGGCGCGTGCAAGATCGCCGGCCTGCCGCGCTCCGTGGGCTGCGTGTAGGGGGAGACGGGCTCCTACCACGCCGCCAGACAGGCCGAGAACTGCGTCGGAGTGGTCGCGCCCCAGCAAAGGACGGAGCCGTCCTTGCGCCGGGCGCAGGTCTGCATACCGCCCACCGCCAGCTCGGCGACGTCGGTCACGCCCGGGACCGGCGTCGGCTCGAAAAAGTACGCGCGTCCCGAGGCGCCGCCGTCCACCTGCCCGCAGTGGTTTTTCCCCCAGCACGCCACCGTGCCGTCCCGCCGCAGCGCGCAGGCCACCCCGTCCCCCGCCTCGACCGAGACCGCGTCGTCGAGCCCCGCGACGGCCACCGGCACGAAACGTCGCACCAGTTCTCCCTTGCCGAGCTGTCCGCCCTCGCCGTCGCCCCAGCAGCGCACGTCGCCGCCGCCGAGCACCGCACAGACAAGGTCCCAGCCCACCGACAACCCGACCACGCCCGCCAGGTCCGGCACCGGCGTCGGCGACGTGAACGGATCGAGGCAGCGGGTGGCCAGCATGTCGCCCCAGCATCGTACCGTGCCGTCGGACAGCAGCGCGCAGGCCTGTTCGCGACCGGCTGCAATCGCCCAAACCCCCTCCAGCCCGGGGACGGCTTCGGGCAGGGGTCGGGATGTGAGAGAGCCGTCGCCGAGCTGCCCCGACTCGTTCCGCCCCCAACAGAGGACCTTGCCGCCCTCCACCAGCGCGCACGCGAACGCATGGCCGACGGCCAGCGAAGCCACGCGCGGCAGCCCCTCGATCGCCAGCGCCTCGCCGCTCCACATCGGCTCGCGCGCGGGTCGCCCGAGTTGCCCGTCACGGTTGAGGCCGAAGCAGGCGACCGACCCGTCGGCCCGCAGCGCGCAGGCGTGCGGGGTCCCCGACGGCAGGACGGACACAGCGTCGGCGAGCCCGGCGATCGGCGTCGGCCTGCCGCGGCTCTCCGGGCCGACGACGGGAATGTCGTGGTTCTCCGGATCCTCCTCGAGCAGCCCGACGATCGTCGCGCCCCAGCACACCGCCGTGCGCTCGGGAGTCACCGCGCACGTGTTCCAACCCTCGTCCATCGCCAGCGCCGCCGCCGCGGGCAGACCCGGCACGGGCCCGGGCGGTGTTGGGGCAACGCTCATCGGCTTCGCGTGCTCGTGCCATACCTTCCGGGCGGAGAGCCGGCACGGCTCATGCGTGGGCCAAACCGGCGTTCCGGAAACTGCCGCGGTCGTGTCGGGCGCCGCCGGCGTCGCATCGCCTGTCGCCCCTCCGTCCCCAGCAGAGGGTGCCGCGTCGCCCGCCGCAGCATCCGCGACCGGTGCCGGCGCCGAATCCGCGCCGGCCGGCAAAGCAGGTTTCCCGCGACATCCCGTTGCCGCCGCCAACGCGCCAAACAACACCCACGTCGCGCTCGACACGCCCCTCACCTCCCCCCCCGTGCTGCCCCGCCTCTTTGCGCCCTTTGCGGTCCTTTGCGCCCTTTGCGCGAAATCCGTCCGGCCCTACCCCCTGCGCCGCACCAGCCCCAGCAAGCCCAGCGCGAGGATCACCAGCCCCGCACCCGGACCTCCCGTCGCACGGCATCCGCAGCCCGACCCGCCGCTCGACGGCGGCGTCGTCGTTTCGGCCGGCGCGTCGACCGGGCTGTCCTCCGACACCTCCGGGGCCGCCTCGGCCGGCACGTCCGGCACGGCGTCCGGCGGAGACGAGTCGGCCTCCTCCTCCGCATCGGCCGCATCGGCGTCGGCATCGGCGTCGGCGGCAGTCGGACAGACGGGGGATTCCTTCTCGAGCACGATCGTCTCCAACTCGCCCGAACAGTCCGCGCTGGCCCAGCTCGTGAGCTGCTGGCCGCAGTCTCGCGCCGTGAGCCGCATCGTCCCGCCCTCGACGTCGGCCAGGACGAAGTTGAGGTGGTTGGAGCCTCGCGCGTTGCCCTCGAGCGTCGCGGTGAAAATCGGGTTGGCGAGCGCGCCGCCGCCTCCGGTCACGATGTACGTCGTGCCCTCGGCCACGCCGCGGGTTTCCCCGTCCAGCGGCAGGGGCGTCCAGACCCGGGGCTCCCCGCCGTACCCGCCGCGCGAGGGATGGAAGCGCTCGTAGTCGTGGTCGTGGCCGTTGAGCACCACGTCGACGCCGAACTCGTCGAGCAGCGGGACCAGGCGGTCGGCCCGGGCGTCGTCGTTCTCGTTGCTCCCGTGCGCGCCGCTCGACCAGACCGGCGTGTGGAAGAACACCACCCGCCAGTCGACGTCGGAAACGTGCGCCTCCAGCAGCGTGCGCAGCCAGTCGATCTGGGCGTCGAACGAGTAGCTGTAGTTCGACAGGCCGACGACGAGCACGTTGCCGGCGACGAACTGGTAGTAGTCGTCGACGCCGTCCGGGCCGTCGAGCGGGTAGTTGAACATCTTGTTGAAGCTCGCGCCGGGGCCTTCGCCCGGCCCGTCGTCGTGGTTGCCCTGCACGAGGAAGAACGGCGAGACGCGCGAGAGCGGCGTCGTGCTGTTCATCTCGGGCGGCCATTGCCCGGTGTTCGAGCCGTCGTAGATGAAGTCGCCGGTGTCGAGCGTGAAGAGCGGGGCCTCGCCGGCGACGGCGATCGCCACGTCGTCCCATTGCAGGGAGGGGATGTACAGCCCGAGGATGTCCTGTCCGCGGTTGTCGCCCAGCGCGGCGAACCGGATGGGCTCGCAGGAAGACACCGCCGGCGCCGTGCGGAACGGGAACCAGTCGCCCCACTCCCCGCCGGACTGCACGCGGTACTCGTACTCCGTCGATGGCGCCAGACCGGTCAGCGTCGCCGGGTAGGTGTTGTCGAGATCCCCGCTGCCCGTGGGCGCGGCGTCGCCCGGGACGGAAGCGGCGTCCGGCTCGCCCGCCCGGCGGAATTCGACCTGCCCCGTTCCCGCCGCGTCGTCGGTCCAGGTCACGGTCATCGTCGTGTCGGTCGGGCCCGTCCAGCTCAGCCGCTCCCAGCGCGGGGCGGCGGATGCGAGCGGGATGCCCGCGGCCAGCGCGAACACTGCCGCGGAGAGGGGTACGGCTCGTCGGATGCTGATCATGTCTACCTCGCAGAAACGGGGCTCGGCGCAGCGACGATGCTCGCGGAAAGGGCGGAAGAGGCCGGATCGTGTCGCCGCCGATCCATCGCCGGGATGGTGACACGTCCGCGCTGATTCCGCCACAGGGTCGTCGCCCCGCGGTCGCGAGCGCGACAACGCAACGATCGCTCCCCGACACGCGATGGATGCCCGCGCCGCACCGGCGGGCCGACCCCGACGACAACCCGGCGCGAAGGAGAGAAACGATGGAACCCGCTCGAACGACCTGGAAGCCCCTGATCCTGCCCATCATCGCCGGTTTGCTGCTGTCCGTCACGGCCGTGGCGGTCGCAAGCCTGGCCGGCGGGCCGCCGGCCGTGTCCAGCCGGTTCCCGCAACATGCTTCGGACCCCGCCGACCGGATCCCCGTCCTGTGGACCGCGCCGTTGACCCGCCCGCTGAACAGGGTCGTCTGCGCCTCCGGTCTGCCAGAGGAATGCGCCCTCGGCGCCTTCCGGCGTCTCGACTCCGGCGACCCGGGCGGCGCCTCGCGCATGTTCGCCGCCGCCTGCGACGGCGGCTCGTCCCTCGCCTGCCTCGCCCAGCCCGAGACCGAGGCGGACCTCGACTGGCCGACGCCCGAGCTCCAGGACGCCGTCCGCCGCGATGCCTTCCTGGGCGTCGCACGCGACGAACACGGACTTCCGCGCCCCGCGGATGCCGACCGCTTCGCGCTGGAGCTGTGCCTGGGCGGCGTGGCACGCGTGTGCCTGGCGCATGCCGTCGAGGCGGAAGCCCTCGGCGAGCGGGGCAGGGCGCTGCGCTTCTACGCCCTGGCCTGCCGCGCCGGCTACCCGAACGGCTGCGCCGCCGCGGCCGTCCTGAGCGCCGAGCAGCGCCGCGGGGACGCCGCGCGCGGCTTCGCCCGGGACGGATGCGAGGACGGCTCGAGCGTCGCCTGCTCGCTCCTCGCCGCGCTCACCGAGGACCACCTCACCTTCGACGACGTCCGGCAGAGCTTCGGCCGCAAGTGCGCCGCCGATCCGATGCGCGGCTGCGAACACCTCGACGTCCTCGCCCGCTTCGCCGGCATCCGTTCCGCCGTCGGCCTGGGCGATGCCCAACCGTGACCCCCCCTCTGCGCGCAGCGGTTTACGCCGACGAATGGCCTGCCTTCGCCCTCCGAACCGCAGGCTTTAGCCTGCGGCTGACATACCCCAGCCCGCCGGGTGACTGCGGCCGCGGGCTGAAGCCCGCGGTTCGGATGCCGGAAAGGCCGTACTCCCCCGTCCCCCCCGGCGGCGTTTGCCGCCCGTCCCTCGATCCGCTACCTTCGGCCGCGAGGTGAGCTCATGACGCGTGCCATCCCAATCGCGATCCTCACGGCGGCGCTCGCCGCCTGCACCGCCGACGACCCTGCCGCCTTCGACGAGGCCGACGAGCTGCTCCCCGGCGAGCTGCTCGGCAAGGAAGACAGCGCCGGCGTCCCAGGCCTGTCGGCCACCGGGAACTATGCCGATACCCAGGCGTGGGTCGTGGAGAACCAGTGGGAAGACCGCGACACGGCCAACGCCCGCCGCGCCGGCCTCGCCTGGGGCGAGAACAGCGGTCTCAACTGGGACGAGAAGTACGCGCGCTGGATCGGCTCCTTCCAGAAGACCCCCTCGGTCTCGACCTGGGGCGACACCCTCCAGCTCACCACCCCGTGGGGCAAGACCCTCCCCGCCCCGAAGCTCGACTGCGCCGACACCGCCATCCTCCTGCGCGCCTCCTTCGCCGCCTGGTACAAGCTCCCGTTCTACCTCGTCGGCTACGACGGCGGCCGCCGCGTCTACTTCGGCCACTTCGGCATCCGCACGGCGTCCGGCAACTGGAACGGGATGCCCCGCTTCGCCCGCGACTACCGCGACGACTCCGGCATGGCCGCGGCCGACTACAACCGCACCTGGCCCAAGGATTCGGCGCTCCGCTCCCGCGGTGTGCAGACCGGCGACGAACAGACCTTCCTCGGCCCCGGCCTGCGCACCGGCGCCTACCTCGACGAGATCCACCTCAACAAGCGCGCCGGACACCTCATCCGCCTCGTCCTCATCTACCTGGGCTCCGCCAACCTCGCCGACTCGCTCAACACGTTCAACCTCGTCCCCGAGGCCCTGCGCACCGGCGACTTCCTCCTCTTCCGCCGCGCCCGCAACGGCAGCGGCCACACCATGGTCGTCGTCCGTGCCGAACACCTCCCCGACGGGCAGCTCGAGGCCGAGGACGTCTACGGCAACCTCCCTCCCGCCCAGCCGGCCTGGCAGACCTCTCCCGAGACCAAGCGCAACTTCACCAACGACGAGGGCGGGGGCCCGACGACCAACTCCTCCGGCGAGGTCTACTCCCACATCGGCGGCGGCCTGAAGCGCTTCCGCGTCGCCAAGAACGTCGGCGGGTTCTGGACCAACGCCTGGATGGCCGCCGACGAGGCGAGCTGGATCAACGATCGCGACTACGATCGCGTCGGCGCCCGCCCCGCCCAGTTCGCCGGTTTGCTGGGCGAGGTTTCGCCCGAACAGCGCCGTGACACGCTCCTGGGCGTCATCGCGGCCAAGCGCCGGCACCTCTCCCAGTACCCCGCCTCCTGCTCCGCGCGCGAGGCGCGCGAGGCGGCGTTCGACGAGCTGTATGTCCTGATGCAGGGCGAGTTCGGCATGACCCGCGAGGAAGTCGATCGCACCTACCGCACCTTCGAGGACTACGTCTTCGCCGACCTGGACTATCTGCGCTCGCCCACTTGCTGCTGGAACCGCACCAACGCCCAGATGTACCGCATCATCCTGGACTACGCGCAAACCCTCCAGGCGTCCGGCTGCACCGTCCCGGTCGTGTTCAAGCGCACGGCAGGCGCCTACCGCGTCTTTGCGGACTATGCCGCCGCCACCGGACGCGCGGCCCAGTGGGTCTCGTGGTCCGAGGACGAGGCCTGCCCGCAGCGCAGCAACGCCGACGACGCCGAGGCCGCCCACGACTGGACCGCGTGGTGCTCGCTCGGCGGGAGCACGCCCGCCGGCTGCACCGAAGACGCGTTCGAGGAGAACGACTCCTCGGCGGCCGCCGCCACGGTCGCCGCGGGCGATCACGACGCGGAGGTGTGCAGCGGCGACGACGACTGGTTCTCGGTCGCCGCCGACGGCCGGCGGCTCACGATCAGCATCTCGTTCACGCACGCGAACGGCGACCTCGACCTCGAGGTCACCGACGCGTCCGGCGCGGTGGTGGGCTCGTCCAACGGGACGAGCAACACCGAGTCGGTCACCCTGACCACCGTCTCCGGCGGCAGGTACCTCGTCCACGTCTACGGCTATCGTGGCGCCGAGGGCTCCTACCGGCTGTCCGTCGGCTTCGGCTGACCGCGGCGGAAGGGCGGCCGGCCCAGGAAAGGGATGCGGCCCTCGGCCAGCCCGTCGAGCCCCCGTTGCAGGGCGGCCTCGACCTCGCGGTAGCACCGCTCCACGATCTCCGGGTCGTGCTCCGCGCCGGGCGGATAGTCCCAGCGGATCGGCTCGCCGAACTCGATCGTCACCTGGGCCGGCAGCGGGAATTGGGGCAGGTACGGCGTGTACAGGCCCCACGGCACGCCGAGCGCGATGGGCAGGACGTTCGACCGCAGCAGACGGTGCATCCCCAACGCTTTCCCCAGCCGCTCGCCCCTCGTCAGCACGATCAGCGTCTCGTGCATCCCGACGCTCGCCAGCGGCACCACCGGCACGCGCTCGCGCAGCGCGAGCTTCACGAAACCCTTGCGCCCGGCGAGCACCGCGCGGTTTCGTTCGCTCCACGGGCGGAAGCTGTCGTAGTCCGAGCCGGGGTAGACCAGCGCCATGTGGCCGGCCTCGAACGCCCGGTGCGCCCCCTCGTGTCCGGCGCGCAGAACCCCCAGCCGCCCCACGTACTTGCGCAGGAACGGCGTGTCGTACACGACATCGTGGGCCAGCCCGTAGACCGCGCGATCCGGCCCGAACGCGTCCCACACGGCGACCCAGACCAGGAAGGCGTCGAGCGTCACGAGACCGCCGCTGTGGTTGCCCACGATCAGCGCCGGACCGTTCGCCGGGACCCGCCCGGTCCCCCGGATCTCCGAGCGGAAGTACTTCTCTCCCACGTACCTCGACCAGTCGACGAACGCCTCGACGAACGCCGGATCGCGCTCGCCCGGATCGGTGCCGTCGGCGGAGCGGTGCCGGCCGGTCGCCAGGTTGATCCCGATCTTCGCCACCTCGATCGGGTTGAACAGCTTGGCCAGATCGAGCGGATCGACGAAGTCGAACAGCCGCAGCAGCGGGTGCGTGCGTCCTCCGTCGCTCCTGCCGGCCGATTCGTGGTCTTTCGGGATCGTGGACATGGCGCACGAGAATCCCCCGCCCGGCGCCCGAGGTCAACCGCCGGTTCGTCCCGGCATGCCGCCCGGACCCGACAACCACTCTCCTCCTCGAACCTCCGGACCAACGACTCGACCCAGACGACCTACCAACAACCAAGAACCTCCCCTCCTTGCGCGAGCACCCCCGCCGTGATGTGCTACCCCGACATGCCGAGCAAGCTCCCGGGTCGCCTGTTCCTCCTGCCCTGGCACATCGGCCACGGCGCCGACGTCACGAACCGCGTCGCCGCGGACGTCGTCCGCCTGCGGATGCTGCTGGTGGAGTCGGTCGACAACGCCCGGGAGGAGCTGCGGCGGATCCCGGGCGTCGACCCGGCGGGGAAGGAGCTGCGCACCATCCCGGCGACGCCCGCCCCCCGGTTCCTCGACTGGCTGGTCGCCGTGTTGCGCCGCGAGGACGTCGGCATGATGGCCTCGAGCGGCATCCCGGCGTTCGTCGACCCCGGCGCCTGGGTCGTCGCCGCGTTGCGCGAGCGCGGGGTCCGGATCATCGCCCGCCCCGGCGCCTCCGCGTTGACGACGATGCTGTCCCTGTGCGGGATCGAGTGGCGGCTGGACACCAACGCGTTCGCCTTCGCCTTCTTCCTCGACATGCCGCCGGGGAGCCGGGTCGAGCGGCATTTCCGGCGTGTCGCGCGCCGACCCGAGCCGCTGTTCGTCTTCGTGAGCAAGACGGGGCTTGCGCGGTGCCTGCAGGTGCTGCAGGACGAGGTGGGGATCCGGCCGGTGACGCTGTTCTTCGACCTGTCGAAGGGGCGGAGCAGGTTCTTCCCGATGAGCGACGAGGTCCGGACCATGACCTGCGCCCGCTGGCTGGCCGCGCTGCCCGCGCTGCCCTGGGGGAAGATCGCGGACGTCGCCCTGATGGTGGGGCCCGGCTAGAACGCGACGGTCGCGTCGAACAGCGCGTCGAAGTTCCAGGAGAAGGAGTTCATCGAGGAGCCGAACATGGCGTTCATCGCCAGCTCCGCCCCGATGGCCCACATGTCCGTCAGGAAGTAGCGGTACTGCCCTCCCAACGCGATCGCGCCGTAGCCGGACATGCGGTAGAACGGCTCGTAGACCTTCGACGGGGGGTCTCCCGGCACGTTCTGCGCGAAAACCACCCGCGGGACCAGGTGCGTCATGAGCCCCGCGCCCCCGCCGATGTACGCCGAGACCGCGTGCTTCGGGCCGGTCAGGAACCACCACGCGATTCGCGCCTCGACCAGCCACGGGAACTTCGAGTCGTCGAGGTCGAACGGCGCGCTGAACCGGTAGTTCAGCTCGACCGACAGGAACGGCAGGATGTCGTAGCCGATGCCCAGTCGCATCGCGAACCCGGACAACTCCATTCCCAAGTTCACGTCCGCGGTCTGCCGATCGTCGGGGGTCGCGCCCCTGCGAAAAGCGTCGTCGGGGCCGTACCACGAGTTGCCCGCGAGGTCGGTGAACCAGCGCGGCTCCTTCACCGTGCCCTTCGGGATGACTCCGAACCCCACCCCGACGCTGAGGTGCAACCACAGCCCGATGCCGGGTCGCTCGTAGTCCGCGAACGCCGACCAGTCGGTCGGCTCGTCGGGCTCCTCGACCTCCACCGGCTCCTTGCAGCACCCCAGGATGCAGTCCTGTCCGTACGGGCAGTCCTCGGCCAGCGCGCAGGAGCGCTCGCAGACCAGCCCCCCGCAGTTCATGCCGGGCGGGCAGTCGCCGCCGTTCTCGGGCGGCTCGCCGTTCGGTCCGCAGGACGGAACCGAGCTGCCGTCGGGCCGCGTCGGCGCCGTGCCCGAGAGCGACGGCGTCATCGTGATCTCCAACGGCCGCTCCGCGCTCGCCTCGCCGCCGGCCACCGCCCCCGAGGCGTCGACCACGGCGATGTAGTAGAACCAGCGCGTGGGCTGGATGATCGTGCACGGGATCTCGACGTAGTAGCCCGGCCCGAAGCGGCCCATCTCCATCATCTGGAAGCCCGTGTCGCTGTCCGTCCGATAGTAGAGGTACACGCCGCCGACCCGCAGCGCGGGGTTGATGTCGACGTAGATCGGCACCGGCCGGTTCCAGAGCTGCTCCGTCACGGGCGTGTGCCGCGTCATCGGAATCTGGTCCGTCGGCGGCGGGGGAGGCGGCGGCGGGGGAGGCGGCGGCGGGTTGCCGCCGTCATGGGGCGGGGGAGGGGGAGGAGGAGGCGGCGGTGGGTTGGTCCCGCGCGGCTGGGCCGCCGCGTGCAGCGCGCGCTCCACGTCCGGACCGGACCACGCGTCGGGAAGCTGCAGGTTGGGATCCTGCGCCAGCGCCAGGCGGAACATTTCGTCCGCCTTGTCGGTCTCGCCGACCCAGAGGTGGATGACGCCGCGCATCCCGTACGCCATCGCGGCCAGGGTGCCCGCGCCGCGGTACTCCACGACGATGGCCAGCGCCTGGTCCACCAGCGCCTGCGCGGCCACGATGTCGAGGTTCTGCTCGTAGGCCTGCCGCGCCTGCTCGAGCAGGCTGTTCACCTGTTCCTGCGGCCCCTCCTGGGCGACGGCCGGCCGAGCCGCCGACGCGAGTGAGAGGGCCACGGCGATCCCGAGGATTTTCCCGCGCATTGCTGTTCGCCTCCGGCTGCCGCAGGAGGATACAGCAAGCCGGCGGCTATCGGCTAGTGGCTGGAAACCGGCTAGCGGCTGGTCGCTCGTGGCTGGTGGTCGGCGGCGGCGGCGGAGTGGTTGCTCGTGGCTGGTGGCTCGCGGCTGGTGGTCCACCACCAGCTACCAGCTACCAGCTACCGGCTATCAACTAGCCTTGCGGCGGCATCACGGGGGCGGGCGCCGCGGGCGCGGCGGCCTTCTTGGGCTCCGGCTTGATCAGCGCGACGAGGCCGCCGAGGGTGGCGAGGACGTAGCTGACCATCAACATCGTGACGCCGCTGCCCAGGGAATCCTCGACGCCGGTCTCCTTGGCCGCGGCGCGGAGGAGCGCCCAGATGCCCAGCCCGATCAGGCCGAAGATCAGCGTCCCCACGCCCAGCAGCCGGCCGTAGCGCCGGAGCAGGCCGAGCGCGCCGAACAGCACGAAGAACGCGCACGGCACGAACGGGATGTACATGATCCACTTCGCCGTATTGGCGCCTTCCTTCAGGCCGCCCGCCAGATCGGCCGCATCGGCCTCGCCCAGACCTGCGGCCACCCGCTGACCCTCGTGGGCCGCGTCTTCCGCCGCGCTCAGTCCCTTGATGACGTCGAACGCACTCGCCTTCCCCTCGAATCCGCCGCTCTTCACGTGGATCAGCGGCATGAAAAAGGCGATGAGGCCCAGCACTCCCGCTCCGATCACCGCGAACTTCGTGTACTTCATGGTCTCCTCTTCCTTCGAGCCTCCCGAGTTCGGGGGGCCGTGAAGGCGTGGTTCTGCCCGAACGGATGTCCAGAGTCAAGGGAAGGTGCGGGCCGCTCCGGCGAGGTCGCTACGGATGGCAGGTCAACCCGCCGCAACTCGCGTCGGTGCAGCAGAGGCACGCGTCGTCGCCGCGCGACGGGTCGAAGCCGCAGCAGGCGTACGGAGCCAGTCCGGTGCACTGCGTCACGCAGTCGTTCAGCCGCACCGTCCCGTCGGGGCTGCACCACCACGCCTGCGAGACGTTGATGCAGTCCTGGTCGTCGATGAAGTCGCAGGACGCCCCTTCGCCGTAGCACGAGCCGTTGTTGCACCACTGCCCCGGCGCGCAGGGGTTGGGGTTGCACGGATCCACCGGCTCGCCGTAGCAGGTGAAGCCCGAGCAGTCGGCTTCCGCGCAGCAGAGGCAGGCGTCGTCGCCGCGCGTCGGGTCGAAGCCGCAGCACGCGTAGGGCATCCCGTACCCCTCGCACTGCACCGTGCAGTCGTTCAAGTAGACGCGGCCGTCGGGGCTGCACCACCACGCCTGCGCGACGTTGAAGCAGTCCTGGTCGTTGACGAAGTCGCAGGCCGAGCCGGACGTGTAGCAGGCGCCGTCGATGCACCACTCGCCCGGACGGCACGGGTTGGGGTTGCACGGGTCCACCGGCGGGTAGCAGGTCCCCTCGATGCAGGTCTCGCCCGCCGAGCACGGGTTGGGGTTGCACGGGTCCACCGGCGGGTAGCAGGCGCCGCCGGAACAGGTGTACCCGGCCGCGCACGGGTTGGGCACGCAGGGATCCCCGGTGGCGACGCACGTTCCGCTCACGCAGGTGTAGCCTGTGCCGCACGGCGGCTCGCACGTGGTCGGGTTCGCGTAGCACGCCCCGCCCACGCAGTACTGCCCCGCCGGGCACGGGTTGGGCACGCACGGGTTGCTGATGCACCGTCCGCCCGAGCAGTACTGACCCGCCGGGCAGAAGACCCCCACGCACGGATCGCCGCTGTCGTCGCTGGTGAAGATGCACGACGACGCCGCTCCCAGGACCACCGCCAAGACCAGAACCCTCTTCATGCTTCCGTCCCTCCTTCTCCGGCCCATTGTGCGGCGCGCGCCGCCTCGCCGCAATGACAAACTCCGTGCGGCGGATCCTCGGACGAGCCGCCCGCCGAGTCCCTTCAGTTGCCCCGTCCCCTCCGGCCGGCGCCCCGCCCCCTCCAGCCGGCTTGCTCCTTCACGGCGGCGTGATAGGCTGCGAACGACGTGGCGAAGGCGAGCGACCATCTGGTCCTGGACGGCGACAACGAAGCGGCGGAGTTGGAGTTCGAGCTGGACGCGATCGCGGCGATGACGGTCGAGGACCGCTACGCCGAGGCGATTCGCTTGTCCTGCTTGCTCGTGGAGATGATGGCGCGGCATGGACATTCCGAGCCTCCTGGGATGCTTCAACGCCCGACGGGTTGACTACGTCGTCGTCGGGGCCCTGGCGATGCCGCCGCATGGGTACTTTCGTGCATCGCGCGACATCGACCTGTTCATTCGACCGACCCGCGACAACGCGGACCGGACCTTGGCCGCGCTGGCGGACGCCGGCTACGACGTGACGGATCTCACGCCCGAGACCCTGCAGACCAGGAAGGTGCTCTTCCGCCAGTACGCCCTGCGCACCGACATCCACCCGATGGTCCTCGGCGCGGAATACGAGGGCGTCGCCGCCCGCTCGGTCTCCACATCGATCGGCGGCGTGCCCACCCGAGCCGCCGGTCTGGACGATTTGATCGCGATGAAGGAGGCCGCCGGCCGGCCCAAGGACCTGGAAGACCTCAAGGCCCTTCGTCGCCTGCGCGAGCGGCAGGGCTGAGCCGGCCCGCCGCCGGACGGCACGGCACTGCTGGGCCTGACCGGAAAGAGGAGGGCGAGATGAACGAACGTCGGGCTGCCATACCCGCGAAGACGCTGCTCGGCCTCACGTCGTGTCTGCTCGCCGCCTGCTGCCCGTCCACCACGAATCCCGCTCCGGCGGGACATCCACAGGAGGAACACGTGGCCATCGATGACGCGGCGCTCGAAAGCACCGCACAAGCGCTGATCCGGGAGCACGGGGAGGGCGAGGCCGAGCGCATCCGCCGCGGCCTGCGGCAGGTGGCCGAGCGGTGGTGGACCGAAGACGGCGACGCGGCGGCGCTGGGGACGTTCGCCGCCGGGCAGTTCGTCTCCGAAACCGAAGCCCTCGCCGACACCGCGCGACACCTGGAGTACGCGATGGAGATGCTCGACGGCCACTTCCTCGAGGCCGATCGCGAGATCTCCCGCTTCCAGGACCTCGACGAGGGCCCGATGCGGCCGATCGATGAGCTGCTGGCCGCCTACGGCCCCGGTGCCCACGTCCTGGAGGACCTCTTCCAGAACCGCATCGCCTTCGTCGTCCTGCTCAACTTCCCCCTCACCACGCTCGAACAGCGGCTCGCCGACGGACCCACGTGGTCCCGCGACACCTGGGCCCTCGCCCGGCTGGCGCAGCGCTTCGAGTTCCGCCTGCCCGCGACCGTCATCCAGGGGATCGATGCCGCGTCGTCCGCCGCCAGCCGCTACATCGACGCCTACAACATCCGCATGGATCGCCTGCGCCGCGGCGAGGTTTCTCCCGGGTTCCCCGAGGGCACGCGGCTCATCTCGCACTGGGGCCTGCGCGACGAGATCCGCGCCCAGTACGCCCAGGAGGGGGGCCTCGAGCGCCAACGCCTGATCGCGAAGGTCATGGAGCGCATCGTCCGCCAGGAGATTCCCGCCGAGGTGATCGACTCGGACACCGTGGAATGGGATCCCGAGACCAACCTCGTGCGCGCCGTCGGGGAGACGGCCTGGCGCGAGGGGGCCCGCGAGGCGGACGAGCGCTACGCGCAGCTCCTGGCCGTGTTCCGCGCCAACCGCGAGGCGGACCGCTGGTTCCCCTCGCTGCCCACGCACATCGCCCGCTCGTTCGAGCGGGACCGCGAGATGCCCGAGGCGCGCGTCCGCTCGATGCTCGAGGCCGTCCTCGGCTCTCCCGTCGCCCGCCGCGTCGCCACGCTCGTCCAGCAGCGCCTGGGCCGGCCGCTCGAGCCGTTCGATCTCTGGTACACCGGGTTCCGGGTCGGCGGCAGCGTCGATGAGGAGGCGCTGAGCGTGGAGACGCGGGCGAAGTACCCCACGGCCGACGCCTTCCGTGCCGACCTCCCGCGGATCCTCGGCGACCTCGGGTTCACGCCGGAAAAGGCCGAGTTCCTCGCGTCGCACATCGTCGTCGAGCCGTCGCGCGGGCCGGGCGAGGCGATCGGCGCGGGGCGCCGGGACGACAACGCGCACCTGCGCACGCGCTTGGGCGCCGGCGGCATGGACTACAAGGGCTACAACATCGCGGTGCACGAGATGGGCCACACCGTCGAGCAGGTGTTCTCCGTCACGGCCATCGATCACACCCTGCTGCAGGGCGTGCCGAACACCGCCTTCACGGAGGCATTCGCCTTCCTCTTCCAGGCGCGCGACCTCCAGCTCCTCGGCCGCCCGATGCCCGACGCGGACCAGGTCACCGCCTGGCGCGCGCTCCAGCGCTTCTGGGACGCCTTCGAGATCTCCGGCGTCGCCTTGCTGGACCTCGAGATCTGGCACTGGATGTACGACCACCCCGACGCCACCCCGGCAGAGCTGCGCGAGGCGATGGTCGCGGCGGCGCGCGAGCTGTGGAACCGCTGGTACGCCCCCGTCTTCGGCGTCCAGGACTCGGTCCTCCCCGCCATCTACTCGCACATCATCGCCTTCGGCCTGTACACGCCCGACTACCCGATGGGGTTCCTCATCACCGGGCAGATCGAGGCGTGGATGCACGGGAAGAACCTGGCCGAGGAGATGGAGCGCATGTGCCGCCAGGGACGCCTCGCGCCCGACGTCTGGATGCAGGGCGCCGTGGGCGCCCCCGTCTCGGCCGACGGGGTGCTCGAGGCCGCCGAGGCGGCGCTGGCCGTGGTCGGGGAGTGACGGTGACACGCGAGGCGGTCGCGAGGAGGATCCCATGCCGAAGCCCCTGGCCATCTGTCTCGAAGACCTGAACGCCGGGGCTTCGCCCCGCTACCTGCGCTGCGTCGCGATCACGGGGCGCGAGCCCGGATTGCGGCTCGACGGCGCCGGGGCCGTGCTGTGGAAGAGCGACGACGACGCCTCGTGCGAGCTGTGGGTCTCCGCCGATGAGCGGCTGGTCCTCTACCGCCGCGCGGAAGGTGCGGCCGTGCGCGTCCGCCGCGGAGGACGATCGCTCGACGCGCCGCCCTCAAAGCCGGTCGTCCTGCTCGACCAGGACCGGGTCGAGGTCGGGGGTCGTAGCCTCCGCATCCACATCCACGGCCCCGCGACTCGCGTCCATCCCCCGTCTCCGTTGCCCGATCGACTACCTTCCGATTCCTGCGCGCCACGCGCCGGAACTGTCGACTCCCGACTGTCGACTCTTGACGCGCGGCCCCCGGGCGGCGCGATGACTGCCCAGGCCGGCCTCGGACGCGTCGCCGCTACCGCCGCGGCCCTGGGCGCGGCGCTCGGCGCCGCCGACTGCAAGAAGGCCCAGGCGCCCGATACCGCCCCGGCCGACGGAAAGGCGACCGAGCTGGAGGTGCCGGCTTCGGGACCTGCCCAGGACGTGGTGATCTACGTTCCGGCGGATGCCGGTGCCGCGGACGCCGGCGAGCCCGAGATCGAGGTGCGCGAGCGCCCTCCGGAGATGATGGCCCCGCCGCCCGAGCCCGAGACGCCCGACGCGGGCACCGCTCCGGACGTCGCACCTGCCGACCCGACCGACGGCGCCGTCGACGTGTTCCGGCTCGAGGTTCCCCCAGACGCCTCCGCCGAGCCGGATGCGGCGGAGCCCGAGGACGCGCGGACGATCGAGGTCCGGGTCCACCCGCCGCGTCCGGTAACCCGGCACGACGACGAGTGAGGAGCCGCCTAGCGACGGAGGGAAACGATGGACACGGACGACGATCGAGGCGGGGAGGAGATCCCGCGGCTGGGGAGGCTGCTGGAGCGCGACGCGGGTCCCGCGGCTGCGGAGGACCGCCATCAGGCGCTCGCGGCGACGCTGGAGGCGCAGGGCGATCTCGCGGGCGCCGTCGCGCAGCTCGAGGAAGCCAGGAAGGCCGATGGCGGCAACGTCGCCGTCCTCTTCGCTCTCGGCCGCCTGTATCTCCTGCGGCACGACCTGGAACCTGCCGCCCGGGCGCTGCGCTCGCTGCTGCTCCTGAAGCTCGACGGGATTCCCCGCGTGCACAAGGCCGACGTCTACTGCCTGCTGGCGCGGATCCACGTCGAGAAGGGCGAGCCGCGGAAGGCGCTCTCCATGGCCGCGCGCGGGCTGGAGTCCAAGCCCGACCACCAGGACTGCAAGTCGCTCGTGGAGAATCTCGAACGCAGCGCCTGAACCGGGCCTTGCCGCGTGAATGCCGCTTCCGGACGCGGTACCCAGGTGCCGCGCGTCGACGGACCTCGCCGTCCCGATGTGGTCCCTTGACCACGGCCGTCGCGAGGGTCAAGCTCAAGGACGTGATGGACAATTCCTCGGTACGGGAGGTTCGGGATGGCCTTCGGTTGTCGTCCGCCGTCTTCGCCGTCGTGTGCCTCGCCCTGATCGGCGGGTGTTCGGGCGGCACGACGACCGCGGACGCGACGGGCGACGGGTTCGCCGAGGTCGCGCCGGACGCGGTCGCCGACGTCGAGCCCGACGCACCGGCGGAAGTGGAGCCGGACGTCGCGGAGGAAACCGTCGAGGACCTGTCCACCGAAGCCTTGGCGGAGGCGGATGTGTCCGCCGAAGCCTCGGCGGAGGCGGATGTGTCCGCCGAAGCCTCGGCGGAGGCGGATGCCGCAGGCGAGGTGACGATCTCCGAGCGCTGCTTCGGCGACATCTGGGACCCGGGAGGTTCGGGACCGTACTACGACGTGTTCGAGCCGGTCATCGGCAGCCACTGCCTGGGCACCAACCACCAGGACATCCGCGACGTGCGCCGCGTCGTCTTCCTCGGCGACTCCGTCACCTCGGGCACCCCGCCCACCCTGAGCGGCCAGTACTACCGCTCGGTGCTCGCCGACGCGCTGACCGCGCGCTTCGGACTGGCTCCGCCCAGCCTGCTGTGGAAGATGGTCAACGTGCTGGACGGCACGTCCCTCCAGCCGATGTCCGGCGACTTCGGCTGCTGCTCCAAGTGGGGCGCCCGCACCGACGACCTGATGCGCGACAACAATCAGGTGCTCGACTGCCTGCCGGACTCCGAGCGCTATCGCACGACGCTGGTGATCATGACCGTCGGCGGCAACGACATCGCCTCGATCCGGCAACGCATCGCGGACGGCGATCCCCTCGACGACATCTGGA
>JACRCX010000140.1 GCA_016218815.1 Deltaproteobacteria bacterium
CGGCGCGGCGCCTCGCCGCGCCGGGGCACCCGCACCCAGGCCCTCCCCACCTCTCCAGCCGACCTCTCCACCTCTCCTTGGCCGGCTCCGGAAAACCGTGACGCGTCGTCACGAACCATGGGGTTAGTAGTACAGATGGCGGGAGGGGGGCATTTGACAGGGGGGCGGGGGGCGGGTTACTCCGCGGGGCCGGTCGGGGTGGGCACGGGAGACCTTGGAAGGAGATGCGATGGACGCGCGAGTGAAGTACGACGTGCTCAGGGAGTTCACGACGAAGGTGCTGGAGGGGATGGGGTACCCGCGGGAGAACGCGGAGCTGACGGCGTGGGTGCTGGTGGAGGCGGACGCGCGGGGCATCTCGTCGCACGGGGTGGGGCGGCTGGACTTCTACGAGAAGAACATCAAGGGCGGCTTCGCGGTGCCGACGGCGAAGCCGACCATCGTGCGCGAGACGGGGGTCGGCGCGCTGATCGATGGGAACCATGCGGTCGGGGCGGTGGTGGCGAAGTTCGCGATGGAGAAGTGCATCGAGAAGGCGGACAAGGTGGGAGCCGGGTTCGTCACGGTGCGCAACTCGAACCACTTCGGCATGGCGGGGTTGTGGGCGGAGAAGGCGGCGGCGCGGGACCAGATCGGGATGTCGTTCACGAACACGCGCATCTGCGCCATCCCGACGTTCGGGCGGCAGCGCATCCTGGGGACGAACCCGGTGTGCGTGGCGATCCCGGCGGCGGGCAAAATCCCGTTCATGCTGGACATGGCGACGACGACGGTGGCGCACGGGAAGATCGAGGTCTACGAGCGGCGGGACGCGGATGTGCCGCTGGGGTGGGTGGTGGACGAGCGCGGGGTGGGGACGACGGACACGAAGGCATTCCAGAAGCTGTTCTGGAGCAAGTCGCCGGACGGCGGGCACCTGTTCCTCGGCGGCGAGGGGGAGGAGATGGGCGGGCACAAGGGCTACGGCCTGGGCCTGCTGGTCGACCTGTTGTGCGCCGGGCTGTCGATGGGCCGGTGGAGCTACCGCACGTTCAGCGGGACGGGCTCGGGTATCGCGCACTTCTTCGGCGCGATCCACCTCAACAACTTCGGCGAGCCGGCGGAGATCAAGAAGCACGTGGAGGGCATCCTCGAGGAGGTGCGCGGGTCGCACAAGGCCGCGGGCCAGGAGCGGATCTACATCCACGGGGAGAAGGAGTCCGAGGCGCACGCGCGGTCATTGCAGGAGGGCGTCGAGGTCGACGACTCGTGCATGGCGCTGTTGCGCGGGTACGGGAAGAAGTTCGGGATTCCGTTCGAGGGGTAGTACCTCACTCCTCGGTCTCTTCCTCCTCCAGCATCGTGGTGAGGAGCTTCTTCTGCTTGCGGGAGAGCTTCCGGGGGACGGTGAGGGTGACGACGACGACGAGGTCGCCGCGGCCGCGGCCGCGGAGGTGGGGAACTCCGAGGCCGGGGAGGCGGAAGTTCTCGTGGGGCTGGGTGCCGGGGGGGATCTCCAGCTCGGTCTCGCCCTCCAGCGTGGGGACACGGACGGTGGCGCCGAGGGCGGCGCGGGCGAAGGCGAGGGGCAGCGCGACGACGAGGTCGTCGCCGTCGCGCTTGAAGACGGGGTCGGGCTCGATGCCGGCGGTGACCAGGAGGTTGCCGGGCGGGCCGCCCATCGTGCCGGGACTGCCCTCGCCCAGGATGCGGATCGACACGCCGTCGTCGATGCCGGGGGGGAAGGCGACCTCGATCTCGCGCTCCTCGAGCACCTGGCCGCCGCCTTCGCAGCGCGCGCAGGGCTCCGGGATGCGCACGCCGGTCCCGCCGCAATCGCCGCAGGAGGTGGTGAGCACGAACGCACCGCGCGAGTGGGCCACCTGGCCGCGCCCGCGGCAGGTGCCGCAGGTCTCGGGCGAGGTGCCGCGGCGGGCGCCGGAGCCGCCGCAATCGGGGCAGGGCCCAGGGCGTCCGAGGTGCACGGTCTTGGTCGTTCCGAACGCGGCCTCGCGCAGCGTCAAGTTGACCGTCTTGCGGATGTCGCGGCCCGGCCGCGGCGCCTGGCGGCGGGGGCGCCCGCGCCGGAACGAGCCGCCGAAGCCGAAGAAGTCGCTGAAGACGTCCTCGAAGTGGTCGAAGATGTCCTCGACCCCGGTGAACCCGGTGTAGCCCGCGCCGCTGAGTCCGTCGTGCCCGTAGTGATCGTACAGCTCGCGCTTCTGCGGGTCGGAGAGGACCTGGTACGCCTCGGAGACGTCCTTGAACCGCTCCTCGCAGGTGTGGTCGCCGGGGTTGCGGTCGGGATGGCAGTCCAGCGCCGCGCGACGGTAGGCCTTCTTGATGGTGTCGGCGTCCGCATCCCGCGGCACGCCGAGCACTTCGTAGTAGTCGCGTTTGGGCATCAGCGGTCAGTCATGAGTCATGAGTCGTGAGCTGTGAGTGGGCAAGGGACTACGCCCTTTCCTGGTCCGCTGTCTTGGGTTGGGGGATGCCCATCGCCTGGAAGAGGGTGGCGGGGTCGAGGCGGAGGTCGAAGCCGAAGACGCGGGTGAGGACGACGTAGAGGATGAGGGCGGCCAGGGCGAGGCCGAGGATCGAAGTGGTGGCGAGGGCGAGGCCGACGGCGGCGGCGGAGAGGCCGGTGGCAGCGACCAGGACGCGTTCCAGCGAGCTTGCCCTGCCCTGCCGTTCGAACGCGGCGCGCGCGAGGCGCAGCAGCTCGGCGTCGTCGCCGGACATGGTACGGCGCACGCGCTGGCGCAGGTCCCGGAAGAAGTCGTTCATGTCTCTCCTTCTCCGACGCGCACGGTTTCGGTCGCGGCGACGGCCTGGTCCACCACCGCCGTCCAGTCGACCGCCCGCTCGAGCCGCCCCAGCGTCGCGGCACGGCCGCGGGTGACCGGGTGTTTCGCGACGAAGAGCGAGCAGCAATCCGCGTGCGGCCGGATGGAGATCTCGTAGGTCCCCAGGCGGCGCGCCAGCGCGATCGTCTCCGACTTGTCGAAAGAGATCAACGGGCGAAGGATCGGCATCGTCGCCGCGGCCTCGATGCAGGCCAAGTTCTCGATCGTCTGGCTGGCGACCTGGCCGAGCGACTCGCCGGTGACCAGCGCCACCGCGCCGGTCCGCGCGGCGAGTTTCTCGGCCACGCGCACCATCATCCTGCGGTACAGCAGGACGAGGTAGTCGGCGGGGGCGCCGTCGCGGAGGCGTTCCTGGACGGGGGCGAAGGGGACGACGTAGAGGTCGAGCGCATCCTGGGGACCGGCGAGGACGCGGGCGAGGTCGACGGCCTTCTCGCGGGCGCCGGGGCCGGTGTAGGGGAAGGCGTCGAAGTAGACGGCGGCCAGGACGACGCCGCGTTTCTGGGCCAGGTGGCCGGCGACGGGGGAGTCGATGCCGCCGGAGAGGAGGAGCAGGGCGCGACCGCCCGTGCCGGTGGGGAGGCCGCCGGCGCCGGCAAGGGCGCCCTCCCAGGCGAAGACGGCCTCGCGGCCGACCTCGACGTGGAACGTCCAGTCGGGCCGCCCCAGGTTGACGTCCAGGCCGGCGGCGGCGACGACGGCGGCGCCGAGGCGGGAGCTGATTTCGATCGAGCGCAGGGGGAACGCCTTGTCGGGGCGTTCGGTGGCGATGGCGAAGGACCGGGCGCCGCGGGCGCGGGCGAGCTTCGCGCGCTCGACGGCGAGGCGTTCCCAATCGGCGACCTCGGCGCCCAGGAGCCAGGCGGGCGAGACGGAGCTGACGCCGAAGACGCCGCGCAGGCGCGCCAGGGCCTCAGGGGCGTGACCGACGCCCTCGACGATGAGACGGCCGTGGACGGGGCGGACGGCGGCGCCGAGGTCGGCGACGGCGCGGCGGGTGCGGAGCCGGACGGCGTCGAGGAACTTTCCGCGATTGCCGCCCTTGAGGAACAGCTCGCCGAAGCGCACGACGATGGCCTCGCGGGCATCGGGGGGCGCAGCGGGCGGGCCGCCCTCCCCTTCCCCCGTGCCAGCGCGGACGAGGGCGAGGGCGGGGCGGGGGATTCTGATGGGCGCGATCACGGTATCGACTCCCGCAACGCATCGTGCGCCGCTTCCAGGAACGCGTCCACGTCTTCCTCCGTCGTACCGCGGCCCATGGAGACGCGGATCAGCCCGACGTCGCGCGGCGCGCCCAGGGCGTCCAGCAGCGGCGAGCGCGCATGGCGGGCATGGCACGCGGAGCCCGCCGAGGCGAACACGCCGCGACGCTCCATTCTGTGCAGCATGACCTCCGGCGGCAACCCGCGCAGGGCGAAGGCGACGAGGCCGGGCACGGCGCGTTCCGGCGGCACGAACGGCCGGAGGCTTTGGCCCAGGTCCTCCAGGCCGGCACGGAGGCGCCGGTCGAGGCGGGCGAGGCGTTCGATCACGGCGGGGCGCTCGGCGGCGGCCTGCCGGGCGGCGACGCCGAAGGCGGCGGCTCCGGGAACGTTCTCCGTGCCGGCGCGCAGTCCGTCCTGCTGCTCGCCGCCGAAGAGGATCGGGCGCGGCCGGGCCTCGCCGGCGAGCAGCAGCACGCCGACGCCCTGCGGAGCGCCGACCTTGTGGCCGGAGAGGGCGACGGAAGTGGCCTCGCCGAGCGCGGCCGGCAGGTCGAGCCGGCCGAGGGCCTGGACGGCGTCGACGTGCAGGACGGTCTCGGGCGAGGTGCGGGCCAGCTCGGCGGAGAGGGCTCCGACGTCGACGACGGTCCCCAGCTCGTTGTGGACGAGGTGGACGGCGAGGAGGGCGGCGCCGCGCGCGGCTTCGAGCAGCCGGTCCAGGTCGAGCTCGCCGGTCGGTCCGGGCGGGACGAGGACGACCTCGAGGCCCTGCTCGCGCAGGTGATCGAGCGCGGCGAGAACGGACGCGTGCTCGATCGCGGTGGCGACGACCCGGCGCTTGCGGCCGCCGCGGCCGAGTCCCAGGACGGCGAGGTTGTTGGCCTCGGTGCCGCCGGAGACGAGGACGGCGCGGCGGAAGCGGGAGCCGGCGACGGCGCGCAGGGCGTCCCGGGCGCGTTCGAGCACGCGCGCGGCGGCGACGCCGGGGGCATGGAGCGAGGAAGGATTGGCGGCGGTCCCGTCGAGCGCCTGCAGGAAGGCGGCGCGGGCCTCCGGGGTGACGGGGGCGGAGGCGGCGTGGTCGAGGTAGACGCTACGGGGAGGCATCGGCTCCGTTTCCGCCTCCGGCCGGGGCGGCATCGACCGCGGCGAGGGCCGAGCGCAACTCGGAGCGCTCGCAGGGCCAGCAGTCCTGGAAGTTCAGGATGCCGCACCCGCTCTCGCCCTTGAAGCGGCGCAGGTAGGGCGCCATGCGCGCGTCGGGGCGCGCCTGGATTTCGGCGAGGATCTCCTTGCGGCCGGTGCAGTCCTCGGCGGCGACGGCAAGCAGGGGGAGACGGATGTAGTCGGGGAGGCCGTCGAGCAGCCCGAGGCGCGTGAGCAGGTCGCGGGCGCGCCGGGCGACCGCGGTCTGGCGCCCGGAGTCGAGGACCTGGCGCGCGAGGCGCGCGGCGCCATCCGCGTCCAGCACGCGTTCGAAGAAGCGTTCGGCGGCTTCGGCCGAGGGGCGTTGTGCCAGGGCGGCGTCGCCGAGAGCGAGGAGCGCGGGGTCGGCGGCGTAGCGCGGGTCGATTTCGACCGCGCGCAGGGCGTGCTCGACGGCCTTGGGGAGCTTGCGATCGCGCTGGAGCAGGACGGCCAGCTCCCAGTGGTAGTGGGCGTTGCCGTCCAGCGTTCCCGAGAGCCGCTCGAGCCGTGCGACGGCGTCGCGAACCTTGCCTTGGGCAGCCGATGCCAGCGCGTCGGCGACGTCGGGCACGACGGTCTCGAAGGTCAGCCGTTCGGCCGCCGCCGCCGCGAGCAACTCGGCGGCCGTGGGGGGAGCGGGGGGGGGGACGAGATCCTCGAGGGCCGCGGAGGGCGACCAGGCGTGGGGGGGGGAGGGGACGCTGGTGGCTGGTGGCCCTTCGACACGCTCAGGGCCGGGCTGGTGGCTGGTGGCGGCAGGGGGAACGCGGCCGGCGGTCGGGGGGAGGAGGCGGGTGGCTGGTGGCCCTTCGACACGCTCAGGGCGGGGCTGGTAGCTGGTGGCTGGTGGGGGGGGGCCGGCCGTCGGAGCGGCGGAAGAAGTGGCGGCATTGCTACGGTTGGGGTCGCTGCCGTGGCGGCCGACGAGGATGGCGATGACGGCGGCGACGGCGAGGAAAGCGACGGAGGAGGCGACGATCAACGGTGTACGGGAGCGGCGTGGGGGCGTGGTCCCGGGGTAGACGGTGGGGGCGGTGATGCCGGTGGTGAAGGGGCCGGGCGACGGAGGCAGCGACGGGCTCGAGGCTGCGAGGATCGTGGCGTCGGAGTGCGGCATCGCGGGTGCGAGGGCGGGGGACGCGACGGGGGCCGGCGGGAGCGTGACGGGGATGGCGGCGAGGCCGGCGCAGCCTCGCAGCGCGGCGGCCAGCTCGGCGGCGGAGCCGAAGCGCCGATCCGGATCCTTGACCAGGCAGCGGGCGACCAGATCGCGGAAGGGGTGGGGATAGACGAGCTGCGGGGCGGCGGCCTCCAGCGGCGGGGCGTCCTCGGTGAGCTGCTTGGTCAGCACGGCGGACAACGTCGGCGCCTCGAACGGGCAGCGGCCGGTGGCCATTTCGAAGAGGATGACGCCGAGCGCGTAGAGATCGGCGCGGGCATCGACGGCCGTGCCCGCGGCCTGTTCGGGGGCCATGTAGGCGGGCGTGCCGAAGACCATGCCGGCCTGGGTGAGCTTGTTGCCGCCGCCTTCCTGGGCGACCTTGGCGATGCCGAAGTCCATGATCTTGGCGACGACGCCGGGGCCGTCGCGGCGCGGGACGAGCATGACGTTCTCGGGCTTGAGATCGCGGTGGACGATGCCGAGGGAGTGGGCGCGGCCGAGGGCGTCGCAGAGCTGGAGGCCGATGTCGGCGATCTCGGCGAGCGGGAGCGGGGCGGCCTCGGCGATGCGACGGTCGAGGGAGGCGCCGGCGAGCAGCTCCATGGCGATGAAGAAGGCGCCGTCCTGGCCGACGCCGCAGTCAAGCACCTGGCAGACGTTGGGGTGGTCGATCTGCGCGGCGGCCTGGGCCTCGCGTTCGAAACGTGCGACGGCCTCGCCGTGGCCGGTCAGCTCGCGGTGCAGGCGCTTCAGGGCGACCTCGCGCTTCAGGAAGACGTGCTCCGCGCGGTAGACCACGCCCATCCCGCCTTCGGAGAGGCGAGCGAGCACGCGGTAGCGACCGTCGACGACGGTCCCCACCAGCGGATCGGGCTCGGGGGGCGGCACGTTGCCTCCGTGGCGGTCGCGTCGCGCGAGCGAGGTGTGCGCGGCCGTCGGGACGATGGTAGCCGAAGGGGGGGAGTGCGGGAAGAGCGGGAAGGGCGGGAAGAGCGGGAAGCGGGCGTCAGGCTCCGGGCCGCGGGCGTGGGCTTGCGGGCGACGACGACCGTGACGACGAGCACGAGGGTAGCCGTCTCGCGCGGAGACAGGGAGGGTGCGGGTGAGGCAGGGGGCGGTAGGAGGGAGACGTGCAAGTGTTCGCAATCACTGGCGGCACGGAATGCGCTGGGATGGGAGGGGACGCTGCGGCCGGTGGCGGGGGGCGGGCGCGGATGGCGAGGCGAGCATGGATTTCTTCGACGAGGCGTACCGGGGCGAGCCGCCGTGGGACATCGGGGGGCCACAGCCGGTGGTTCGGGAGCTGGAGAAATGGGGGCGGATCGGGCCGACGGTGCTGGACGTCGGGTGCGGGACGGGGGAGAACGTGCTGTTCCTGGCGGAGCGGGGGTACGAGGCGTGGGGCATCGACCTGGCGCCGCGGGCGATCCGGCGGGCGCGGGCGAAGGCGGCGGAGCGGAAGCTCGACGCGGTGTTCCTGGAGGGGGACGCGCTGGAGCTGGCGCGGCTGGGCCGGCGGTTCGACACGGTGCTGGACTGCGGGATGTTCCACACGCTGGAGGACCTCGAGCGGCTGCGTTTCGCGGAGAGCCTGGACGCGGCGGTGCGGCCCGGGGGGAGCTACTACCTGCTGTGCTTCAGCGAGGCGGAGCCGGGGACGGCGGGGCCGCGACGGGTGACGCGACAGGAGATCTTCGGGACGTTCGACCGTCCGGGGTGGATCGTGCGGGAGATCGTGCCGGCGCGATTCGAGAGCCGGATGCACGACGGCGGGGCGCACGCGTGGTTCGCGACGATCGAGCGCGAGGGCCGCGTGGGCCGGAGCCTGTCGTTCGAGCGGATCTGCGCGCCGGGCGCGCCGCGGCTCGTGCGGACGTAGCGAAGAGCGGCGTCCGGCTTCACAGCCGCGCGACGAAGCCGACGCGCAGCTCGCTGCCGGAGAGGTCGATGTCGCCCGGAGAGAAGCCCTGGACGGGGATGCGGCGTCGCGGTTGGGGGCAACCAGAGGGAGGACGTTGAGGTAGCCGGCGGCGAAGCCGTGATCGACGGCGAGGGCGCGCCCGCGGAGCCTGCCGCCGTCGGGGAAGACGCGGATGGCGTTGGCGTGGGCATCAACCGGGACGGTCCAGGAGGCGGTGGTACGGGGGTCGATGACGGTGACGGCGGAGGCGGAGCCGGAGGGGTCCTGGTCGAGGCGCGCCATCAACTCCAGCTCGATGCTCGGCCTGCATCCGTCGGCGGCGGGATATCGCGAAGACCAGCGGCGCGTTTCGCGATTCGGTCAGCGGGCACCCGTCCGCCTGCGGCGGGCCACCAACCAGCCCGCGCCCAATGCCGTCAGAAGGGGCAGCACCACGGATGACGACCCGCTCCCCCCGATTGCGCATCCGCATCCCGGCGTCCGGCCGTCAGCATCGACGTCCGCCGGGGCAGCAGTATCAGCCGCCTCCCCGCCGAGGTCCGAGTCGTCCGGCGAACCATCTGCCTCGTCGGTCGCGTCCAAGCCTGAGTCCACGCCGCTCCCTCCCTCGTCCCCATCCTCCTCCGTGCCGGCATCACCGGGCACGGTGTCGCACCCGCACCGCACGACCGTGCCCTCCGAACCATCGGGCAACGCGTAGCAAATCCCAGCGACAGCTCTCAAGCCGTACATCCGGTACCTTTCGCACGCCCAATCGCATACCGGGGAGCCGGGACGGCACATGGTGCAAGTGTCCCCACACGAACATGCGAACTCCGGCGTTTCGACCGGACAGTACGGATACCAACAGGTTGCTTCGCAGTTCATCGCCCCGCAGCCCCCAACGCGACAGGCGTCATTCGTTGTGCAAACCACGAGTTGCTCGGGCGTGCAATACGGCCGAATTGCGTCCGAGCCGTCGTCTGCGGCGGTGGCCCTCGGCAGCAGCAGCAGGAATGCCAGCACCCCGAGCTTTGGTGACCAACCTGATCGTCGGGAATCGACGGGCTCGCGGGGGTTCGCGGTCATGGCTGGACGTCGTGTCTTCGAGGCGGCTGCGAGTCCGTCGTCGCCCGAACCGCGCTAGCCGGCACGGGCGTGCTCCGCCAAGCGGTCAGTGGGCACCCGTCCGTCTACGGCGAGCCACCAGCCAGCACGCGCCCAACGCACCCGGAAGGAACGGCAGCGCGGACGACGCGCCGCGACCAGTGACCGCGCATCCGCATCCCGATGTGCGACCGTCAGCCTCCCCGTCGACCCCGGAAGCGTCGTCCGCCGCCTCCCCGCCGAGGTCCGCGTCGTCCGGCGAACCGTCTGACTCGTCGGTCGCGTCCAGGCCGGAGTCCACGCCGGTTCCTGCCTCGTCCCCATCCCCGTCCGTGCCGGCATCACCCGGGACGGTGTCGCAGCCGCACCGCACGACCGTGCCCAGCGAACCATCCGGTAACGCATCGCAAATCCCGCCGACAGCCATCAGGCCGTACATCCGATATCTGTCACAAGCCCAGTCGCACACCGCCGTGTCGGGACGGCAATCGCACGGGCTCCCGCATGAGCATGCGAATTCCGGCGTTTCGACCGGACAGTACTCGTACAGACAAGTTGCTTCGCACCGCATCTCGCCGCAGTGCGCGACGCGACAGGCGTCATTTGCGGTGCATACGGCGAGCTGTCCGGGCGTGCAATACGGCCGAATTGCGTCCGAACCGTCGTCCGCGGCGGCGGCCCCCGGACGCAGCAGCAGGAATGCCAGCACGCCGAGCCATGGTGACCGACCTGACCGTCGGGAATCGACGGGCTCACGAGGGCTCGCGGTCATGGCTGGCCCTCCTGTCTTCGAGGCGGCTGCGAGTCCGTCGTGGCCGGAAGCGCGCCGCACCACTCTCCGCGCTCCTCCGGCCACACCCATGATGCGACCGAACCACCCATCGTACCGCATAGCCTAGCCTCCGGAACGTGGGTCGTCAAGGGAAGAGCCGGTAGGCTGGTAGAAGTGGTAGCAGGCGCCGTTGACGCACTGGTCGAGGGAGTCGTCACAGCCGTCGTCACAGCGGATCGGCTCGCCCCCACAAACGCCATGGCGCGAGGTGTCGTTCGTCGTGCACGGATCGCCGTCATCGCACGCGTTTGCGCCTCCTGCCGCGCGATGCTCGGACGGTGATTGATTACGAAGTCCGTCGCCGCTCGAGGTGTCGTCTGGCGGGTCGGGCCGCGGTCCCGGCCCGGGGGCCCCGACGGCCGGTGCGTGACGGTCGCCTTCGGCGGTGGAAGGCGAACGCCGCAGGTCGACCCCGGCACCGCGCTTCCCCGCACCGTCCTCGGGCGTCCAGCCAGGAGACGCTTGCTCGTGTCGTGAACCAGGAACCGCTCCCGGCACCTCCCGGCGCGGGTCTCCGTGCGAGCCCCGATACCACCAGAGGAGCAGGCCCGCGATGACGAGGACGCAGGCTGCGGCCAAGTACGCCGCGCGGACGATCAAGCTCCGACCCTCCCAACTTGCGTCCTACAGGTGCTCGCACGTGTCCAGGTCCAGCACCTCCTGGATCCGAACCGCCCCGCCGAACTCGGCCCGCGAGCACGTCTCCATGCAGGGCGCATGCATCGCTGCCGGATCCTCGTCGTTGCAGGACGCCAGCATGTCGCAGTAGCGGGAACACTGGGTTGTGCTCGGCGGTTCCACCATGACCCGTTCCTCCGGGAAACCCGCGGCGATTCGCCTCATCACCCGGTCCCGCTGTTCTGCCGCCGCCGCGCGCGCCCACTCGAGCCGCTGCTGCGGAGATGGCCGAAGGCGAACCTGCGAGGGATCGGAGGGCATCCGGTCCAACGCGACCAGCTCCCGCGCCAGCCTCCGGCTCTGGTCACACCCGGCTTCCGAGACGCCTTCTGCGCAGGCGGGGACCTCCTCGAAGTCGCCAACGCTGATCCCAAACGTCTCGGCTTCGCCCAGCGTTTCTCCGGATGTCGGACCTGGCGACGCCGGCGAGCCTTCGTCGGCGAGGGCCCAGCCCACGGCGCCGGCGACAACGGCGCACGCAACGCACGACACAACGATGCTCCTGCCCTGCATCACGATTCCTCCTTCCCGCGATCTGCCCAGTCAACCCGGCAGCCCTCCATCCGGGCCGGCCGGGCCACTTTCAACGCCACCTACGTCCCACGGATGTTGACGGTGATCACCGAGCCGACCGTGTCGTCGCTTCCGCCCGGTCCGGCCTGCCCGATCATGACGTACCATCGTTCGCACGTCGTCCAGTTCGGCCAGGAGTTCCAGGTCCCGTTGCTCACGACCATCTCCGAGACGCGCGACCATGACCCGCTCGCGTTCTGGCAGAAGTTCACCAGGTTGAACGACGTACCCCCGGCCTGTCCGCTGACCTTCACGCCATGCGTGTAGACGACTGGATCCACCATGAACCCGAAGAAGTTCAGCCCGCGGACCTTGGGGTAGTAGACCGCAGCGACCAGGGCCTGCGGCCGGTCCCAGGTCACGACGTGGTCGAAGAACGGCGCGTCGTGCGGTTGCACCTTGAACATGTACGACCCCGAGAGGTACTTCTCCATCCGGAGCAGGTAGCGGTTTCCGTTCATCCCGGCCCCGTGGAACGCACCCCACTTGGTCTCGTTGCCGACGACCCACGGGTCCATCCATTCCGTGGTCATCACCCGGATGCCCTCCGTGGCGTTGGCACCCGAAAGGAGCGTGAATTGTGGCTTGTCATTCGCCCTGCCGACGATCTGAATGACCTTGTCGCCCGCGGTGCCGCCGGTCCCGACGCCCACCGAGTCGACCGCACGATCGAACTTGCATTGCGGGTCATAGTGGCCAAACGTCGCGCAATAGTCGCCTCGCAAGCTCAGCGGACGCGTAATCGGCGTGACGATGCCCTTGACCACTTCCACCGAGTACACGATGGGATCGTTGTAGGCGGCGACGTAGAGCGTGTGGCTTCCGCTGCCCCCGCCCGCGAAGTTGGAGAAGGCGGTCGACGGGATGAAGCGCATGGTTGCGCGGTCGTCGAACTGGTTGCCGTCCTCGTCGATCGCCGAACCGATCGCGTATCGGCAACCGGTCCCGCCGCTGAAGTTGTGCCCGAACGCCCAGCACTGGTCGGTGTCCGCGTAGTCGTTGTCGTATCGCTTCCCGGGCAGCCCCGGCCAGTTCCCGGAGATGTCGGTGTCGATGTAGACGCGCAGGCTGTCGCGGTTGGCGAGAACGTCGTCCTTCAACCTTGTCCTGGCGGTGAGGATCACCGTGAACGGCGTCGTCGTGCCGCCGAGGTCGAACGGCAGGCTAATGAAGGTCGGCTGGTCGTTGCCCCCGGGCGTCCTCGTGCCCGAGACGCCCCCCGCCTCGAACTTGAGGTCCATCCGGGAACGTTGGGCGTTCGTGTAGTATTCCACATGGGTCCAGGCCCAGCGGCGGAAGGCGTAGTCGAAACTGGAGCTGTTGGCGAAGCTCGTGCCCGGTGCGCCGAGCGCGCAGTCGCTCGGATCGTCCTGGAGGCAGCGTTTCCAGGTGACGCCCCCGGCGCCGGCGGTGGCCTGGTTGGCCATGCGTTGGACCCATGCCCTGCGATCCGTCAGGGGGTCGGTGTGCGGGTTGCCGTAGAGGTCGTCGGCGACCTGGCGGTAGAAGCGGTGGTAGCGCAGCGGCTTGAAGAGCTGGGTCCCCGCCGCGGAGGTGTAGATGTAGGAATTGGGGTTGATGGCGGTGCCGCCCTCCGGGGTCATGAACTGCGCGCCGAGGTAGGACCACGCGAGGGAGGCATCGTAGTACTGCGCGAACGCGGAGTAGACCGGCATGTCGCTGTACTCCATGCCGTAGCATCCGGCGGGATGGTTGTCGACGCTCACCACGCAGTACTCCTGGTTGGGCCAGTCCTGGAGGTAGCGGTCGTACACGGTCTGGTAGCCGAGGGTCTGCGTGCTCTCCATTGACATGGATTGAACGTCCGCCATTCCGTCCCCGAGCCCCAAGTCGGGGCCGCCGAACCCGCTGCCGCCGTTCCGATACAGCGCATTCTGGACCGTGTGGGTATACTCGTGGAACAACAACCTAACGGTCTCGCGATAGGCGCGTGGCATGGGACGGTTCGAGTGCATGAGCGTGCACCATGCGCCGAACTGGATGTGCGAAGCGAAGGTGGTTCCACCGCACCCCGTGGACTCCGCCCACACCACTGCGGCGGGACCCATGTTGCCGTAGGCATGACCGGCGGGTGCATCCGGAGCGTAGCCGTCGCCATACAGGCCGGTGCCTCGCATGAAATCCCGTGAGTCCAAGGTGTACTCGCGAATCCGCGTCGCGACATCCGAATTCCAGGATTCGGCGTGGTCCGCGACCAGGTCGAGGCCCACCAGGTTCTTCTTCAGGTGCTGGTGGTAGTAGACCCGTACGGGATCGGTGTTGTTCGGATAGACGTCGTCGAAGCAGGCTGCAAGCTCGCATCGCGACGTGCTGCACGAAGGCGGGTTGTCGCACGTGCAGCGGTACGGGGCCTGGCAGTCCGAGTGGGCGTCGCACGATGCTGGTCCGCCCGGCTGGTCCAGGCCGAAACCGCCCAGCGAGCTACAGGTGCCGCCGTCGGCCATCATGTCGAGGGACGGGATTGGGGTGTGGCGCATCACGTCGAACGACGTGATTGCGTTGTCCCACGATCCGGTCAAGGCGATGGTCTGGGGTCCGGGCTGGTAGGAGCCGTAGCACTCGCCGAATGCCGCGTTCTTGCAGTAGGAGACGCGGAAGATCGCGCTTCGCACCTTCACCACCGAGATGGTGTCGCTCATGTTGATGTCGGAAGCGGAGATGTCAACGTAGTTGTCCCACTGCCAGTGGCAGAAGCCTGGACAGCCCATCGTTCCGTGGGCGGCGGTGAAGTCGTTGCGGGTGACGCGTCCGGGGAGGTCGGTGCGGCCCCCGCCGGTGTCCGAGTCGCTGTTGGGGTTCGAGTCCGTCCAGGTGTCAAGGACGTCGGTGAACCGCGTGCACCCGGCGTCGTCGCAAAAGCGAACCGCCGGCCCAAGCAGGGAGATCGAGTCGGCGTTGGCAGCCGTGACGTCGACCACCGTGACGCCCGAGTTGACCCAAGTGATGCCACCCTCGAAACCGATGTCCTGGTACAGCTCGGCGGACCAACTCGGAATCCGGAAGACCAGCCGCTGCAGGGTGTTCCCGATCGGGACGCCACTGCAGTTCGTCCACGTCGCAATCGAGACGTTGGAGATGTCGATCTGCATCGTCCCTGCCGCGTACTCCTTGTAGCAACCCGTGGAGCAATCGGAAGTGTTGCGGTTGTCGCACAGGCGAACCTCGCCCGTCGCGCCCCATGCGCGGACCTCGGACGGAATGAGCAGTGCCGCGATGCCTGCCACAAACACGAGACCAGCCCATAACAACCGCATCGTTACACTCCTTTCGCCCATCGCTACAGCGGCGATGGCTTCCGCGACGTATGCGCCGTCACGTAGCCTGCTTCGGTCTCGCCCGGCCACGTCGGGAGCTGCGTCCACGTCGGTCCGTTCAGGTTGTACTCCCACGACTGGTGGCCCGGCGAGAGGCCCCCGATGGCGAGCGTCGTGCTGGGCCAGGACCATGCGATGCCGACCCCGATCACGACCGCGCGCGCCAGGCTGGTTCGCAGCATTCTCAACCCTCCTTCCTTCGCCGTCGCGACGGAGACGAAGATGCACCAGATCCCGGCGACAGCGTGTCGCATTTCGGCGACAAGGTGTCGGGTTTCGGCGACAGCGTGTCGCCGACCTGGGCCGACGTCGCCACGCCGGCGGCGGGTGATGCGCACGTCCCATCCGACGCGTCCGGCTGGGGCCGATCCGGCAGCGCGGCCAGGAAGCCCGCCGGCGGCGTGTCGCGCTCGAGATCGACGTCGCACCCCGACTCGACCGCGGGACCGCGGATCAACGCCACCCGCATGCACTCCAGCACCGCGCTGGCCGACGCCGTGGAAGACCCGGCTTCGGGCACGAGTTCCACGACGCGGCGCTCCACCTTGCGCCAAGCCGCCCGCGTCGAGACCGCCAGCCAGGGCAAGGGCCGCGACGCCAGCGCGATCCGCGCCAGCGCCCCCCGCGACCGTAGGTAGTCGGCCGCCGCGCCGACGAGCACGCCGAATCCCCCGGCGGCCCGCCCGTCGCGGCCTGCGCCGGCATCCCCGCCGAACGGCACCGGACCCTCCCACTCCAGCAGGTGATCGACGAACGTGCGGCAGAACTCGATGACGATCGCGGCCAGGATGCTCTCTTTCGCCCCGTGCCGCCCTCGGTAGATCCCCTGCACATGCTGGCGGGACACCCCGGCCCGTTCGGCGATGGCCCCAATGGTCGCGCGATCGTACCCGCGTTCCTCGAACAGCGATGCCGCGGACAGCAGGACAGGATCAACCCCGTCGGCCGCCGTCCCCAACGCCGCTTTCGCGACGCCCCGCGCCCGCACCACGCGCTCCGCCTTCTTCCGGCACATCTCAGTCCCTCCCTCGCACCACGCACCCCCGACGACAAGACCGCGGCATCATCGACCGAAGCCTCGAACAACAGCGCAACCCGCCGACACCCACCCAGCGGGGCGTGGAATCGAGCACCCTGCGCGGCGGTTTCCATCCCGCGGCGGCGGGTCGAGTGCCGTAAGTATTGGAAATTACAGATGGGGGGGGGGGGGGGGACGAAGGGCCTCGCAGACCAGTCGGGCGACGAGGCTACTTGCCCTTGGCGACCCGCGCCATCGACGGTCCAGACCGCTCCACGGTGTTGCTGCGGCATGTGACTCAACCTGCGGTAGTGACGGTATGCCGGGCGTCAAGGCGAAGTCAAGGTCCGGCGCGAGCGGAAGCGGGCCGTGCCGGATCGCACGTTGGGCGGGACGGGAACTGCCGCGGCGAGAGGATAGCGTCCGGCTTCACAGCCGCGCGACGAAGCCGACGCGCAGCTCGCCGCCGGAGAGGTCGACGTCGCCGGCGGAGAAGCCCTGGACGGGGATGCGATCGGGGTCGTCGGACGAGGGCACGGAGGGGGAGAACTCGAGCGGCGTGCGGTAGAAGTAGCCGCCTTCGATGAAGATGCCGAAGGCCATCGGCTCGCTCAGCAGCTCGGGCGGATGGTCCATCAGCGCGGCGAGCGGCAGGGCGAACTCGACGCCGCCGCCGCCGTAGACCAGGCCGCCGAGGTCACTGGATTCGGCGGTGGGAAGGGGCTCGGCGAGCGGGTCGGCCCTGGGTCCCTCGTCCGCGAACGAGCCAAGGCCGATCACGAGACCGCCCTGGACACGAACGTAGGGCCGGACCCACGAGGCTCCCTCGGGGGCGAAGGAGGCGCGCAGGCCGGCGTAGACGTCGTGGATGGAGAGCGACGAGCGCACCTGGTCGAAGTTGCTGACGGAGGAGAGGTACCCGGCGTAGCCGTAGCCGACCTCGACGTCGAGGCGGAACGGGCCGAGGGCGAGGGGTGTGTAGGAGAGGCAGAGATCGAGTCGACCGAGGAGGTCGTTTTCCCAGAAGGCGTCGAACGAGGAGTCTCGGACCCAGGCGAGGTCGGCGCCGAGGCGCAGGTCGGTGGCGGCGGCGGGCGCGGGAAGGAGGGCGACCCCGAGCGCCGCGGCGATGGCGGCAGCGAGGCACGCGCGGCGAGGGGAAGTCGGGCGCGGCATCACGGCACCTCCGTTCCCGGGTAGCGAGCGGGGGCGACGTCGAGCATGTCGTCGGCGAGGAAGCCCTGGATGGACGCGGCGGCGTCGCGATCGGGGGCGTCGAGGGGGAGGACAGTGAGGTAGCCGGCGGCGTAGCCGTGGTCGATGGCGAGGGCGCGACCGCGGAGCCTGCCGCCGTCGGTGAAGCCCGGGAGGGCGAAGAGGCCGGCGGGGTTCGCGTCGAGACGGATGTCCTCGGCGTGCCCGGTCTCCAGCTCGAGCATCGACAGGCGGTTGGGCTCGGGCGAGGCGAAGAAGAAGGAGCGGCCCTCGGGGTGGGTGGCCAGGACGCCGGTGAGGAGGTTGACGCCGAGGCGCTCGACGGTCCGGTCGGCGACGTTGAGGATGGAGACGCTGCCGGAGACGGAGTCGTGGACGAGGAGGACGCGCAGGGGGTCGCCGGTGGGGATGACGCTCATGACGGGGGCGCCGAGGTCGATGGTCTCCAGGTTGCGGCGCAGCCGCTCCTCGATGCCGTCCAGGATGAGGAAGCCGGCGGATGTCTCGTAGCGGTTGCCCAGGTCGAAGAGGACGGCGACCTGGCGGGGGCCGTCGCGGGTGGGGACGTCGGGGAAGACGCGGATCGCGTTGGCGTGGGCGTCGACCGGGACGGTCCAGGATGCGGTGGTGCGGGGGTCGATGACGGTGACGGCGGAGGCGGAGCCGGCGGGGTGGACCGCGAGGAGGGACGGTCCGCCCGCGCCCTCGAAGACGGCGAAGTCGTCCGGCGCCGAGGGCACCGGGATGACGTTGACGCTCGGCGAGAAGTCGTTCTGGTCGTCCTCCGCGGGGCTCGGATTGTCCTTCAGGTTGACGACGAAGACGTCGCTGACGCTCGGCGAGCGGAGGAAGACGTACGGCTCGGCGCCTTCCGGGTCCGTCGCGTCGCCGACGGCGACGACCGCGTCGTAGGGCCGCACGATCGCGGCGTCGTCGCGGGCCGAGAGGAAGACGGTGGTGACGCGGCGGTCGAGGTGCTCCAGGTCGAGGAAGGTGACGTAGCGTTCGGAGAAGACGAGGGCGAGCTGGCGGTCGCGATCGCCGATCGCCAGCCCGGCGAGGTAGCGGATTTCGATCGGGCGGCTGCCGTAGGAGCGGATGGGCAGGAGGACCGGGTTGTCGGCCGTCGGGTCCTGGTCGAGGCGTGCGACGGCGACCTCATTGGGGTTGACGGCATCGCCGCCGGCGAACCAGGCGATGGCCCAGCGGCCGTCGGCGGACAAGGAGAGGGCATCAAAGGGGCTGCGCAGGCGGTAGATGCGAGCGGCGTCGTGGGCGGTGGGGTCGAGCAGGTAGAGGCGTTCCTCTTCCTCGTCGTAGCCCGAGCCGCCCTCGGTGCCGTGGGTGACGACGAGGGCGCGGGAGCGATCGGCGGTGGCGGCGAGCATGACGGGGTTGCGGCCGAGCGCCTGGCGGGCGACGCGGAAGGAGAAGCGGCCACCCGGGGAGGCGACGGGCTCGAGGGTGACGAGATCCTCGCGCGCGGCGTCGACCCACGCGACGTGGCCGGCGAGGGGCAAGGGGCCGAGGACGTGGCGCGAGCGGGAGAAGATGTCCTCGCGATCGCCGCACGAGGCGAGGAGCAGAAGCGAAGGGAGGAGGAGCATTGTTCTCAGTTTTCGGTTTTCAGTTTTCGGACCGAATCGGTGTTCATCGGTGTTCATCGGTGGTTTCCTCCCCATCGGTGTTCATCGGCGTTCATCGGTGGTTTCCGCCGCGGGCGTCATTCGACGATCCAGTCGTTGAGCTGGAAGCCGGTGACGGTCTGGACGGAGCCGGTGTCGGCGGAGATGAAGCTGATGCGGCCGGTGGCGTGGTCCTGGCCGACGAAGACCTTGCGGGTGAGAGGGGCGAGGCCGAGGGAGACGGGCGGGGAGCCGAGGTGGACGGTGTCGGCGATGAAGTCGATGAGGTCGGCGACGAGGACGTCCCGGATGCCGTGAACGTCGTCGCGCAGGGTGAGGAACGCCTTGTGGGCGTCGGCGAAGACGAGCCAGGCGCCGGGGTCGCAGGGGGTCTCGTGGCGGACGACGAGGCCGTCGGAGAAGCGGACGAGGGAGAAGCCCCACGTGCGGTCGATGATCTCCTCGAGGTCATCGACGGGATCGAGGGAGGGGTCATCGGGGTCGAGGTAGGGGTCGCCCGGGGCGCCGGTGCCTTTCTTGTTGTGGATGACGACGGCGACCTCGCCGTCGGGGGTGACGGCGACGGCGCGGACGCTCTTCTTGAGAGGGACGGCGGTCGTTTCCCCGCTTTCCATGTCCAGGACGCCGATGACCTCGAAGGCGGCGGCGTTGGAGAAGATGACGGCGCGGCGGCTGTCGGGGGTGAGGACGACCTGGCCGGGGACGACGCCGGTGACGGCGGTGACGTAGATCACGGGCTCCTCGGGATCGGCCAGGTCGACGAGCGCCACCTGGCGGAGATCGCGCAGGGCGGCCAGGGCGAAGGAGCCGTCGGGGGCGAGGTCGACGTCGGTCGGAGCGGCGGGCAGGACGACCGGCGAAATGACCTGCGTGGCCAGGTCGAGGACGAGCAGCTCGGCCTGGCCTTCCTGGGCGAGGACGGCGAGGCGTCCGTCGCCGGAGACGTCGACGTTGTCAACCTCGCGATCGATCTCGGAGCCGAAGGGGTCGGCGGGGTCGGGGATGGTCCCGAAGGAGACGTGGGTCGGGTGGTAGCCGGGACCGACGAGTTCGAAGTCGACGATCGAGAGCCCGGTCCGTCCGATGACGAAGGCCCGGGTGCCGTCGTCGGTCCAGTCGACCGCGACGGGGCCGGGGGCGGCGCGCACGGTCGTGCGCAAGGCAAACTGCTCGGCCACGGGCTCGAGGACGAGCAGCGTGACCTCCTGCATGTTGGGCGGGCGGGCGCGGTCGCCGGAGTCGGCGTCGAAGAACGAGATGCCGTAGCTGCCGTCGGGGGAGACGGACAGGGCGTTGGCGCCGGGCGCGATCGGCTCGAAGGAGACGTCGGAGCCGACGCCGGGGGTGGTGCGGATGACGGCGACGTCGTCGCTGCCGCTGTCGATGACGACGGCGGCGTCGCGGGTGCCGAGGGTCTTGAGCTCGGTCGGCGTGTCACCGACCTCGACCAGGTCCAGCGTGAGGCGTTGGGAGTCGATGACGACGACGTTGTCGCCGATGGGGTTGGAGAGGTAGACGAAGCGGTTGGAGCCCTGCGGTGCGTGGAAGTCGGGGAGTTCCTCGTCCTCGGGCGGGAGCCAGGTATCGACGTCGGCGTCCGCGTCGGCGTCGGCATCGGCGCCGCCCCATTCGCTGGGGGCGTCCGCATCGGCGTCGGCGCCCCAGTCGCGGGCGCCGTCGCTGCTTGCGTCCCAGGTATCCCAGCTACCGCTGGCGTCGTCACCGGCGCCGCAGGCGCCCTGCCCGATGGCGGCGACGATGGCGAGAGCGACGACCAGGGTCATGTGCCAGAAAAACCGCTTCATCGTGACACCCTCCAGCGCAGCAATCCGAACGCGGCGAACCGAAGCAATTTCCGTACCATGGGAGCGGGGCGAAGGAAAGCGGATGGTTGGGGGAGGAGGGGCGGGCCGAAGTGAGTCGCAGCATGACAGGCGAGTCAGTGGGGAAGAAGAAACCACCGATGGACACCGATGAACACCGATGGGAAGGGGCCTGACAGGGGGGGCTCGACGCGGTATCTTGCGCGGGTGACGCCGGAGTTCGAGCAGGGGCCGATTCGACCGCCGTCCGAGGCGCAGAGCCTCTTGGTGCGGGTGGTGCGCAACTGTCCGTGGAACAAGTGCGCGTTCTGTCCGGTGTACAAGCGGCGAAAACCGTCGTCGCGGCCGACGGAAGACGTGCTGGCGGATATCGATGGGATGGCGGCGGCGGCGGACGAGATCCGCCGGAGTGCGGGGGGGGTGGGGCGCGGGGACGACGCGCTCGCGGGATTCCGGCGGGCGCGGCGGGACGGGGCGGTGCCGGGCGAGGCGGCGCAGGTGGCGCTGTTCCGGGCGGCGGGGGGGCGGAGCGCGTTCTTGCAGGACGCGGACCCGTGCGCGGTGCCGGCGGCGAAGCTGGCGGAGATCGTGCGGCGGGTGCGGGAGAGGTTTCCAGGGCTGGAGCGGGTGACGACCTACGCGCGCGCGTCGACGCTGGCGAAGCGTTCGGCGGAGGACCTGCGGATGGTCGCGGAGGCCGGGCTCAGCCGGGTACATGTGGGGCTGGAGACGGGCTCGGATGAGGTGCTGGCGCGGGTGAAGAAGGGGACGACGGCGGCGCAGCAGATCGACGCGGGGCGCAAGGCGCTGGGCGCGGGTTTCGAGCTGTGCTTCTACGTGATGCCGGGGCTGGGGGGTAGGGATGGATCGGGCGAGCACGTGCGGGGGACGGCGGAGGTGATCCGGGCAGTGGCAGGGGCGGCGCCGGCGGAGCGGCCGCTTGTCGTACGGCTGCGGACGACGGCGGTGGCGCCCGGGGTGCCGTTGTGGGAGGAGCACGAGGCGGGGAGGTTCGAGCTGCCGGACGACGTGGAGACAGCGCGGGAGATCCGGGCTCTGCTGGAGGCGGTGAGGGACTCGCGCCTGTTGCTGGTCTCGGACCATTCGCTGAACCTGCTGCCGGAGCTGGAGGGGGAGTTGCCCGGGGACGCCGAGCGGCTCGTCGGGGTGGTCGACGAGTTTCTCGCGCTGCCGGAGGACGAGCGAGCGGCGTTCGCGCTGGGGAGGCGGATCGGAGCCTACTGGACGTTGGCGGATCGCGGGGATCCCGGGCGGCGAGCGGTGGTGGAGCGTGCGGCGGAGTCGCTGGGGGCGCGCACGACGCAGGAGATCCTTGCCGCGGCGGCCGAGCTGCGATCGCGTTACGTGTAGGGCGCCGCGAGCCGCGGCGACACCCCCGCCCGCCGCGGCTTCCGAGAGGCCGCGTGGACGGGAAGCGAGGTTGTGTGCGGTTGACCTAGTAGCGGTCGCGCCGGCC
>JACRCX010000143.1 GCA_016218815.1 Deltaproteobacteria bacterium
GAGTACCAGATCCGGCGCTACGCCGACGCCGTCAAGACCCTCGGCGAGGCCCAGGAGATCGCCGCCCAGCTCGGCGACCACCTCCTCCAGGGCGAGACCGCCCGCGCCCTGGGCAAGACCCGCATGCTCATGGGCGACTACGCCGGCGCCCGCGAGAACCTCAAGCTCGCCCTCGCCCACTTCGAGGCCATGCGCAGCAAGGTGCTGATCGGCACCGCCCTGCGCACCCTGGCCGAGGTCACCTTCGCGGGAGGGTGGGGCGAGGAGGAGGAGCGCAACGCCAGCAACCTCTTCCAGCGCGCCATCGCCCTGTCCGAGGAGTTGGGCGACAAGCTCGAGCTGTCCAAGACCCTGCGCTCCTACGCCGAAATGTTGACCAAGCAGGGCAAGACCCAGGCGGCCGAGGAGGCCCGCGCACGCGCCGAGGAGCAGCTCGCCGGCATCCAGGAGCCCCAGGCCCCGCCCCGCGAGACCGCGCGCATCGAGGTCACCGACAAGGACGCCGAGATCCCCATCGACGTCGAAGTCATGGAGGACTAGGGCCTGCCCCCCGTCTGGACCGCATCGGTCCCCCCCGAGGTGAAGGACGTCTGCCGGCGCCTTCGCGACGACGGCCACGCGGCCTACGTCGTCGGCGGCGCCCTGCGCGACATCGCCCTCGGCCGGCCCCTCGCCGCCGACTGGGACATCGCCACCGCCGCGCGACCCGACCGCGTGCTGGCCCTGTTCCGGCGCGCCGTCCCCACGGGCATCGCCCACGGCACCGTCACCGTGATCGCCGACGGGCTTCCCGTCGAGGTCACCACGTTCCGCGGGGACGGCGCCTACCAGGACGGGCGCCACCCCGTCGCCGTCACCTTCGTCCCCGACGTCCGCGAGGACCTCGCCCGCCGCGACTTCACCGTCAACGCCATGGCCGGCGACCCCCTCACCGGCGAGCTGGTCGACCCCTGCGCCGGCGCCGCGGACCTCGCCGCCCGCGTCCTGCGGGCCGTCGGCGACCCCGACGCCCGCTTCTCCGAGGACGGACTGCGCCCGATGCGCGCCGCCCGCTTCGCCGCGACGCTCGAGTTCGACCTCGAGCCCGCCACCCGCGCCGCCCTCGGCCGGCACCTCGACGTCTTCCGCCTGGTCTCCCGCGAGCGCGTGCGCGACGAACTGTCCAAGCTGCTCCTCGCCCCGCGCCCGTCCGTCGGCCTGCTCCTGCTGCACCAGAGCGGTCTGCTCGCCGAGTTCCTGCCGTCGCTCGCCCGGACCCACGGCGTGCCGCAGAACCGCTTCCACGAGTTCGATCTGTTCGAGCACACCCTTCGCACGGTCGATGGGACGCCCCCCCGCCTCCCCGTGCGGCTCGCCGCGCTCCTGCACGACCTGGGCAAGCTGGAGGCCGCGACGTGGAACGAACAGAAGGGTGACCGGACGTTCGTCGGCCACGAGCGCATCTCGGCGGGCCTCGCGGACGAGTGGCTGCGGAACATGCGGTACGCGACCCGTGAGTGCGACCATGTCGGTGCGCTCGTCGCCAACCACGGCACCTACTACGACGCCTCCTGGACCGACGCCGCCGTGCGTCGCTGGATCCGGCGCGTCGGCGCCGATCGCATCGATGACCAGCTCGCGCTGCTCGAGGCGGATCTCGCGGCGAAAGGCGACCGGCCCGACGTCCCGTCCAGCCTCGACGACGCTCGCACGCTGGGCGCCCGCGCCGCCGCGCTGCTGGCCGCCCGGCCCGCCCTCCACGAGAACGCCCTGGCCATCGACGGCGGGACGATCATGGGCATCCTCGGTATCGGTCCCGGCCCGCGGATCGGCGAGGTCAAGCGGGCGTTGCTGGAAGTTGTCACGGACGACCCGTCGCGCAACACTCCGGACGCACTTTCTCGTCTGGTGCGCGAGCGCTGGTGCGGCGGGAGGCCGCGGGACGATTGAGCGCCATGCCCGAAATCCTCGTCGGCGAGGGGTTCATCGACCTGCACTGCCACCTGCTGCACGGCGTCGACGACGGCCCCGAGGAGCTGCGCGGCTCGCTGGACATCGCGGCCGGCCTCAAGGCCCTCGGCTGGACTTGCCTCGTCGCCACGCCCCACGCCCGTCCCGGCCTCTACGACCCCTCCGACCAGGCCGTGCTGGAGTCGCTGCGCGACCTGCGCGCCGCCCTCGGCCCAACCGGCCCCCGCGTCCTCCTCGCCGGCGAGCACTACCTCGACGCCGAGGTCTGGCAGCGCATCGCCGACGGCCGCGGGCGCGCCTACCCCAACGGCCGCTCGATCCTGCTCGAGATCTCCACCGCCGGCCCCGCCCCGGCGCGCCTCGCCGAGCAGCTCTTCCGCATGCGCGTCGGCGGCCTCCGGCCCGTTCTGGCGCATCCCGAGCGCTGCGCCGCGTTCCAGGACGACACCGGACTGCTCGAGGAGCTGAAACGTGCGGGCGTCGCCGTCGCCCTCGACTTGACCAGCCTCGTCGGGCAGGGCGGCCGCCGCTCCCGGCGCACCGCCGAGCGCTTCCTGGAGCTCGACCTGGTCGACATCGCCTGCACCGACACCCACGACGCGCGCGAGCTGCCCGACGTGGAGAGGTCGCTGGGGCGCCTGCGCAAGCTGGGCGGCGACGAGTCGCTGGAGCGTCTGTTGCACGCCGGCCCGACCCGCATCGCCATGGAGAACCCCGCCCCTGCGGCCGAGGTCCGGCATTGACCGCCGGCTCCCGCAAGCTCGCCGTCCGCCTCGGCCTGTCGCTCGGCGTCGCCGCCGCCTTCGTCTGGTGGCTCCACAACCAGGGCATCGAGATCGTCCCCTCCGCGTCCCGCTTCGCCGCCGTCGCCTGGTGGACGATCCCCGCCTACGTCCTCACGCTCCTCGTCGTGCACTTCCTCCGCGCCTACCGCTGGATCTACCTCCTGCGCCCGATCGCCGGCGTCCCGGTCCGCAAGATGCTCCCCGTCGCCTTCGTCGGCTTCCTCGCCATCCTCGTCCTGCCCCTGCGCACCGGCGAGTTGGCGCGCCCCTTCCTGATCAAGCGCCACGCCGGCGTCTCGGGCAGCGCGGCGCTCGGCACCATCGCCATCGAGCGCGTCGTCGATGGGCTCCTCGTCTCGCTGTGGCTCACCCTCTGCCTGTTCGGCGTGCCCGCCGAAACCAGCCCCTACGTCTGGCCGCTCCGACTCCTCCCGCTCGGCCTCTTCCTCGCCGCGCTCGCCTTCCTCCTCGCCTTCCTCCGGCGCAGCGACCTCTTCGTCCGCCTCGCCGAACGCCTCGCGCGGCCCTTCTCGCGGCGCCTGGCCGATACCGTTGTCCACGTCCTGGAGGGCTTCGGCCGCGGCCTGGCCGTGCTCCCCAACCGGATGGCGCTGCTCCGTTTCCTGGTCGTCTCCGTCCTCTACTGGGCGATCAACGCCTTGGGCGTCTGGCTGCTCGCCTGGGGCTGCGGCCTCGACGTCGGCCTCCTCGGCGCCGTCGCCACCATGGCCGTGGTGGCGGTCGGCATCCTCCTTCCCTCGGGCCCCGGCTTCTTCGGCAATTTCCAGGCCGCGGTGCTCGTGGCGATCGGGCTGTACCTGCCCGCTGCGGTGGTCGCCCAGCGCGCCGATGCGTTCATCTTCGCCCTCTACCTCTGCCAGGTCGGCGTCACCCTCCTCGTCGGCTTCGCCAGCCTCGTCCTCGGCCGCGTCTCCCTCCGCGGCGTCGTCTCGTCCGGTCTCCCCCAGGTCGCCACCGAAGACCTCTCCGAGTGGAGCTGACCCCTCGGTCTCCGAACCGCGGGCTTCAGCCCGCGGCTGCCGTTCCGCCGACGCCGCGCCCTGAAGGGCGCGGTTCGGTAGCCGATTGTCGATCGTCTGCCGATAATTGGCCCCGCGCCTCCGGGCTTGCGATGATCGTCCCCGGCAGACCGGGCGCTCTCGCCCGGGGGAGGTGTGCGGTGTCCCCCGATTCCCCGAACCCCTCGTTCCCTCGCAGCCATCTCGCCGGGCTGGTGCTCGCTGTTTCCCTTCTTTCGCCGCTTCTCGCTCGCGCCGACGCGGGCGCGTCATTCACCTACGACGCCGACGTCGTCTGGAGCACGGCCGTCCGACTGCTCCGCGTCGACCTCGGCTACGACATCGCCGAGCAGGATCGGGACAACGGCTACCTGCTCTTCGTCGTCCATGCCAACGGTCGCGACTACAACGGTTCGCTCGAGTTCGTGCCCGGCGAAGGCGAGTACGGCCTCACCGCCGTCGAGCTGACGCTCCGGATCTCCGGACTGCCGGCGAGCGCCGAGGAAACCGTCCTGCGGAAGCTGCGCACGAAACTGCGCGAGGAATACGGGCTGCCGCCCCGCGTCCCCGCCGCGACTCCCGAGCCTCCCGAGCCGCCGCCGGCCGACGGCGACGGCGCGACCGGCGACGACTCCGCGGAAGGCGCCGCCGATGGCACCACCGCCGGCTCCGAGTAGCCGGTTCTCGTCCCATCCCTCTTTCCCCCGCTCCCTCCCCGGTGACGGCACCACACGTCTCCCCCCACGACGCCCAGCGCCGCCAGCGCCGCCAGCGCCGCCAGCAGCGCCGCCGAAGGTCCCCGTGACCGCGGCGGCGTCCCCCCGGCGTCACGCTCCCTCGACACCGGCGTCGTCGGCGTCCGCTCCCCATCCCTCCCCGCGCTCCCCCCGTCCTTCTCTCCCCCATCCCCCTGCTCCTCCCCCCTTTGCGTGCTTCGCTCCCCTTGCGCCCTCTGCGCGAAATCCGGCGGAGCGCTCCCGTACGGTGACAACGCCTCCCGGAAAGCCGCCGCCGTCGGATACCTGGCCTCGCGTTCCCGGGCCAGAGCGCGAAGCACCACGGCCTCGAGCCCCGGCTCGAGGTCCGCACGGTGGACGCGCAAGGGCGGCACGTCTTCCTCGACCGCGGCCAGGATCTCGCCGGCCCGCCCCGGACCTTCGTGCGGGCGCCGTCCCGTCAACGCCAGGTAGAGGAGCGCGCCCACCGACCACAGGTCGACGCGGTGGTCGATGTCCCGCCCCGCCAGGATCTGCTCCGGCGCCATGAAGCCCGGCGTGCCCACCAGGGCCCCGGCGCGCGTGAGCTGCAGCATCGACGGATCGCCGACGAACTTGCAGATGCCGAAGTCCAGCAGCTTGACGAAGTCCGGCTCGTCGTCGACCCGGACGAGCATCACGTTCGACGGTTTCAGATCGCGATGGACGATCCCCCGGGCGTGAGCGGCGGACAACGCCGCGAGAAGCTGACACCCGAGGTGCGCCGCCCGCCGGGCAGGCAGCGGCGCCGCTTCCGCGAAAAGCTCCCGCAGCGAACGCCCCTCGACCAGCTCCATCACCACGTAGGGCGAGCCGCCCGGCTCGCGACCCAGGTCCAGGACCTGGACGATGTGCGGGTCGCCGATCCGCCCGGCCGCGACCGCCTCGCGCTGGAACCGCTGCACCGCGCGCCGGTCCCCCGCCAACTCGTGCCGCAGGATCTTCACCGCCACGACCCGTCCGATCTGCAGGTGCTCCGCCCGGTGGACCACGCCCATCCCTCCGCAGCCGATCCGCTCCCGCAGGCGGTACCGGCCGTCGAGGATCGGTCCGACTTCTCCCGCGGGCGGATTCGATCGCCGTTCCATCCTCGCCCTCTCGTCCGGCGCGCCGTCAGCCGCCCGCGGCCACCGGCAGACCCGCCGAAGCCGCATGGGACCGTTCGTCGCCGCCCAGCACGTGGATGCGGAAGGGGCTGCGGCTGCGGATCCGCCGCGCCTCCTCCTGGTCCGCCACCACCACGATGCCCTCGTCGCCGGCCCAGGACCCCAGCTCGACGTCTCCGCGGGCCCGCCACTCGCGCTCCGCCGTCCAGTCCACGCCCCCCGTGGCCGCCGCCTGGTACCGCCAGCGCTCCTGCGGCGTGATCGCGGCGTACCGCTCCGCCGGGCCGTAGAGCACCGGCAGGAGGCCGCGCCGTTCCGCGGCCTCCCGTCGCAGGCCCACGCCGTACGGCTCGAACGTCCAGCGGCCCAGATGGCGCGCCCAGCGTGCGAGCGCGGCGACGTCCGCCGGCGCCGCGGCGGTGAACGACACCACCGGCCGCCCGCCCCGGATCAGCCGGCCGCTCGCGCGGATCACGCGCTCGTCCAGGATCCGTTCCAGCACGCGCAGGCCGCGGTGGAACAGCGGATCGCGGCTCGCCGCCAGGGTTCTTGCGAACTCCCACCGGCTTTCGCCAGGGAACTCGAGAGGACACGTTCGCGTGAAGTGCACGACGTACAGCCAGTCCGCCGCGCACGGCGGAAGGCCGGCCGGGAACCGGGCGCCGGCACCCTCAGGGGCGCCCCCTCCGTCAGGGCGGCACGATTCGTGGTTCCCCCCCCAGTCGAAGGTCGTCGCTCCCGCCGCGGCCAGGCGGGCGTTGCCTGCCGTTGCGGGCGAGCCGTCCGGCGGGCAGACCAGCAGCGGCCGCCGCTGCCGCAGCCGCATCCGTCCCAGGCGCTCCATGATCCCGTCCGCGCGGGCCTCGATCACCACCACGACGTCGGCGGCGTCGCAGACCGCTAGATCCCGTTCCTCGGCCGCGAGCCTTCCCGTCGGCCAGCGCGCACGCGCTCGTCGATGACCCAGGAACTCGGCGCGGTGCGTGCGAAGCGCGCTCCCCCGCGGGCCCTGCGTCGTCGCGTCGAGAACGATCTCCGCCGCTCCACCCGCGTCCAGGGCGCAGAACAGGCCGAAATCGTGGGTCAGGGGGCCGAGCCCGGCGACGAGGGTGTGACCGCCGTCGCCGATCCGCCGCGCTGCCGCCGCCGTCAGGCGGACCCAGCGGTCCAGCGGCGAGACCCGCCGCGGCTTCCTCGAGTTGAGCAGGGCGAAGCGCATCGCCGCCCATGGTCGCGCCCACGGGGCCGAACGTTGCGTTCCGATGGATGAACCTGCGGCCGAGTGGAGGCACCCAAGCTTGTACGGCGAACGGCCGCCCCGCGTCCACGGGGGGTACGGAGACCGGGACGCGACGAGCACCGTCGTTCGGACGATGCCCAGGGTTCAGGATGGTGCGGCCGTACAGCCGGGGAGGAGTCATGCGCTCTCGATGGGGTTTGGGTGCGATCGTTGTGGTCGCCGTGCTTCTGGTCGCCGCCGCCGCGTGGATGCTGCTCGGGCCGACGCAACTCCGGACGTCGTGGGGCGCCGGCGTGCCGCCCACGGGCCAAGCCACGCGGACCGGGGACCCCCGTGATTTCGACCATGTACAGCCGCTGGTCATCCACGGCCGATCGCCGGATTTCGCCGCTCCGGAGTGGATTTTCGTGGGTCGGCCGGTTGGTGGCGTCGGGTCGGGGGAAGGGGCGAGTTCACGGGCCGGTGCGGCCGCGGCGACTGCGACGGCCTTCGCGGGAGGCGTGCCCAGCGGTCCGATCGGCGTGATCGAGGCGCCCGAGGTGCGGGTGCCCGCGAGGCCGGCGGGACCGGAGACGGCGGACCCGCGTCGTCAGGGCGTGCGCGGGGGCGCGCGGATGGAGCGGGCGTCGGTCGGGGATCTGGGCAGCGCGGCCATCCGGCGAGCGCTTGGCGGCGAGCGGCCGCGTCTGGAGTCGTGCTACTGGGAGGCGAGGAGCGAGTTCCCCACGTTGGCGGGTGACGCGACGTTCGTGCTGACGGTCAAGCCGGCGGGCGAGGTGCAGGTGGACGTGGACCGGACGACGCCGAGCCTGGCGGAGTCGGGGGTGACCGCGTGCATCAAGTCGCGTCTGGAGTCGCTCGACTTCCGCCGCACTCCTCCTCGTGGCGGCGACGTGCGTCTCCGCGTGCCGATGACCTTCGTGGAGCCCACGCTCGCGCCGTAGCGCCGTAGCCGCCGTCCGGCGGCCGGGCGACCTGCCAGCCGGGGGGAAGGAATTCTCGCGCAGAGCCGCAGAGCCGCAGAGGGGTTCCGGAAGAGGAAACGGGGCGAGATCCCTTCCCCTGGGGCGCCGACGATGCTATGGGTCCCGTCCGTGCCGACGCCCCCATAGCTCAGTGGATAGAGCAACTGTTTCCTAAACAGTAGGTCGCCTGTTCGAGTCAGGCTGGGGGCACGACTGCCGACCGAGGGGGACGTGCGGTGCCGTGATCGACGGACCGGAAGCGTCGCGTCGAAGCGGCGCGGTTGACGCCGGGCGCTTCCCGGCCCATCCTCGGCGTGGAGGTGCGCCGATGACTCGTGTGGCGACAACCGAAGAATGCCGGGACCTGGCGACCGCGAAGGCTGCGGCTCGCCGCGGCCGGCTGGCCGTGATCCGGGAGAAGGGGCGGGACGCCTACGCGCTCCTGACCATCCGGCGCTACCGGCGCATGGAGGCGCGCTTGCTGGAGGTGGCGGAGGACGAGCGCGACGCGGAGGAGGCGGCGCGCGTCCTGCGGCGCGTCCATGCAGGGAAGGAGCGGACCTACTCGACCGAAGAGGTGAAGCGGGAGCTTGGTCTGTGAGCACCCCGCCGCGCATCTACGTGGTCCGGTGGGCGGATGGCGCCCTGCGGGACCTGCGCCGACTGCCCGACCGCGACCGGGGGCGCATCGTGGCGGCAGGCGACGCGCTGGCGCACGACCCGCGCCCCGCGGGCTGCAAGCCGATGCGCGGGCAACCCGGGCTGTGGCGGATCCGGGTCGGAGACTACCGCGTGCTGTACGAGATCGCGGACGAGGTACTGTTGATCGTCGTGGCGAAAGTGGGACATCGGCGCGAGGTTTACCGGAGGCGGTGAACGACGCCCGTCGCGTGCGGCCCGGGCGCGATGGTGCGGACGGTGGGCGACACCGGCGACGCCGGCGACCGGCTCCGGTCACGATCAATCGAATCTCTCGCACCCGTTGTGGAGGCAGTAGGACCCATATTGGTCGCCCCCAAGCCCGTTCAGGATGTCGCACGACGTCGTCGTCAAGCATTCGAACATGCACTCCTGGAAGCCTGGGCGGGTCGAAGAGAAGTTCACATCGAAGAACTCGGTGCAACGCCTGACAACCTCCGGGAGAACGTCGTCAATGTCAAGACCGTTGCATTCGAACTGCACGTACTGGCACACCCGGCGCGCCGTCAACGGGCCATCGTCGGAGGCGGAGTTCTCCCCGCACCCGGCGAGCGACGTGCTCCAGAGCATGCAAGCGATCCCCAAGGTGGCCGCGAGCTGTCGCATCGTATCCCGCTTCCATCCGACAGGCATCATCCCGAGCCCTCCACGCGATTCGACCAGCGGCTTGGTGGGAGTTTACCATGACTCGGTCTCGCCGTCGCCTACCAGGGGTCCGGGCGGGTGGTCGGGATAGCCCGGAGGCCGAAAGCCCTCCGGGCTATCCC
>JACRCX010000015.1 GCA_016218815.1 Deltaproteobacteria bacterium
AACAAGCGGCGGATCCGCTGCAACGGTCGCCGCATGCGCTACGCCGTCGAGGCGCCACCACCGCGGTAGCGGCTGCCCCGCCCATCTGGATCAGTTGAAATGACGCGCGGCGACCCCGTGGGCCGAAGTCCCTGTCAGACCGGCACCAAAACCGGCACCTGGATCGGGTGTCCCTCGCCACCTGCTCGTCCGCAGGGCGTTCGGCCAGGATCCGGCGCGTCGGTCGCGCCGAGTTCGCCGCGCGGGTGGTGCGACCCATGTCGCCGACGAGCGCGCTCTTGATCTCGACGCGACACGCGGACGGACCACGACCAGGCCGTCGTCACGCGGCGTGGCAGGATGGTCGGGTCGGGCGACGCCGCTTCCCGCCAGAGACACCGGTGATGCAGCCCGCCCAGCCGCGGCAGCGCGACGACCTTCACGGTCGGCGACGGCCGAGGCTCGACGGTCCGTCCGGCCGGCGTGTCCTTCGCGAGCCCGAGATGCGTCCGGTCGTCGTGGTGATAGCGGACGTACTCGCGGAGCAGCCGAAGGAGATGGCGCTCGTCGACGATGACGACGCGGTCGAGCAGGTCACGGCGTGCACTTGAGATCCAGCGCTCCGCAGTTCCGTTCTGCCACGGGTTGGCGAAGGCTGTGCGGACCGGCTTCGTGCCCATGGTCTTCACGGCGTCGGCGACCTGCGCGGAGAAGATCGAGTCCCGGTCGAAGATGAGGTGCTTCGGCGCAGACTCGAAGGGGAACGCCTCGCGCAAGTTCTGGATCACCCCGGCGGACGTCGGGTGCTCCGTCACGTTGACGTGCAGGATGCGGCGTCGCGCATGCTCGATCACGAACCAGACGCAGAGCGGCTTGAACGCCGCGGAGAACACCACGAAGAAGTCGAACGCGGCGACGGCATCGGAGTGGTTGCGGAGGAACGTGAGCCCGTTCTGCCGGGCCCGGGGTCGACGGCGGAAACGCCGCAGGTATCGGGAGACGGTGCGCTCGGAGACGTCGAAGCCGAGCATGGCCAGCTCACCATGGATCCTCGGCGCACCCGAGCTCGGGTCATCGAGAGCCATGCGGCGGACGAGTCCGCGGATCTCGGTGTTCGTCGTCGTGGCGTTCGAGGACTTCCGCCGCCGGGAAACCCACGACCAGTACCGACGGAAGGCGTTGCGGAGCCGCAAGGTCAACGATTCTCGAGCGGACGGGCTCGCCACGAACGCCGACGAGGAGATGGTGAAGGACAACGATCTCGCCGAGCATGCACGACGCGCACGACACGAGTTGTCGCGTCGAACCGAAGAAGACGCTCTTTCTTTTCGTGCCGCATAAAGAAAGCACTCTTTACTTGCATTCGAACCTTCGGCAAGATGCCTTCACGAGGGCGACGCGATGTCGAGGATCACGGGAAGACATGAGCGCACGCGGGTGGGCGGCGAGGAGGTCGCAGCCTTCATCCCCGAGCCGCTGCCTCCGCACGACCCGCCGCTCGCGCTGGGCGGTGATATCGCCGCGATCCTCCAGCGCGCGGAGGCGGCGCTCGGGCGGCTGGAGTCGGCGAGCGCCATGGTGCCCTCGGTCGGGTGGTTCCTCTACTCCTTCGTTCGCAAGGAGGCGGTCATCTCGTCGCAGATCGAGGGTACCCAGGCGACCCTGATCGACCTCCTCGCCTTCGAGGCGTCCGGCAAAGCCGGGTCGACCGGGACGGAGGACGTGCAGGAGATCTGCAACTACCTCGACGCCATCGCCTACGCGCGCAAACAGCTGCGGTCGGCCAAGGGCCTGCCGCTCTCGGTCCGGCTGCTCAACGAGACCCACCGCCGGCTCATGAAGGGCGTGCGCGGCGCCGAGAAGCGCCCGGGAGAGATCCGCCGCAGCCAGAACTGGATCGGCGGCACCCGGCCCGGCAAGGCGGCCTACGTGCCGCCGCCACCGCACGCCGTGGGTGAGATCCTGGCCGGGCTCGAGCGGTTCATCCATCAGGAGAGCGACCTGCCGGCGCTCGTTCGGGCGGGGCTCTGCCACGCCCAGTTCGAGACGATCCACCCGTACCTCGACGGCAACGGCCGCATCGGTCGCCTGCTCATCGCGCTCCTGCTCGAGCACTGGAAGCTCCTGCGCGAGCCGCTCCTCTACCTGAGCCTGTTCTTCAAGCAGCACCGAGCCGAGTACTACCGGCGGCTCGACGCCGTCCGCGCCCAGGGCGATTTCGAGGGCTGGCTCGCCTTCTTCCTCGAAGGCACGGCCGTCGTCGCCGAGCAGGCGGTTGGTACGATCCAGGATCTGTTCGGCCTGATCACGGCCGATCGCGCGAAGGTGCTCGCCGCGCGGACGACCTCGGTCATGGCCGCGCGCCTCTTCGAGATCCTGCCCGAGCACCCGATCGTGACCATCGCGAGCACCGTCGAACTGCTCTCGACCACCGCGCCGACCGCGAGCAAGGCCGTCAGTGCACTCGTTGACGCCGGCGTGCTCGTCGAGACCACGGGCCGGCGACGGGACCGCACTTTCGGCTACGCCGCCTACCTGGACCGGCTGCGCGTCGGCACCGAGCTGGAACGTGCGCGATGAGCGCGGCGAACGGGGACCCGAGGATTCGCGCGTCGCGCGACATGAGTTGTCGCGGGGTTGGTCGGGCGAATGGTTCCAACGGCCATCGAGCTCACCCCCGAAACCCGATCGCCGCGGTCCGGGTGTCCGAGTCGCGCTTCGAACGGCACTCCGCGGCGAGGCGCTCGACTAGCTGTGCGGCGTCGGCGGGCCGCCCGAGGAGATCCATCTGCCGGCGGATGACGGCGAAGTCGCCCGGGGTCAGCGTCGCCAGCCGGCCCAGCTCGGCCCGCAGCGTCGAGATCGGCTCGGGGGCCGGCAGGCCGACCTCGGTTGCCAGCGCCGTGAACATCGCCCACGCCTGCGACGCGGTCCACCGGCAGATCGCGCTCGGCGCCGAGCCCGCGACCGCTGCGCGCATCGTCACGTTGCCGGAAGAGGAGTGCCGGATGAAGCGGGACGGGGATGGCGGGGCTGGGGGGATCGGGTTCCGTGGGTAGCCCGAGCCCCAGGCGGCGCTGGATGGTCCGCCGGGGTCTTCATGATGATCGGCAGCCTGGCGCAGGACGTGAAGCCCAAGCGCGTCGACCTCGGCCACGTCGGATCCGAAGTGCCCCAACGGACCAGGGTCGCCGGGGTTCCACGAGTCGTCGGTGTACTGGCGGATCAGCAGCGAGGCGACCTCGCGAAGATTCGACGGGCGTCGCGGCCACCGCGAACCCACGACGAAGGACCCGCGGACAAGCGTGACGCAGAGGTCGCTCGGGCCGCGGACCACGATGCCGGCGCGTTCGCCGAGGTCGTTCTCGATCGCGTGCACGACAGGTTGCGAGCAGAACATCTCACCCGGCGGCGGAGCCGTCGGGTGATAGCCGGCTTCGCCCTCGCGCACCTCGTCGACACGATAGGGTCGGACCGGCGTCCAGCGTCCTGGCCGGTAGCTCCGCGGCAGCATCTGGAACTTCCCGAACCAGCCGCGCGTGAAGGCTGCCCAACGCCGCCGGTGCCCGCACCACGCATCGCCGATGCGGACGAGGTCGACAAGGTCGGCCCGGTCGATTTCGAGGCTCGGTCCGTTGCCCTCGACGTTGAGCATCCCCTCGTTCGGCCCGATGGTGGTCCGCTCGCCGACCACGCGGACGATCGTGTGCGTCGGGTCGCCGTCCAGGCGGTACTCGCGGCCCGTGACGCTGCCCCGGCGCACATCGCATCCGGCCACCCAGGGCGACTTCCGCGGCGCCGGTCCGAAGCGCTCCTGCCAGTAGAACTCCTCACCGTCCATGGTCGTCCCCTCGACTTTCGCCCCCGAGCATTCGACGGCACGGGCGCGACAGGACCTGACACCCCGGCGCTGACTTGCCACGCCCCGAACCCGAGCGGCTTCTCGCGGCGGCCGCCGCGCTTCGGCCGGCACGGCTTCTTCGACCGGGGCTTTCCGGCCTCGCCGAGCGCCATGATCAGCCACGCCTCGGTCTCCTCGCGCGAGCCGAAGCCGCAGTCGACGGCGACCGGCTTGCCCTCCGTTCTCACGACCCCGAACCTCGCAGACCCTCCCCGCCGCGTACCTCGAACGTCCCCATCCACCGCACCTCCCGCGAATTGCGGACCTCGACTCCCACAGACCGGAACCCGCAATGCGCGGCGTTCTTCGCGATGCACCGGCGCGCCTGCGGCACGAACCGCCACACCGTGAAGACGCGGCCGCGCTGCCGCACCCATCCGCGCCGGAGCAGCTCGAAGAAGGCCGGACCAGCATCCGGCTTCGTCTCCCGCGAGAGCTCCACCGCCTTGGCCGCGGTCCTGCTCGGCTGCATCGAGTGCTTCTCGATCCAGTCGCGGGCCCAGTCGTCGTGGAGCTGCCAACCCAGGCTGTGCGGCGTCCCGTCGGGTTCGATCCAGAACCCCTCCTCCATCGTCGCCCACCTCCGCGGCCAGGAGCCTGCCGGAACCGAACCGCGCCCTTCAGGACGCGGCTGGGCGAGCCGCGGGCTGAAGTCCGCGGTTCGGATGCGGGAGTCCGGCACCATGCCGGGCGGCGCTCACGAAAGCGCGTGGGGTTGCGGCCCCACCCCCGCCGAGCGACCGGCCACGATCTGCGCGAGTTCACGCTCGCTGACGACTTGCCGCTCCAGCGCCTCGGCCAGGAGCAGCAACTCGCGCACCGCGCGCTCCTCGTCCGCCGGCGGAAAGAGCTGCCGGGCGACGAGCGCCCGCGCCAGGCCCGCCTCGTCCCCTTGGGCGTACGACTGCACGAGCTGCTCGAGGAACCCGCGCCGGATCCCGCGGTGAAGCCGCCAGTCGCCGCCGAGGACGACGCGCGCACCCCTCGGCGCGCGGGTGCGCAGATAGGTCCACGCCAGGCGCACGTGGCCGTCCATCATCCCGACCTGGACGATCGCCCGGCGCCGCACGCCGTGCGCCCGCCCGAAGCACTCGAACCCCTCACCCATGTCGAGCGCCCCGAGCAACGCGGGCAGCTTGCGGCAGCGGACCAGCTCGCCGTGCACCCAGCTCCGAGGCCTCTTCGACAGCACCATCACCGGCCCTTCCTTCACCTCCATCAGCCGCCCCGGCGCCTCCGCCAGCAGCGCGGACTCCAGGCCGTGCTCCACGAGCAGTCCGTGATCCGCCTCGAGCCGCATGAGGCGGTCGTACACGAACACCTGGCCGGGCCCCGACTCGGAAGGCTCGTTTCTCGCGGCGCGCAGCACGTGGTCGAACTCCAGCTCGTTCTGCTCAAAGCCTTCGCACACGAGGTCGCGGTACGCGTCCGACGGCCGGACGAAGTCCACGCGGCGCTCGGGCCGCACGATGTACGTGAGCGCCAGGATCTCGGCGCCGTGCTCGTCGAGCGCCGTGCACGCGACGCGCTGGTACGCCGTCGACGCCCCTTCCTTGGCCTCGAGCGCCTTCCAGCCGGCCTCGGTGACCTCGTAGAGCATTCCGGGCACCGCCGAACCGGTCCAAGGCAGCAGGTCGAGCACCCCTCCCCGGCGCGTGAACGATTCCATCGTGAACGCCACACGGACGTCCGGCAGCCACGCGGGGCCGACCGCGCGGAACGCCTCCGCATGCGTCGGGCCCTGCGGGAACGACCGGTTCCAGTCCTCGACGTTCAAGTTCGAGCCGTAGGCGAAGTACGTGCGCTGCTTCATCATCTCATCTCCTCCTTCCGACACCGGTTCCAGCCGGCAGGCTTCGTCGGCGATCACGTCCCTTTTCTTCTTCTTCGCTTCGCGCCCACGGCGAGGTCGTGTGCGGTGGCGCCCGGTCGGCCCGACCGTGAAACTGTCGCCGCGTGCCGGAGCGCACGCAGGAGGAAGCTCCCCTCGTCTTCCCAAAGGGGCCTCGGCAAGCCTGGCACTGTCAGCGAGGGCTTGGGCGGCAAGAGCAGGTCCCTCGCGCAGGTTGGACAGACCGACGGTTCGGGCGGGCCCGGCGGTCGGGGTTCCGTCAGGGTTTTCTCCAGATCGCGCTCCAGACGGCGGGCCGCGTCGGCCGACAGGGGGACCACGTACCGCCCGTCGTCCTCGTTCGAACAGACATACACCTCGATCCTGTCCCGCAAACGGACCTCGACCTGCGGCCCGAAGACCGGATCGCAGCGCTTCGGCTCGACCACCAGGAACCTGCCGCCGGCCGACTCGCGCCACTGGACGGAGATCTCCCAGCGGTCGTCATGTGCGTACCACGGTCGCCCGGAGCCTTCGGCCGGATCGGAGCCGGACCGCTCGCCGCGCCGCCTCACGGTCCGCACCTCCCGTCCCCGCGATCCGTGGGATGGTTCACGCTGCGGCCGAAGTAGTAGCGGGCTTTCCTCATCGATCGTTCTCCTCCCGACTTGCTTCCGTCCGGCACCTTTGGACGGACCGGGGGTGACACGATCTGACGCGGGCGCACTCACCCCCGGAACCCGATCGCCGCAGCACGGCTCTCGCCGTCGTGCTTCATGCGGCACTCGGCGTCGAGGCGCTCGACGATCTGCCCCGGGTCGACCGCCTGGCCCAGCAGGTCCAGCTGCCGGCGCACCGTCGCGAAGTCGCCCGGGGTCAGCGTGGACTGCCGGCCGAGCTCGGCACGCAGCCGCGCCAGGTCGCCGCCCTCCGGCAACGAGAGCCCGACGTCCGCGGCCAGCGCGCCAAACATCTTCCAGGACTGCTCGGCGGTCATGTACGAGAACTGCACCTTGAGCATGAACCGGCGGAACGACGCCTGGTCCAGCCGATCGACCAGGTTCGTGCCGCAGAAGAAGAGGCCCTCGAACGCCTCCATCTGCACCAGCAGCTCGTTGACCTGCGTCACCTCCCACGACCGGACGGCGCCGCGCCGGTCGCCCAGGAACCCGTCGGCCTCGTCCAGCAGCAGGACCGCGCCCGCCGCCCGCGCCTCGCCGAACATCTGGGCGATGAGCTTCTCCGTGTTCCCCACGAACATGTCCAAAAGGTCCGACGCACGGCGGACGAGGAGCGGCTTGCCCAGCCGCTCGGCCACGTGACGCGAGTACTCCGTCTTGCCCGTGCCCGGCGGGCCGTAGAGCAGGATGCTCCCCGCCGGGTTCCGGCACAGCGACCCGGCCAGCGCTCCGACGTCCAGGCTCGCGTTGACGTACGCGAGGTCGTACTGGATCGTCGTCCGCCGCAACGCGCCCGTCGTGAACGCGTCGCCCCGCGCCCCCAGCCGGGCCGCCAGGACGCGATCGATCGTGCGCTCGACGGCGGCGCTGTCCATGACCTCGGCCAGACGCACGACCCGCGCCACGCTCTCCATGTCCGCGGGGGAGAGTTTTTCGCAGTCCGCCAGCCGCTGGACCACGCGCTCGCCGACGGCGAGACCGTCCAGATGGCGCTCGAGCATCCGCTGCCGCACCGCGCGCGGCGGGTTCTTGATTTCGACCTGGAGGACGAAGCGCCGCAGGAACGCCGGGTCGACCTGGCCGATCGTGTTGCTGATCCACAACGTCGGCACCGGGTTCTCCTCCAGCGCCCGGTTCGTGAACCCCTTGAGCCTCCCCGACCGTCGGCGCGGCGCGAAGAACGACATGCCTTCGTCCGGAAAGACGTCCTCCATTTCGTCGAACAGCATCAGCGAGGACTGGCTGCGGTTGAACAGTCGCTGGCAGAGCATGAAGCGCGCGAGCCGGTCCGGACCCTTGACCGGGTCGCCGTCGGCCTCCGCGACCGGGACTTCGTGCATGTCGAGCGAGGTCATCGCCGCCACGATCCTGGCGAACTCGGTCTTCCCGGTCCCGGGCGCGCCGAAGATGAGGACGTTGAAGCCCGCGTCCGAGGATTGGCGCGCGTTGCGGAGCACGGTGCACAGGAGCTGCAGCTCGTCGTGCAGGTGCGGGAAGTCGTCGGCGGTGAGCGCGGGCTGCGGCGCGCGGCGCGCGAAGCGGGCGACCAGCGCCGCGTCGTCGGAGTGCTCGTCCATCAGGATGCGGTCGAGGCCCTGCATGACCTGCAGCGGGCTCTCCCGCCACGGCCGTTCGTCGTCGTTCTGGCGCAGCAGGCCGGTCGCGACGAGGGCGCCGTCGCGCTGCAAGGCGCGCACGGCGTCCGCCTCCTCGAGCTGCAAGACGCCGGCGAGCGCCCGCGCCAGGTCGGTCGTCGTGCCGCTCTTGAACCAGGCCAACGGCGCGGCGATCTCGGGGCGGGCCTGGGAGAGCGTCGCGAACGCGAGGACGAGCTTCTCGGCCGCATCGAGCCCGAGCATCCGGCCGAGCCGCTCGAGGTTGTGGAACAGCGGGAAGTCCAGCGACGGCTGGTGCCGCTCGAGGGCCGCGAGGCGCCGGCGTACCAGGCGCCGCGCCGTCCTGCGGTCCTTGAGCATGGTGTTCTCCGGGAGCCCGACGAGCTGCAGCGCCTCTTCCATGCCCATCAGCGGGTGGCTCATCCCGGTCGCCGACACGACCTGCCGGGTCATCGCGCGGATCGTCCAGAGCTGCGCGATGCCCATCCACGCCGCGGACGGGTCCGGCGGGCGCCGCCGCCCCCGGGGCCTCAGCATCCGCATCCCTTTCGCTGGCCGAACGATGGTCGCCATCGCCGTCACCTCCTTCGACCCGACATTCAACGACGACGCCGCGCCAGGAAGTGACACGGGTCAGGGCGGCAACGTCTTGAACACCATGGCCTCGTCCCACGAGAGTCTTCTGCCGACGCAGAGCCCGAAGGTGTAGGAATCGTCGCGGTGCAGGCGGTGCAGGACGTCGAGGATGCGCCAGGCGTACTCGTGGACCACGAGGCGCAGGCCGAGCACCCGGGCGCCGGTGCCCAGCGGGAGGCGCCCGGACGTCGACTCGTCGGGCGGCTCGGGCAGCACCTCCTCGAGCTTCTCTGCGGGCCACAGGGCGAGGAGGACGCGGCGCAGCGTGTCGCGTTCCTCGCCGCGGCCGAAGGTGGCCCACACGTCGGCGCCGGACAGCACGTCGAACAGGCGCCCCAGGGCGTACGTCGCGCGCACGGTCCGGCTCCACGACTGCTCGATCTTCAGCGACGCGTAGTGGGTGCGGTAGACCTGCTCGGCGAAGTCCTCTTCGAAGCGCGCGCCGTGTAGTCGTGGCTCCTCGCCGACGCCGAGGATGCGTCTGGCCGCCGCGACGCGATCTTTCGGAAACCGCGCTCGCAGCCGTTCGATCTGCCCGGCCGACAATTCGAGCGTCGATCGCCAGTCCTGGCGGAGCCCCTGCGGCGCGTCGTCCCGGAGGGCGTCCAGGTTGGTTTCGGCCCATTCGCGCGCGCGTTCGGGGAGCGCTCCTGGCCGTCTCTCGGCTTGTGGAACGGTTGGTTGCCTCGGATGTGGTTTCGCCATGCCTCCATGAGAGGACGGCGGGGCGACAGGAATTGACGCGGGGGGGGAGGGGGGGCGCTGGGCGCCCGTGGGTGGTTGTTGGTCGTTGGATGGGTCCGCTTGACGCGAAGGTGTGCGGTCGGTAGGTTGAACGGCGTGGGCGACGTGCACCCCGAGCTCGCGCAACTCACGATGGCCGTGGCCGACGAGGCCTCACGGACGCAGTGGATTGACGCCTGCGTCGTCTTCGGCTCCGCGGCGCTCTCCCGGCTGGGACCCCACAGCGACGTCGACGTCGGATGGGTCGGCGTTGGTGTGGACGTCGCACGCGAGGCCGAATTCAGGCGGGGCCTCCAGCGCCGCCTGACTCGGGATCTGCATCTGGTCGACCTCGAGCGGGCCGGCATCCTGCTGCGCATCGCCGCCGTACGCGAGGGCGCCGTCGTGTTCCAGCGTCAGCCGGAGTCCTGGACGCGCTTCGCCGCCCGGTCGATCGCCGAATGGCTCGACTTCCTGCCGCTCGTGCAACGCTGCGCCGCGGGGGTTCGCCAGGCCATCCTGGACACGGGGCATCGCGATGGTTGAACAGGCGGTGCTGCTTCGCAAGGCCGCGGAGGTGCGTCGCTACGTCGGCAGCGTGCGCCAGCGATTGGAACGCGCCGGGACGGCAGAACCGTCCGAGGAAGAGCGTGACCTCGTCGCGTTCCACCTGTTGCTCGCGGCGCAGGCCGCGATCGATCTCGCGACCCACTTCATCGCCGACCGGGGTCTGGCCGTCCCGGGATCCTACCGGGATGCGTTTCACAGTCTGGCCCGTGCCGGACTCATCGACGATGTGTTGGCCGAGCGCCTGGCCGACTGCGCCGCCGTCCGGAACCGGATCGCCCACGTGTACGACAGTCTCGATTGGCGCCGACTAGCGACCGAAATCCCCGCGCACCTCGAGGCCCTCGAAACGTTCCTCGTCGCCGTCGCCGCCGTCTCGCCCTGAGCGAAGTCGAAGGGCCGCTCTGACCTCTCAGTCCCAGGGCCCGGGAACGGATCGTTGAACTTGGAGGCAACTACGCGGACGCGACTGGTGGAGAAGCAGCTACGGCGTTCGGGGGCGCCGGACCCGGGGCGGCTGGCGGACTTGTACTTGCGGGGCTGGCTGAGCGACGTGCGGCGGGCGGTCTGGATCGACGAGGGGATCGTCCGCATGGCGGAGCAGTGGGGGGTGTTGCCGGAGGGGTTTAGGAGGGGAAAAGGGGCGGTTGAGAACGTGGGCGCAGGCGAAGCGCTGTCCGTTGAGTTCTATCGCTGCTCGCGCAGCGCCGAGGGTGGCTGGGCTGTTGAGCCGGAGTACCACGCCGGCGGGAGAAGAAAGCGAGCAGGCGTCCGGACCAGGATCCGGCCGTCCATGAGCCGGAGCCACGTGGCAAACACATCGGCGGCCCCGGTGTCCAGCGTGGCGTCGCGAAACGCGAGGTGCCTGACGAGGTGCCGGCGGGCGCGATGGCCGTCGAAGCGAGGGTCCTGCTCGCCCAGCGACGCATACACCTCGAGCGTCATCGCGGGCGGAGCCGGTGGACCGTCGGGCCGGGTTGCGGGAAGAAACGCGCAGAACTTCGCGGGGGCGGACTGCGGGCGGGCGCCGGGCAGACACACGAAGAACTGGACCCTCCTCCTTCCCCAGAGGCCTGCATCCGGTCCCGTGATGGTCTCGTTCCAGACGTGGAGATTCTCGACGACGTCCGTTGCGTCCCCTGCGAAATGGATCCGATGATGCCTGACGTCTTCGAATCGAGCGACCGCCAGCACCCGGTCAAGCTCGCCCCGGATGGGCAGCCTGTCCGCCGCGAGTTGGCTTTGGGAACGGCCGTTGAGGGCGGCGACCTCGTGTGCCGCGAGGTGCCGCAGCAGAGAAACCTGGAACGCGGGCAAGCCGCACGTCCGGAGCAACCGGGAGAACGCGGCTACGAGGTTGCGCCGACCGGACTGGATGTGGGGGCTGAGCATGCTGATGAGCGTGTCCTCGGGGCCCAGCTGTCCGGAGCCGCGAGCGACGAAGAACTTCGCCTGGTTCGCCACGGGGTCGGCCCTGCTGATCTCGAATTCGATGACCACCCGCCGCCCCGACTCGTGGGTGAGCAGCACGTCGCATCGCGGGTCGAAGCCGAGCCGGTCTCGAACTGCCGAGTCCAGCAGATGCACCTCGCCGGTGCACCGCCAGTCCGGCAGCTTCCGCCTCGCAAACTCCGCCCCGAGAAACCTCGCCAGCGATCCCATGACGCCCGCCTGCTTCGTCCATTCGGCCGAGACGATCGTGCCCGATGGTAGGTTGCGCCGCAACCCTACCGGCGCGGCACCTACTTCTCAGGCACACACATCCCCTACCCCTTTTTCGGGCCACCCATTCCCACGCTGAAGTTCACCCTCATGCGTCCCTACCGTCGCCGACGATTCCGCACTCGCTCGTGCCGGCGCCGAGCGCGTTGCGGAGCGCGCACGGATCCACCGGTTCGAACCTGCCTCGGTGGCCCAGCCACAGCTGCGAGGTTGCCGGCAGATGCAGGTAGATGGCGCGCGCGACGGCTCCGGATCGCGAGTCGTCGGAGGGCCAGCCGGCACGGCGCGCGAGCTCTTCCAGGTCCGTGGTCCGCTGCAAGTTTCGCGCGGACCACCGGCCCACGTGCGACGTCGCGGCAAGAAAGTCCCGCTTGTCGTTGTTGCACCGCGGGTCGACCGCCACGAGGTTCTGCACGTCGTCGAGCGGGTAGCGCGCCCATGGGACGAAATGGTCCACCTCGACTCGGCTCCCAAGCTTGTTGCCGCAATAGAAGCACCGGTCCTCCTGCAACTCGCGGAGGGGATGCCGGACCGCGGCGAGTGCCGCCCGCTGGCTGCCGAAGAGGAATTCCTCGAGCTGACGCTCGCCGGTCAGTTCACGGTTCAAGTCCGCCACCATCGCTGCCCACTCACGCTGGATGAGCGGCCGAAGGAGGCCGGCCAGTCGCACCAGGTGCTCGCCGGTCCGGCCGACGAAACGGATCTGGTTATCGATGCCGCGGCGGATGCTGCGTCGGGTGACGTCTTCGCCCCATTGGATCGTGTAGAGCGAGGCCCGGGACTCGCCCCTTCCGAGTTTAGGGAGCAAGGGAAGGGGCATCTTCATGAGTTTCCACTCGACGTGGCGGATCAATGCGTCGAACGCGGACGGGGCAGCCGCCCTTGCGCGGCCCAGAGGCGTCGACCGTTCCGGCGCATGCTGGGCCCGAAAATCCAGGATATGCTGCAAGATTTCGGCCGGGCCGCCCTTGTTCTGGGACAGGACCGTTTCGGTGGCGGTGCGCACGGCGCGTCGGGCCGGGAGGAACGGCAGCGTCTGCGGCCAGTACAACTCGATGACACGCTCCGCGAGCTGCCAAGTGGTGACCGAATCCGGTGCGGAGCCGTCGCGCGTCGCCCGCTCGAGGCAGACGTCCATCAGCCCCAACAGTACGGCGTACTTGTAGGTCGAGTTGAAGCTCCCGCGGTCAAGTAGCAGGAGGACCTGTTCGGCGGTTTCGATCGCCCCGCGATCGTCGCCTGCCGTGGATCTCATTGCCAGTACCTCGCGCGCTCGGGAAGAACCCACCGAACGCCGCCCCGCGGATCGGCCGAGTCTCCCGCGTAGCGGGGGATCACATGAAGGTGGGCGTGGGGCACGGTCTGGCCGGCCGCGGCCCCGACGTTGATGCCGATGTTGTAGCCGGCGGGCGCGTGGTTCCGCTCGATGGTCCGCCGGACCGCCGGGACCATCTCCCACATGGCAGCCCGCTCCTCGTCGGTGAGGCGGAAGAAGTCGGGCTCGTGGCGGCGGGGGACGATGAGAACGTGGCCGGGGCTCACCGGGTAGGCGTCCGCCAACGCGACGAACATCGCGCCGTCCAAGAGCAAGTCGCCCGACCGAATGCGCAGGCAGAAGGGGCATTCCACGATCGGAGCCTACGCTTGGCGGGAGCTGGCGCGCAATCGCGTCAGACCAGCGGTGAACAGCGCTTCGAGGAGCGGGAAGGCTGACGCGGGAGCACTCGCCCCTCGGGGCGCGGCTGCGGCTCCTCGCCGGCGAGGAGGCAGCGACAGCCGTCGAGGGTGTCGGGGCACGACCATCCGTCGGTGAGGAGCGCCTGGAGTTCGGGGCGCAAGCCGCGGAGGTCCGATCCCGCGGCCTTGAGGCAATGGGCGCGCTCGACGTGGCGGCGGAGGTGGCGGCGGAGGCCGGGGCGGTCGGCGAGCTTGGGTTGCCACGGGTGTCCTGCCCGCAGGTCGAGCTTCTCGTCCCGTGCAGCGGGAACGAGCGGGCGCGGGGCGGCGGCGCGGGCGAGGCCGGTGAGGGTGGTGACCTGGAGGCCGGCCCAGCCGGCGGGGAAGCCGTCGTGGGTCCAGCGTTCGAGCTGCCGGTAGACCTCGCGTTCGGCGGCGGCGGTGCGACAGACGACGAGCAGGTCTTCGCGGTTCTCGACGGCCTTGCGGACCTGGTTCAGCCATGCAGCGGGCACTTTCGCTTTCACGTCGTCCTCACTCCCAGGGGTCGGGTTAGCGCGACCGCTTGCGCGATGCCGACAGGATTCTCTCGGCTCGGGCGATCCAGCGCTTGGCGCCACCGGATTCGTAACCCGACTCACCGATCCTCGCGCCGGCCGAATCGAGGAATATCACGGTCGGGTAGCCCTCGACCTTGTGCTTCTCCTGGAGCCGCTTGTTCTGGGCCTTCACCTGCGCAGTCTGGCGCTTCCTGTCCGGGAAGTCGATCGTGAGGAGGACGACCGTGGTCTTCGCCCAGTCCGAGAACGTGTCGGTGTCGAACACCTCCTCGGCCAAGCGCATGCACCAGCCGCACCAGTCGCTGCCAGTGAAGTTGGCGAGGATCGGCCTGCTGGTCCGCTTCGATGCCGCGAGCGCGCCCTTGTAGGAAGTCAGCCACTTCGACATTCGGTCACCTCCAGTTCCGACGATAATGCCCGGTCACCGCGACAGGATCTGTCGTGGCTACGCCCACCGGTTCGCAGGTCCGCCCTTCATGGTATCTCGATGAGCAACGGACCCTCGGGGACGAAGCCGCGCCCGGCGTCGAACGCTCGGGCCGCGGGCAGCTCCAGGAACTGGTGCTGGAGCCCGCGCGACCCGTGCGGGACGCCGGGGGTCCCGGGCGGCCCGTGCGGAAGCCGGCGCAAGGGCCGGCCTGGGATTCGGAGTACGGCCTTTCCGGTATCCGAACCGCGGGCTTCAGCCCGCGGCCACGGTCACCCGGCGGGCCGGGATTTCTCCGCCGCAGGCTGAAGCCTGCGGTTCGGAGGGCGAAGGTGGGCCATTCGTCAACGGAAACCGCTGCGTCAGGTCTACTCCGAATCCCAGGGCCGGCGGCGGCTGTTGACGCTGTCGGGTCGGCCCCGTACGATGAAACCGGCGGATGGGAGCGACGCGATGGGAACAGACAGCAATTGCGATCCCCTCGTCCCGAGTCCGGAGCTGATCCGGAAGATCCGCGACCTGCCGGCGGAGCGGATCGCGGAGCTGGAGGACTTCGTCGATTTCCTTCGGCTGCGCGCCGTCGACCGGGAGCTGACAAGGGCCGCGGCACGAATGACCGAAGATGCTTTGCGGCGGGTGTGGGACAACCCGGACGATGCCGAATACGACCACCTGTGAGTTCGGCGATCTCGCCCTGGTACCGTTCCCCTTCACGGACCAGACCGCCGCGAAGAAGCGACCGGCCGTCGTCGTGAGTTCGGCGGCGTACCACCGAGACCGCCTTGCGGTGAGGGGCCTCCGTCCTCAGGGCGTGGGCGGCACGGGGATGTTGTCGCAGTGGAACTGCGCTTCGTCCGGGCCCCCGCGTGAGGCGCAGAAGGTGTTGACGCAGTAGACGCAGTCGGCGCCGATCGAGTTCGGCCACTCCTCGCACGTCAGCCCGCAGTCGTAGCGCCCGCGCGGCGTGTCGCACGCGGCGGTGTCGGTGGGAGTCCCAGGGGACGAGTCGAGACAGGCCGGGTGCACCGTGTAGCAGTGGTCCGGCCCGACCTTCGTGCACGGATTCCCGCAGTCGTCCGTCCCCGTCGTCGTCTCGTGGCAGTACGCCGGCGGCGCGCCGCAGGTCGTCGGCGACCCCGCCACGCACGTCTGCGGCACCCCGTCCACACAGCTCGGCACCGTCACCTCGCACGCCCCGATGCCGCACGTCGTCTCGCCCAGGTCGTCGGTCAGCCCGTCGCAGTCGTTGTCCAGCCCGTCGCACACCTCGGGCGCCGCCGGCGGTCCCAGGTCCACGCACTCGCCCCAGACACCGCCCGACCCGCAGGTCTGCTCGCCCGGGCCACACTCTCCCGGCGCGACCGCGCACGGGCGCGTCGCGCCCGCAACACAGGCCGCCGTCACCTCGTCGGCTGCCCCGTCGTCAGCGACGGCGTCGTCCGTGCCGGCATCGTCGGTCGCCGTCTCGCCGGTCGCTCCGTCGTCGGTCGCGGTCTCGTCGGTCGCCGCGTCGTCGGTTGCCGCACCGTCGGCCTCTGTATCGACGGCGTCGCCGGATCCCTCGGAGGTCTCGCGCGGCACGTCCGCGTCGGCGTCCGCGCCGACCGCACCGTCGGTGTCCGCCATGCGGTCCGCCTCGGATCCGACGGCGTCCTGCTCCTGCAAGCCCGCCGCGTCGAGCCCGCAGCCGGCGAGCGCCGCCGGCAGGGCTGCCAGGACCGCTCCCCACGCGATTCCGGCCTGTCGTGCGGAGGAACCCATGGCGTTCGCTCCTTCCCTCCAGAGCCCCGAGGACATCCCGCGGCCCTCGCCCGACGTCGCACCCCGAAGGGTACGCGCCCCGCGGGTTTCGCGCAAAGGGCGGGGCGGAGCAAGAGCGCGAGCGGAGGGACCGACGGGGGCGCCGTCACGGCGCGATGTGGGGCGGCTCGGTCAGCTTGCGGGGGCGCGCGCGAAATGCTGGACTGCGCGTGGTGCGGTTCCGCGCAGAGCGCGGGGAGGAGAGACGCATGATGAAACTCGTGACGTGCGGAGCGATGTTGCTCGTGGTGGCGGCGGGGCCCGTGGGCTGCAAGAAGGGCGGCGGGACGACCCAGGCGGCGGACGGGGGAGGGGCGACCGCGCCGGAAGGCCCGGCGAACCCGGTCCTCGCGCCGGAGGATGCGGCCGCGAGGCCGGTGGAGCCGATCCCGCCGCCTGCGACCGACGCCGCGTCCCCTCCGACCGCGGACGCGGGAGGCGGTGCGTCGGCTCCCGCAGGCGACGAAGCGGGAGGCAGCACCATCGTCGTCGGGGAGGGAGACGACCAGCAGACCCAGGCGGCTCGCGCGTTGCTGGAGTCGGGCATCGCCCTGGCGAAGGCCGGGAAGTGCCCCGAGGCGATCGCCGAGGGTTTCGACAAGGTCGTGGCGCTGTTCGACGCGCAGTTCGCCGGCAACCACGCCGCCGTGCGCTGCGGACGCAGCTCCACCGACGCGCTGGGACAGGGACTCGAGGCCGCGCTGGGCGGCGGCGACGTGGTCGTTCTCGGACCGGAGTGGCCGGAGGCGCTGTACTACAAGGCGTACTGCCTCGTGGAGCTGGGCGACCCGACGCAGGCCAAGTCGTTGCTGCAGAAGGCCCTGGAGCTGATGCCCGGCGACCCGATGTACCTGTGCGAGCTGGGCGACATGATCCTGCACGAGAGCGGCTGGCAGCAGGCGTTCGACATCTTCGAGCAGGCGCGCAAGAGCGCCGAGACGCTGGCGGCCGAGCCGGACGGCGCCGCCCGGAGCCCCGGCGGACGGACGCCGGTGCAATGGCAGACGCGGGCCCTGCGCGGCGAAGGGTACGCGCTCGTCGAGCTGCACAGGCTCGACGACGCGGAACAGGCCTATCGCCGGGCGCTCGAGCTGGACCCGAGCGACGAGCAGGCCAAGAAGGAGCTGGACTACATCAGCGAAATGCGCACGCGAGGCACGCCGTAGGCCCACGCCGGCGAGCTGCTCGAGTCGCCCGACGGGCGGGAGCGAGTCGGGGGAATCCGGCGGACCGCACGCGACCTCGGCCTCGGCCGGTGCGGCACTCGCCGCCGAGCTGGTTCACCGTCGCGAGGAGCGCCGGCGGACGACCGGGAGGGCGGCCAGGAACAGGCCGAGGGCGAGCAAGGGGATGTCGCCCGGTCCGGCGCCCGTGGCGCGGCACGAGCAGCCGCCCGAGCCGCCGCCGTCGCCCGCGTCCGGGGCGCCGTCCGACGCCGTGTCTCCGACCGTTTCCCCGAACGTCTCGCCGTCGCCGCCGGCGTCGGCGTCGCCGCACACGCCGCCCTCGTCGGTCTCGCCGTCGCAGTCGTCGTCCAGGCCGTTGCACGACTCGACGGAGTCGGACGTGTCGTCGGTGCAGGTCTGCGTCCCACCGGTGCACTGGTAGACGCCCTCCTCGCAGAGGTCGGCGTCGTCGCCGTCGCAGGGCTCGCCGAGCCACGTCTCGCCGGCGCCGTCGGCGGTAGCAGGGTCGCAGTCGTCGTCCGTCCCGTCGCAGAGGTCGAGCGTTTCGCCGGGATCGTCGCAGAGCTGGACGCCGCCGGTGCAGCCGTACGCGCCGTCCTCGCAGAGGTCGGCGTCGTCGCCGTCGCAGGCCGTGCCGAACCAAGTCTCGGCGAAGCCGTCGGGCGTGGTCGGATCGCAGTCGTCGTCGACGCCGTCGCAGAGGTCGGGGACGTCGCCGGTGTCGTCGGTGCAGGTCTGCGCGCCGTCGGTGCACTCGAAGACGCCCTCCTCGCAGAGGTCGTCGTCGGCGCCGTCGCAGGGCGCGCCGAGCCAGGTCTCGCCGGAGCCGTCGGTGGTAGCAGGGTCGCAGTCGTCATCGGTCCCGTCGCAGAGGTCGGGGGTATTTCCGGTATCGTCGGTGCAGGACTGCGCGGCCCCCACGCAGTCCCCGACACCTTCCTCGCAGAGGTCGGCGTCGTCGCCGTCGCAGGCGACGCCGAACCACAGCTCGGCGAAGCCGTCGGGCGTCGACGGATCGCAGTCGTTGTCGACGCCGTCGCAGAGGTCCGGCTCGCCGAAGTTGCTGTCGGTGCAGGTCTGCACGCCGCCCGTGCAGGCGAAGACGCCGTCCGGGCAGAGGTCGGTGTTCCGGCCGTCGCAGGGCTCGCCGAACCAGGGCTCGACGACGCCGTCGGCGGTGGCGGGATCGCAGTCGTTGTCGACGCCGTCGCAGACGTCGAGGATGTCGCCGGTGTCGTCGCTGCAGACGCGGACGGCGGCGACGCAGGAGTAGGTGCCTTCCTCGCAGAGGTCGGCGTCGGTACCGTCGCAGGGCGCGCCGAGCCAGGTTTCGCCGGAGCCGTCGGCGGTGGCGGGGTCGCAATCGTCATCGGTGCCGTCGCAGGTGTCGGGGGTATCGCCGGTGGCGTCGGAGCAGGCCGGTGCCCCGGCGGTGCAGATCATCGTTCCCTCGTCGCACCGGTCGAGGTCCGGGCCATCGCACGGGGTGCCGTACCACGTTTCGCTCGAGCCGTCGGGCGTGGCCGGGTTGCAGTCCGTGTCGACGCCGTCGCAGACCTCGGGAGCGCCGGGGTGGACGGCGGGCGCCGAGTCGTTGCAGTCGCCGGCGCGGATCGTGAAGCCGTCGCCGTCGGAGTCCCGGTCGAGCATCGTGGCGCAGCGGACGGTGGCGTTGGCGTATGCCAGCGTGTTGGTCGTGCCGTAGTAGACCTGCACGCCGCTGGTCGCGGCCGGGTTTTCGATCCCGATCGTGGTCGTGCGCGTGGAGTCGCCGTCGAAGACGTAGTGCATGAAGATCTCGTCGTTGCCCTCGACGAGCTCGATCTGGGCCATGATCCGCTCGATGGTCCCGCAGCAGCGGGGGACGTTGTTGTATTCGACGACGAAGCGCCGCGAGGGGGCGGTGCCGAAGGTGCCGTAGTAGACGGCGCCGCCCGGCGGATAGAGATCATCCCAGCAGGCGGCGATGATGCCGTCGATGCCGTCGGGGGTGGGGATCGGGCGGCCGGAGCAGCAGCCGTTGGACACCGACGCCGAGAAGCCGACGAAGCCGTTGGAGGAGATGTAGAGCTGCGTGTAGGCCGTCCCGTAGAAGTTGAAGGTGAACCCGATGGGGATGGCCGTCGAGACCTGGTCGTCGGAGAGGATCACCGGGGTTCCCGTGGACGCGATTGAAGTCCAGCTATGCACGGGGGCGTCGGGATCCGCCGGGTGAAGCGTGTCCGAGCAGCCGTAGGTCGCGTCGGTCCACACCCAGGCGCGCGCGGGCGCGCCGCCCAGGAGGACGACCAGCAGGGCGATCCAACCCATCGCGCGCATGGAACCCATCTCCTGCCTTCCTCTCCGCCGGCCCGGGGGGCGGACGGACCGCCGGGGCCGAAGCCCTACTGTAGAACCAAGCGGACGAGTTTCAAAGGGCGGCGGCGGGCGCGGTCGCAGTCTACTCGCGGCCCATCGCCGCCTTGCAGGTCTTCTGGTAGAGGTCGCGGAAGATGTTGTCGGGGTCGGTGAGCGCCTTCACCTTCGCGAAGTTCTCGCGGTGGAAGATCTTCCAGAACTCGTCCTCCGGGTAGTAATTGTACGAGATCAGCGTCTTGATCCCGTTCAGCTCCTGAAGCTTCTGCTCCAGCTCGCGGTAGATGTTCCGGCCCGGTGGCTGCTTCCCGCCGTAGATCGCGATGTCGATCAGCAGGTCGTCGTTCATCCGCTTCCAGTAGTCGTCGGCCAGCCACTCGTAGTCGTGCACGCGGCGGTAGGGGACGCACCAGAGCGGGTAGTGATTGTAGTCCGCCGCGTACCACTCCAGGAACTCCTTCAGGCGCGAGAAGGGGAGGAAGGTGTCGACGGTGACGTCCGGACGGTCGTCGGACAAGAGGAGCCAGCGCAGCTTCTCCGCCAGACGCAGGATCTCGGAGGAGCCGAGGAACTTGCCCAGCAAGAGCCGCCCCAGGAACGACTTGGGGTGCACGTTCGTCACCCCCTGGTCGTAGCGGTAGAAGTAGTGCGGCGTCCGGAAGTAGTCCTCGGTCCGCTCGGCCGTGCTCCGGTAGTACACCTTCAGCCAGTCGTAGCGGTTCGTGTACGGGGCGGAGTCCACGAAGTCGCCGACGCACAGCACGAGGTGCGAGTTGGAGTGGATGATCCCGTCCATGAACTCGACGTCCCGCCGCTCGAAGTGCGAGCGGATCGATGCCAGGTAGCTGTCGATCGAGCGGTGCGTCTCGTGGCGCAGGTGGACGAACGGCTTCGCGGGGACCAGCCGGAAGACGAGCCGCGAGAGGATGCCGACGGTCCCGAACGAGCCGTGCATCATCTGGAAGACGAGCGAGTGCTCGTTCTCCGGGGTGCAGGTGAGCACCTCGCCTTTTGCGGTGATGATTTCGTACTCGAGGCAGGTGTCGTGGAAGCCGCCGTGGACGTACGACATGGACTCGATCGAGCAGCCGGCGACGGCGCCGCCGATGGTGATGGTTTTCAGCTCCGGGACGACGATGGGGACGAAGCCCAGCGGCAGCGTCTGCTCGACCAGCTTGCAGAAGGGGACGCCCGGCTCGGCGATGCACAGACGGCGCTCGGGGTCGATCTCGAGCACCTCGTCGAAGTCGTTGAGGTCGATCTTCTCGTCCTGGTGCTTGCGGTCGTGGACCTTGGGCACCTGGTGCGAGACCATCCGCTTCTGACGGCTGAGGGGCGCCGTGCTCGTGCGCTCGCGAAGCTGCCGCGCGACGCGCGCGACCTTGCTCGCGTGCCGCGCCTCGCGTGCCCTGCCGTTGGCGGTGGTCGGTCGGTGCGGCTCGGTCGTTGCGCTCATGGGCTGCCTCACGATCAATGCGGTCTCTCCGAATCCGAACCGCACCCTTCAGGGTGCGGCTGCCGGGGCGGTCCAGCCGCGGGCTGAAGCCCGCGGTTCGGATGGGAGAGGGCAGCAAGCAGCGATAGCCCGGCCTCGGCCCACCTTTTCCAGAACGCCTTTCCGTTCGGGCGTTCGGTGGGCTCGAAGCGCAGGACGTTGTGGGCAAAGACCTCCATCCGGGAGACGATGTTCGGCGGGTACGGCTGGCCGTCGTTCTCCAGCGCCAGGACGGGGTAGCCGTGGGCCTTGGCCCAGGGCGAGTAGACCCCTTCGATCAGGCGGCCCGGCAGGCAGCCGAATGGGGCGATGATCGCGACGCCGGAGTAGCCCTCCTGCATCGCCGCCGCCCCCACCGCGGGCGACACCGTCGCCTCGCTCTCCAGCTCCGGGTCGACGAAGATCTTGCGGCCTTCGCCGATCACCTTCTCCATGTCGTGCGGGACGTGGGGGATGAGCCCCGTCGGCCCGAGGGTCGAGGCGATCCTGGACTCGACGGCTTCCTTCCAGTACTTCTCGACGAGGTAGATCGCCTCGTCCTTGAGCCCGCCGTCCAGGAGCGAGCGCACCCAGCCTTCGCGCTCGCGCCGCCCCTCCATCAGGAACTTGCGCGCGAAGTCGGTGTAGTGGAACCACTCGGTGATGCCCGTCACCTTGGGGTAGATCCCCTTGGCGAGCAGCGTGCGGCACAGCTCGTCGACGGAGAAGTTGTCGCGCCGGACGTAGATCTCGCCGACGACGAGGACCTTCTTGAGGTCCTCCATCCGGGCCTTGCGGGGGATCCGGCCCAGGGTCGCGGCGGCGTTCTTGAGCGCCCGCTCCAACTCGTCCGGGCCCGCCTGGAAGGCGCGCATCACGTCCTGCCACACGGCCTGGAAGGTCTGCTGGGCGGCGGCTGGATCGCGCGCGAGGAGGCGCAGGGCGTTGCGCATGTCGCCGAAGTAGTCGCCGAGGACGAGGCCGCGCCAGACGTCGCGGCTGAAGGTCGGGCCCAGCTCGCGGTAGGAGTTCTCCGAGCCGCAGACGAGGAGCACGACGTTCTCCCAGCCCAGCTCGTCGAACAGCCGGTCGAAGAAGACGTGGTACTGGCCGGTGCGGCAGGGACCGAGGGTGGAAGGCACGAAGACGACGTAGATGTCGTCGCCGGAACCGGGCGGCTTGCCCTTGAAGTGCTGCAGGATGGCGCCCAGGACGAGCAGGGCAGGGATGCACTCCTTGCCGGAGGCGACGTTGCGGGCGAGCTGCGTGCTGTAGACGTCGGGCAGGGGGAGGTGGGAGGAGTGGATGCCCTGGCGGCGCGAGCAGACGGCCATGGCCTCGGTGGACAGGTCGCCCATCGAGGGCCAGATGAGGTGGACGCGGGGATCGCGAATGTCGAGCCGCCGGCCGGTCTTGCGGTCGACGACGTCGCAGAACTCCTCCTTGAGCGCGATCGCGTAGCGCCGCCGGAACGGTTTTTCGGCAGCCGGGATCACGTGACGGCGGTAGCTCTCGACGATGTCGAGGAACGCCTCGACGCGCGTGTCCAGGCCGGCGTCGGCGGTGTGCGAGTCGATTTCCAGGACGAGGTACGGCTTCTGCTCCATGAGCCAGCGGACGTAGTGCAGGAGGAAGGAGTCGGGGGCGCAGGAGAAGTTGGAGATCCAGGTGAGGTAGAGGTTGGGGACCTTGCGTACCTGGCGTGCGGCCTTCATGTCCTGCTGGCCGTAGAACCAGTAGTTGTTGGGCGGGATGTCGGCGTCGTCCTCGAAGATCATGTCGTACGGGACGACGGTGACGCCCTGCGAGGTGAATTTGCGCGGGATGCCCATGTTGGCGTCGCGGGTGAAGGCGTTGTAGGGGCGGCCGAGCAGTGCGATGTAGACCCGCTCGGGGTTGGCGGCGACCTCGCGCAGCACCTTGCGGCCCAGCGCGCGGTACGCGTCGAGGAATTCCTTGAAGTGCGCGACGCCGACGTCGTAGGCGTGCCCGCCTTCGGCGCGGGAGAACCCGAGCTGCTCGGCCGTCTCCTCGAACGCGCCGCGGCTCGCCTCGAGGCCGCGGCCCAGCGAGAGGAGGGGCCTGAGCATCTGGTCGTCACGCAGGCCGAACGCCTGCCGGGCGTAGTAGGGCAGGCCCTGGGTGAGGGGGCAGACGCAGGCGTGCACGTCCTCGAGGGACGGCATGTCGCGGAAGTGCGGCAGGAAGAGTGTGTCAACGCCCTTGTCCAGGACGTCCTGGATGGCGCCGTGGGCGATCTCGGCGGGGAAGCAGTAGTTGCTTTCCTGCTTGGCGATGCCTTCCGGAACGATGCGGGTCGAGACCTCGACCTTGACGCCGAGGGTGTGGAAGTACCAGGAGTAGAACGGCCACAGGGAGTGGACGGAGAACGCCATCGGGACGCCGACGACGCGCGCGGTCTTCGGCCGGAGCGAACCCGGCGGCGGCGCGAAGTCCTCGAAGAGCATCTTCGTGCGCACCTGCGTGTAGTCGACGACGTCCTCGGAGCGAATCCTCCGCTTCTTGCGCTGGTTGGTGTAGAGCGAGCAGCGTCCGCCGAACGGGTAGGTGTGTTCACCGACCTGGAGGCGTCGGACGGAGCAGAGGTTCTCGCAGGATTTGCAGACGAACTCCGTCTTGTAGGTGATCTCCTTCTCGATGAGGGTGTCGAGGTCGAACTCGCCGGGCTCGAGGAGGCCCTCGTCGCGCTTCTGGAGCACGAGCCGCGCGACGCCGAAGCAGCCCATCAGCTCGGGATCGGGCGGGACGGTGATGGTCTTGCCGGTCATCTGGGCGAAGGCGAGCGGGACGGCGGGGTTTTTCGCGACGCCGCCCTGGAGGACGATGTGCTCGCCGATCGCGCGGTTGCCGACGACGCGATTGAGGTAGTTGGCGACGATGGAGAAGACGAGGCCGGCGACGATGTCCTCGCGCTTCGCCCCCTGCTGGATGGCCTTGCGGATGTCGGAGTTGATGAAAGCGGAGCAGTGCTCGCCGAATTTCAGCGGCGCCGCGGCCTGGAGGGCGAGCGGGCCGATCTCGGGTGCGGTCTCGATATTGAGGTCCGAGGCGGACGACTCCTCGAGGAAGGAGCCGGTGCCGGCCGAGCAGGCCTCGTTCATCGCGTAATCGATCGGGACGCCGTTGTTGATGTAGACGTACTTGGCGTCCTGGCCGCCGATCTCGAAGATCGTGTCGACGTCCTTCTGGAAGTAGGTCGTGCCGACCGTGTGGGCGATGATTTCGTTGTACACGCCGGGGGTCTCGAGGAAGACGCCGAGCAGCTCGCGGGAGGAGCCGGTGGTGGCGACGAAGCGGATCTTCGGCCGCTGCGTTCCGAGCTGCTTGCGCACCTCGCGCAGGCAGAGCTTCAGGGCGGCGACGGGATCGCCGTGGGTGCGGCCGTAGTGCTCGGCGACGATCTCGAGCGTCGCGGCGTTGATCAGCGCGACCTTGGTCGTGGTCGAGCCGCCGTCGACGCCCAGGACGTATTCGGCCCGGGGGTCGTAGGCGGCGCGGCGCGAGGGAGCGTTGTGGACGAGCTCGCGGGATTCGGCGAGGGGCCGGAAGGTCTTGAAGACGAGGGCCGAGCCGGGCCGCACGGGCTCGGCCGGGAGGTCGGCGCCGCGGGTGCGGGCAAGGTGCGCGGCGCCGAAGGCCTCGAAGAAAGGCGCCTCGGCGGGCACGACGAACTCGATCCCGGGGCACGCCTCGCGGACGAAGTCGACCAGGAAGCGGTTCCTCGTGACGCCGCCGATGAGGACCACCTGGCCGCTCTTGAGCTTGGCCTTGGTGAGGAACTCGGCGACCTTGTCGGCCATGACCTTGGAGAGTGAGAGGGCGATGTCGCCCTTGGTGGCCTCGCCCTTGTTCAGCCGGTGGGTGCAGTCGGACTTCATGAACACGGAGCAGCGGGCGGAGAGGCGGTGGACGCAGGCGCCGGCGCAGACCTCGTCGATGTCCTCGAGGTGCAGGTTCATGCGGCCGAGCTGCTGGCGGAGGAACTCGCCGGTGCCCGAGGCGCACTTGTTGCCGGCGTAGGTGCTGGCGATGCGGCCTTCGCGGTCGAGGGCGTAGACGACCAGATCCTCGCCGCCCATGGAGACGACGGCGCGGGGGCGGAGGCCGAGTGCGCCGAGGCCGCTCTCGATGCCGACCGCGGCGATGATGTCGGGCAGGGCGATGCGGTTCCGCCCCTCGGTGCCGGTGACGAGGCCGGGGAGGGGCGAGCGGTGGAGGGGTGGCTTGCCCGCCGTAGCCCCGGGAGGGGCGGAGGCGGGAGCGGTCGAGCGGTCGGGGGAAGGGGCGGGGGGAGGCGTGAGGCCGAGGCGGTCGAGAAGGCGCGAGAGCGTTCCGGGGAGGTCGCCCTCGTGGGCGAGGGCGGCATGCTCGACGGAGCCGTCCTCCGAGAGGAGGCAGAGCTTCAGGGTGGTCGAGCCGATATCGATTCCGAGGGTCTTGTTCATCCGCCGTCCAGTCCCCACCCGGGGGCGGAAGGTTGCCTGCAGCGCGGGGGCCCGTCAAGCGATGTGAATGCGCGTGCGAACGCGCGCGGCGGCTGCAGGACGATGCTGGGCGGGACGAACGCGGGGTGACGAAGCAGTCCGGATCATACGCCGAGCTGCGGGCCCAGCCGGTCCGCGCACGGGAGCGGACGCAAGCACGCGATTGCGGTGCCGAAATTCGCGGAGGTGCCGTAAGGCCGGAGATAGGTCCACGTTGCGGATGGGGAAAGTCCGACGACAGGCTCGCCTCGCCAGACGTAGACGGCTCCCTCCGAACCGCCCGTCTCCGAGTGTCGGGGCGCGCCCACGGCGACGTCGGGCATGCCGTCGGCATCGACGTCGCCGAGCGCGTAGATCACCTCGCCGAAGTGCGGTGCACCGTAGACCCCGGGCCCGGGCAGCATCACGGTCGGCGCAATTCCCGGGCCAACCGCCCCGCCGGAGAAGACGAACACCGCACCGTGGTCGTACGTCGGGTTGTCGAAGAGGATCGCGCCGAGGAGCACGTCCGCGAAGCCGTCGCCGTCCACGTCCGCGAGCGCCGCGCCCGCGCCGAACGCGGCACGAGCCTGGTCCTCGGGGCAATTCAGCGTGATGCTCGGCGACGACGGCAGTCCGCTCGCGGTGCCGAGGTATACCCACGCGCGCCCCTCGTCGGTGTTTGGTCCGTCGTACGCCGGGGCGCCGACGACGAGGTCGAGCCAGCCGTCCCCGTTGACGTCGCCGGAGGCGAGCGCCGTTCCGAAGGCCGCGCCGGCCTGGTTGCCGGGGCAGTCCAGCGACGACATCGGGACTCCGGTGATGCCGCCCGGACCGCCGCGGAACAGGAACACGTTGCCCTCGCCGGTCGCGCCCGAGCCGTACGAGGGGGCGCCGACCGCCAGGTCGACGTACCCATCGCGATCGACGTCGCCGGCCGCCGCCAACCGGGCACCGAAATCCGACCGGGCCACGTGACCGGGGCAACCCACGCGGGAAGTCGGAACGACGGGCAGACCGCCGGCCGAGCCGTGATAGAGGTACACGGCCCCCTCCTCGTACTCCGTGTCGTCCTCCCGGTCCGCACCGATGGCAGCGTCGGCGAAGCCGTCGCCATCGACGTCCCCGACGACCGTCGCCGAGATCCCGAACTCCGAGAGCTCCTGGTTCTCCGGGCTGTCGATCCGGACGGCGGTCGAGGCCTCGATTCCGGCAGCCGAGCCCGTGAGCACGTACGCGGCGCCCTCGGACGTCGCACCCGAGCTCTGCCCGATGGCGCCGACCACGAGATCGTCGAAGCCGTCCGCGTTGACGTCGCCGCATCCGACGGCGTTGCCGAAGCGGCCGCCGAACTCGGGGCTCGGGAGGTCCACGTGTCCCGCCACGGACGCGGGAAGTCCCGCCGCCGACCCGGGAAGCACGTACACGGCCCCGCTGCCGGTCATCGTGACCGGGTGCATCGGGGCGCCGACGACCAGGTCCGAGTAGCCGTCGCCGTTCACGTCGCATGCCGCCCGCCCGACGTCGACATACTGGACCCGGGACCAAGCGGAGCACCGCCCGCCCGCATCGCAGCTGCGGATGCGCCAGTAGTAACGCCGGCCGACGGGGGCCGCCGCATCAACCTCGAGGTCGGCGCCGGGCCGCCACTCCTCGACGTCGAGGCCGCTCGCGACAGCCTCCGGGCTGGGGAAGGTGCAGTCGGCGAACCCCGGAGTGCTGCAGGAGTCATCGACCTGGATTTCGACCGACAGCGATCCGCAGGGTCCCGAGTCCGAGTACGTCCAGACGAACAAGGGCCGGAGCGTGTCGGCCGAGGCCGGTGTCAGCAGGCTGCCGGTGTAGGCGCCGAACGAGGGGAGGATCGGTCGAGGCGCGGGCAGCGCCGGGGCGCCGCAATCGGCGGGACAGCCGCAACGACTCTCTCCACCGGCGCAGCATCCGTCGCCGCAAGCGTAGCCGCCCCCCACGTTGTCGGTGGCGCCGTCGCAGTCGTCGTCGGCTCCGTTGCACGTTTCGCGAGGCGGGGCGCATCCGCCGCCGGAGGGAGCGCCGCACGTCGGGGAGCAAGTCCCCCATCCGTGGGATCCGCACGAGGTCGTGCACGGCACCCGGCTGCCGGCGCAGCAGGGCGCCGGTTCGTCGCACGCCGTGTCGCAATCGTCGTCCTCGCCGTTGCAGACGTCCGGAGGCGGGAGGCACGAGCCGGGTGCGCACACCGGCGAACACGTGATCGTCCCTTGGGTGCCGCAGGCGGTGATGCACGGGTCGACGGCGCCCCGCCGGCAGGGGAATCCGTCGTCGGGAACCGTATCGCAATCGTCGTCGGCGCCGTTGCAGGCTTCGGCAGGTGCGGCGCAGTCGGCGGGGAGGGGCAGAGAGCAGGTGGAGGAACAGACCCCGACCCCGTCGGTTCCGCAAACGGGCGAGCAGCGCGTCGAGCGACCCCGCACGCAGGGGAAGTCCTCGTCGACCCGCGTGTCGCAGTCGTCGTCGCGTCCGTCGCACGTCTCGGAGGGCGGTGAGCAGACCCAACGACAGGCCTCGCAGTGTCCCTCTCCGGTGCTGCCGCAGGCCGTGACGCAAGGCTGCGGCGCGTCTCCGTCGCACTGCTCGACGTCGGCACGCACGATGCCGTCTCCGCAGCGGGCCAGCACGCAAGCCGTGGTGCAACCATCGACGTCATCGCCGTTGCCGTCGTCGCACTCCTCCACGCCCGGGCGGACCGTCCCGTCGCCGCAGCGATGCCGTTGGCACGTCACGCGGCACTCGTCCGAATCGTCGGCGTTGCCGTCGTCGCACTGCTCCACCTCCCGCCGCACGACGCCGTCCCCGCACCGGCCGCGACGGCAGTTCGAGCGGCAGGAGTCGGTGTCGTCGGTGTTGCCGTCGTCGCACTCCTCTGTTTCGCCCTGCTGGATGCCGTCCCCGCAACCGGTGTCAGGGGGGGGATCGGTCGGTCGGCACTCCCCGTCCAGGCACTGCGTCCCGGTCGCGCACGTGACGGTCGGCATCCGGCACGCGGAGGCCAGCGTGACCTCGATCCTCACCAACCGTCCGTGCTCGAACCGGGCCCAGACGTCGCGCGCGACGACCACGTCGCCGGACTCGTTCAGGCCGCGGACATCGAACGCAATCCAGTCGCCCGGCGGGTCCCCCGCGGGATAGACGGAAGTCAGGGGCAGCGCGTGGTCCGGGGGACCGAGCACCCATCCCGCGGATGCCTCGCGCAACAGGCCGGACACCGCGGCGATTCGTGCCGTGACCTCGACCCGCGCCAGCTGCTCGGGCACGGCCATGTCGCTGGACACGGCGAGCACGACGGCGGTCTCCGCGGGGGGACTTCCGCAGCCGGACACCGCCGCGAGAATCGCGCAGGCTGGAGCGAGGGACCTCATCCCGGCGCCGCCCCCGGATCGTGCGCCGTTCCCCGCCCGAGCGCGCCCACCGCGGGTGCGTTCCGGCAGCCGGAGGTCCGGGAGGCGACCGACCACCCGAAGTAGCCCTCGGTCACCGGCGTCGGGCTCGACCAGACGGCCGGCGAGCCCGGCATCAGGCCGGCAGGGGATCCGTAGAACGGAATGGCCTGCCCCTCGGAGCGGATCGTCACCGTGCGGAAGGGCAATCCGATGCACACGTCGTCGTAGCCGTCGCCCGTGACGTCGCCGAGCCGCGCCACCGAGTACCCGTACCACGCTCCCGCCTCCGCCGGCCGCGCCGTCAACGTCTGCCACGGGGTCGTGACCACCCCGGAGGCGGAGCCGGTGAAAACGAGCACGCTCCCCGCAGACGTCGTGCCCACGTTGTCGTGCGGTTGGCCGACAACCAGGTCCGCGAAGCCGTCGCCGTTCACGTCGGCGCAATCCAGCGACGTCCCGAAGTGCCCCATCACATGGGCCTCCGGGTCGGCCAGCACGGTCGTGGGCGTCGTCGGCAAGCCGTCCGGGCCCGACTCGAAGACGAAAACGCTGCCTTCCTCGATGGCGGGAGCATCGTAGGTCGCGGAGCCCGCAGCGAGGTCGGGCCGCCCGTCACCGTTCAGATCGCAGCCGACCAGGGCGGAGCCGAAGCGGGCGGAGGCACGATGGCCGGGACAGGAAATCGAGACGACTCCCGGGGCAACACCGGTCGGACTGCCCCGGTAGAGGAAGACCCGTCCCTCCTCCGAGACGACCTCCGGCTCGTTCGGCGCCGACGTCGCCACGTCGACGTACCCGTCGAGATCCATGTCGCCGACGAAAGCGACCGCGGCGCCGCAGAACGCCACGGGCGTCGTGCCCGGACAGTCGATTCGTGCGGCCGGGGAGGGACTCAACCCGCCGGCGCCGCCCAGGAACAGGAACGTCTCGCCTTCGCTGACCGATGAAATCCCGTTTCCGGGGGCCCCGACCAGCAGATCCCCGTAGCCGTCGCCGTTGACGTCGGCGCCGCCGGCCAGCGCACTGCCGAAACGACCGTTCATGTTGCAGCTCGGGTTACCGATACTGCGCGACGGCGACGACGCGATTCCCGCGGCGGACCCGAGGTACACCAGCAGCATGCCCTCTCGGGCTCCGGTAATGCAGACGCTCCGTTTCCGGCTGCCGACCGCGAGGTCCTGGAAGCCGTCGGCGTTCAGATCGCCCGCCATCGCGACCGCCCAGCCGAACTCCCCGTGCTCCTCGGACGGCGGGGCGAGCGTGGTCTCCGCCGCGGCCGACAGGCCGCCCGTCCCTCCCATGTACACCCGGGCCGCGCCGTAGTCCGCCGGCGGAGCGCCTTCGCCCGGTGCTCCGATCGCCGCGTCGGCATAGCCGTCCCCGTTCACGTCACCCCAGCCGCGTCCGACGTCCACGTACCCGACCGCCGACCATGGCGAGCAGCGGGCGCTGCCGTCGCAGGCGCGGACCCGCCAGTAGTACCGCGTGCCCACGGGGACCGTTCGGCCCACCGCAAGGTCCGTCGGTGGACGCCACTCCGTCGCCGCCACCCCGGTCGCGGCCGCCTCCGGAGTGGCGAACGCGCAGACGGCGAAGCCCGGTGTGGAGCAGGAATCGTCCATCTGGATCTCGTAGGTCGGGGTGTTCCCGCAGCCGTCGCTCGCCGCGCGCCAGACGAAGCGAGGGCGGAAAACGCCGGAGGCCGTCGGCGCCCAGACGCTGCCGGTGAGCGTCCCGTTCAGCGGAGCGATCGGTCGAGGCGCGTCGTACGCCGGCGGTCCACAGTCACCCTCGCACCGGCAGGCATCCTCGTCGCCGTTGCAGCAGCCGTCGCCGCAGAACGGCGCTCCCGCAAGCTCGTCGACGACACCATCGCAGTCGTCGTCGACGCCGTTGCATGCCTCCGCGGGCGCGATGCAGTCCCATCCCGCCGGAACGACACACGTCGGAGCGCAGCGACCCGTTCCGATCGTGCCGCACGAAGTGGCGCAAGGAACCTCGTGGCCCGCGCAGCAGGCCGCCGGCTCGTCGCACGCGGTGTCGCAGTCGTCGTCCATGCCGTTGCACGTCTCGGCCGGCGGCACGCACGGCCCCGGTCCGCAGGTCGCGGAACAAGTCGTCGTCCCGGTCGACCCGCAGTCCGTCGTGCAAGCCTCCTCGGCACCGCGACAGCACGCGAGACCGTCGTCGCATGTCCCGTCGCAATCGTCATCCGCACCGTTGCAGGTCTCCACGGGCGGCGAGCACGCGTCGGGCACCGAACAGTCGGACGTGCAGGTCCTGGTCCCGGCCCGACCGCAGGTCGCGGTGCACGGCAGGACGCTCCCCGCCGCGCAATCGAACGTCTCGTCGTCCTCGCCGTCGCAATCGTCATCCACGCCGTTGCAGGTTTCGGGGGGGGCCGCGCAGGTCCAGCGGCAGGCCGCGCAGGCGCCCAGGCCGACCGTGCCGCACGACGTCGCGCAAGGCGCCCCGAACTCGCCGTCGCAATCCTCGACACCGAGCCGGATGATCCCGTCGCCGCAGCGCGCCGTCCGGCACGCCCCCGTGCAGTCGTCGCCGTCCTCCGCGTTCCCGTCGTCGCATTCCTCGACACCGACCAGGACGACCCCGTCGCCGCAGCGCGCGCTCCGACATTCCGCCGTGCAGCCGTCGCCGCCGTCCGCGTTCCCGTCGTCGCATTCCTCGTAGTCCGCATGCACGATACCGTCGCCGCATCGCGGCAAGCGGCAGTTCGCCCGGCAATCGTCGCCGTCGTCCAGGTCGCCGTCGTCGCACTCCTCTCCGACGTCCGGCTGCACGATGCCGTCGCCGCACCGTACTCCGGGCGGACCGTCGGTGGGCACGCAGACTCCGTCGAAACACTGCTCCCCGGGCCCACACCGCACGCTCGCCGCGAGGCAGCGCCGGCTCAGGTGCACCGTGACGTCCACCGTCCGGCCGACCGTGAACGGCGCCCACACCCGGTTCTCCACGAGGAAGGACCCGTCCGGAGCGAGTCCCGACACGCGGAACTCCACCCACCAGGTCCCGTCGTTCACGGGTGTCGCCGACCGTCGGACCGGAAGCGGTTCCCCTCCGGCCCCCAACGCAACGGTGGTCGAGGACTCCGCATAGTCGGTCGCGCCGCTGCCGCCGACACGAGCGACGACCCGGAGAGCCGTCAGCTCCGCAGGGACCGAGAGGTCCGACGTCACCGTGACCCGGACGCTCGTCGTCGGTGCGGACGAACAACCCGCGACGCCCTGCAGCAACGCGGCCAGGAGGACGGCGGCCCGCTCGACCTCGCCGCGCACGGCGCCTTCCTCCTTCCCATCGCACCCCACGCCGCCAGCGTCGCGCGGAACGGCGCGGGCGTCAAGCGGCCGCCGACGTGGATGCGGGCCGGCGTGCGGGGAATCGCCGAGTTGTCGGTCGCCGGTCGGGCGTGCGGGTCGAGCCGTCATTCCGGGGGCGGATTGCGCGAGGGGTTGTGTTGCGGCATGGTGCGGAGGCGGACCGGATTCGACGCGGGAGGTACGACATGGCTCGACGCAGCGTCCGGATGGCCGTCCTGGCGGCCGCGTGGGCGATCGCGCCCGGGTGCGGCGACGACGACGCGGCGGGGGATGACGCCGGGCTGGACGCCGTCGCCGAGACGGAGGCGGAAGGGGACGCGGGGCCAGACGGGCCCGACGATGCCGCCGGCGGCGACGCGGAAGATGCCGGCGACGGGGCGGATGCGGGCGAGGATGCAGCGCCGGAGGACGCGACGGCGGAGGAGGGCGGGGAGGAGGGGGACGGCTCGTACGTGCCGACGCCGGAGAGCGTGGATCTCGAGGCGGTGGCGCCGCTGCCGTCGGGCGAGGTCATCCTGTACAACGACTGGGCGCCGACGCCGAACGCCGTGTGCGCGCTGCGGCCCGATGGGACGTTCTTGGGCGACGTGGTGCACATCGCCCGGGCCTGGAGTCTCGGCGCGTCGGCCGACGGCAGCCGGCTGGCGATCGGCGGGGCGCAATGGGACGAGGGGACGCACTGGGGCGTGCCGTCGCTGGGCGACGCGATCCAGTACACGTGGCTCTACGACGCGTCGACGGAGGAGTTCACGCTGCTGGGCGGCGGCAACGTGAACGACGACTGCCATGCGTTCACGCCGGACGGCGCGGCGGTGCTGGTGTGTCGGCGCTGGGATTTCCGGCTGGAGGGGACGAGCTACGTCTGGGAGGGATACCGGGCGGCGCGGCTGGACCTCGCGACGGGGGCGGCCGAGCTGCTGGGCGATCCGGACGTGCAGGCGTTGTCGCCGGCGATCTCGCCGGCGGACGGGCGGCTGTTCTACACGTTCTACGAGTTCACGGGGTCGCCGCACTACGAGGTGCGGGCGCGCGACCTGGGGACGGGCGCGGAGGAGTTGATCCGCGACCGGGCGCGGAGCTGGTCGTTCTCGCGGGACGGGGCGCGTGGGGTCTTCCAGGACCTCGCCGACGGGAGCCGGCTGCACGTGATGGGGGTGGACGGGGCGGGCGAGGTGACGGTGACGGCGACGGCGGGGCAGGGCGGGTCGTTCTCGCCGGACGGGACGCGCGTGGTGTTTCTCTACCCGGAGACGACGGTGTGCTCGCACATCGAAATCGTGCACGCCGACGGGTCGGACGCCGCCGCGCCGCTGCGCATCCGCGACTGCGGGGACGCGGACGAATCGATCACGCGGGCGGTGTGGATCGCGCGGCCGTAGGGCCAGCGCGGGATTCGGGAGTCGGCCATGGCGGGTGACGGAAAGCGGGAGAAGGCGCGTGCCCGGGGCGCGTCGGCGGTGGAGCCGCGGGAGCTGCTGGCGATCGTCGATGCGGAGCGCGAGCTGAGTCGGCGAGCATGGCTCGGCGCGGTGGGGCGCGTGTTCCTGGCGGGGGCGGCGTACGAGGTGGCCAGCCTGGGGTTGGTGGGTTGCGGGGCGTACCGGGACGCGTTCCGCGCGGAGCAGGGCCGAGCCTGGGAATTCGCGCGGCTGGGCGACGTCGGCCGCGCGGAGTGGGCGGATCTGCGGCTTGGGGTGACGACTGTCGAGCAGCTTGCCGGTCTGCGGTTCGAGGGCGAGGTCTTCGCGGAGCCGGAGCTGGGGCGGATCGAGCTGGTCCCGGCGGTGCGGGCGGGTGCCCCGGACGTGCCGCAGCGGATCGCACTGGTGTTCCGCGACGTCGACGAGGCGGGCGCGAGTCTGGACGACGACGCGGTCCTGGCGCGGGTCGAGCTGGACTTCGGGCAGGGCCCGGCCGTGCGCGAGGCGGCGCGGGCGGCGTTCGGTCCGGGGGAGGAGCTGTTCTACGGCACCCAGGGGTACGCGGTGCGCGAGGTGCTGCTCTACCGCGATCGGCAGCTCCTGTGCACGGTGGACGATCCCGGGCGCGCGGAGCTGGTCGCCGTGCTGTTCGAGCCTTCGCTGCTGTATCCGCTGGTGGACGAGATGAGACTGTGCACGATCCAGTGCACGTGGTGCACCGAGGCGTGCACCGGCTGTACGGAGCAGTGCACGCTGCCGTGCACGGCGCAGTGCACCGGCTGTACGGCGGGCTGCACGTCCGGCTGCACGTCGAACTGCACGATGTGCACCTCGTGCACGTCCGGTTGCACGGCCGGGTGCACGTTCGGCTGCACCGGCACCTGCACCTCGTGCACGGGCTCGTGCACCATGGGCTGCACCTCGTGCACGTCCTGCACGTCCATGACATCCTGCTACTCCGACACGAGCTGCAGCTACTGCACCGGCTGCACGAGCTGCACCTCCGGCTGCACGTTCGGCTGCACCGGGTTCTGCACCTCGTGCACCGGCGCGTGCACCAGCGGGTGCACGACGTGCACGTGGGGCTGCACGGGCTGCACGGACTGCACGAGCTGCACCGGGGGGTGCGAGGTGTGCACATCGTGCACGGCGCCCTGCACCACCTGCACGTCGTGCACGTCGTGCACGTCCGGCTGCACACAACGCACGGGAGGCTTCGATGGGCGCTGACCGGACGGCCGGGGGTGTCGCCGTGCGATGGAAAGCCTCGCCCGATCGCATCGCCCTGCGGCGCGGCGACCAGGCCCTGCTCCTGGACGGCGCGGCGCTCCGTCCGCTCCACGTGCGTCGTGGCGCCGAGCTGGTGCTGCGCGTTGCCGCGCTCGAGGAAGACCCCGGGGCGCACCCGGCGCTGGCGGAGATGCTGTTGGAGCACGGCATCCTGCGCCGGCCGGACGGGGCGCCGCCGCGGCCGGCGCCGCGGCTGCCCCGGGGGAGTCCTTTTCCCGCGCCACGGATGTCGCTGTACCTGCTGGTCACGCACGCCTGCAACCTCGCCTGCGTCTACTGCTTCAACGGGGAGCGGACGTACGAGCGGGACCGTCCGCCGCGCATGGAGCGCGGGACGGCGGAGGCGGCGGTGCGTTGGGCGATGGCGCGGCTGGCCCGCGGGGGCGAGCTGGAGCTGGTGTTCTTCGGGGGCGAGCCGCTGCTGCGCTGGCCGCTCGTGCGCTGGGTCGTCGAGCGCGGCGAGGCGGAATGGCGCGCGCTGCGGCCCGACGTACGGCTGCGGTACCATGTGACGTCCAACCTCACGCGGCTGCCCCGCGACCTGCCGGATGTGGCGCGCGCCGTCGGGATGACGTTCCTCTGCGACGTCGACGGCCCTCGCGCGGTGCAGGACGAGCTGCGGCCGCGTCGTTCGGGCCGGTCGAGCCACGCGGCGACCGTGCGGGCGATCGGCGAGCTGCGCCGCGCCGGTCTTCGTGTGGCGCTCCGTGCGACGATCACGAGCCGGAACGCCGGCGACCTGCCGGCCGTCGTCGAGCATCACGCGGCGCTCGGCGGCGCCTCCAGCGCGCTGGTGCCGCTCAACCCCGTGTCCTCCGACCGCGTCGCCGTGCGAAGCTCGCTCCTGGCGCCGGCCGATGAGCTGGCGCGGGGGCTGGGGGCGGCGTTCGACGCGGGGCGGTTCCGGCCCGAGGAACTGCACCCATTCAGCGAGGCGGTCGGCCGCGTGCGCCGGCGCGAGCCGCGCCGCATCGCCTGCGGTGCGCCGTTCGGTTGCACGCCCACGGTGGATGCGCGGGGGGATGTCTACCCGTGCATTTACTTCGTGGGCATTCCGGAGCTGCGCATGGACAACGTCCATGCGCCGGAGCCGGAGCGCGCGGCGCAGGTGCTGGATCGGGTGCTGCACCAGGTCGACGTGGACGCCGACGAACGCTGCCGTTCCTGCCCGCTGCGCTACGTGTGCGCGGGCGGGTGCCCCGCGATGCTGGTGTTGACCAGCGACCGGCCGGCGCTGGACGGGATGCGCGAGTACGCGCGGAGTGCGAGCTGTGCCGTCGCGCGGACGGTGACCGAGCGGCTATTGTGGCTGGAGGCGGAGGGCCGCTCGCCGGCACGCCGATCGGACCGGAGCGCCGGGTAGCCGGGCACGGCGGCCCGCCGCAGCGACTCAGAGCAGGATGGTTTCGCAGCCGAACTGGACGTCGACGCGGGTGGTCGTGCCGCCGGTCGGCTGGACGCGCTCGCAGGTGGCGGGGCAGAGGACGACGGCGGTGGGGGCGGACTCGTCGTCGTAGTACCAGCCGCCGCGGTCGTCGCAGTCGGCGGCCGAAGGGACCTTGTAGACCGCGACGCTGCCGCTGCCGTCGTCGACCAGGACGTTGATCATGTCGCGCTGGAAGGTCTCCCCCGGCGGCGGCTCGGGGATGGAGATGGTGCAGTCGACGCGGCTCGCGCGCTCGACCGCGGTCGCGACGCCGTCGAAGAAGGGGCCCCAGGCGGCGGGTCCGTCGCAGATCTGCGCGCGCACGCCGCTGCGGCGCGACACCAGCTCGGTGTAGGTCGGGCCGCTGGAGGGCGGCTCGGTGCCGTCCGAGTAGGTGCAGGGGACGCTCCGGTCGGTCTCCGAGCCCCAGCCGTAGAGGGCGCTGAAGGTGTAGCCGTCGAAGAGGCCGCCCCAGCGCGGATCGAGGATGCCTTCGGGGAGCGTCAGCCCGTTGAAGGGGTTGCTGCCGTCGGCGACGTCGGTCGTCGTCTCGAACCAGTCCGCCGTGGCGACGGGATCCCCGGTCGCCCCGCCGCTGGGACCGGCGACGAAGACGCCGCCCGAGCGCTCGACCAGGCGCGCGTTGTCGTCGCTGACCACGACGATGGTCTTGGTGGCTTCCGGTCGCAGGAGGTCGAGCCACGGGTCGCTGCCGCGCTCGTCGAGGACGGTGTAGCCGGCGGTCTGGCCGAGGGTGCCGAGAAACTGCTCGAGCGGCTGGGTGGAGCGGATGTCGACCTGCACTTGGTAGAAGAGGGGAGGGTTGTCGGCGCAGGAGGCGCCGGCGAGGGGCGGGGGGATGCAGACCTGGAAGCGGGTGCCGCCGGCGGTGGTGGTCTCGCCGACGCCGCGGAGGCTGAGCATGAGCACGCGGTAGTCGAGGCCGGCGCCGCCGACGAGCGTGGCGAAGTCGTTGAGCCCGGCCTGTACCTGTTCGATCGCGGGACGCATGCTGGCGGAGTTGTCCACGACCCAGATGATGTCGACGGGCAGGCGTTCGACGACGGCCTCGACGCTGGCGCTGGTGCAGGCGGCGTCGGGGTCGAGCGTGGTCTCTTCGGCTTCGGCTTCCGCGAGGTCGATGTCGGAGCCGTCGTCGGCGTCCGCATCGCCGCCTTCGGGCGCGTCGTCCACGTCGGCGCCGGGATCGACCGCGCCGTCGTCGGGGTGGGTCGCGACGTCGTCCGACGCGGGTGGCTGGGCGCACCCGGCGAAAAGCAGCGCCCCCAGTGCCGACGCGAGGCGGAAGGAACCGTGTTTCGTACTGCGGTGATGTTCGATACCAGTCATGATCGCCTTCCGCACCCCGCTCGACCCCGACGCAGGATAGCCTAGAGCACCGACCGGTTTGAAACCAGCATCATCAAGCCGCCTTCCGCTGTCCGCGCGTCTCGCGCTCGTCGAGGCAGTGCTGGATCTTCTCGAAGTTCTGCACCGTCGCTGCTCGCCGCACATCGTACAGGTTCTTCC
>JACRCX010000141.1 GCA_016218815.1 Deltaproteobacteria bacterium
CGACCTCACCGAGCTGGCCGCCAAGGGCAAGCTCGATCCCGTCATCGGCCGCGACGAGGAAATCCGCCGCTCGATGCAGGTCCTCGCCCGCCGCACCAAGAACAACCCCGTCCTCATCGGCGAGCCCGGCGTCGGCAAGACCGCCATCGTCGAAGGCATCGCGCAAAGAATCGCCGCCGGCGACGTTCCCGACAGCTTGAAAGGCAAGCAGGTCCTCCAACTCGACCTCGGCTCCCTCGTCGCCGGAGCCAAGTACCGCGGCGAGTTCGAAGACCGCCTGAAGGCCGTGCTCAAGGAGATCGAACGCGCCGCCGGCTCTGTCATCCTCTTCATCGACGAGCTCCACACCCTCGTCGGCGCCGGCGCCGCCGAAGGCGCCCAAGACGCCGCCAACATGCTCAAGCCCGCGCTCGCCCGTGGCGAGCTGCGCTGCATCGGCGCCACCACCCTCGACGAGTATCGCAAGCACATCGAGAAGGACAAGGCGCTCGAACGCCGCTTCCAGCCCGTCGTCATCGGCCAGCCCAACGTCGAGGACACCGTCGCCATCCTCCGCGGCTTGAAGGAACGCTATGAGGTCCACCACGGCATCCGCATCCGCGACGCCGCCCTCGTCGCTGCCGCCCGGCTCTCCAACCGCTACATCACCGGCCGCTTCCTCCCCGACAAGGCCATCGACCTCGTGGACGAGGCCGCCAGCCGCCTCAAAATGGAGGTCGAGTCGCTCCCCGGGCCGATCGACGAGCTGGAGCGCCAGAAGACCCGCATGGAGATCGAGCGCCAGGCCCTCAAGCGCGAGGACGGCAAGGCCGCCAGGCAGCGCCTGCACGACCTCGAGCGCGAGATCGCCGAGCTGCAGGAGAAGGTCACCGGCATGCGCGCGCGCTGGGAGCGCGAGCGCGAGCTGATCGGCAAGCTCAAGACCGCCAAGGAGCAGATCGAGGCGCTCAAGACCGAGGCCGACAAGGCGCAGCGCGAGGGCAACCTCGAACGCGCCGCCGAGATCCGCTACGGACGGCTCCCGGCGCTGGAGAAGGAGCTGGACGCCGCGCGAGGCGAGTTTGAGACCACCGCCGCCAAGGGCGGCTCGTTCCTGCGCGAGGAGGTCACCGAGGAGGACATTGCCTACGTCGTCTCGCGCTGGACCGGCATCCCCGTGGCCAAGATGCTCGAGGCCGAATCGCAGCGGCTCCTGGACATGGAAAAGCGCCTCCATGAGCGTGTCGTCGGCCAGGACGAGGCGCTCGAGGCGGTCGCCTCCGCGATCCGCATGGCCCGCGCCGGGTTGTCGGATCCCAACCGCCCGATCGGCTCGTTCCTCTTCCTCGGGCCGACCGGCGTCGGCAAGACCGAGCTGGCGCGCGCGCTGGCGGAGTTCCTGTTCGACGACGAGCGCGCCATGGTGCGGCTGGACATGTCCGAGTACATGGAGAAGCACACCGTCAGCCGCCTGGTCGGGGCTCCGCCCGGGTACGTCGGCTTCGACGAGGGTGGGCAGCTCACCGAGGCCGTCCGCCGCCGCCCGTACTGCGTCGTGCTCCTGGACGAGATGGAAAAAGCGCACGCGGACGTGTTCAACGTGCTGCTCCAGGTGCTCGAGGACGGACGGCTCACCGACGGCCACGGCCGCACGGTCGACTTCCGCAACGCGATCCTGATCATGACCTCCAACGTCGGCTCGCAGTACATCCAGGACCTGGAGGAGACCGAGCGCGACAAGATGGAGGAGCTGGTCATGGCCGCGCTGAAGGACACCTTCCGGCCCGAGTTCTTGAACCGCGTCGACTCCACGGTGCTCTTCCACCGCCTGGACAAGAAGGCGATCCGGGCGATCGTCGACATCCAGCTCCAGCGCTACGCCAGGCTCCTCGCCTCGCGCGAGCTGACGCTGGACCTCACCGACGCCGCGAAGAGCTGGCTGGCCGAGACCGGCTACGATCCGCAGTTCGGCGCGCGACCCCTCAAGCGCGCGTTCCAGCGCGAGCTGATGGAGCCCCTCTCCAAGGCCATCCTCTCCGGAGACTTCGGCCCAGGCTCCGCCGTCCGCGTGGACAAGGGCAAGAGCGGGCTGGTGTTCAAGAAGTAATTCCGCGACGCCCGTCCGTCACGAGTGGCGCGCGCCGTCGTGGGTCGTTCTTGCGCGAGACCGTCCCGTACCGCGGCAATTCGTCTTATGACTCGTTCCCTGTCGGTGCTACGTGCGGTAGCATGGTTGTCGTCCGGCTCGAGATGGCCGGATTGCCCGCCCGCCTGCGGGAATGCCGTTGTGTGGAGGACATGATGAGCGAACCGAGCCGGAGACTGCTGCGGACCGTCGAGATCGACAACTTCCGGTGCATCCGTCACGCCGTCGTCGAACTCTCGCCGTTCACGGTTCTGATCGGCTCGAACGATTCCGGCAAGACCGCTTTCCTCAAGACGATCGAGGCGTTGGCGCGCCTCGCGGCCGGCCAGCCGTTGATCGAGGCGTTTCCGTCGCTCGCCGGAACCCACATCGCGGCCGACGCCCTGCGCTCGCCGACTCCCGCGCCCGAGATGCGCTTCGCGACCGTGACCGAGGGCGAATGGGGGACGTCAAGGCACGAACTGTCCATCGCGAGCGGGTCGGCGACCGACAGCGTTTGGATCCGCCGGGAGGCAATCGGTCCGGGCGGAGGATCGCTCTCTCTTGCCGCCCCGGGCGTTCTTGCGGCCGTTGAGGTCTCCGGGGCCGAGGCGAGTGGCCCCATCGAGTCCGCAAGGTTCATCGATGGCAAGCAGCTCGACGTGGCGGGCGGCAAGCAGCGCCTAACGATCTCCCAGTGGGGACCGCCGGACCATCCTTCTCGAAGGGCACTCGCGGCGCTCCGCGAAGTCGTCACCGATCCCGCGGGCGCGGGCCGATTCGCGCCGCTAGTTCTGCGGTTGTCGCCGGACGCGGTCATCCGGCCCTCAGACCCCACGGCCCTGCCTGCTCGAATCGGTCAGGATGGCAACGGCTTGGCCGGTGTGGTCGCGCGCATCAAGCAGGGCCCATCCGAGGTCTTCCGGAGATTGCTGGACGACTTCCGCGAGCTGACCCACGGTGCTGTCACGGACATCCTCCCATTGCCGGCACCCGGCGAGCGCTTCCACACCCTCCGCCTGCGATTCAGGAACGGGGCGGAGGTTCCGGCCGAACACGTCTCCACCGGCGTGCTATACTTGTTGGCCGTCCTGACGCTGGTCCACGGTCCCAGCCGGCCGTGGTTGCTCTTCGTGGAGGAACCGGAGAACAGCGTCCATGTGGGCCGATTGCGCGATATCGTGACCCTGCTGCGACGGCTGGGAGAGACCACTGAAGGCCGGACTGCGTGCCAAGTGGTCATCACCACCCACTCGCCGTACCTGCTCGATGCGTGCAAGCCGGCCGAGGTGCGTGTCTTCCGACGGCCCTCTCCGGAGGACTGGACGCTGATCGACGTCCCTCCCCAGGATGAGGACAAGCGTTGGTGGGGCATGTCGCTGGGCGAGTTGTGGGGGTTCTCGGGCGAAGATGCGCTCCTCGCGGGACCTCGGTCCCCCCGCGGCGTTGAACGGGAGATCGTCACGTGAAGGTCTGCGTCGCAGGCGAAGGGATCTGGGACGTCGGCTGGAGCCGAAACCGCGAGGACGGGCCTGAATACGCCGGCGACGTGCCCCTGATCCTGGCCGCCATCGTGCGCGAGCGACTCGGTCGGAACCGCCGCTTCGTGTGCGAAGGATGGACCCACGCCGGTCTGCCCCATGTCCATCCGCCAATTGCGGACGGCTGGCCACGCCCGCCCGCCGAAGCGCTGGCACGTGAGTTGCTCTTCGCCGCCGCCGCCGCATCGCATCGCGACGACGTCGACGCTCTGGTCTTCGTCCGGGACAGCCGACTCGACGGGCACGAGGACCGTCGGCGGGCGTGCGAACAGGTGCTCCGCGAGTGCCGGGTACGCGGGGATCGACCGCCGGTCGTCCTCGGCCTGGCTGTCCAGGAGATCGAGGTTTGGCTTCTCGCCGACCCGCAGTCTCGTGCCGCCGCCTTCGGCGCGGCGGTCGGCAATAGGGAATGTGGCACCCCGGAGGAACTCCCGGACCCGAAGCAGTGCTGGCGAACCATGCTCGGCGAGGCCGCGGCCGGCGGCGGCGATGGCCGATTCGATGCCGAGTGCCGCACGCGCGCCATCGAGGCGATGCGCCCCAAGGTTGTGGCTGATTCCTGCCACAGGGGGTTCGGCCCGTTCCGCCAGGGCGTCGTCGACACCATCGTGCCGCGATTGCATCCGGGCCACGCTGCCCCGGGAGGCGAACGAACATGAGCGACGGGAAGCCGAGGTCGCCCGGCCAGGATCTGCCGTTCTTTCCCCTGTGGGAATGGGAGATCCTCGGCTCGCCGATCGCAGCCGTCGTAACCGACCCGGGACCGTTCCCTCAAGCGGCGTCCGAGGTTGTCCTGCGGCGGGACGAGCAGTTGGGCTTGGCCTTCAGCCTGGAGTTTCCCCCGGGCTCGGGCGTCAGCCAATGGGTTTCGGACCAGCCCTGGCAACCCGAGCCGGGGAAGCTCTTCGTCCGTACCACTCGACCTCTCGTTGCGCTGTGGGAGGAGCGCAACATCGAGATCACGATCGAGAAGCCCTTTCGCCGCAGCCAATCGGGCCGCCCGTTCAGCGCGTCCACGGTGGAGGGCGAAGCAGTCGCTGCCCGGTTCCGCGTCCGGGACGACCGGACGGCCTCCTCAGTTTCCCTCTGGCTGGCCAACGGACCGGGCAGCGAGTTCTTCTGGTCCCGTACCAGCGAGCGTCGCGCTGACACCACGCTCACTGCCCGCCGCGCCGACGGGCTGCAGCGAGTCGGATCCGCGCAGAAGGGATCCGTGTCCAGGGATCACGCCCTGCTCGATCTGGGTCGGTGGGGCAAGATCCTGCTCGGAGAGGTGCCGCACGAAGTGCGGACGGCACCCCTCCCCCCCCGAAAGGACGACACCCACTCTCACTGCCTCTCGCTGGAGTTTCACGCCGGGCTCGCGCCGCTGCCCGAACCGTCGATCTGGGACCGGTTCACCACGGCGGTGAGCTTCGCCCTTGGGAGGAAGCTCGTCCTGCTCGGCGCGACTGCCTTTGATCAGGACCACAGGATTGCGTGGGCCGAGGCGCGTCGCTCAGGCGGACCGTTCGTGCCGGCTGCGTTCGAGCGAGAGAGCAGGCCGCCCTGCCGCATCGCGGAGCCCAGGGCCCCCGGCGATCTCCTGAAGTTCTTCGTTGAAGATCGTGCGGCCGAGATCGCCCGCGCCATCGTTTCCATCGATCCGGCATCGAAGCTCGATGCGGCGTTCGCCCGCGCGCTCGACCTCCTGTGGGCGGCTGACGCCGCCGCCGTCGATCTTGCTCCCCTACTGTACATGACGGCGATCGACGAGGTCGCCACCGGTTGGCTGGAAGCGCATCCCCCGTCGGACGGCCGCTCGATCCCGGAAGGCGGAGGTGCGCGCCGTAGCCTCTTCTTCGAAACGGTCGGCATCGCGAGGGGTGACGTCGAACGGGCCGTGAAAGAACTCCGGGACCAAGTGGCACACGGTCGCTGTCCGACCGGCGAGAACTGCCTCGAGCCCAAGATTTGGCTCGAACGCGCGGCTCGCACGATTCTGCACCGGGCGCTGCTCGGCGCCATCGGCTACCCGGGGAAGTACATCGACTACTCGACCGAAGGCGAACCGGAACGCGATCTCGTCGTCCCGTTGGGAGGACCCGCAGGGGACGGGAAGCCCGTGACTTGGCCGGGCGCCGAAGGAGCGTAGATACCAACTCGGAGGTGCGCTATGCCGAACGAAAACGTCAAGAAGCAGATCGCGATCTACAGCTCCGCCGGTGACGTGCCCGACTCTGTCGCAAGCGACGGCGCGCACATCTTCAAGTTACAGGCGACGCGGGAGGGAATCCGGTACCTGCAGTCTTTCGCCAATGGCGCCCCACAACTCATTGCCGCCCTGGCCCAGGTGGTAGTTGAGCAGCAGCGCCAGATCGAGGATCTCAGATCGAACTTCGAACAGCTCGCCACGGCCACGGTCAACGTGGAGGCGCAGAAGAATTTGTCGGAGACCGTTCTTCGGCTTGCCGAGTCGGGCAGCGACATTGAGGAGCCGGAGGTTTCGGTGAGTCTGGAGGCGCAGATCAGACACGAGGCGATGGCGACCGAAAAGAGAGCATCAAGACGTGGTTCGACGAGGAAGGGCTGCGTCGAGGTCCACGCGGCGATGAAGGGAGTTCTTGCACAGCTTGCGGAGATCGATGCTTCCGTGAGGACATGCACGGAGTCGGCTCATGAGGCGCTGGAGGAGATCGAGGCACGGCGCGATTCACGGCTGGAGCGGTCGTTCGTTGGTTCTGCGTCGTTCAAGTTCAAGTCCGTCACCGGCGCTCCGAGAGCGAAGGCCGAGGCAGCACGGATTGAGTTGGAAGCCCGAGCGAAGTTCGATCGCGATCAGCGTACGGACGCGCGGCTACCGAACGCCGAATCCAAACACCTCCAACGATCGGCGCGCCGCAAGCCGTAGTATGTCGAGCATCGCGAGATCGCTGGTCCGCGTGCCCATCCGCTGGGGCCGCCCCGCCACTTGCGCTCTGGCTGTGCGCTGAAACGACGCAAGCTCGCCTTTCTTGCCTGCCGTCCGATGGAGGAACCGTCGCCCGCTCCATGCAGGTCCTCGCCCGCCGCACCAAGAACAACTTCGTCCTCATCGGCGATTCCGGCGTCGGAAAGACCGCCATCGTCGAAGGCATCGCCCAACGCATCGCCGCCAGCGACGTCCCCGACTCCCTCAACGCGCGGCCCGTGCTCCTCGGCTGCACGAGAACACCAACCACCGGTCGGGATCGTCGCCGCATCATCGTGGGTCCGCAGTCCAGCACGCTCCGAACCGGCGTGCAGACTCATCGACGCCCCGACGCCCATCGCCGCCGCCCATCGCTTGTCGGCTGTCCCGCTCGGGAATACTCTGCCTGTCAGGAGGGGATCATGCCGGACACGATCCCGTACGGGATAATCACCACGCCCGAGGAGTTGGGGCGACTCGTTCTGCAGACCGGTTGGCGCGATGCCTGAACCGAGGTGTAAGTGCCGGCGAGCGAAGGGAGGGGTCGGATGCGTCGTGTTCCACGTTCCTGGTCGCGGGTGGTTGCAGTTCCCTGCCTCGCCGCGGCGGCGCTCGCGTGCGGCCCCGGACGCCCGGCCGATCCGCCCCGGCCCGAGACGACGCCGCCTCCGCCCGCCGCCGGGTCGGCCGCCCAGCTCGCCGCCTGCCGCGACGGCGACGCCGCGAGCTGCCTGGCCTACGCCGAGGACGGGCCCGAATCCTCATGGGCCAACCGGTCGGATGCGTACTACCGGGCCTGCGACCTGGGCGAGCCCGCCGCATGCTGCGCCGTCGAAACCTCGCTTACCCGGGGTGACGAGGAGTTCGACGAGCAGACGATCGCCGACTGCCGCACCGCTTGCGCGGCCGGACACCTCGAGTCGTGCGCCGGCCTCGGCGGAATCCTGGCCCACGACCTCCTCCCCGTGGCCGGCGAGCCGCTGCTGCTGTCGTACTGCACGCCGCAAAACGACGTCGGCTGCGAGTGGTTCGTCATGCCGCTCTTCCTCTACGACGACGCTTCGCTCCTCACGGAGACGTTCCGGCTTGCCTGCGATGGCGGCGGCCCCCACGGCTGCCTGATGCTCGGACGCGCCCTGAGCGCGAACGACGGGCGAGACGAGGCCGAAGCCGCCTTGCGCACCGCCTGCGATGCCGGCGTGCCCGACGGGTGCACCGAGCTGGCCAGGATCCTCCGCGTCCTGGACCGCGACGACGAGGCGATCGAAGTCCTCAGCGCCGCCTGCCCCTCCGTCTCCACCGCCGCGTGCCACGACCTGGCCGAGATGCTGGAGTCTGCAAGCCGCACCGCCGAGGCCGACGTCGTTCGGCGCGAGGGCTGCGACGCCGGCGACGGCGGGGCCTGCGAGGCCCTCGCGTCCTCGCTCCTCGAGGCGGGAGACCCCGAGGCGGCCGCGCCCTTCGTCCGCCGAGCCTGCGACGACAACGGCAGCTGCTGGAAGCTGGCCGAAATCGCCGAGAGGCTCGGTACCGCCGAATCGCTCGCCGCGGAATACCGCGAAGCGTGCGACCGCGGCGACGCCGTCGGCTGCCTGCGACTCGGCAGTTTCCTGGAAGAGCTGGAACAGGCATCGGAGGAATTCCCCGAGGAACGGGCCGAGGAATCGGCCGCCGCCTGGCGCCGTGGCTGCGAACTCGGTCTGTCGGCGGCCTGCACCCAGGTCGGCAACTGGGAGAACGACGTGTCCGAGGAAAGCCAGCGCCTCGATGCCGAGCTGTTCTACCGGACCTACTGCGTGGAAAGCACCCGCCGTCGCTGCGACGACATGCTGGACGGCGTCCTCTTCGGCGGCGGTCGCATGGACGAACTGGCCGGAGTGCTTCGCGAACACTGCGAAGCCGGTGACGCCGTCGCCTGCTCCCGGGTCGACGGGTTCGCCGACGAGGGCGATGAGAACCCGTAGCCGCCGCACCCCCGCGTCGCCGCCGTCGCACATTCACCCACCACCCCGCCCGCGGCCGTGCTATGGTCCCGGCGTGCGCTCCGCGAAAGGAACTCCATGAACTTCGACTCGTTTCGTTTCGACCCCCGCCTGATGGCGGGCATCCAGGACCTCGGCTACGTCACCCCGACCCCCATCCAGGCCCAGGCGCTCCCACCCGTCCTGGACGGACGCGACGTCATGGGACTGGCCCAGACCGGGACCGGAAAGACCGCCGTCTTCGCCCTGCCCATCCTCCCGCGCCTGCTCTCCGTCCGGCGCGGCGGCGTGCGCGCCCTCGTGGTCGCCCCGACCCGCGAGCTGGCCGAGCAGATCCACGACGACATGCTGCGCATCGGCGCCCGCACGACGATCCGCTGCGCCACGGTCTACGGCGGCGTCGGCATCATCCCGCAGATCCGGACGCTCAAGAGCGGCGTCGAAATCGTCGTCGCCTGCCCGGGCCGACTGCTCGACCACATCCAGCGCCGCACCATCGACCTGTCCCACGTCGAGGTGCTGGTGATCGACGAGGCGGACCGGATGTTCGACATGGGGTTCCTGCCCGACGTCCGACGGATCGTCGCCAGCGTCCCCAAGCAACGCCAGACGCTGATGTTCTCGGCCACGATGCCGCCCGACATCCGCCGGTTGGCGAAGGAAGCGCTGCGCGATCCGGTCACCGTGCAGGTCGGCCATGCCGCGCCTGCCGATACCGTCGCGCACGCCCTCTACCCCGTATCGCAGCACCTCAAGACGGCGCTGCTGCTCGAGCTGCTCCGGCGCCTCGACACCCAGTCGGTGCTCGTCTTCACCCGCACCAAGCACCGCGCCAAGCGCGTCGGCCGGCAGCTCGAGCAGGCCGGCTACAAGGCCGCCTCGATCCAGGGGAACCTGTCGCAGAATCGCCGCCAGGCCGCCCTGGACGGCTTCCGTGACGGCTCGTTCCGCATCCTCGTCGCCACCGACATCGCCGCGCGCGGCATCGACGTCTCCGACATCTCCCACGTCATCAACTACGACATGCCCGACACCGCCGATGCCTACACCCACCGTATCGGCCGCACCGGCCGCGCCGCGAAGACCGGCGACGCCTTGACCTTGGTCACTCCCGACGACACCGACATGGTCCGCGCGATCGAGCGCGTGCTCGGCGCCCCCATCGAGCGACGCACGCTGGAGGGCTTCGACTACCGCGCGCCCGCCCCGGTCCGCGACACGGAGTTCGCCCGTGCCCCATACCCGCCGCGCCGCCCGCCCCGTCGCACCCCGGGCGCCCCGCCCCGGCTCGCGGAAGCTGCGCGGCCCGCGCCCGCACCGCAGCGGCCCGCCCGCGCGCCGGCCGCGAACGCTCCGCGCCCGCCCTCCCGGCCGCGACATCACAGCTACGGCTTCCGCCCGCGTTCGCACTAGTCCCCCCCCGGGGCCCTTCCCGCTCTTCCCGCACTCCCCTCGCCAGGCCCGTGCTAGGGTCTCATCCGTAAGGAGGCGTCGCCATGCCTCGTCGGGGATACGAATCGTCGACCCTCGTGGCGCTCCCGCTGCTCGCCGCGGTCCTCGCCGTCGCGTGTGCGCCGGCCGAGGTTCCGCGCGGACGCCGGCGACCGGCACTTTCGGCCGCAGCCACGCCGGAAAAGGCGCCGCCCCGCCTCGTATTCCTGCCGCCCGACGACCGGGACGGTACCGGGGGAACCGCGACCGGGATCACGGCCGTCGCCCCGCCCGACGCGCGCGTCCGTCCCGCCGACGACCTCGGAGCAGCGACGTTCGTGGCCCTCGACGCGCATGCGGCGAACGTTCCCGTACCGGCCGCCCGCGACACCGTCAGCGGCGGGCCGACATCGCCTCCCGAAGCGCAGCCGATCGTGCGGGAGATGCAAGCGCCTGCCGCCCCGGCCACTCCCGACCCGTCACCTACGCCGGAGGCGCGAGCGGCCGCGGCGGCCCATGCTCCCGTCCCGCAGGAAGCGCCGCCGCTCTCGGCGGAAGCGGAAAAGGCCGAGGACTTCGCCCTCGCCGGCCGGCCCCAGGACGGCCGGCCCGGCGGCGACGAAGGGCGCGCGGAAGCCGCCTCCGAGACCGTCGAGGGCTCGGGCGCCTCGTCCGACGTCCGCCAGATCCTGCGCGGGCAGCAGGCCACGCTCCAACGCTGCTACGACGCGCTCCAGCTTCGCGCCCCCGGCACGGGCGGCGGCATGGTGACCATCCGCCTGACGCTCGACCCCGCGGGCCGGGTGCAGTCCGTCGACATCGTCGGGGGCACGGTCGACGAGGCCGAGTTCAACCGCTGTGTGCTTGACCACCTCCGCCGGCTGGCCTTCCCCCGCGCCGACTCCGCCGCGATCGTCACGTGGCCGTTCCGCTTCGGTTCCGGCGCCGCCGCCCCGGGTATCGAATAGGGGCGCCACGTAGCCCTGAGCGAAGTGAGTCGAAGGGCCCTACCTCTTCCGGTACACCATCGACCGCCGCTCGCCGCGCCGCATGACCTCCACGCGGATCTCGTCTGCCATCCGCAGCAGCCCGTACGCCCGCAGCACGTTGTCCATGCTCGTCATCGGCAACCCGTTGACCGCCGCAATCACGTCGCCGTTCCGGAGGCCGAGCAGCCCGGCCAGGCCGTCCGGCCGTACGCCGAACAGCCGGAAGCCCACCACCGCGTCGCCGTCCTTCGCCGGCACGACCCGCATCCCGGCGATGAACGGTTCCGGGTCGTCCGCGACCGTCGCGAACAGGCTCTGCAGCACGTCGTACTCGCCTTCGGACCTGCGCACGATCCCCCTGGCCATCGCCTCCGCCCGGACCCGGTCCGGCTCGGCCGTTGCCGCGTCCGGAGCCGCCGTCTCCGTGCCGCTCGCGGCATTCTCCGCCGCCGGCCCCGCGGCGACCGTCCCCGCCGCCGACCGGCCGGGATCGCGCAGATCGAGGTAGCACTCCGGCGCGTTGCCCGGGCCGCGCAGGTAGATCCGCTCGCGCGCGATCCGCGTCACCACGGCATCGTCCAGGTGGTCGCCGACCCGGACCTCGGCCGTTCCGCCGGGCGCCGCGATCGACGCGAAGCTCCGCCCCGGGTCGGCGTGGGCCGCCACGAGCGCCACCACGCGCCACGGCAGCACGCACGGTGCCGGAGCCACTCCTACTTGCGTGCGCGCCGGTTGCGGCACCGGGTCGGGAGCCGCCGCCGCGGACGGTTCCGGCGGCAGGGGAAACAGTCCCGCCGCCAGCAGTTCGTCCGCCGTGACCGGCCGTCGTCCGTCGTCGAGCGTCGGGGGCGATTCGACCGCGCGAATCCCGCCGCTCAGGTCCACACCCTCCGTCGCCGCCTGCAACGTCGAGTCGCCGATGCCTCGCGCCGCGAACCACGCCGCCAGCACCGTCAGCGATGCCGACGCCAGCCACGTCACCGCGTGCAGCATGTTTCCCCCCGTCCCGGCCGACCGCACGGCCCGCCCGCGCGCCGGATCGTCAGCCGGGTCGGCGCGAGGCCCCGGCGTCGTGACAACCCGTCAATCGCGCCGGAACCCCCTTCGCCTCGTCGAATCGGCCCGTTCGTCCTGTTGTGCATCCCACCGTCTCCTCCGGACGGGAGGAGGTAGCAGGGTGCGTGCCACATCCCGGCCCGGATGCCGCCACGTGGCGCGCGCCTCCGGACCAGGAACCAACAACCAAGAACCAGCGACTGGAAACGTCAGGCCCCCAGGTCGAGCCGTTTCTTGACGACATCCACGGCGTCGTCGATCCGGATCCTCTCCTGCTTCATCGTGTCGCGGTCGCGGATCGTGACCGTGCCGTCTTCCTTCGTCTGACCGTCGATCGTCAGGCAGTACGGCGTCCCCGCCTCGTCGTGCCGCCGGTAGCGCTTGCCGATCGAATGCTGCTCGTCGTACCGCGCGTTGATCCCGGCGCGGAAGAAGCGCTTCACGATGTCCCGTGCCGCCTCCGGCAGCCCGTCCTTCTTCACCAGGGGGAAGACCGCGGCCTTGATCGGCGCCAGCCGCGGGTGCAGCCGCAGCACGACGCGCGCCTCCCCCCCCGGCTCCGTCGCCGGCTCCTCGTCGTAGGCGTCGCACAGGAACATCAGCACCGAGCGCGTCGCGCCCGCCGACGGCTCGATCACGTACGGCACGTACCGCCGCCCCGGCTTGCCGGTCTCCGGATCGGTCGCGTTCTGGTCGAAGTACGAGAGCTTCTTGCCCGAGTGCTCCGAGTGCTTGCGCAGGTCGTAGTCGGTGCGCGACGCGATGCCTTCCAGCTCGTCCCAGCCCCAAGGGAAGAAGTACTCCAGGTCGTAGCAGTCGTCGGCGTAGTGCGCCAGCTCGTCCTTCTCGTGCCGGCGCAGCCGCACGTCGTCCTTCTTGTTGAGGTAGCGGCGGTACCACCCGATGCGTTCTGCGGTCCAGTGGTCCATCCACTTCCCCTGCGTCCCGGGCTCGCAGAAGAACTCGATCTCCATCTGCTCGAACTCGACCGAGCGGAAGATGAAGTGCTCGACGGTGACCTCGTTGCGGAACGACTTCCCGGCCTGCGCGATGCCGAACGGGACCTTCATCGACATCGTCGACTGCACGTTCTCGAACTGCACGAACATCGCCTGCGCCGTCTCCGGCCGGAGGTAGATCGTGCTGTCCGCCGCCTCGACGGGCCCGAGGTTGGTGCGGAACATGAGATTGAACATCCGCTCCTCGGAGAGCTCCGCCGAGCCGCACACGGGGCAGACGTAGCCGCGATCGGCGACCTTGCGCAGCTTCTTGCCGCCCCGCTTCCCCCCCTCCACGTACTCGACCTCCGTCCCCTTCTCCACCTTCGGCGCCTTGTCGGCGCGGAACCGCTCCTTGCAGTTCTTGCAGTCCACCAAGGGGTCCTGGAAGCCGGCCACGTGCCCCGACGCCTCCCACACCCGCGGGTGCATCATGATCGAGGCGTCGATGCCGACGATGTCCTCGCGCTCGTACACCACCGACCGCCACCACTCGGCCATCACGTTCTTCTTGAGCTCCGCCCCCAGCGGGCCGTAGTCGTAGCAGCTCCGCAGGCCGCCATAGATCTCGCTCGACGGGAAGATGAAGCCGCGCCGCTTGCACAGCGACACGACCTTCGTCATCTTCTCCTCCCCCGCCTTCTTGTCCACCACTCGCTCCTCGCTCATCGTGTTCTCCTGTTCGCCGTCTCCCCCGCGCCGCGCCTTATACCATCGCCTCCCACCCGAATCGACACACCTCCGGACCAACAACTTGACCCCGACGACCAACCAACAACCCCTCCTCCGCCCAGGCTCTTGCCCGCAGACCACCCCTGCGCCAAAGTCCCCCCCATGCACTCTCTCCACATTCCCCTCTCCGGCCTTCGCGTCCTCGAAACGGCCACCCTCCTCCCCGGCCCGTGGGCCTCGCGCATCCTCGCCGAGCTGGGCGCGGACGTGGTCAAGATCGAGCCGCCCGGCGGAGACCCCGCCCGGCACTACCCGCCCCACCGCGGCGGCGTCGGGCACCTGCACCTCCTGCTCAACGCCGGCAAGAAGAGCGTCGTGCTCGACCTCAAGCTCCCCGCCGACCGCGACGACTTCCTCGGACTCGTCCGCGGCGCCGACGTTCTCATCGAGAGCTGGCGCCCCGGCGTCGCCGAGCGTCTCGGCCTCGACTGGGCCGTCCTCGCCGCGGTCAACCCTCGTCTCGTCGCCTGCTCCATCACCGGCTGGGGTCACGAAGGGCCCCGGCGCCTGCTTCCCGGACACGACATCAACTATCAGGCCTGGGCCGGGCACCTCGCCCTGACGGGCGATCCCCGGACCGGCCCCGCCATTCCCTCCGTCCAGCTCGCCGACCTCGGCGGCGGCACCTTCCCCGCGGTGATCGGCATCCTCGCGGCGCTGCGCGAGCGCGACGCGACCGGCCGCGGCCGGCGCCTCGACGTCTCCATGGCCGTCGGCGCCGTGTCCCTGGGCGTCATGTCCCTCGGCCTCGTCGATGCCGGCATCCGCTCGCCCGGCCCCGGGGAAGGACCCCTGACCGGCGCGCTTGCCAACTACCGCATCTACCCGACCAAGGACGGCCTGCTTGCGGTGGGATGCCTGGAGCCGAAGTTCTGGGCCGAGCTGTGCAGGGCCCTTGGACTTCCCGACCTCGCCGGCGACGCCTTCGCCCTGGGCGAGCGACGGGACGAGGTCGTCCGGCAGGTCGAGGCGAAGTTCGCCGAGGCGACCGCGGTCGAGTGGGAAGAGCGGTTGCGAGGCGTGGAGACCTGCGTCGAGCGCATCCGCACGCCGGAGGAGGTGCTGGCCGATCCGTGGCTGCGCGAGACCGGCGTGGCCTACGTGCAGCCCGATCCCGCCGGCGCCCCGATGGTGCACTTCCGCGCGCTTCCGTGCTGGAGTGGCGGCGCCGTGCTGGGCCCGGCGCCGGCCTTAGGAGAGCACGGCGAGCCTCCTTGCCCTCCTCCTACCTTCGAGTATCCTACGCGCGGTCGCGGAGCGTCGCGGCCGCCGGGAGGTCAACGATGATGCGCAACGCCGGAAGCTGGGGTCTCGCTCTCCTGGGGCTGGCGGCCTCGGCCGCGACGGGGTGCGGCGGCTCGGCGCGGTGCGATCCGGCGTGCCGCCCGGGATTCGAATGCTACTACGGCATCTGCGCGCCCGCCGCACCGACGGACGGCGGCGTGGACACGACCGGCGACGTCGCGGAGGCCGAGGACGTGATCCCGCCCGGCGACGAGGGCGTCGGGGAGACGGTCGAGATCATCGACGTGATCGACACGCACGAGACCGGCACCTGCACCGGCCCCGGCGACTGCGGCGACGGCGACCTCTGCACCCAGGACCTGTGCGACACCGTCACCGGGAACTGCTACCACCCGCCGGCCCCCGATGGCACCGGCTGCGAGGACGACTTCGACTCCTGCACCAACGACGTCTGCCGCGGCGGCTACTGCGCCCACGAGTCCACCGGCGACTGCTGTTCGCGCGACGCCGACTGCATGTGGCCCGACCATCTCTGGGAGTGCGACACCGCCACCGGTACCTGTTACGACCCGCCTCAGGGCGAGTTCTGCGCGCCGTGCACCAACCGCAGCAACTGCGGCGACGGCGGCGACGCCTCCGACGACTTGTGCGTCTGGTACACCACGGCCTCGCACGGCTGCTCCAAGGACTGCCTCGACGACCTCGATTGCCCCGGCGCGGCGATCTGCTGGTTCACCGACGGCGAGTCCGTCAATCGCCCCTGCGAGCCGACCGACTCCGGTTGCCTGTGCGCCTCGCGCCTCGGGAGCTGCGAGCCGATCTCGCGCTTCGGCGACTTCTGCATGGCGGACGCCATGTGCCGCACCTGCGGCCCGCCTTGCGACGTGCTCGTCTGCCCGAGCGGCTACTGCACCTGGAACTGCGACACGGATGCCGACTGCGTCTGGGGCGCCGTCTGCGACGGCGGCGTCTGCGTCACCGGGTAGGCTCTAGTTCCCCCACACCCCGCGGAACGAGTCCGAGTGGATCTCCAGGATCTGCTCGCTCTCCTCGTCGCTCCATTCGTACGCCGGCGGCGGCGCCGCGGGCATGGCCGCGGGCGCCTCGGAGCCGGACAACCCGCCGGTCCCTCCAGGATACCCCGTCGTCCCCGTCGCCGTCTGTTGGTCGCCCGGCGTCGTCGTCGGCACCGTCGTGGCGCCCACCCCGTCCCGGTCCAGGGCGCTCGCCGCCGCCTCGCGCGCCCGCCGCGCCAGCTCCTCGTCGGCGTGCTCCACCGCCCCCCGCAGCTCCTCCATCCGGCCCCACTCGTCCCGCTCCGCCAGCTGCTCGTCCGACAGGTTGATCGTCTGCCGGTAGATCGTCATCCCGTCGTCCAGCACCCGCCCCGCCGCCGCGAGGTCGCCCCGCCGCATGTCCTCCGCCGCCTCGATCGTCGCCAGGTGCGCGTGCACCGTCGCCAGCCGTTCCGCGACGACCTTGTTCGCCGCCGCCGCGACCGCCTCGGCATCCTCGCTCGCCCGGATGCCCACGTACCACGTCTTCTCCTGGTATCCCGACTCGCCGTACACGTCGAGGTACCGGATCTTGACGTCCGCCAGCTCGACCCGCGCGTCGTGGCTCCGCTCGCCGTGCCCCATGCGCAGCAGGACCTCGCGCTCCTTGCCGCCCACCAGGTCGCCCAGCGCGATCACCGCCTCGCGTCCCGGCGAGAGGTCGTCCCATCCCGCGATCTCCAGGATCTCGATCCCCGGCCCCGGGACCACCTCCAGGCTCACGCTGCGCGCCACGAGCGTCTCGAGCTTCAGGATCTCGTTCTGGAACCGCTCGGCGATCTGCTCCGAGTCCTTGAGGAACGCGTAGGAGCCGTTGGACGCGCGCGCCATGTCCCCCAGCAGCGCTTCGTCGAACTCGATCCCCAGCCCGAAGGCGATGATCGGCATCCCCTGGCTCCCCGCCAGCATGGCCATGTCCACCAGCCCCATCGGGTCGTTGGGCTTTCCGTCCGACAGCAGGATCATCCGCGATAGATGCTCCTGGTTTCGCCACTCGGCCGTCGCCTCCAGCGCCGCGGCGAGCCCGGCCCGCATATCGGTCGTCCCCGCCGCCTCGATCTTCTCGACCGCGTCGTACAGCTCCGTCGGCGGCACGTCGGAATCCCACGTGCCGCGGCCGAGCACCTTGGCCACCGAGCCGAACGAGACGATCGCCACGCTGTCGCCGCTGTGCAGCCGGCCCAGGACGTCCGCCACGGAGTCCTTGGCCGCGAGGATCGGATCGCCGTCCATCGAGCCCGAGGTGTCCATCACGATCGCCAGGTTGAGCGGCGGGCGCTGCGCCCGCGCCGGCTGCTCGGCCCGCACCTTCACCTGCAGGACCACTTCGCCCGCCTGCCCCGCCATGATCACCGGCTTGTCGACCGCCGTCTCGACGCTGACCAGCCCGGGATCCACCTTCGGCCGCTCGGGACACCCGGCCAAGAGCGCGAACCCCGCGGCAAGCGTCGCCAGCCGCGCCGACGAAATCCTTCCGTTCATGCGCATCCTCCTCGCCGGCCGCCGCCGACGGCCCGCATCCTACGCACCGCCCGCGGACCGCGATCTGCCCCCGCCGCGCCCTCGCCCCGGCAATCTGCTACGGCCGGCGTGCCTTTGGCAACCCGCCTTCGCCCTGCGCTGGTGCGTTGGTGCGTTGGTGCGGTGGAGCGTCCGTGCTACGCTTGCGTGGTACGGTGGTTCTTTGCCGGCGAAGGAGTCCCGTCATGAACAACAGACGCAGCTCGTGGTTGGTTGTCGTCTCGTCGTCCCTGGCCTGCCTCGTTGCCTGCTCCCCCTCTTCCGACGACAGCGTCCAGGACGTCCCGCGGCGCGACGACGGGCGGGACGCCGACGCCGCGTCCGACGTGCCGGAAGCGATCTCGTGCAGCCCAGGCACCATTGTCTGTGCCGGAAGCCTCGCCCAGACCTGCAACGCCTCGGGCGACGGCTGGGCCTCCACCGTGGGCTGCTCCGCCCCCACGCCGGTCTGTGCCGACGGCGCGGGCTGCGTCGCCTGCCGGGCCGACGAGCCGTCCTGCGACGGCTTGACCGCCCGCCGCTGTCGCTCCGACGGCTCGGGTTGGGACGTCATCGACGAGTGCGACGCGGGCGCCGGCGAGCGCTGCAACCTGGGCTATTGCACCGACCTTTCCGACTCCTGCGAGGCTGCACGCACGGTGAACTCCTACCAGGGCTGCGACTACTGGCCGGTGCAGCTCAGCAACGCCGGCCTGGAGGACACGACGACCTTCCGCTTCGCCCTGGCCATCAGCAACCGCCAGGACGTCGAGGCGTACATCGAGATCAGCGACGACCTTGGCGTGGCCGTCACCGGCACCGTGCCGCCGAACTCGCTGCGCACGATCGAGCTGGACTGGAACGAGGCGCTGCGCGCCCCGATCGATGCGTCCTACATCTTCTCCAGCTCCGTCGTCCGCAACGGCGCCTTCCGCCTCAAGAGCGACGTCCCCGTCACCGTCTACCAGTTCAACCCGCTCAAGTACTGGGGCGGCTCCGGCACCATGGGCCAGGGCTCGTACTCCAACGACGCGTCGCTGCTCCTTCCCCGCCACGTCCTGACCGGCGAGTACATCGCCGCCTCGCGTCCGACCTTCATGATCTCCTACGACAACGGGTTCTCCACGACCTTCTCCGGCGGCCCGGGCGTCCTCTCGATCGTCGGCCTGGAGGACGGTACCCACGTCGAGGTCCAACTCTCCTCGAACGTGCAGGGCGGCGCCGGCGTCGATGCCTTCCGCCGCGGAGACACCGCCACGTTCACGCTCGATCGCTACGACGTCGTCCAACTCCTGAGCGAGGTGCCTGCCGACTGCTCGCCCTCGCGCTCCGAGCCCCACCCGGCTGACCCCTTCACGACCATCGGCTACTGCGACCTCGGCGCCGCCTTCGACCTCACCGGCTCGGTCATCACCGCCGACAAGCCCGTCGCCGTCTACTCCGGCCACGACTGCACCTTCGTGCCCTACGACCGCTGGGCCTGCGATCATCTCGAGGAGCAGATGTTCCCCCTCCAGGCCTGGGGCCGCAGCTACATCGGATCGCACACCCAGCCCGTGGCCGACGAGCCCAACATGTGGCGCGTGATTTCCGCCGGCGACGGCAACACGGTCCGCTTCGACCCGGACGTCCACGGCGAGGCGACCCTGGGCCGCGGCGACTGGTTCGAGTTCGAGGCATGGGACGACTTCCACGTCACCGGCGACAGCCCCTTCCTCCTCGTGCAGTACCTGATCGGCCAGGGCTCCGACCTCGGCTCCATCGGCGACCCCGCCATGGCCCTCGCCGTCCCCGTCCTGCAGTACCGCAAGGACTACAACTTCCTCTCGCCCACCGACTACGCCGACAATCCGTCGACCGGCGCCACCGGCCGCAACTACGTCAACGTCATCGCCCCCGACGGCGCTTCCGTGACCCTGGACGGCGGCGCCGTCTCCGGCTTCACCGGCATCGGCGGCTCCGGCTACGGCGTCGCCCGCGTCGAGATCGCCGGCGGCTCGCATGAGATCGTCTCGGCCGCGGAGTTCGGCATCATGTGCTACGGCTACGGCAACTACACCTCGTACATGTACCCCGGGGGCCTCGACGTCGATAAGATCGATATCTACTAGCGATTTCTGCTACCGTCCCCTCGCATGAACCGCGCCGTCGGCTCGCGCACCGTTCGCGCCGACGCTGTGGCCAAGGTCACGGGGGCGGCCCAGTTCGTCGACGATCTCGGCTTCCCCGGGATGCTCCACGCCGCCGTCGTGCGCTCCCCGCACCCCTACGCCCGCCTTCGCGCCATCCACCCGCACGCGGCGCTCGCCCTGGACGGCGTCGTCGCCGTGGCCGCGGCCGACGACATCCCGGGACCCAACGTGGTCCACATCGTCCTCGACGATCAACCCCTGCTCGCCGAGGAGTTCGTGCGCTACGCCGGCGAACCCGTCGCGCTGGTCGCCGCGACCTCCCGCGACGTGGCCCGCGCCGCCGCCGCCGCCGTCACCGTCGATTACGAACCGCTGGCGCCGCTGCTCGACGCCCGCGAGTCGGCCGGCAACGCCGTCCGAATCTTCGCGCAGGACAACGTCTTCGCCCACCACCGCATTCGCCGCGGCGACCTCGAGGCCGGCTTCGCCGCCGCCGCCGTGGTCGTCGAGCAGGAGTACCGCACCGGCTACCAGGAGCACGCGTACCTCGAGCCCCAGGGCATGATCGCCGTGCCCGAGCCCGACGGCGCGATGACCGTCTACGGCTCCATGCAGTGCCCCTTCTACGTCCAGCTCGCTCTGTGCGACACCCTCGGCCTCCCCAAGAGCAAGGTCCGCGTCGTCCAGACCGTCACCGGCGGCGGTTTCGGCGGCAAGGAGGACGTCCCCTCGCTCGTCGCCGGCCAGGCCGCCCTCCTCGCCCGCGTCACCGGCCGCCCCGTCAAGCTCATCTACTCGCGCGAGGAGGACATCGCCGTCACCAGCAAGCGGCACCCCGCGAGGATCCGTTGCCGCACCGGCGCCGCCAAGGACGGCTCGCTCGTCGCCGCCGAGGTCGACATGCTCTACGACGGCGGCGCCTACGCCACCCTGAGCCCGGTCGTCCTGTGGCGCGGCACCGTCCACGCCGTCGGCGCCTACCGCTGCCCGAACGTCCGCGTCGACGCCCGCGCCGTTGCCACCAACCGCGTCCCCTGCGGCGCCTTCCGCGGCTTCGGCTCGCCGCAGGTCCTCTTCGCCGCCGAGTCCCAGATGGACCGGCTGGCCGAGGCCCTGGGCCTCGACCCCGCCGAGATCCGCCGCCGCAACCTCCTGCGCCCCGGCGACCAGACCATCACCGGCCAGGTCCTGCAGGACAGCGTCGGCGCCGCCGCCGTGCTGGAGCGGGCCCTCCGCCACGCGGAATGGGAGGAACGCAAGCCGCCCGTCGACGGCGAGGTCCGCACCTACAGCCTCGGACCGCCCATCCTGGACGACCGCAGACGCCGCGGTCGCGGCCTCGCCCTCGTCCACTACGGCTCCGGCCTCGGCGCCGGCGGCTCGCGCCTCGACCGCTCCGGCGCCTTCGTCCAGCTCCACGAGGACGCCTCCGTCACCGCCGCCGTCGGCACCACCGAGATGGGCCAGGGAATGGAGACCGTCCTGGGGCAGCTCGTCGCCGAGGAACTGGGCGTCCTGCCCTCCGACGTCCGCCTCCTTCCCGCCGACACCAGCCGCGTGCCCGACAGCGGTCCGACCGTCGCCTCGCGCTCCACCACCTGCTCCGGCAACGCCCTGCGCGACGCTTGCGCACCGCTGCGCCGCATGCTCCTCGACGTCGCCTCCGAGAAGCTCGGCGTCCCCACCGCCGCCGTCGATCTCCTCGGCGGCTTCGCCCGTGCCGGCGAGAAGCGCGTGACGATCGGCGAGGTCGTCGCCGAGTGCGCCGCGCGGCGCCTGCCGCTGGCGAAGATGGGCCACCACGTCGCCCCGAAGAACACCTGGAACGCCGAGCTCGGCCAGGGCGACGCGTACGAGGTCTACGCCTGGGCGGCAGTCGTCGCCGACGTCGTCGTCGACTCCGCGACGGGACAGGTCGTCGTCGAGCGCATCGTCGCCGCCCACGACGTCGGCAAGGCCGTGAACCCCACGGGCGTCGAGGCCCAGATCGAGGGCGGCTCCGTGCAGGGCGCCGGCTACGCCGTCTGCGAGGAGCTGCTCGCGCCCCGGGGCATCGTCCTCAACCCCGACTTCGGCACCTATGTCATTCCCACCGCCGCCGACGCCCCGCGCGTCGAGCCGCTGATCGTCGAGGAGCCGTACCCGCGCGGCCCGCACGGCGCCAAGGGTTTTGGCGAGCAGCCGCTCATGGCCGTCGCTCCCGCCGTTATCGCCGCCATCCACGACGCCGTCGGCGTCCGATTGTCGGAGATCCCCGCCACGCCCGAGCGCCTGCTCGCCGCGCTCCAGGGCGTCGCGGACGCCGCCGAGCGTACCGAGCCCGGCGCCGGCTGCTCGGCCCCTGCCGCGCCGTCCGCGGCCCTCATCCCCGTCCGCGCCCCTGCCGGCCCGTCCGTCGTGCCCGTGACGCTGATGGTGAACGGAACCGAGCACCAGCTCCGGGTCGGCGTCGGGGAGACGCTCCTGCACGTGCTGCGCGAGCGCCTCCGCCTGACCGGGACCAAGAAGGGCTGCGGGAAGGGCGAGTGCGGGGCGTGTACCGTGCTCCTGGACGGCAAGCCCGTCAACGCCTGCCTCGTGCTCGCCGCCGACGCCCAGGACGCCGAGGTCCTGACGATCGAGGGGCTCGGGGCAAACGGGCTGCATCCGCTCCAGCGCGCCTTCGTCGAGCACGGCGCGATCCAATGCGGCTTCTGCACCCCGGGGCTCGTGTTGTCCGCCAAGGCTCTGCTCGACCGCGACCCCGATCCCGACGAAGCCGCGATCCGGCGGGGCATCGCCGGCAACCTCTGCCGCTGTACCGGCTACGTCAAGGTCGTCGCCGCGATCCGCGCCGCGGCCGCCCAGGGACGGAGGTAGGCCGTGGAGCTGCTCCGCCCCGCCACGCTGCAGGAGGCACTCGAGGCCCTCGCCGTCCGTGCCGGCCGTGCGAAGCCCCTCGCGGGCGGCACCGACCTCGTCGTGCGCATGAAGGACGGCGTGGAGCACGGGGCGTCGTTCGTCAGCCTCGCCCGCTGCGTCGAGCTGCGCGGCATTCGCGAGGACGGCGACGAGCTCGTCGTCGGCGCGATGTCGACCCACGAGGAGATCGCGCGCTCGATCTTCCTGCGCCGCCTTGCGCCCGTGCTGTGCGACGCCGCGGCCGAGGTCGGCTCGGTGCAGATCCGCGAGCGCGGCACGATCGGCGGCAACGTGGTCAACGCCTCGCCCGCGGCCGATCTCGTGCCTCCGCTCCAGGTCCTCGAGGCGACGCTCGTCCTGCGCTCGCTCTCCGGCGAGCGCCGCGTGCCGATCGAGCTGTTCGCGCAGGGGCCGAAGGCCACGCAGCTCCAGCCGGACGAGCTGCTGGTCGAGGTGCGCTTCCCGCGGCCGCTGCCGGCGGAGATCCAGCTCTTCCAGAAGGTCGGCGCGCGCAAGGCGCTCGCCTGCGCCAAGATCTCATTGGCGTTCCGCGCTCGCGTCGACGGCGAGGTCCTGCGCGGCGTGCGTCTGGCCTGGGGCGCCGTGGCGCCCACGGTGGTGCGCGCCCGCGAGGCCGAGGCGGTGCTGGAGGGTTCGGCGGTGCGCGCCGACGTCGTCGCCCGCGCCATCGACGCCGCCCTCGCCGCCATCTCCCCCATCGACGACGTTCGCTCCACCGCCTGGTACCGCCGCACCACCTGCGCCGCCCTGCTGCGGCGCGCGCTGGGCGCGACGCTGCTGGCGTAGCTCCGGTCGTCACCGCTCGGACGGGCGGACGCCGTCCCGCGTGGAGCCGTCCTCCCCCGGCGACTCCGTGGCGTCCGCGGGCGGGAGCTCGATCGACTCCCGCGACCCGCCGGAGGCGGGCGCAGGAGCCCGCAGCTCGGACAAGGCGATCGTCTCGCCCCCCGCCGTGACGAAGGCGTGCAGCACGAACGAGGAAGAGTCCGCCTCCGCCGTCGACCACGCCGCGAACGCCACCCGACCTTCGTCGTCGCACGCCAGCGTGTCGAGCTGGAAGAACTCGTCGCGCTCGAAGACCACCTCCGGCTCGGTCGAGCCGCCGGCCGGCTCGCGGAGTACGCGGACCTCGGTCCGCAGGATCGTGTTCCCGTCTTCCCCCCGCGTGAAGTGCTCCCAGCAGACCGCGGCGCCCCCGGACGACAGGCCGGGCAGATAGATCGACGCCCTCGGGGCGTCGCGAGCGACGCGCACCGCCTCGCCCCAGGCGCCGCCGTCGCCCCGCGCGAGGTACAAGTCGTGCCCCGGCTCGTCCCCCGCGCCCTCCCGCGCGAATCCCTGCAGCAGCAGCGCGTCGCCCGCCGCCGAGATGTCGCACGGTCGCAGCGCCAGCCCCGGGAAATCGAGCGGACGGTGCTCCCAGCCCCCGGACGTCTCCGTCGCCAGGATGATGCGTGACGGCGTTCCCCAGCGGTCGACGGATCCCTCGGTCCACAACGCCGCGTTCCCGTCGCCCCGCGCCCCGACCAGCGCGACGAGCCCGCTCGGATCCGGCTCGCCCAGCGCCGTGCGGCTCCATTCGCCGCACGCCTGCGCCAGCAGCACCACCACCCGACCCGCCAGGGCCTCGCTCCCGGTCCCCGGCAGCTCGGCCTCGACGAACAGCCGGTCGCCGTCGCCGTCCGCCGCCAGGTGCAGGCCGAGCGCCGGCCCGGGCAGGATCTCCTCCCGGCGCACCTCGCTTCCTTGCAGCGTCAGGTGGTGGATGGCGTCCGCGACGACGAACACGTGACGGCCGTCGACGCTCGCCGCGGCCTTGGCCAGGCGGTTGATGCTGCAGTCGTCCGCCGATAACACGTGCTCGGATGCCACCGCTCCGTACGGCGGAACCGCCGTCCGCACCGACAGATCGCAGTCGTGCTGGTGCAGCCACAGCACGGCCCCGTCGGCGCCGAGGAACAGCGCAGCGTAGTCGCGCGTGCCCCCGAACGCCGGGATGCTCAGCGGCGAGGGAAGCGCCGGCGGCTGGGCCCCGCCGTCGTCCACCGGCTCCCCGGCAACCGCCGCCGGGGGCGACGGCGGCGCTGCCGTCGCCCCGCAGCCCGCCGGCCCTCCCCACAACGCCAGGAACGTCGCCACCCATCGCGTGCCGCTCATCCCCGTTCCCTCCCTTCCTCGCGGTCGTCTCGCGCGTACTCGCTCGACCCCAGGGCCGCGGGCGCCTCCATCCTACGTCCGAAAGGCCGTCCCGGTCAGTGGCCGCAAGGATCGCACGCCCCGCGCCGGGGCGGCGCGCCGGCTGCTCCCGCTCCGGGCTTCCTCATCCTCCGTCGCGTCCCCCCCGGTCGCGTTGCGCGCACCCGATCGCAGTGCTACCGTGAAAACGGTGGAATCCGATCGATGCCCGTGGATCGCAGTCGGAGGCGCGCTCGCCGGCCGCCGCTGCGTCCTCCTGCTCGCCGGGGCGTGCATCCTGTCGGCCGGCGCGCCTTGCGGCTGCGGCGGAGGATCAAAGCTGACCTCGGATGCCGGTGACGGCTGCCATCCCGTCGGCTGCTCGTTCCTGGGCGCCGGTTGCGGAACCGTCGACGACGGGTGTGGCGGGACGCTTGACTGCGGAACCTGCCCGGCCGGCATGAGCTGCGGCGGCGGAGGCACTCCGAACGATTGCGGCCCGTTCCCGAGACTGTGCAGCCACGACGGCTGGTGCTGGGAAAACCCGCTCCCGCAGGGCCATGACCTGTTCGGCATATGGGGCTCCGGCGCGGACGACGTGTGGGCCGTCGGCGAGGGCGGAACCATCCTTCACTGGGACGGAACGGCCTGGAGCCTTTCCGACAGCGGGACCACGGCGACCCTGCGCGCGGTCGGAGGCTCCGGCCCCGACGACGCGTGGGCCGTCGGCGACGCCGGCATCCTGCACTGGGACGGAACGGCCTGGACGACGGCTCTGGACGCCACGCCGGGCCCTGCATTCCTCGATGTCTGGGCTGCCGGCCCCGATGCCGCTTGGGCGGGCGGTGGGGTTGATCAGATCATCGGAAGTTGGGGGAGGTTCCTCCAGTGGGATGGCTCGACCTGGTCGGACGCCACGGTTCTTTGGCCCGGTCCTGACCCGTCACGCAGTTTCATCGTGCGCGCCATCTGGGGTACCGGCCCGGACGACGTCTGGGCGATCGGCGAGGCGGTCATCCACTATGACGGACCGCCGAATCACGAGGGATACCTCCTGCACTTCAGCGGAGGAACCGCGTGGTCTGTCGCGGAAAGGCTGTACGACGGGTCCGAGTCCATGGATGTCGGCTCCGAGGGGCCCGATGGCGTCTGGCTGGCGATCGGCGACCGGGTCGCGCGACCGGGTCTCGACGGGGGCCCCTGGCTGAACGTCAATGTCCTTCCGACGTGCCGGCGGCTCTGGTTCGCCGCACCGGACGATGGCTGGGTCGTCGGCCAAGGCTCCGCGCACTGGGATGGCGCCGCCTGGACGGCGATCCCGGTTGCCGAGCGCGCTTGGTACCTCGAGGACGTGTGGGGCAGCGCGCCCAACGACGTCTGGGCCGTGGGCCGCTTCGGGACGATCGTTCGCTGGGACGGCGCAGCCTGGGAGAACTGGTGGGCCGGCCCGACCGACGAGTACCGCGCCGTGTGGGCGGCCGGCGACGCCGACGTCTGGGTCGTCGGCCGGGGCGCGAGGATCGACCACCGCGCCGGAGCCGGCTGGCTCCGCAGCCGGTACCCACACCCGTGGTGGCCCGATCTGCTCGGCGTGTGGGGACACGCGGCGAACGAACTCTACGTCGTCGGAGAGTACGGCACCGTCCTCCGCGGAGACGGAACGTCCTGGGTGTCCGCGGCCGAGCTTCCGGACTCGGCGCTGCTGACCGGCGTCTGGAGCACCGCACAGGACGATCTCTGGGTCGTCGGCCAGGACGACCATGCGCTCGAACTTGTGCTCCAGTGGGACGGGGCCGCCTGGACGTCGAGGATCGAAGACACCGGGGGTGGCGGCGGGATCTGGGGCACGGGCCCTGACGACGTCTGGCTCGTCGGCGCACGCACGCACCACCGCATTGCCGGAAGATGGAACCTCGTCCCCAACCCCGCCGAGGAGGGACTCGCGGACCTCTGGGGCTCGCGGCCGGACGACGTCTGGTTTGTCGGTCCGAGCGGCACGTTGCTGCACTGGGATGGCGTCGAGTTCGGGCGGGAGGACGTCGGCGGCGTCACCGAGGATCTGTGGGGCGTCTGGAGCGGCAGCCCCGGCGACGCCTGGAGCGTCGGTGACCACGGGACGATCCTCCATCGGGAAGGCGGAGCGTGGTTGGTGAGCGACAGCGGCACGGTCCATTCGCTTCGCGGCATCCGCGGAACCGCGTTGGGCCAGCTCTGGGCTGTGGGCGACGACGGGACCGTGCTCAGCCGCGGACCATGACCGGCCCAACGGCCGTCCGCCATCTGCTCCCCCCCGGGAGGTGGTCCTCGGTCCTGCCTGGCGACCCGGCAGCGGCTCCCCCCATGCCCGGCCCGTCCCTGCAGCAGCCGTACGCCTTGCTCTCCAACACGCCGCCCTACTCCACGAACACGTACTCCGGACAAACCTCGCGCCCCGCCAGGCACGGGAAGACCAGCCCCTCCAGCGCCGTCCGGATGCAGTCCAGGATCTCCGTCCCCACGGTGTAGCCCACCCGCGAACGCACGTCCGTCACCCGCCCGTCCGCGCCGACCACGATGACGACGTGGTACCAGGCGTCCGGCTCCGTCGCGAACGCATCCTCGCAGGCGCCGAAGACCGCCTCCGCTCCCCGGCTGACCTCCATCGCGTCGTCGCGGTCGAACTGCCAGTACCACGGACGAGCACATTCGAGCGGCACGGCGGCCAGGGCGTCACGGACCGTCGCCTGCATCGCCGCCGCCCATTCGGCCGAGCCCTCGCAGTACGAAAATTCGTACCACGACGGCGGAACCTCCACCCGGATGTCCGTCGACGGGGCGGGCGGCATGCTCACTCCCAGGCTCGTGCACGGCGCCACGCGGTCGATGACCGCCGCGCCCGCCTCCTGCTGCGCCGCCGCCAGCGCCTCCGTGCACCCCGCGTCGGTGTCCGCCGCGCCGTCGGCGTCGCCCGTCCCGTCTCCTTCGGTCGCCTCGATCGCCGCATCCGTGTCCCCGTCCACCGCGTCACCCCGGCTGGAGTAGCAGCCCGCAGCCGCCAGCGGCGCCGCCACGACGCAGAATCGCATCGCCCGCGCCGCCGCGGCCCGCATCGGCGAGAAGATCCGACCCCGGCGTGGCACCGCCGCCGACACCGCCGCATATAGCCGCTCGATCTCCGCCGTCACCTCGTCGCTCCGCGCCCGGGTCCGGCCCACCAGCTCCAGCGCCTCGGCCCGGCGCACCCCGCCCTCCGCCAGCGCCAGCGCCTCCCGCAGCGCCCCCACCCGCACCGCGTTGAGCCTCGCCCCGCAGCTCCGGACGGCCTGCGACAGGGACGGACCGATCGCGCCCGCGTGGAGGCGACCGCCCAGCGCCGCCGCCAGCGCCAGGTCGTGCTGCCGGAACGAGGTGCTGTAGTCCCCGAATGCCTCGGCACGCAGCAGCACCAGCAGCTCGGCGAACCGCGCGACCCGCCCGTCCAGGTGCCGGTAGCCGTAGCGCAGCGGGTTCCCCTCCAGCCTCCCCTCGTCCCGCAGCATCGCCCACAGCCTTGTCCCGTGGAACGCCCGCATGTCCGTCGTCTCGAAGTTCGCGTCGCCCAGCTCCGCGAGATACTCGATCCCGGCGCGGATCGTGTCCGGCGTCGAGTACGGGTGCACCAGCATGACGTTGCTAATCACGGCCACGCCCAGCCCGTCCAGGTCGCGCACGCCCGTCGCGGCGCGCTCGGCGCTTCCCGGCCGCCCGAAGCGACGCCGCTCCTCGCGCGTCACCAGCTCGATCCCGACGTAGCAGCGCACCAGCCCGACCTCGCGGAAGGCACGGCAGACCGCCGGCGTCAGCAGATCCCCGCGCAGCATGCAGCCGATGCCCAGCTCGCCCACCCCGCGCCGCCGCAGCTCCGTCCCCCAGCGCTCGAGGAACCCGAGCGCCTCCTCCTCCGCGTGCGGCAGGACGTGCTCGTCCACGAAGTAGAAGTACCGCACGTTCCGCTCGTGCCACAGCGCCGCCATCTCGTCGCACACGGCGCCGAGGTCCCGGCGCCTCGTCCCGCCCACGCCGGCCGCGTGCAGGCACTCGGCCGAGGCGCCCGAGGCCCGGCCCTCGCTCCACTCCAGCCCCTGCAACGCCGCCGGGCCGCAGTACGCGCACCGTCCGGGGCAGCCGCGGGTCGCCGCGATGTGCACCATGGGGTGCCCCAGCACCTGCGGCAGCTCGCCGCGCTCCGGCGTCAGCTCCATCGGCCGGCGATCCAGCACCGGCGCCGGCGCCCCGTCCCCACGCCGCGTCGTCAGCCCCGGAACCAGGGCGAGGGCCTCCTCGCCCTTCCCCAGCGCTCCGACCAGGTCCACCAGCGGCCCCTCCCCCGCGAATCGCACCACGCTGTCCAGCCACGCGTGTCGCTCCAGCAGCCACGAGCGCGCCAGCGTCGCGAACGGCCCGCCTGCCGTCACGTGCCCCGCGTACCCACGCCGCCGGAGCAGCTCGCCGAAGCCCAGCGGCAGGAACGCCGAGCCGCCGTCGGGCAGCGAGATGCCGACCACGGCAGGCCGCGCCTCCCGGATGCGCGTCCAGGCCGACTCCGCGTCGCGCAGGTCGTTGAGCCGCAGCACTTCTCCCCGCAGCCCCGCGCCGCGCAGCGCCGCGAGCAGGTACCCCAATCCGAGGTTCTCGTTGTCGGGCAGCCGCCGCCCGACCAGCACCACCTCAAGCGCCGACCCCGCGTCGTCCCGCTTCATGACCGCCCTCCTTCTTCCGGCACACACTCCACCACGCCGGCGCTCCGGCCGCAACCCGGAAGCGCCGAGGCGTGGTGCCTCCCGCCGGCGTGGAACGTCGAGGGTCCGACCCAGGATAAGCCGTCGCTGGGCTATCCACTTGACCGGAGTAGTTCCGAGGCGCGCGCGGCCAGCGAACAGGCAACAGGAGACCGGCGACCGGCAACGGGCGATGATCACTGCCCGTTGCCGGTTGCCTGTTGCCGGTCGCCTGTTGCAGCCGCACGGGCGAAGCCCCGGTGCAGTACGGCGCCGCGCAGCGGACCGAATGATGATTCCGCCGTTCTTACTGGCCCATCGGGTCTTGATCCGCCGGGCGCTCCGGTCAGGTGGAGAGCCCAGAGCCATCGGATGGTCTACGAATCGCCATGGACCGTGGCATCGAGCCGTGCGGAATGTCATCGACGATGGCTTTGAAACCTGCTAAATGCAGACGCATGGACGGGGAACTCCTCACTCTGCTCCGCGCCGCCAACCCATGGCTGGAAAACCCGCGCGCGTTCCCCGAGGCGGCACGCCACCGCATTCCCTCGGCCTTCGTGCCGCGCGATGTTTCCGCCGCGGCCGAGTGGTCGACCCCCGGTCGTGCCCATCTCGTCGTCGGCGCTCGACAGGTCGGCAAGTCGTCCGTTCTCTGGGCCTGGTTCCGGGACAACCACCGAGCGCCCCTCTTCATGAACGCGGAAGAGCCAAGCGTCCGCTCCTGGTGCCGGAGTGCGACGCTCGTCGCGAGCGACCTCGCGGGACTCGTCGGTGCCGACACGCCGATCCTCATCGATGAGGCGCAGCACCTCGAGGAGGCGGGGCTCTTCATCAAGGGGTTGATCGACGCCGGATTGCCGAACCCCCTGTTCGTGACCGGGTCGTCGGCCTTCGACTTGGAGTCGCGGACGCGGGAGTCCCTCGCCGGGCGGGCGACCCGGACCATCGTCCATCCCTTCTCGTTGAAGGAGATCGCGGCGATCATGCACGACGCCGCGCCGCTCCTGCGCGAGTCACGGCTCCGGGAGGCCGCGCTGCGCCAGATGGTCGTGGGAGGATACCCGGCGGCTTGGCTGTCCGAGCGGCCGGAGGTCGAGTTGTACCGGCTGATGGATGCATTCGTCGTGCGCGACGCGTCCGACCGGTTCCACATCGCCCACGTCGACGCGTTCCGGACGCTGCTGCGACTTGTCGCGTCCCAGACGGGGAGCCTGGTCAACGTCTCCGAGTGGGCGGGCATCTGCGGCGTCGCCCGAGGCACGGTGGACGACTACCTGACGATCCTGGCCGACGGCCACATCGTGACGCTGGTTCAACCGTTCGTCGGCGGACGGCGCGCCGAGCTGACCCATCGTCCAAAGGTGTTCTTTCGCGACCCGGGCGTGCGCAACGCCGCCCTGCGACAGTTCCAGCCGTTCGCCGACCGGTTGGACCGCGGCGCCGCGCTGGAAGGGTGGGTGGCCGCCGAGCTCGCGAAGGTGCTCTCGCCGCTCGCACCGCTCGACACCCTTCGCTACTGGCGAAGCCGATCCGGCGCCGAGGTCGACTTCCTCGTGGAACGTCCTGCGGGTCTGGTGGCGGTCGAGGCGAAGGCCGCGGCATTGCGTCGCCCGGCGTTGTCTCGTTCCTCCCGCAGCTTCATCGACGCCTACCATCCCCGCCGCTTCGTCGTGGTCAACCTCGGCCTCGATCACGCCGAGCGCATGAACGACACCGACGTGCGATGGGTTCTCCCGGAGGCATTCGCCGGGCCGCACGAGCTCCTCGACGGTCCGGACTAGGCCGCTCCCCCACGTTGCTCAGGCGCACCTGGGGACCAACAACTCGACCCGGACGACCCACCAACGCCCCAAAGGGACTCGGCGCCTCCGGCGCCGAGCACCAACAACCACGATCCTCGACTTGACTTTCCCACTCCCCTCTTCCTACTCTCCCGCCCGCTTGCCAGGCGGGCGGTCTCCGGGGCGACCGTGGCAGCAGACGCGTCCCGGATTCCTCGGGGGGCCTCGCCCGACGGGAACTTTCCCGCCGGCGGGGACTGCTTCCCGAGGCGCCCGGAAAAGAGGTCGGATCGTGCAATTCGACTTTGCCACGGTTCTCGTCTTCCTCCTCGTCGGCGCGGGATTCGTCTTCATCGCCCTGTTCGTCGGACGCTTCCTCCGCCCCGACCTGCCCGACCCGCAGAAGGCCTCGGTCTACGAGTGCGGCGAGCGCGCCATCGGCAGCGGCTGGTTCAATTTCAACCCCCGCTTCTACCTCATGGCGCTCGTCTTCATCGTCTTCGACGTCGAGGTCGCCCTGACCTTCCCCGTCGCCGTCGTCGTCCGCGACTGGATCGAAAGCGGCCGGGCCCTGGTCGCCGTCGCCGAGATCGCCCTCTTCCTCCTCGTGCTCGCCGCCGCCCTCGCCTACGTGTGGGGCAAGGGGCATCTGGACTGGATCCGCGACATCGAAGGACCGGAGGGCGAGGAGTAGGGACGGTGGTTTTCAGTTCTCAGTTTTCGGTTTTCAGTTCCGGGCAGGCGCACGGGATGGACGCGGAGTTCTGCGCATGAGCGACGCGCCGGATCCCATTCTGAAGGACCCGCCTCCGGGCGGCGGCGCGGCGGACGGGCCGCGGATCATCCAGGCCGAGGTCTACCCGGGCGCGATCGCCACGCGGCTCGACCACGCCATCAACTGGTTCCGCGAGTCCTCGATCTGGTACCTCCTCTTCGCCACCGCCTGCTGCGGCATCGAGCTGATGCAGACCGGCGGCCCGCGCACCGACCTCGACCGCTTCGGCGCCGTCTTCCGCGCCAGCCCCCGCCAGTCCGACCTGCTGCTGGTCGCCGGCACCATCACCTACAAGATGGCCGACCGCGTGCGCCTCCTCTGGGCCCAGATGGCCGATCCCAAGTACGTCGTCGCCATGGGCTCCTGCGCCAACTGCGGCGGCCTCTTCCAGCGCTCCTACTCGGTCGTCTGCGGCGTGGACAAGATCGTCCCCGTCGACCTCTACCTCCCCGGCTGCCCGCCCCGCCCCGAGGCGCTCAACGAGGCGATCCTCCGCCTCCAGGAGAAGATCCACGGCGAGAGCTGGGCGGCCAAGATGAAGGGCCAGGCATGACACCGGCAGAGGTCGCGGTCCGCCTGCGCACGCGCTTCGGCGATGGCGCCGTCGTCGCCGTCCAGGACACGCTCCTGGACCCGACGCTCGAGCTGGCGCCCGAGCGGCTCCATGAGGCCGCGCTGTTCCTCCGCGACGAGGACGACCTGTGCTTCGACTTCTTGCGCTCGCTCGCCGGCGTCGACCGCAAGGACGCCCTGGAGGTCGTGTACCACCTGCTCTCGATTCCACGCCGCCACGGCGTCGCCCTGCGCGTCAAGACCGGCCGCGACGCCCCGCGCGTCGCCTCCGTCGCCGACGTCTGGCCGACCGCGGAGTGGCACGAGCGCGAGACGTTCGACCTCTTCGGCATCGTCTTCGACGGACACCCCGATCTGCGCCGCCTGTTCCTGCCCGACGACTGGGTCGGCTACCCGCTGCGCAAGGACTACACGCCGCCGGCCGAGTACCACGGCATCGTCGGCACCCGCGAGGGCTCCGCCCCGGTGACCCGCGCGCAGGTCGCCGGCCGCCCTCAGGTCCAGGCGGCCATGCACGGGGCGAAGGCCGAGGAGCTGCCGGGCTTCATGCGCGTCAACATGGGCCCGCACCACCCCGCGACCCACGGCGTCATCAACTTCCTCCTCGAGACCGACGGCGAGATCATCCGCAAGGCCTCCCCCGACGTCGGCTACCTGCACCGCGGCATCGAGAAGCTCGCCGAGTCCAACCTCTACATCGGCACGATGCCCTACACCGACCGCGTCGACTATCTCGGCGCCATCTTCGCCAACCACTCCTGGGCTCTCGCCGTCGAGAAGCTCCTGGGACTGGCCGTCCCGCCCCGCGGCGAGTACTGCCGCGTGATCGCCTCCGAGCTGAACCGCATCGCCAGCCACCTCATCGCCACCGGCGCCCTGGCCATGGACGTGGGCGCCTTCACCCCGTTCACGCACTGGATCCGCGAGCGCGAGAAGATCAACGACATCATGGAGCGGATCTGCGGCGCCCGCCTGACCTACAACTACCTGCGCTTCGGCGGCGTCGCCCGCGACATCAAGCCCGACGTCGTCGACACGATCCGCCTGTGGCTCGACCACTTCGAGCCGATCCTCCGCGAGTTCAACCGCCTCATCTCCGACAACGAGATCTTCGTCCGCCGCCTCGCCGACGTCGCGACGATCTCCGCCGCCGACGCCGTCGGCTTCGGCCTCGTCGGACCCAACCTGCGCGCCTCCGGCGTCGACTTCGACCTCCGCCGCGACGCGCCCTATTCGGTCTACCCCGACCTCGAGTTCGACGTCATCGTCGGCAAGGGCTTCCGCGGCGTGGTGGGCGACTGCTACGACCGCTACTGGTGCCGCATGCTCGAGATGGTCGAGAGCATGAAGCTCCTGCGGCAGGCCTGCGACAAGCTGCCCGAGGGCGAGTTCTGGGCCAAGCCCAAGGTCGTCAAGCCGGCGGCGAACGAGGTCTATGCGGCGGTCGAGTCCGCGCGGGGCGAGTTGGGCGCCTACGTGATCGCCGACGGCACCGATAAGCCGTACCGCGCGAAATTCCGCACCGGCTCCTACACGGGCCTGTCGATCATCCAGCACCAGAGCCCCGGCCTCATGCTCGCCGACCTGGTCGCCCTCATCGGCTCCCTCGACGTCGTCGCCCCGGAGGTGGACCGATGAACGTCGTGCAGCACGCCGCCGATCGCTTCATGCGCTGGGCGTTCTCCGTCGACCCGTCGACCTGGCCCCACGCCTGGGTCGTCTACCTCGCGTTCATGCTCGTCGCCGCGGTCGTCGCCGTCGGCTTCGTCGCGCTCTTCGCCGGACCCGTGACCTGGATCGAACGCCGCGTCGCGGGCCGCATCATGTCCCGCATCGGCCCCAACCGCGTCGGACCCCAGGGCGTCCTGCAGTGGCTCGCCGACGGCATCAAGTGCTTCCTCAAGGAGGACCTCGTCCCCGAGGGGGCCGACCGGACGCTGTTCCGCATCGCGCCCTACTTCGTCTTCGGCGGCATGTTCGGCGCGTTCGTCGTGCTGCCGTTCGGCGTCCACCTCGTCGCCGCCGACCTCAACGTCGGCCTGCTCTACGTCCTCGCCGTCACCTCGCTCGTCGTCGTCGGCCTGCTCATGGCCGGCTGGGCCTCCAACTCCAAGTGGGCCCTCTTCGGCGGCGTCCGCTCCGCCGCGCAGCTCGTCTCGTACGAGATCCCCTCCGCCTTCGCCCTCATGACCGTCATCCTGTTCGCCGGCACGATGTCGATGCAGGGCGTCGTCGCCGCACAGGGCGGCTTCCCCTGGGACTGGTTCGTCTTCCGCAACCCGTTCCTTTTCGCCGCCTTCTTCCTCTACTTCACGGCGGCGATCGCCGAGGGCAACCGCACGCCGTTCGACCTGCCGGAGGCGGAGAGCGAGCTGGTGGCGGGGTACAACGTCGAGTACTCGGGCATGCGCTACCTGTTCTTCATGTTCGCCGAGTGGGCGAACCTCTGGATCATGAGCGCGGTCGCCACCGTCTGCTTCCTGGGCGGCTGGCAGATCCCCGGCGTCTCGCCCGCGCACGTCGCCGCCGTCGAAGGTTTCGCCTTCGTCGGCTGGGAGGCCCTCTCCTTCGTGATCTTCGCGGCCAAGGCCTCCACCCTGGTCATCATCGTCGTCCAGCTCCGCTGGACCGTCCCGCGGCTGCGCATCGACCAGCTCATGTTCACCTGCTGGAAGTACCTCGTCCCCCTCTCCTTCGCCTGCATCCTCGGCGTGCTCGCCCTCATGGTCGTCGTCCGCGACGGCGGCACGGTCGACCTGGCCCTGCGCGCCGCGCTCCTGATCTTCGGCTTCTGGGTCGTCGTCGAATACGCGCGCCGCATCCGCCGCACGTACCTGGCGGACAAGGCGCTCTATGAGCGCATGGAAGGCAAGAAGCTGTGGTATCCCCCCTACCGCATGCCGTAGGCGGTCGGGTTGTTGGTTGTTCGTTCTTGGTCCCGGAGTGGATGACGTGAGCGACAGCACGGATCGGACGAACCAGGGCGCCATGTCGCGGAAGTCGCGCGGGGCGCTCCTCGAGTACTTCGCCGACATCGGGCGGGCGATCGCGACCACCTTCGAGGGCCTCACGGTCACCTCGAGCTGGTTCTTCCGCCGCCCGCTCACCATCCAGTACCCGGACAAGATCGACAAGCCCGTGCAGGAGACGCTGCCCGAAGGGTACCGCGGGATCCTGGAAGTCGACCTCCAGCGCTGCACCGCCTGCGCCCTGTGCCAGAAGACCTGTCCCATCGGCGCGGTGCAGGTGAAGGCCGAGAAGAACGCCGAGACCGGCGTGCGCGAGATCGTCCGCTTCGACATCGACATGGGCCGCTGCATGTACTGCGGCCTCTGCTCCGAGGCGTGCAAGTTCGAGGCGCTGTCGCACACCACCGACTTCGAGGGCGTGGAGGCGTCGCCCGACGGCCTGGTCCTGCACTTCGTCCGCAAGCCCGTCCCCGTGGCCAAGGCCAAGGACCAGCCGCCGCGGCGGCCCCTGGGCTCGATCCTCGCCGAGATCGTCAATCCCTGCTTCGGCCGCGTCCGCTGGCGCGGGCGGACCATCGCCGGCACCTGTGAGGACACGAGTTCTCAGTCTTCGGTTGTCAGTTCTCAGACCGGACAGGCGCCCGCCACGTCTCCCGTTCCGGCGGAACCGCGAGCTTCGGCGAGCGGCCCCGCGGCAACCGGCAGTCCCGCGCCGAAGGCCCCGAAGCCCCGCACGGAGGAGGCCCCTTCGGCTCCGACTGAAAACCGAGAACTGAAAACGGAAGACTCCTCTCCGCCACCCAAGGAGGGCACATGACAACCTCCCTTGCCGGCGCGGTCGTCTTCTACGCGCTCGCCGCCCTCGCGGTCGCCGGCGCCGCCTGGGTCGCCTTCGCCCGCAACATCGTCCACAGCGCCTTCGCCCTCCTGGCCACCTTCTTCGGCGTGGCCGGGCTGTACGCGTTCCTCTCCGCCGACCTCGTCGCCGTCATCCAGCTCCTCGTCTACGTCGGCGGCATCCTCATCCTGATCCTCTTCGCCGTCATGCTCACCTCGCGCATCTCCGACGTGAAGGTCTCCAACCGCTCCGTCGGCCTTGGCCTCGGCCTCCTCGTCCTGCTGGGCACGATCGGCACCATGGCCGCCATCGCCCTGCGCGTGCCCTGGGGCAAGGCCCCGCCCGCGACGCCCGAGCCGATGGCGTCCGGCGTCGGCGACGCGCTCCTCGGCCCCTACGTCCTCCCCTTCGAGGTCATCTCCATCCTGCTCCTCGCCGCCCTCGTCGGTGCCGTGACCCTCGCCCGCGGCAAGAAGCGCGTCCCCGCCCCCACCGCCTCCGGGGACGCCGCATCCGGTCCCGGTCCGGATCTGAAGACTGACAACGGAGAACCGAAAACTCCCTCCCCCGAGGTGCAGCCATGACGATTGGCGTCCCGCACTACGTCATCGTCTCCGGCGTCCTCCTGGCCTGCGGCCTGTTCACCGTCGTCACCCGGCGCAATGCGGTGGCCATCCTGATGGGGATCGAGCTGATCCTCAACGCGGCGATCCTGAACCTGGTGGCGTTCTCGCGGCTGGTGACGGGCGCGATCGGCGGCCAGGTGTTCGCGCTGTTCGGCATCGTCCTGGCGGCGGCGGAGGCGGTCGTTGCCCTGGCCATCGTCCTCCAGCTCTACCGCGCCTTCCGCTCCGTGGACACCACGGAGACCACGGAGATGAAGGAATGAGGCGCCCATGAGCCTCCACCCCTTCCCCTTGCTCTGGCTCATCCCGGTCCTGCCCCTGCTGGGCGCGATGCTGAACGGCCTGTTCGGCTCGCGCATCCAGAGACGCTTCGGCGAGACCGGGATCTGGGTCACCGCCGTGCTGCTGCCGTGGACGTCGGCCGCCATCGCCGCCTGGGCCTTCGTGACGCTCGCCCGCTCCGGCCAAGAAGCGGTCATGTACGTCAGACTTTGGGGCTGGCTCCACGTCGGCTGGCTCGACGCCGATGTCGCCTTCACGATGGATCGCCTGTCCGGCGTCATGTGTCTCGTCGTCACCTTCGTCGGCAGCCTGATCCACGTCTATTCCATCGGCTACATGCGCGGCGACCCCGGGTATTGGCGCTTCTTCGCCTACCTGAACCTGTTCATGTTCGCCATGCTGACCCTCGTGCTTGCCGACAACTTCCTGCTCATGTTCGTCGGCTGGGAGGGCGTCGGCCTCTGCTCGTACCTGCTCATCAGCTTCTGGTACCGCGACAAGGAAAAGGCCGTCGCCGGCATGAAGGCCTTCGTCGTCAACCGCATCGGCGATGCCGGCTTCGTCCTCGGCCTCTTCCTCCTCTTCTGGGGCATCGCCGGCACCTGGGAGAATCCGTCCCACGTGCAGCGACCCCTGCCCGACATCATCTTGGGAGGGGAGGGCGCCGCCGGGGGTGTGGTCGGCTCGGCCTCGGAGAAGCTGCCGGCCCCACAGGCGGCGCTGATGGCGAGCATCGCGAAGGGCGTGGTGCACGACGAGGGCCCGCTGCCGCGCACCTCGGTGAAATTCCGGGAGGTCGAAAGAATCCTGCGCGACCCCGTGCGGCGCGACGCATTCGTCTCCCAGCGCTGGCTCGGCCTGAGCCTCGTCACCCTGTCCTGCCTCTTCCTGTTCCTCGGCGCCACCGGCAAGAGCGCGCAGATCCCCCTCTACGTCTGGCTCCCGGACGCCATGGCCGGCCCGACCCCCGTCTCCGCCCTGATTCACGCCGCCACCATGGTCACCGCAGGCGTCTACCTCGTCGCGCGCCTCCACTTCCTCTTCGCCCTGAGTCCGCTCGCCCTGACCGTCGTCGCCACGGTCGGCGCCGCCACGGCGCTGTTCGCCGCGACGATCGGCCTGTTCCAGCATGACATCAAGAAGGTCCTCGCCTACTCGACGGTCAGCCAGCTCGGCTTCATGTTCGTCGCCGTCGGCGTCGGCGCCTTCTGGGTCGGCATCTTCCACCTCGTCACCCACGCCTTCTTCAAGGCCTGCCTCTTCCTCGGGTCCGGCTCGGTCATCCTTGGCTGCCACCACGAACAGGACATGCGGAAGATGGGCGGCTTGTGGAAGCTGATGCCGGTGACCGCGTTCACGTACCTGCTCTCGTGCCTGGCCATCGCCGGCTTCCCCCTCTTCTCCGGCTTCTTCTCCAAGGACGAGATCCTCTGGAAGGTCTTCAGCACCGGCAACCTCGTCTACCACTCGGGCGGCTTCTGGCTCTACGTCATCGCCGCCACCGCCGCTCTGTGCACCTCCTTCTACATGTTCCGCTCCTTCTTCATGACCTTCACCGGCAAGTACCGCGGCGAGGCCCACGCCGACGGCCACGGCCACGACGCGCATGCGACAGCGGATGCGAAGCCCGACGCGTACGCGGCTCCCGCGTCGACTCACGACTCACGACTCACGACTCACGACTCTTCCCACTCACAGCCCACGGCTCACAGCTCACAGCTCCCCCACGAATCCCCTGCCTCCATGACCGTCGTCCTCGCCATTCTCGGCGCGCTCGCGGTCGTCGGCGGCTTCATGGGCGTTCCGGCGCTGCTCGGCTTCCTGCCCAACTGGTTCGAACATTGGCTCGAGCCGGTGTTCGGCGGCTCGGAGCACTTCGTGCACTGGCGGCACTACTCGCACTCCTACGAGTGGGGCCTCATGGGTGCCTCGGTGGTCATCGCCTTCCTGGGTGCGGCGGTGGCGATGTGGCTGTACCACGCCGCCCGCAACCCGATTCCCGCGCGCCTCTTGGCCAGTTCGAATCCCCTGCTCCGCTGGGTGCACCGGCTGATCTACAACAAGTACTACGTCGACGAGGTGTACGGGCGGGTGTTCGTGGACGGCGGGGTCGCGCTCTCGCGCGGGCTGTGGTGGGTCGACGCGCGGATCGTGGACGGCCTCGTGAACCTCGCGGGCCGGATCGGCGCCCTGTGCGGCATGCTCCAGGGGTGGATCGACCGGGTGTTCGTCGACGGGCTGGTGAACCTGGTGGGCGACGGGATCGTCGCGGGCGGCCGTCGGCTGCGCGGCGTGCAATCCGGCCGCGTGCAGACGTACGTCTACGGAATCGTCGCGGGGTGCGTGATGTTCGCACTGCTCACGTACGCCGTGCCGTGGTGAGCGGAGAGGGCCGATGGATTACCCGACCAACAGCTTGCTCCTGACCTGGATCGTCTTCACGCCGGTCGTCGGCATCGGCGCGATCTTCGCCGTCCTCGCCCTGCGCCCCGCGCTGCGGCTGAGCCAGCAGGCGGTCGACCAGGCGTCGCGCGCCATCGGCCTGGCGGCGACCGTCGTCGTCTCCCTCCTCGGGATCCAGCTCTGGCGCGGATTCGACGGCGGTTCGGCCAACCTCCAGTTCGTGCACCACACGGTCTGGATGCGGCAGTGGAACATCGAGTACTTCGTCGGCGTCGACGGGCTGTCGATCTCGATGGTCCTCCTGACCGCGTTCGTGTTCCTCGCCGCGATGATCGCCTCGCTACCCTGGTGGGGCCGCTTGGACGACGAGCACCACCCGCACTTCTCCAAGAAGCGCGTCCCCGGCTACATGATTCTCTTCCTGCTGCTCGAGACCGGCGTTCTGGGCACCTTCTGCGCCCAGGACTTCTTCCTCTTCTACGTCTTCTGGGAGATCATGCTCCTGCCGATGTACTTCCTCATCGGCATCTGGGGCGCCCCGCCGCGCACCGATCCCGACGGCCGAGTCCGCGGCGGTCCCTACGCCGCGATCAAGTTCTTCCTCTACACCCTGGCCGGCTCCGTGCTGATGATGCTCGCCCTCATCGCCATCTACTACGCCTCCGGCCCCGCCCGGCTGGTCGACGGCTCGCTCACCGACCACACCTTCAACCTGGTCTACCTCACGGAGATGGGCCGCAACGGCACGTTCGACGCGGTCGCCCCGATCTTCGGCATGGCTTTCCCCAAGGTGATCTTCCTCGCCCTGTTCCTCGGCTTCTCGATCAAGGTGCCGATGTTCCCGTTCCATACCTGGCTGCCCGACGCGCACGTCGACGCACCGACGCCGATCTCCGTCATCCTCGCCGGCATCCTCCTCAAGACCGGCATGTACGGCATCCTGCGCTTCAACCTCCAGATGCTGCCCGACACCACCTGGTGGGCCGCGCCCGGCATCGCCCTCTTCGGTGTGATCAGCATCGTCTACGGCGCCTTCGTCTGCCTCGCCCAGAAGGACTTGAAGAAGCTCATCGCCTACTCCTCCGTCTCCCACATGGGTTTCTGCCTCCTGGGCATGGCCGCCCTCACCCCGCAGGGCATCTCCGGCTCCGTCTTCCAGATGGTCTCCCACGGGGTCATTTCCCCCATGCTCTTCCTCATCGCCGGCGTAATCTACGACCGCGCCCACACCCGCGAGATCAACGGCTTCGGCGGCCTGGCCGGCAAGCTCCCCGAGTACACCGGCCTCACCGGCCTGGCGTTCATGGCCTCGCTCGGCCTGCCCGGCCTGGCCGGCTTCATCGGCGAGATCCTCGTCTTCATGGGCGGCTTCGGCGCCTCCGACCCGAACTTCCGCTGGTTCGTCGTCGCCGCCGTCCCTGCCGTCGTCATCACTGCCGGGTACTACCTCTGGACCATGCAGCGCATGTTCCTCGGCCAGATGAACACCAAGTGGTCCCACCTGTGGGACATGACCTGGCGCGAGCGCCTCACCCTCTACCCGCTCGCCGCCGTCACCATCCTCCTCGGCTTCTGGCCCACCCCCGTGTTCAACCTCGTCAACACCTCGCTCCATCACCTCGTCGGCGTCATCACCGGGGGGACCTGATGCGCCAGGACCTCGTCCGCTTCGCCCCCGAGCTGGCGCTGTCGGCGACCGTCGCCCTCGTGCTCCTCGCCGACCTCCTGCTCAAGCGCTCGGGACGCCGGCGGCTCCTTCTCCTCGGCTTCGCGATCCTCGGGGTGATCGGCGCCGGCTTCGCGCTCCTGCTGCTGCCGCCCGGCGACCAGTCGCTCTTCTCCGGCATGCTCGCCCTGGACGGGATGGCGCGCTTCTTCAAGGGCCTCTTCTTCGTCGTCGCCGCATTCGGCATCCTTTTCGGCGCGCTCTCCGACGAGATCCCGGAGGATCGCTTCGGCGAGTACCTGCTCCTGCTCCTGTGCCTGACGCTCGGCCTGTCGCTCCTCTCGGCCGCGCAGAACCTCCTCATGATCTACCTCTCGCTGGAGCTGGTCTCGCTACCGTCCTACGTCCTCGCGGGCTTCCGTCGCGGCGACAAGCGCTCGAGCGAAGCGGCCCTGAAATACGTCATCTACGGCGGGGCCGCGTCGGGCGTCATGCTCTACGGCTTCTCGCTCCTGTACGGCCTGGGCGGCACGCTGGACCTGGTCGGCGTCGGTCGCTACGTCGAGTCGCTGGCGTCGCAGGGCTGGGGCTCGCAGGTCGCCGTGGTCGCCGCGTGCCTCTTCTCGCTCGCCGGCTTCGCCTACAAGGTGGCGGCGGTGCCCTTCCACATGTGGTGCCCGGACGTGTACGAGGGCGCCCCGACGCCGTTCGTGGCGTTCCTCTCCGTCGGGCCGAAGGCGGCGGGCCTGGCGGCGCTGGTGCGCTTCTTCCTCATCGGCTACGGCGCGCCGAGCTTCTGGATGATGCCCGGCGAGTTTCCCTGGCCGCTGGTGCTCGGCGTGCTGGCGATCGCGACGATGACGCTGGGCAACCTCGTGGCCATCGCCCAGGAGAACATCAAGCGCATGCTGGCCTACTCCAGCATCGCGCACGCGGGCTACATGCTGATGGGCGTCGCCGTCGGCACTTCGGAGGGCGTCCGCGCCGTGATGCTCTACCTCGGCATCTACCTCGCCATGAACCTGGGCGCCTTCCTCGCCGTGATGGCGGTCCGCGCGCGCATCGGCTCCGAATCCATCTCCGACTACAAGGGTCTGGGTGCGCGCAGCCCGTACCTGGCGGTGCTCCTCGCCGTGTTCCTCTTCTCGCTGGTCGGCCTGCCGCCGCTGGGCGGCTTCATCGGGAAATTCTACGTCTTCGCCGCCGTGCTGCACGTGAAGTACAAGTTCTTCTACTTCCTCGCGGTGGTCGGCGTGCTGAATTCGGCGGTGTCGCTCTACTACTACGCGCGCGTGATCAAGGCGATGTTCCTCGAGAAGCCCGACGGCGAAGTCGCGACCTTCACGCTCTCCCCGTCCTACGGCACGCTGCTCACGGTGCTGATGATCCCCACCGTGGCGCTCGGCATCTGGTGGAAGCCCCTCGCCGACGCCGTCGCCAAGATGTCGCTCGTGGTCCGGTAGCCTCCCCTTCGGCTCCGCAAAGGCGTCGCCGAATCAGGGGCCCGGCCGCACGCAACGTGCGTAGCGGTCGGTGCTCGTGGTCAGCGACCCGGTGATCCACCCCCGGTCAAACCCGATCGCCCAGGCGTAGAGAGGGGGAACGCCGTAGTCGTAGGTCGTCGACGACCAATACCAGGGCCAGGACTCATCCCCGACCAGTTCCGCCGGCCAATGATTGCCGGCGACTCCCCCCGTGCCGTAATCACAGCCGGTGGAGCAGGCCAACGAAGTGCACGGAAAGTCGTGGCAGGTGTCCGATACGTCGCACATCCCCCCAGTCTCCACGGGTGCGCAACCTCGCACGAGGGTTCGCAACTCGCTGATCGTCGGCAGGTGCCATGAACCAGGCCCGTGGCCTGCCGTGGAGAGTGTCGAGCAGTAGGCAATTGCCGTTTCGAGGTCCATCTGGGTGTCGGATGGGGGGTTCTGCCAGCACAACATCGTCGCAGGGTCGAGATAGCCCCCATCGCAAACGGAGGCGGCGTCTGCATCCGCACCGGCATCGGCGTCTGCATCGGCGTCGGCGTCTGCATCTGCGTCGGCGTCGGCATCGGCGTCTGCATCTGCGTCGGCATCGGCATCGGCGTCGGCGTCTGCGTCGGCATCGGCGTCGGCATCGGCATCGGCGTCGGCATCGGCATCGGCGTCTGCGTCGGCATCGGCGTCTCCGCCAAGATCCACGCAGAGGTGCGAAGCGCAGACAAGCGTACCGTCGCACGCGCCGCCGCCCGTGCATGGGCACCCCTCGGACCCGATCGGGCAGCTCTCCGAATCGTCGCCGCACGCGAGGTACACGCCGAGCAGCACCGCCAGGACTCCGACCGCCGGCAACCGGCTCTTCATCGACATCCCCTCTCCGGTTCTCGCTGCGACCCTGCGACCAGCCGGGGCCGGCCGAGAACTCCGTCCGGACCTGTGGAAGTGTCGCACGCACCGGTCAATCTGTCCAAGGGCTCGCCGCGTCCATTGTCGGCGCGATGTCCTGCACGCACTCGTCGCGGGAGAACAAGGACTGCCACGACGTCATGCGGCACCCGCCAAGATGGCAGCCATCCACGGGCCGGTTCTGCGTGGACGGCCGCCGGACGTGCCGGAATGGGCAGCAAGTACGCACGAGCGCCGAGTCGCCATGGCGCGGCACGACGGCTGCACCTGCAACTTGAATTCCCCGATCGCTTGTGCCGCAGGCGAGCGTCGGGCCGGCGCTTGGGCCGACGAACCGACGTGGGGGATCGAAGGCGTGCCGGGCTGATCGGGAAGTCCGCGCCGGGCGCCGCCGCGTCCAATGACCGGACGTGCGAGGAAGGAGACCGCGGTCTTGCCCAGGAACTGCATCGTGCTCCCGACTCTCGCCGCTGCCGCGGTGTTCGGCATGATCCGCTGCGGGGGTGACTCCTCCGGGAACGGCGCGGACGGCAGCAGCGAGCTCTTTGAAGGTGACGAGCCGGGCGAATGTTCCGACGACGCCGACAACGACCGCGACGGCCTGTTCGATTGCGCGGATCCGGGTTGCGCCGGCGCGCCCTACTGCCGGGGAGGTGCGGACGCCGACGGGGAGGCCGAGGCGGATGCGGGTGCGGACGCCGACGGCGACGGGGACGCCGATGCCGACGTCGACGGGGCGGCCGACGTCTGCATGCCCGACTGTGCCGGCCGGGAGTGCGGCGACGACGGATGCGGCGGATCCTGCCCGCCCGACGACTGCGACTTCGGACAGACTTGCGACCGCGACGGGCATTGCATCTGGAGCGGCGTGTGCGATCGCTCCGGGTTCTGGGGCGACTACACCACGGTCGTCCGGTACGAGGCGCCGACGGATGGGTGGTTGACCCTGAAGTACGAGTCATCCGACTACCTCTTCGAGGCCCTGTGGGTCGAGTTGTACGCGGGTTATGGCGATCCGGAGCCGACCTTTGCGCCGGGCAGCTTCGTCCTGGGGGCGACCGCCGCGGAGCGGAACTACCAGACCTGCGGAACCTGCATCGTCGCCGGGACCACGTGCACCGCTTCGGACGGCTGCGAGAAGATGTTCTTCGCCACGGCCGGCACGCTGGCCATCACCGACATCGGCTCCGCAGGCGGGCGGTTCGCGGGCACTCTCACCGGCCTCGAGCTGATGGAAGTCACCATCGATCCCGACACGCTCCGCTCGACCCCCGTGCCCGGCGGTGCGCAGTGGTGTATCGATTCCACGGCCTTCGACGGCACGATCGCGGCGCCGGCTCCCGCCTGCGAGGGCGGGTACTTCGACGCGGCCGCGAACTTGTGCTGGGAAAACCCGCCTCGCGTCGGCTACGCGTACGGCGGCATGAGTTGGGACGATGCGGTGACGTACTGCGACGCGCTGTCGCTCGGCGGCTACGGGCCCGGCTCGTGGCATCTGCCGACCGTCAGCGAGTTGCGCAGTCTTCTCCGCGGCTGCCCGTCGACGGAGACCGGAGGCGCCTGCGGCGTCACCGACGCATGCCTCGACGTCACCGCATGCTCGAGCGACGCGTGCTGGGCGGGTTGCGACATCTTCGGCGGACCGGGACCGCGAGCCGCCTACTGGCCGCCGGGGGTCACGGGCGACGTCGAATTCTACGACGCGCGTTTCTATTGGTCGTCGTCGCCCGCGACGGGATGGGGTGAACCCGCGGTGTGGGCCGTCGCGTTCGACACCGCCGACGTCGGGTTCCTGTCCACCGCGCCCGGCAGCATCAGCGAGTTCCAGTTGAGGCGGTGCGTGCGGCCCGGGCCGTGAGCCGCCGGACCCGTGGAAGGAGATCGAAGCCATGTTCAGGAAGTGGATGATCCTGTCTGCCGTCGCGGCCGTGGCCGCCCTGGGCGCGAGCCGTTGCGGGGACGACTCGGCCGGGGGGGATGCGGGCGGCGACGAGAACAGCGGGTTGTTCGAGGGCGACCAGCCGGGCGAGTGCTCCGACGGCGCCGACAACGACCGCGATGGTCTCTTCGACTGCGAGGACCCGGGTTGCGTCGGAGCGGCGGCATGCAGCGACGTCGACGCAGGCGCGGACGCGGACGCGGATGCGGACGCCGACGCCGACGCGGACGCCGACGCGGATGCGGATGCGGACGCCGATCCCGATGCGTGCTCGTGCGACCTGACGTCATCCTGCGACTATCTCTCCGCCACCAGCCCGGACTTCTGCGCCTGCGATCCGCAGTGCCCGTGCAGCTGCGATCCCGACTACTTCTGCGCCGCCGGATGTGCCTGTGACCCCGAGTGCAATCCCGTCTACGGCTCGTGCGACGGCGACGGCGCCTGCAACGCGCACTGCCCATCCAGCCAGCCCGATCCCGACTGCGGCGGGGCGGACGCGGATGCCGATGCGGATGCCGACGCGGATGCCGATGCCGATGCGGGCCCTCCGTGCACCCTTCATCCCCAGGCAGGGTGCGCCCCGGGCCAGGCGTGTGACATCGACTGGGACCACGTCGAGACCGGCGCGACGAGATGCCGGCCGGCCGACCCGACCGGCACCGCGTTCTCCATCTGCGCCTACGACTCGGACTGCGCGGCGGGCACGAGCTGCGTCTGGACCGGCACCTTCAACATGTGCCGGCCGCTCTGCACCGACGTCTCCGACTGCGCGGTCTACGGCAGCAACTGCAACGAGGTCCTGGCCGGCTCTCCTCCGGTCGTGGTCCCGGGAGCCTCGCTCTGCGGTTGCGGCCTGACGTCGCTGACGGACTGCGGCGGCGGCGTCTGCGGCTGGTCCGCCGGCGAGCCCACGGACCGCACGACCGGGTGCTACCCGTCCGGGGGCGGTGGCACCGGTGCCGCGTGCGGCTCGCACAGCGACTGCAATCCGGGCCATTTCTGCGCGGGCACGCCGGGCACGTGCATCCAGTACTGCGCCGTCGCGTCCCCGGAATGCGACACGGCCGGCCAAACCTGCCGGGCGTGGGACCCGCCGTTCCTGGTCGGCGAGACCGAGTACGGCAGCTGCCGGTAGCCGGGCCGGCGGCGACGGCGCCGTCAGCCGGAGCGGAGCCCGAGCAGGCCGTCGAGGATCGTGAGGGGGTGGGGAGGGCAGCCGGGCACCCAGAGGTCGACGGGGACCACGCCGCCCGCGCCGCCGCAGACCTCGCGATGACCGGCGAACGGGCCGCCCGAGATGGCACAGGTCCCGACCGCGATGACCACACGCGGGGGTGGCAAGGCCCGGTACGTCTTCTCCAGCGCCAGCTTCATGTTCTCCGGCACGGGACCGGTGACGAGCAGGCCGTCGGCGTGCCGCGGCGAGGCGACGATCTGGATGCCGAACCGTCCGAGGTCGTAGCTGACGGTGCCCAGGACGTTGACGTCCGCCTCGCAGGCGTTGCAGCCGCCCGCCGAGACCTGGCGCAGCTTGAGCGAGCGCCGGAAGAGGCGCAGCCGGGCGTCGTTCGCCGGTCGGACCGCCGGGCGCCCGTCGTCGCGCAGCACCAGTTCGTCCCGCGTCCACGCGGCCAGCCGATGTCCGGAGCCGAAGTGCAGCGCTTCGTGCGGGCAGGCCGCGGCGCAATCGGCGCAGAAGAGACAGCGACCGAGGTCCAAGGCGGGACCGCCGGCCGTGCAGGAGAGGGCGCCGGTCGGGCAGGCCGCGGCGCAGGCGGAGCAGTCGGCCGGGCAGCGTGAGCGGACCAGCTCCGGCCGGCCCCGGAAACGGTCCGGCAGGACCGCCGGCCCGGCGGGATAGGCAATCGTGCGGTGTCCCTGGCGCAGTCGCGCCACCAGCTCCTTCAGCATCTCGGCCTCACAAGTCGTGCCCGCAGTAGGAGAGGTTGAAGCTCTTGTTGCACAGCGGGAAGTCCGAGATCTCCTCGCCCCGCAGCGCCAGCGCCAGCCCCATCCAGTTGTGGAAGGACGGATCCACGACCTTGTACCAGGCGAGCCGTCCCGCCTCGTCCGCCAGCGCCACGTGGCACAGCTCGCCGCGCCAGCCCTCGACCACGGAGACGGCCAGACGATCGGGCTCGCCGGGAGGGCAGGGCGCACGCGCCGCGCCCTCGGGCATCGTCCGGAGCTGCTCCTGGAGGAAGGCGGCCGAGCGCTGCAGTTCGAGCCAGCGCACCCAGGCTCGGGCGAAGACGTCGCCGCTGTCGGACGTGGAGACGGGGATCTGCGAGGTGCGGAACACGCCCGCCGGCAGGTCGAACCGCGCGTCGCGATCGAGTCCGCTGGCTCGCGCCGCCACGCCCACCAGCCCCAGCTCGACAGCCGTCCGCCGCGGGACCACACCGGTCTCCTCGAAGCGGGCGAGCACCGAGGCCGAATCCCACAGCAGGTTCACTGCCGCGGTCAGGTCGTGCATCGTGGCCTGCAGCCGATCGCCGAGCTGTGCGCCGCGGGCGGCATCCAGGTCGAAGCCGACGCCGCCGGGGCGCACGAGGCCGCGGCCGAAGCGGCTGCCGCACAGCAGCGCCGTGAGGTTGAGCAGGTCGCCGCGCAGCCGCCCGCAGAACGATTGCGTGGGCAGGTAGCCGACGTCGCCCGCCAGCGCGCCAAGATCCCCGGCGTGGTTGGCCATCCGTTCCAGCTCGAGCGCAAGGCCGCGGATCGCGGCCGCGCGCGCCGGCACGGCGCCGCCGCCGAGCGCCTCGAGGTTCTGGCAATAGGCCGTCGCGTGGCCGATCGTGGTGTCGCCGGCCAGCGTCTCCATGTAGTGGATCGCCCGCGAGGACTGGCCGCCCGCCAGCGCGCGCTCGATCCCGCGGTGCTGGTAGCCGAGGGAGATCTCGAGGTGGAACACGGTTTCCCCGTGGCACTGGAAGCGGAAGTGCCCGGGCTCGATGACACCTGCGTGCACGGGGCCGACCGCCACCTCGTGCACCTCTTCCCCCTCCACGCGGAAGAAGTCGGTCACTCCGGGCAGCAGCGCGTCGCTGTCCGGGCGGTCCCAGGCGTCGTGGCCGGGCCGATAGGAGCGGTGGAAGCGGATCGGCTTGAGCCACGGGTGGCTCTGCGGCCGCACCGCCCACTGCTCGGCAATCTCCCGCTCGAACCAATGGGCCTGGGGGCAGTCCGGCGTCAGCGCGGGATACGCGTCGCGGACGTCGGTGGAAGTGACCGAAAGGCTGCCCGTGTCCCCGCAGGCCAGCACGGCGAAGAGCCGCGTCGTGCCGCTCTCCCCCGGGACCCCGAAGAGGGCGGAGATCCGGTCCCCGCCGGCGACGTGGCCGACCACGAAGTCGCGGAACTCGCCGATCGAGAGCTGAGGAACGTCGCGGCGGGCGACGGCCTCCCCGTTGCAAAGCGGCAGGCCGTGGCGGGCGGTCATGGCGTGCCTCCGACGACCCGCGCCGCGGCGGTAAGCGCGTCGTGCAGCGGCGGCGGCAGCCACACGCCGAGCACGAGCAGGATGCCGAGACCGCCGAAGACCAGGACCCGGTCGGCGCCGCCGGGAGCCCGCAGGCGAGGCTCCACGACCTCCGTGCCCCAGGCGGGGGCGATGGCGTGGCGCAGCGCGCCGACGAAGACGATGCCGGCGCCCGCGAGGAAGAGCACGAGGGGTACGTACGCGCCGGCATCGACGGCCGCGCGGAGGACCTGCAACTCGCTCATGAAGATGGCGAACGGTGCGACGCCGATGAGAGCGAGGATCGCGCCGAACAGGCCCACGCCCCACAGCGGCGCGCGGCGCATCGCGCCCGCCATCCGGTCGAGGTCGTGGGTCCCGTACATCTGGCCCAGGCGGCCGATGGAGAAGAAGGCCAGCGCCTTGCACACCGCATGGTTCAGGGTGTGCCACAGCGCGGCGAACGTGCCGATGCCGCCGAGACCGAGCCCGAGGGCGATGATGCCCATGTGCTCCACGCTGTGGTACGCCAGCAGCCGCTTGCCGTCGTGCTGGAAGACGATGAAGGCCGCGGCCACGAGGATGGAGACGAGCCCCAGCACGACGAGCAACTCGCGGGCCCAGCCGACGTTCCCCGTCGCCGCCTCGACCAGCGGCAGGCAGCGCATGATGCAATACAGCGCCGCGTTGAGCATGAAACCGGAGAAGAGCGCCGAGACCGGCGCCGGCGCCTGGCTGTGTGCGTCGGGCAGCCAGCTGTGCAGCGGCGCCAGACCCGCCTTCGTGCCGTAGCCGACCAGGAGGAAGACGAAGGCGAGCTTCATCGAAGACGGGGCCAACTGCGCGGCCGAGTCGTGCAGGTGCGTCCAGAGCAGCACCTCCGAAGCGCTGCCGGGCAGGTTCCCGGCGGCCGCGGCGACCAGCAGCGTGCCGACGAAAGCGAAGGCGACGCCGACCGAACAGACCACGAGGTACTTCCACATCGCCTCGAGCGCCAGCGGCGTGAGGTGCGTGCAGATCAGGAACGCCGTCATCAGCGTCGTGGCTTCGACGCCGACCCACATCAGGCCGAGGTTGTTGCACAGCAGCACGGCGCTCATCGCGGTCGCGGAGCCGAACCACAAGCCCCCGAAGCGCCGGGCCGCGCCGACGGAAAACGCGCCAGCGGCCAGCTCCGCGCCGAAGTAGCCCCAGGCGTACAGCGAGCTGGCCCCGAAGACCAGCGCCAGCACCGCGCCGTGATAGGCCGACAGCGCGTCGAAGAGCAGCCATCCGTTCCCGGCGTGCAACGTGCCGCCGTAGATCGCCACCGCGGCGGTCGCGAGGGCCAGGCCGGCCCACGCCGCGCCGGCCGCGGCGATCAGCAGCAGGACCTGCCGCGCCGATCGCGCGAGCAGGCACGTCCCCGACGCCGCCGCGGGCAGCGCCAGGAGGAGCCAGAGCAGGGCCGTCCGGTCCATCGCGCTCAGCCCTTCAACCGGTCGAGCTGGTCGACGTTGATGTGCTCGAACTCCCGGCTGATGTGGTAGGCGGCGATGCTCATGATGAAGACCGCCACGAACGCGTCCATCAGCACGCCCAGCTCCACCAGGGCCGGCACGCCGCCGACCAGGACGACCCCGAAGGTGTAGATGCCGTTCTCCACGACGATGTAGCCCAGCACTTGGCTCAGCGCGGTGCGGCGGCTGATCGTGAGGAACAACCCGATCAGCAGCGTCGCCAGCCCGGCCGAGACGAGCAGCGACGTGTCGAGCTCCGCCGTGGCGGGCAGGACCAGCGTCGAGCCGACCCAGAGGGAGAAGATGAGCACGCCGACGCCGAGCAGGATCGAGAGGCTGTGCCCGACGAACGGCTGGGCCTCGCGGCGGACCTGGGCCTCGCGCAGGATGCGCAACAGCAGCCAGGGGAAGACAACCCCCTTGAGCACGATGCTCCCTCCGGCGAGGAGCCAGGCCCGGACCGAGTTCTCGGCGCCGTGCAGCAACGCGGGGAGGATGCCCAGGGCGACACCCTGCACCGAGACCAGCTTGATGCAGGTCCGGAAGCGGCTCGAGCCCAGGAGCAGGAAGTCGGTCACCAGCAGCACGACCAGGATGGGCTCCATGACGGCGCCGTCGCTCATCGCATCACCTCAGCACCAGCACCAGCGCCAGCGCGGACAGGGCCATCGCGCCGACGAGCAGCTTGGGAACGCGGACCAGGCGCAGCCGCGCGCGGCTCGACTCCACCGCGCCGATCGCCACCGCCGCACTCAACATCCCGGCGAGCCCGGCCGCCGCGTCGAGCAGCGGCCGCCCCGTGCGCACGGGGACGATCAGCCCGACCAGCAGCGCCGCGAGCACCCACAACTTGAGCGCCGCGCCGTACAGCACGAACGCCAGATCGGGCCCCCCGTAGTCCAGGACCATGACCTCGTGGATCATCGTCAGCTCGAGATGGGTCTCGGGATCGTCCACTGGAAGGCGGGAATTCTCCGCCAGGAGCACGATGCCCAGCGCCGTCGCCACCAGGCCCAGCGCCGGACCCCGACTCACCCAGGTCGCCGGATCGATTGCCGCGATCATCGCGGAGAGCGACAGGCTGCCGGACTGGTGCGCGACGGCGGCGAGGCCCAGGAACAGCGCGGGCTCGGCCAGCGCGGCGAAGAGCACTTCCCGGCTCGCCCCCATGCCTTCGAAGCTCGAGCCCGTGTCCAATGCCGCCAGAACGGTGAAGAAGCGCATCAGGCACAGCAGGTAGGCGAAGACGAGCAGGTCGCCCCCGAACGCGAGCGGCGCTCCGACGGCCCCCAACGGCACCAGGACGAGCGCAGCGAGCACGGCGGCCAGCCCGACGATCGGCCCCGCGCGGAAGACCCAGGTGGTCGTCCTGCTGTACGTCGCGCCCTTCCGCAGCAGCTTGAAGAGGTCGAAGTAAAGCTGCAGCAGCGGCCGGCCCCGCCGGCCCGCGAAGAACGCCTTGGTCCGGTTGATCACCCCCAGCAGCAGCGGAGCCAACAACAGCGCCGCCGCCGGCGGCAGGATTGCCGTCCCGTCCATTCCTCTAGCCCATCTTCCAGATCAACAGGGCCAACAGCGTAAGCACGACGTACAGCACGTAGAGCTGCACGCGCCCCTGCTGCAGGACCCGCAACCGCCCCACCACCCGCTCGATGGCCCCGAACGCCGGGCGATAGATGCCTTCGCGGCAGACGTCCGGCGTCTCGGTGGCGAACGAGGACCGCCCCGGGAACAACCCCTCCGGCGGCGTCAATCGCCGGCGGGTGCGCAGGAACAACGAGAACAGCGAGGTCAAGGGCTGGGCGAACGACGACGACGTGTACTGCATCCGCGCGTTCGGCCGCGCGTACCCACAGTCCCACGTCCCCGTCTCCTCGACGGGACGTCGGGCGAGCAGCCTGCCGCGGAGCAGGACCAGACCTCCCACCAGGCCGATCACCAGGCCCGCGACCACCGTGGCCAGGAGCAGCAGGTGACCCGTGCCGAGCAGCGTCGAGCCGGTGGACGCCACCGACTGGCCGGGCAGCGTTCCGAGCACCGGGCCCAGCGACTGCACGATGGGCCAGGGGCACAGGCCGACGACCGCGCAACCGGCGGCCAGCGCGTACAGCGGCCCCTTCATCGCCCACCCGGCTTCGTGGGCCTTCGCGGCTCGCTCGCCGCGCGGCTCGCCCAGGAACACGATCCCGAAGGCCTTCGCAAAGCACGCGGCCGCCAGCCCGCCGATCAGCGCCAGACCCGCGATGCCCAGCGCCGCCGGGACGAGGACAGCGAGAGCGCCGTGCGAGGTCACCGTCCGGTACGCGCCGAGGTAGATCAGGAACTCGCTGACGAACCCGTTGAGCGGTGGCAGGCCGGCGATCGCCGCCGCGCCCACCAGGAACGTCGCGCCCGTCGCCGGCATGCGCTTCAGCAGCCCGCCCAGGTGATCCATGTCGAGGGTCCCCGTGCCGTGCAGGACCGAGCCGGCCCCGAGGAAGAGCAGGCCCTTGAACAGGGCGTGGTTCAGCACGTGCAGCAGCCCGCCCGCGAAGCCCAGTACCGCCAGCGCCGGCAGGTGCAGACTCACGCCGACCAGACCGAGGCCGAGGCCGAGCGTGATGATCCCGATGTTCTCGACCGAGTGGTAGGCCAGCAGCCGCTTGAGGTCATGCTGCGCCAACGCGAAGAGCACACCGAAGATCCCGGAGGTCAGCCCGATCGTCACCAGCACCCAGCCCCACCACGCCGGCGGCGGTCCGAGGAAGGTCAGCGTCCGCAACAGGCCGTAGATGCCGGTCTTGATCATCACCCCCGACATCACCGCAGACACGTGGCTGGGCGCCGCCGGGTGCGCCTCGGGCAGCCAGACGTGGAACGGCACGAACCCGGCCTTCGTCCCGAACCCGACCAGCGCCAGGACGAAGATCAGGCTCGCCAGCGCCGGCGCCAGTCCCACGACCGCGGCCATCCGGTCGAAATCGAACGAGCCGGCCGATCGCGCCAGCAGCAGGAACATCACCAGCAGGAACGCCGTCCCCAAATGCGTCGCCACCAGGTACGTCCACCCCGCCTCCCGAACCTCGGCTCGCTCGTGCTCGAAGGTCACCAGGAAGAACGATGACAACGCCATCGTCTCCCACGCCACCAGGAACAGCACGACGTTCCGGGCAATCAGTACCAGGACCATGCTGACCACCAGGAGGTTGAACCAGAACCACGCCCGCCCCAACGATTTCCGCTCCGCATACGGCCGCAGGTACTCGCCACCGTAGATGGCCGCGAGCAGGCTGAGCAGCAGCGTCGGCACCAGGAAAAAGCCGGAGAGCGCGTCCAGCCCCACGTGGAACGACCCTCCCGGAAGGTCCCACGCCTCGTGCCACCCCGTGGGGGCGGACCCGAGCACCACGGACAACGCCGGCACCAAGCCCAGTCCACAGCCGATGACCGAACCGCCCGCACCCAGAATCGTCGCCAGCCGGCTCGATCGCCCCGCCGCGAGCGCGGCCAGTCCGCCCAGGGCCACCAGGCCCATCGCCGTCAGTAACACAGCCATCGTCGATTCAACTTGGCAGGCGGGGCCCGACCTCGCGCAACCGGGATTCGGCCCGGCGCAATTCCCCGACGATCTCGTCCCGCAGGCCCTGGCGCTCCAGCACGGCCCTGAAATTCGGGTCGCGCAGCACGAAAGACAGGCGGGACAGCAGATTCAGATGCGCCCGTACCGTCGGACTCACCAGCGCGAACACGCAGTACACCGGCTTCCCGTCCAACGCTCCGAACTCGACGGGGTGCTCCAGGAAACAAAGCTCGACGATCGGTCGCGGCACGTGCAAGACGATCGGATTGCGCACGTGAGGGATGGCGACGCCGTCACCTACCCCGGTCGAGCCCAAAGCCTCGCGCGCAATCAACACGCGCAGAAGCTGCTCGCGATTCACATCCTCCGGCAGGTGCATCGCCTCGATCACCGCACGCAACACCGACTCGACGTCTCGACCGCCGAGTCGGTAGATGATCCCACCCGCCAACAGCGCTTCCACCACCGTGGGCGCCGGAACGTTGGGATCCTCGGCCTCATGGAAGATGTCGGCTGATACCCCGACCTTCTTGGCCGTCGCCCACTCCAGCAACTCCGCGCGATGAAAGCGGTATTGTTCGTTCACGCGGTACGTTGGGATGCTCCGATCCTTGATCCACCGGTAGATCGTCTTCTCCGAAACGCTCAAGAGGCCCGCGACATCCCGCACCGTGAGCTGCACGACTTGCCTCCGCAACGGCACCCGAGTCCCTCCCCCGTACTCGAGCCTGGACAGGGGAGGACATATAGCCGAAAGTATCCCCAGAAGTCAAGCAATGAGCAACGATGAGACAGACAACGTTTAGATTGACAACGCGTGATGAAGACGTCGCCCATCGTCGGCCAGCCAAAGCGAAGCGGCGCGCCAGTCGTCAGGGGTCAGGCTACCCCGCGGCCGCGTGCAGGGCCTTCTCGAAACGGCGCTCGACCGTGGCCTCCGTGGCGCCGCAGGCCAAGGCGACTTCCTTGACCAGCATCCGGCGCGCCGAGTCCAAGAGCTGGCGTTGGCCGAACGACAGGTCCTTGCGCAGCCGCAGCCGGAGCAGGTCGCGCATCACGCGCGCCACCTCGGCCGCGGAGCCCGAGTGCAGAAGCTGCTGGTAGTGCCGGTTCTGGCGGGCCCACGGAATGCCCTCGACGACGGACTGCGGTTCCTTGAACACGTCCAGCAACGCGTCCGCCGTCTTGCGATCGATCGGCCGGCGCAGGCCGACCGTGTGCGCCGCCTGCACCGGTACCATCAACCGGATGCCGGCGCCCTGCACCACGATCAGGATGACGTAGAAATCCTGCCGGCCGCCGTCCACCTCGCGGTGCTCGATGGCCACGACCTCCCCCAGACCGTGCGCGGGAGAGAAGACGGGGTCCCCCACGATGAACACCGGTTGCAGCGTCCCCGCCCCGCCCGCCACCCCCGCCGCCATGGCCATGCCCTCACCCCCTTGCGCCGCCCCCGCTCCCCGGCCCGGCGCCGACGCGACGTTGCGCCGCGCGCGCCGCCGGGCAGGGAGTCGCGGCAGAGCCTGCCGCGCCGAGCTAGTAGCGATCGCGGTTGCCACCGCGTCCGCCGCCGCCGCCGCGATCCTCGCGCGGCCGCGCCTCGGCCACCGTGATCTTGCGGCCCTGCAGCTCCGTGCCGTTCAGGGCGTCGATCGCCTTCTTCCCTTCCTCCGTGCTCGCGAACTCCACGAAGCCGAAGCCCTTGGAGCGGCTGGTGTCGCGATCGACGATGATCGTGACCGAAGTGGGCGTGCCGTGCGCCGCAAACGCCTGGCGCAGATCCTCGTCGCGCGTGTCGAACGACAGACTTCCAACGAACAACCTCATGTTTCGACTCTCCGTGTCGGACGGTTCCGACTCCTCCCGGCAACCGATGGACGCGGCCGGACGCCGGCGAAGCGGCCAC
>JACRCX010000142.1 GCA_016218815.1 Deltaproteobacteria bacterium
ATGCTCCATGCCCTGCGCGCCAAGGTGGAGCAGAACAAGTAACGGGTCGGTCGGACTCTCAACCCTCAGCGCTCGACCCTCGACCGCGGCCAGGGGCCGCTTTGGTTGCGGCCACTGGCCGCGCTGTGTTCATCGGTGGTTGCCTCTTCCCTCCCCCGTCCGGGGCGGCGGCAGGCGGGACGGCGATCCGCGGGCATCCACCCGCCACTTGTCGAACGGGAGGCGAGAGGCTATGGTGCCGCCCCGTGAAGCTCCTGGTGCCGGCTTTGGTCGGGTTCGCTCTGTGCGTCGGGTGCGCCTCGGAGATCGGGGACGAGTGCAGTGCGAACGTCGACTGCTCGGTCAACGGCGACCGGGCGTGCGACACGAGCGTTCCGGGGGGGTATTGCACGATCCTCGACTGCCGCGCCGGCACGTGCCCGGAGGAGGCCATCTGCGTGGCGTGGGGCGACGGCGTGGGGGAGCGCACCTTCTGCATGCGCCACTGCGGGGACGACTCGGACTGCCGCGGCGGCTATCGATGCTACGATCCCGGCCGGTATGCGGCCGATCACGCGGGCGACTCGACCTTCCGCGCCTCCGACTACGGCGTGATCCTCGATTTGAGCCCCGGGGAGCCGCGCTTCTGCACGCTGAATTGGTAGCGCCGGCGGCGCTGCCCCGGAATCGGTGGCCATGAACGACCGTCGCTGGACCTGGCTCGCGGGGGAGACGCGAAGGACGCCGCGGGCGCTCACGATCGGGGTCTTCGACGGCGTGCATCTCGGCCATCGCGCGCTGCTGGAGCTCCTCGGGGAGATCGCGCGGGAACGCAGTCTGGACCCGATGGTGCTGACGTTCGATCCCCATCCGCTGGCCGTGGTCGCGCCGGACAAGACCCCGGAGTTGTTGACCACGACGGCGTGCCGGTTGCGCCTGCTCTGCGATGCGGGGGCGTCGAGCGTGGCGGCGTTGCGGTTCGACCACGAGCTGGCGGCGCTGACTCCGGAGCAGTTCGTACGGGAGCTCCTGGTCGACGACTTCGACGCGCGCGTGGTCGTGGCCTCGGCGGCGTTCCGCTTCGGCGCGGGAGCACGGGGCGACGTCGCGGCGATGCGCCGGATCGGGGCGGAGGTCGGGATCGAGGTGATCGAGATCCGGCCGGTGGTGGCGGACGCGCGGCGGGTCTCCTCGACGCGGGTACGCCACGCGCTGGCCGCGGGCGACGTCTCGCTGGCGGCCAAGCTGCTCGGCCGGCCGCACCTGGTGGAGGGGGTGGTCGAGCGCGGGCTGGCGCGCGGCCGGACGCTGGGCTTCCCGACGGCGAACCTGGGGCAGGTCGAGGTGCTGGTGCCGGGCGAGGGGATCTACGCGGCGTGGGCGGCGAGCGGCGACATCGTGCGTCCGGCGGCGGTGCACGTGGGCCGGCGGCTCACGTTCGAGGGCGCCTCGACGCTGGAGGCGCACCTGCTCGAATTCGACGGTTCCGTGGACTTGTACGGCCGGCCGATGACGCTGGCCTTCGTGCAGCGGCTGCGGGACGACGTGCGATTCGCGGGGCCGGAGGAGCTGGCGGCGCAGATCGCGCGGGACGTCGAGGCGGTGCGGGCGATGCTGGGCGGGGCGCCGCCCGATCCGGCGCTGGGGGCGTGTCGCGTGGATCTCGCCGCAGGGGGCTAGCGAGCAGGGGGAGAGCGGGAAGAGCAGGAAGGGATCTCGCGCAGGGACGCAGAGACGCAGAGGAGTGGGCTCGTGGTTCCGGGTCCGGAGGTGAGAGATGAGCGGGTTTCATGAGCGGTTCCTGGGGCGGTTGCCGCTGTCGGTGTTGCGTTCGGTCGCGAAGCGGATGGACGTGGAGGGGGCGGAGGGGATGGAGCGGGAGGCGCTCGTCGCGGCGCTGTCCGAGGCGCCGGGGCGGCGGGCGGCGGCGTTCGGGCAGTCGTTGCGGCGGCTGGTGAACCGGCTCCCGGGCGGAGTGTTGAAGGGCGTCGGGGCCGGGGTGACACCGAGGCCGTCGGCGGGGCCGGGGCCGCGCGGTGGGACCGGGGCGGCGGGGTCGGACGGCGAAGCGGCCGCCGGGCCCGCGGGACCGGCGCCGGACGTCGTGCGGGCCGAGCAGCGCGGGGCGGGGGGCGCGACGCTCGGGTACGAGACGGTGACGATGGTGGACGTGCTGCTGCGCCAGGGCCACGTGGACAAGGCCCGCACGACGTTGCAGCGGATCCTGGAGCGCGAGCCCGGGAATGCCGAGGCGCGGCGGCGACTGGATGAGCTGGTGGGCCGGGCCGGGCGGGCCGAGGGGCCGCCGGCGCGCGAGGTTCCGGCGCCGGCGTCCGCGGCTGCGATGGGGGACAAGGCGCATCCGGCGAGGGTCGACGAGCCGGTGTTCCGGCCGCACGCGGACGGTCCGCCGGAGCCGATCGGGCTCCTGGATTTCGAGGAGCCGCCGCTGGGGTACGGCCGCGTCTACGCCGGGCTGCTGCCGGTCGAGCCGACGCTGGTCTACGCGTACTGGGAGGTGACGCCCGACGCGGTGGAGACGGTGCGGCGGAAGCTCGGGGACGCGGAGGCGCGACTCGTGCTGCGTTTCGTGTCGCACCATCCGGAGGCGCCGGCGGGTGGAGCGGTGCGGGATGTCGAGGCGACCGACCTGGTGGGCGAGTACTTCTTCCTCGAGGTGGTGCCCGGTTCGAGCAACCGGCTGGCGGTCGGGTTGCAGAGCCTCGGCGGGCTGTTCGAGCCGATCTGCCACACGGGAATGGCGACGACCGCCGCGGGCGTGCCGTCGGCGGACACGCGCGAGGTATGGCTCGACGTGGAGCCGCCGGTCGAGCGTCCCGCGCCGCTGCCGCAGCCGATCCGCATCCTGGAGCGCACGGAGGGTACGCCGCAGGAGGCGCTGGTGAGCCGGGCGCACCGCATCGGGCTGGGGGGCCTGCCGGAGGACACGCAGCAACGGCTCCTGACGCGGCTGCACGAAGTGCTCCGTTCGCTCGCGCGACCCGGTGCGTTGCCGACGTCGCCGGGGATGACGCCCCGGGGCTGAAACCCGGGACCTATACCAGCCCCAGTGTTCCCGGATTCAGGATGCCCGCGGGGTCCAGCTCGCGTTTGAGGGATTCCATCCACGGACGCAGTGGGCCGTGGGACGCGCGCAGGAGATGCCGGGGGAGCGGCCTGGGACCGCGGCAGGCGGCGAGCGCCAGGCCGGCGACGGCGATGCGTTCGACGAGACGGAAGGCCGGGCGACGGGCGTCGGAGACGCGCTTCTCGGGCTCGAGGAAGGTCCACGTCGCGGAGCCGCCCTCGGGCAGGGCGTTGGCGAAGCGGCAGGAGACGGAGTCCTCGGGGGCAAGGGCGGCGGCCTCGCGATCGAGGGCGAGGAGCTCGGACCAGCGGCCGGCGGCTTCGACCCGTTCCAGGGTGCGGCCGGTCTCGGCGGGCAGGTCGAGCGGGTCGCGGGTGCACAGCGGGTCGTCCTCGGACGCCTCGGTCCCCTCGGCGGCGGCAATTCGCTCGCGCGCCAGGTCCACGAAGCGATCGACGACCGTGGTGTGGCCCTCGAAGGCGAGGACGAGCGCGGCCTCGCCGCGCATCGGCGACGTCGCCCAGGCGGGGCCGGGGCGGACGACGCGGGCGGCGGCGGGGCGCACGGAGTCGGCAAGCAGGGCGGAGAGGCAGGCGAGGGCCGGGGCCGGTCCGGGGAACCAGGCGCCCAGGACGTGTCGGGCCTTGGGGGGGCGGTGGACGCGGAGGTAGGCGGCGGTGATCACGCCGAACGCGCCTTCCCCGCCGACGAACGCCTGCATCAGATCGGGGCCGGCGGCGCGGCGCGGCGCGGCCTTGATGCGGATGGCGTCGCCGCGGGGGAGCACGGCCTCCAGGCCGATGCACGCGTCGTCGAAGGAGCCGTAGAGGGCCGAGGCCTCGCCCCAGCCGCGGCCGCCGAGCAGTCCGCCGAGCTTGGGGGACAGATCGGGGAGGAGGGAGTAGCCGAGCGAGAGGGCGTGGACCGCGAGCTGTTCCTGGAGGGTGCGGACGCGGATCCCGGCCTCGGCGTGGACGACGAGCGCCTCCTCGGAGAGATGGCGGATGGCCTGCATGCGTTCGAGCGTCAGGACGATCGCGGAGGTGCCGGGGGGGATGCGTCCGGGGGCGGTTTCGGAGCGGGCGACGACCGGGATGCCGTACAAGGTGGCGAGGCGCATGCAGGCGGCGACCTCGGGGGCATCGACCGGGGTGACGGTGAACACGGGGGGATCGCCCTCGGCGACGACGCCGCCGGGGAGCGCGTCCTCCAGGGCGCGGAGGGCGGAGGAGGCGTCGGTCGTTGGTTTCTGGCTCTTGGTTCTGGGTACGGGCAGGGACGGGGGGGCGGCGGGGGGGGATTTCTCGCGGGGGCCGAGGAGCTTGCCGGGGTTGAGGAGGCCGGCGGGGTCGAGGGTGCGCTTGACGGCCCAGGCGATGTGCAGGGCGCCGCCGTACTCGCCTTCCATGGCGGCGGCCTTCGCGACGCCGACGCCGTGGTGGTGGGAGATCACGCCGCCGGTCTCGACGACGGCGGACAGGGCGGTGCGCCACGTGTCGTCGTAGAGGTCCAGGGCGGCGTCGTCGGAGCGGGCGGCGCCGACGAAGGTGAAGTAGATCGAGCAGCCCTCGTGGTAGGCGTGGGAGAAATGGGCCAGGACCAGGACCTTGCGGCGCAGGGCCTCGCGGACGGCGACGTAGACGGGGAGCAGGCGGTCCCAGGTGGCGGCGATTTCCATCGTGTCGTTGAAACCGCCCCCGGCGAAAACGCCGGACTGGCGGTAGGAGATGGCGTAGCGGTGGTCGAACCACTGGCGCGCCAGGGACTCGCCCATGTCCGTGCCGAGGTCGGCGAGGAGGTCGATGGCAAGGCGTTCCTCGGCCTGGGCGAGGGAGGCGCGGCCTTCGAAGACGAGGATCAGGATGCAGCCGCCGAGGGCCGCGTCGGGAAGGCGATCGAGGGCGGTGTTGGGGTATTCGGGGTGCTCGAGCAGCTCGCGGGTGGCGCGCTGCTTCATGCCGTGGACGAGGCCCTTGCCGGCGGAGCGGAGGCGGGCGAGGAGCGAGCCGGCGGCGGGCGAGTCGCCCCGTACGGAGCCCATGCGGAGGATGAGGCTGTCGATGGCGTCGTAGAGGCGGACGACGGCCGGGCGGACGCCGGCCTGGAGCAGGCGGCGCACGCCGTCCAGGCCGCTCTTGAGCGAGGAGAAGCGCAACGCGCGGAAGCGGCGCGATTCCGGGGCGGGCCGGATGCGCAGGCGCGCGTCGGTAATGATGCCGTAGATGCCCTCGCTGCCGACGAGGAGCTGGGCGAAGCCGGCGCCCATGCCGCGGCGGGGAAGGCCGGAGACGAGGTGGCGGCGCCCGTCGGCGGTGACGATGCCGACGTCGGAAACCATGTCCTCGATCTTGCCGTAGAGCGTCGAGGTCTGGCCGGCGCCGCGGGTGGCGATCCAGCCGCCGACGCTGGAGCAGTACATCGATGACGGGAAGTGGCCGCCGGTGAAGCCGCGGCGAGAAAGGGCCTGCTCGTAGTCCTCGCCGATCATCCCGGCCTCGACATCGGCCAGCCGGCGCTCGGGGTCGACCGTGCGGAGCCGGCAGAGCTTCTTGAGATCGAGCACGACGTCGCCGCGCAGCGGAAGGGTGCCGCCGCAGACGCCGGAGCCGGCGCCGAAGGGGACGACGGGGATGCCGCGAGCGCCGAGGCAGCGCAGGACGTCGCCGACTTGCTCGGCAGAGGAGGGCCAGACCACCGCCTGCGGAGGATGGACGGTGTGGCGCCCGGCGCGGAGCCACAGCAGGGCCTTGGGCCACAGATCGCGGGAGTAGGCGAGCTGGTCGACCGGATCCTCGGAGAGGCCGGCGGGGCCCACCGCCGCCTCCAGCTCGCGGCGGAGCTTCGGGTCAAGCGTCATGCGAGGGAGTCTACGTCAGGCGGAGGCCTCAACGGTAGCGTTCGAAGAGGCGGCCCCACTTGGTGCCGAGCCATTGCTCGTAGATGCGCTTGCCGTGCACGGGCCACCACCAGTGGTCGTGGTAGACGTCGGAGCCGGTGATGAAAGCCTGGACCATCGAGGTGCGGAAGAAGAGCTTCTGGGCGGCGCGCAGGGGCCCGAACCAGAGCAGGTCGCCGGCGGTGCTGGCGAGGTTGTCGCCGACGGTGAAGCCCCAGCGCTCGTCGGCCAGCTCGGGCTGACCGACGATCTCGATCTCGCGCGGGTCGCCCACGCCCAGGCCGCGCTGGTGCGCGACGGAGATGTACTCGATGGTCATCGGGTCGAAGCCCATGAGGCGTGCCGCGACGGCATCGATGGCGACGCAGTCCCCGGAGGCGAGAATGACGTCCTTCTCGACGGGGCGCATCGTGCGCGGTCCCGGGCCGTCGCCGGCCGTCGTGCCGTCCATCACGGCGAAGATGCCGGTGTGGATCTCCTTCTGGATCTGGAGCAGGTCGACGAGGGTCTTGTGGATCCAGGAGTGGGTGTAGTGGCGGTGCGTGGACAGCAGGCCGCCGAAGGCGTTCTTCATCGCTCCGGTGGTGGTGGTGTAGATGTGGCACTTGACGGTCGGGAGATGGACGACGTTCTTGCCGTGGAAGTAGTCCGGGATGCGGATGCCCTCCGGGAAGATGTCCTTGAGCACGAGCATCGGCGCCTTGGGCTCGTAGATCTCCCAGCTCATGTCCTCGTCGTAGAAGTTGTAGAGGATGGGGACGCAGTTGTCGTTGAGCACGCCGCGGTAGCGGTTGAGACGCTCGCCCTTGTGCGCGTTGGTGACGACCGTGACGTTCTCGACGCAGGTGAGGTCGCGGTACCCGGCGGCGCGCAGGGCGCGAACGGTGCCTTCGAGCTGCCAGGGAGTGGTGTTGGCGCCGGGCATGGGCAGGTGCCAGGAGATGTTGTCCTTGAGGATCGTGGTGGATTGCGGATCGAGGAAGTGGCGCATCTCCGCCAGCTCGCACAGCCGGCCGTAGTCCTCAACCACCGAGTCCGGCCGGGTGCGCAGGATCGCGACTTTCGCCTTGGCCATGGTGCCTCCTCTTTCACAGGAACGTGGCGACGTCGACGCGATGGTCGCCGTAGAGCTGGATGACGCGCGCGGTGGAGCCGTCCTTCTCGGCCGGGGTGACGACGATCGTCTGGCCGTCGTAGCCGGGGAGCGTGTAGTCCAGGTGGTGGTGCCCGGCGAAGAAGCCCCAGATGGAGCCGCCGAGCGCGTGATCGCGGATGTACCCGTCGATGCGGTTGACCTCGTCGATCGTGAGGCAGTCGAGGATCCCGAGGCTGGTGACGATGGGGGGATGGTGGCTGAAGAAGAAGACGTTGTCTTCTCCGAAGCCGGTGTAGGCGTCGAGGTGACCGGTGAGCCAGCGCCAGGTTCCGCCTTCGAAGTCGAACAGGTCGGCCTCGGAGGTGACGCCGTGGTACCCGAGAGGCGCGTGGCTCCGGGTGACCAGATCCAGGGCGACGAAGTGGTAGCCCTCGTAGTCGAAGGCGTAGTTCTGGAAGCTCGCCATGCAGGAGCACTCGGGGTTGTAGACGGGGGTGGGGGCCTTCTCGAGGGAGGGGAAGAGGGTTTGCAAGAGGGCGAACTGGTCGGAGAAGACCTCTTCGAACTGGGCGTCGCCGACGGGGCCGGAGGCCTCGTCGGAGCCGGAGTAGGGCCAGATGTCGTGGTTGCCGATGAGGGGGAAGTAGGGGACGTTGAGCTGGTCGAGGATGTCCTTGGCCTTCTGCTCCTCGGAGCGTTCGCCGCTGTCGCCGAGGTCGCCGGTGACCATGACGAAGCGGATGTCGTAGTCGTCGATGGCGAAGTTGATCTTGCTGACGGCGAAGCGGAGGGTCGCGGTGACGTCGTCCTCGGGGCCGTCACGATCGTCCCAGCCCGGGGTGCCGTAGTCGTCGGCGCCCTCGCCGATGTGCAGATCTGTAATCTGGGCGAAGGAGAAGAGGCGCGCATCGGTGACCTCGGCTTCGGCTTCGGCGTCCGCGGCGTCGGCTTCCTCTTCGATCTCGGCCTCGGCTTCGGCCTCGGCTTCGAACTCCGGCGCGGCGTCGATCTCGGGTTCCGCGTCGTCCGCGGCGCCGTCGTCCGGCTCGGCGTCGATTGCATCCGCGCCGGCGTCCGCGTCGTCGCCGGCAAACCCGCCGCCGCAGGCGGGAACGAGGACGAGAAGGACGGGGAGGAGGGCGGCGAGGGTGCGAAGGGTCGGGGCGGGGGTGAGTGTCATGGTGTGGGTACCGTATCGCGTGGCTGGGCGGCGTCAAGGTCGTTGGTTCTTGGTTGTTGGTTATTGGTCCGGCCGCGCCTATCGTTGGGGGATGACATCGCGCGGGCCAAGGCATGCTCGGTGGTGGCGGGGAGCCGGACCCGGGGCGGGAGGATGGGTGGCGTTGAACGGGGGCGTGGCGTTGGTCCTCCTGGGATGTTGTCCGGCGGCCGTGCCGTGTCCGAGGGCGGCCGTCGCGACGGAAGCGGCGGACGCGGAGGCCGGGGAGCGGCACCTCGAGTCGCCGGTGGAGGTTCCGCCGAACGGCGATTGGGGCGGGTACCGGTTCTACTGCGATCTGCTGGAGGGCGATGACGACGACACGCCGTTGTTCTCGTGCGATCTGTCGGGGCAGTGCGAGCTGAACTACACGGCGACGCGGATGGCGATTCGTCCGAACGGGTACGAGACGCTGGACGACGCGGTGCCGGTGAGCCGGGTGGTGGACATCTCGAACCGGGCGGGGCCGCGGCTGTTCATCGACGTGAAGGGGGACTGGCTGTCGGCGCGGTTGCGGGAGGGAGGGCGGCCGATCATCAGGATCGACGGCTTCCTGAGCGGCGGCGGGGGGAGCGAGGGGGGAGTGGGGAGTTCGTACGTCGGGGTGATGCGGACGCCGGAGGCGCCCGCGATGCCGGCGGCGGCGGTCTCGCTGGCGGGGGAGCCGCAGGAACCGGAGCGCATCATCGAGTACTTCCGTGCGCCGGTGACGTGCGTGTTGTGGGAGGAATTCCTGGAGTAGGCCCATCCGGGGGGTGGCCGCGTTGCCGCCCGTCTTGCCGCGATCGGTCCGCGCTGCCATGCTGGCCACAACGTCCGGCGGCTCGGCCTGTCCGAGATCGACCGGCGCAGGGTCCGGTACGCGAACGGGCAGATTGCCGCCGTTCCGGTCGTCGGGGGGTTGCAGGTGGAGATCCTTGGCCGTACGAACGGTTGCGACGCGTTGGTCGAGGCGGAGGAGACCACGCCATTGATCGGGCAAATCCCGTTGGAGGCGCTGGATCTGGTCGTGGACCCGCGCAGCCGAGAGATCCGGGGCGATCCGGAGCACCCCGACGCCCCGTTGCTCGATCTGCCGCACGTCGCCTGACGGATCCCGCCGCCGAGCGGGGAGTCCTGCGGGCGGACGGTCGTCGCCGGCGAGGTTTTTTCGGATGGCATCGTGTTGCGCCTGGTCGCTCCGACCGTCGGCCAGGGCGCGGTCGGCATTGTCCAGGTTGGGGTAGTGGACACGGATCGGGTGATAGAATCGGGACGTTCGTTTTCCGGAGGTGCGGTACCGGCCTTCGGGGGTGCGCGGATCGCCTTCGGCGAGCTTGGGACCGGCGGGGTGCGTGCCGTCGTCGCCGACGCCGAGGGCGACGTGCCGGCAGGAGGTTGTGGCGTCGGCGCGGTCGGGGCGCAGCTTGCCGTCGGAGTAGAGGAGCGCGAATCGTTCGGACTTGAGGACGACGAGGAGGCGATCGCGCTCGAGCCGCGGATCGCCGGCGGACGAGCCCGGGGGGAAGCGAAGCGCCTTGACGGTCGCGGGGCAGTCCTCGGGGGCCGGTTCGGGAGCGGAGCGTTTGGGTAGGCGGTAGCGAAGGGAGCCAGCACGATGAGCGTTACGGCGGGGTGGAGACGTGATGGGCGGGATGGGGCGTCCACAGGGCGAGGGTGAGTGGGAGGGGGCGGGGGATCAAGTTCGGGGGACCGGCGGGACGACACGCGATTGGCCGCGCCAGCCCGATGATGTACCGTCTGCGGCGTGCCGGGTGGACGACGCGTGAGGACCGCGGACGGGGCGTGCTCCGGCCAGCACGGGGCGAGACGGCGACCCGCCGGGAGGATGACGTGAGCAAGCGCAGCGGAAAACTCGGGTCGGTGGTCTACGGCGTCGTTCTGTGCGTCGGCATCCTCGCCGTCGTCGGCTGCCGCGGTCCGGATTCGGTGATCGCGCCCGGGCCCCCGACGGGAGCAGCTGACTCGTGCGCGAGGTTCGAGGAGGACGGGTACTACTCGGAGGCGGGGCCGTTCCGGATTGCCTACGTGGACGCGACAACGCGGGCGGTGATGGGGCCCGGGTGGATGCTCGACAATTGGATGCCCTTCCCCAACGGCTCGCCCCGGACGCAGATCAAGAGCGCCGAATGGATGACCGAGTTGCTGGTGGATGCTGCGGAAGACGGAAGGTACGACTTCACTGCGGAGATACCGAAGTTCGATCTCCACTGGACGGAGCGGCATACCGGGGCCTTGATCTGGATCCGTTCCCTGCCGCTGTCGCGGCGACTTGCGGATCGGGATCTCTCGGTGATCGGGCACGATTGGGTCGAGGAGATAGCGGGCGGCGAGTGGTGGGCCGCATGTCTCGGGGGATGCGCCGTGGGTGAGGAGCGCCATTGGGCCACGACCCTGGTGAGCGAGGAGTTGACGTTCGTTTCGGGAGTGGGTGCCTTCGACGTGACGTTCGACATCGCCAACGTAGATCAACTGCAACTCGATCCGGACGCGCGTACGGCCCGCGCACGTCTCGTGCTGGTGCGGCCCGGGTACCGGATGCCGCTGAGAGGCGGCGAGCATCGGTATGAAGCGCCGACGCTGGTGGCGCTGGGGTACGCGCAGACACCCGACCGGTTCGACGAGCACGCCGCGGAGTTTGAGGATCTGCTGCGACGGATCGATTTCTGGCCCGGCGGCGTGCCGGTCGACGGTTCGGCGCGGTAGGGCGGCCAGGGACCCAGGTGCCGGGGCGTCATTCGCTGCTGTCAAGCCGGCGGGCTACTCTGCAAACTCTTCGTATTCCCTCAACACGCTGTCCGAGAGGTGCGCCAGGTGGTCCAAGCCGGAAAGCTCGAGTACGGCATCGTACGACAGGAAGCTGCAGGTTTTCGAGAGCGGCCCCCGCTCGAGGAGGGAGAAAACGGGGCGGCTGATCTCCTGGAAGACTTTGTCCTTGCGAACCTCGGGGGCCACGATGTGCAGCGGAATGTGCGTGTTCGGCTGGAGGGCGAGCAGGTCAGCCATCCGGAGCAGGCCGGAGTAGATTGCGGTCGTGTGCTCGATCTCGAAGGCCCGGCGGATTGAGCGGCCCTGGATCCACAGGAGGTCGATATTCTGGATGGTCTGCAACGTCGTCTCGTCGTAGTTCATCGGAAGTCGTGCGAGCAGGTCGGGGGCCAACGCTGGGGAGACATCGAGCACCCGCGAGCGGTCGCCGGCCGGAACCCAGATCTTGAACCCCATCGTCTTGCCGATGATCGCCAGGACCGCCTGCATCCGGATCGATTCGCGAATTGCTGACGCGCCCGTCGGCTCCGGCGACGGCCCCTCCGCCTCGTCGTCTTCCTCCGAGTCGGACTCCGGGACGGTGACGGCCACATCGCCGTCCGGGCGGCGGACGCTCATCAGCCGGAGACGACGCTCGTCACGCTCGGTCAGCGGGTATGCCCGGGCCGATCGTGCCTGCTCCAAGATGAGCGACTCGAGGAACTGCCCGTCCTCGTCGCCCATCCGGTTCAGGCTGGCCCGCACCTGCCCGGTCCACAGGGCATCGGACTGGCTCGCCTCGCGGGTGAACGAGAGTCGGGTCCAAACTTCGGCGGTGTGGATCGGGATCGCATGTTCTGGGGATAACCAAGCCATCGGCCGAACTTTGAGGCGGACCACGAAGGGGTCGTTCTCCGGAGCGAAGATCGGATCGCGGGAGTCGAACGGCCGGCTCTCCACCAGAAGCAACCCGACCCAACGCGACAGGCTGGTCAGGTAGCAGAGCAGCTTGTCGCCCGGCTGCACACGGATGGCCGCGGCGCGCTGCCGGGGACGAAATCCCGAGACGGTCCTATCCGTCGCGCCGAATGTCGCGTAGGTCGCGGGCGAGAAAATATCGACGTAGTAGGCCACGAGTTCCCTGTTCCTTTCAGCATCCCAAGTACGTTGCAGGATACGCCGCGCGGCGGACCTGCGGCAAGACGTGGCAGCGCCGGTGGCGGCGCCGGGCGTTCGATTCCGCGCCGTCCCGACACCACCCTCGAACGCGCCTCAACCCCGTCTCGCAGGTTTAGACCATCGCGCCGGGGCCCACGGCGCACGATCCGCCGGTGGATACGGTGGCGCTCGTGGCTAGCTTGTGCCGGCCGCCCAGCGGGACGACCGACGAGTCCGGGGCGCGGGGGTACAACATGCGGAAGGGACTTGGACTCTGGCTCGGCATCGCCGCACTGTCGCTCGCGGGATGCTCGGACGACTCGACGGCCACGGACGCCGACGGCGCGGGGGACGCGGACGCGGACATCGACATTGACGTCACAGCCGACACCGATGCCGGCGCGGATGCCGACTCGTCCGCCGAAGCGGACGCGGGGGCGGACGCGGATGACGATGGCGACGCCTTGCCGGACGAGACGAGCGACGCCGGGGACGCGGCGGACGTCCCGGCGCCGGTGCCCTGCGATCCGGACCTGGCCCTGGCCGATGGCGATCCGCTCGACGCGGCGCGCGCCATCGGCCTGTGCGACGGCGTGATCTCGGCCGCGTGGGTGCTGCCCGACGGGACGCCGGCCACGCCCAGCGCCGCGTTCGACCTGGGTCACGGCATCCTCTCCGGCTTCGGGCCCAACGTCGCCCCGCGGGAAGGCGACCGGCTGCTGGCCCTCTCCAGCGGCACGGCGCGGTCGCCCGCGGATCCCGGCTACGGGGCGTCATTCGACAAGGGCTACGCCTGCGCGGCGCCGAGCGGGTACCCCATGGAACTGCCGGCCTGTCCCGGCGTCGCGACCGCCGAGCCGCGCGACGGGATCGGCCTGGACGTGGAAGTGGAGGTCCCGCCGTGGGCGACAGGCTTCGCGTTCGACTCCAGCTTCTACACGCACGATTTCCCCGACTTCGTGTGCGGGGCGTACAACGACCTGTTCCTGGCCCTCGTCACGCCGACGCCGCTGGGCCTGCCGGACGCGAACGTCGCATTCGACGCGGCGGGGAATCCGCTCAACGTCGACAGCTCGTTCCTCGACGCATGTACCTGTCCGTCGGGGCCGCCCTGCGTCGCAGGCGGCCTCTCCTTCGACTGTGCGTTGGGCATGGCGACCTTGGCGGGAACCGGTTTCGGCGCGGACACGCCGGCGCAGGAGGGCGGAGCGACGGACTGGCTCGAGACCCGGGTGCCGGCCGCCGGGGGCACGACGATCCGGATCCGCTTCACGATCTACGACTCGGGCGACGGCGTCCTGGACTCCACCGTGCTGCTCGACGGGTTCCGCTGGCTGACCGCGGCCGGAGTCGAGGTAAGTACCGCGCGACCGTGATGACGCCGGGTCGCCGCTCTGCGATGCGGCGCCGTACTCGCGGGCGTGAGCGGGGCCAGGCCATCGGGGCGACTTGCCGCGCACCGGCAATGAGGCCAGGATCCGGACGCATGAGCAACCGACGAACCGGAATCCTGCTCGTCGCAGCCGCGGTGGTCCTCCCGGGGTGCTTCAGCAGCAGCACCGCCGGGGACGACGACGGCGACGCGGCCGACGTGCGCGAGGCGGCGGACATCACGGACACGGACCATGGGGTCGACGCGGTCGACGCGGCCGACGTCACGGACAGGGGCGACGGCGACGGAGCCGACGCGGTGGACGGCGCGGACGCGGCAGACGTCGGCGACGGGAGCGACGCGGCGGAGTTCTCGGGGGAGACCTGCCCGGGCTACACGCGGCCGTACCCCTATCCGCCGGGCGCGGGCGAGGAGTGCCGGGACGATTCGGACTGCGCGACCCCGATGACGTACTGCCTGCTGCCCGGGGTCGTCGTGTGCGGCTCCTGCCCGCCGCCGACGGCGATGTGCGCGACCGACCCGGATTGCCCGCCGGAATCCATCTGCGTCGAGATCCCGCCGCCGTGCCCGTACTGTCCGGGCGGACCGGGGACGCAGTGCATCCCCCGCTGCGCGGGGGACTCGTGCGGCGCGGGCTTCGCCTGCGACGGCTCGACCGGGCGGTGCACCGCCCTGCCCTGCGGCCCGTCGGCCACGTGCCCGCCGAACTTCCGCTGCACGGGCAGCGGCGACGGGCACGGCTGCTCGGCCCTCGCCTGCGGCGCCGACGGCGATTGCGACTGCGGCGTCTGCGCCTCGGGCTCGTGCATCGCGGGACCGGGAGTGTGCAGCGGCCCGGCGGCGTGAGGTGGCGAGGGGGGCGGCGAACTTGCCGTGAACGACGGTGCGCAGCGGGTCGGCGGCGGAGGGCTCGCGATCCAGCACGACGGCGAGGTCGAGGACGTCGCGCAGGCGCAGGGCCTCCGCGTGATAGAACAGCTTCTTGGCGAGGATCTCGGCCGAGGCGTCGAGGAGGACGTCGCGGTCCTCGAACCGGAAGTGCGCGGCCGGCAGACCGGTAAGATTCGGCGCGACGATGAAGTCGATCGAGCCGTCGGGGACGACCAGCTTGAGGGTGTTCGCGGTCTCCGCGTAGTCGGTGGTGAGGGCGGCGGCGCGGTCGTCCACTCGCGGCGAGAGGCCGGGAAGGTACTGCGGATCGCCGAGGAAGATGTCGATGTCGCGGCTCAAACGGTGCTGGCGGAGCAGCATGAGAACGGTCCCGCCGCCCAGCGTCCATTCGGGAGCCCGGAATCCGCGACGGACGAGCTCATCGAGGAGCGGCAGCGTCGCCCGGAGGAGCGACCTCCAGGTATCGAAGCCAGTCCTCGAGCTCCCGGTTGCACTCACCGTAGGACTCCTTGACCAGGCGGTACGCCCGCTCCAGTTGCCCGGGCGAGACGCCGTGCTCGTCGGCGAAGCCGACCAGCACCGACAACGGGGCCTCGACGAACAGCGCGACGAGCTGCGGCGCGGCATCGTGAGGCAGCGCGCCGCCGCCCAGGAACTGCGCGAGCCGCTCGGGGGGAACCCGATACCGCGTGGAGCAATTCGCGATGGCGTCGACCATCCGCGCGAACTGCCCCCGGCGCTGCAACTCCCCCCTCACAAGGCCAGGATAGGCGCGGCGGGGCGGGCGCGCAACCGGCCGGACACGGGACGTCTGGTACCGGACATCGAACCTTGGAGCATCCCGAGGCCCATGGTAGCGTTCGCCGCTCGGCGGGCGGGAGGAGGACGAACCATGCAGGGCAGGGTCGGCGGGAGCGGTGAACGACGATGCACGAAGCGGGGGCGAAGCGCGTCGCTCGCGGTGCGCGCGAGCCGGGTCGCTGTCCTGGTCTGGGTCGCGGCGTGCGGCTCGCGCCAGCCGTCCGGGCCGGCGAACGGCGAGCCGCTCGCCGTCGGCCCCGTTCCGGAGGCCACGCCGGACGCGAGCGCCTCTCGCGGCGCGGAGGCGGAGGACGCCGGGACGCCCGGCGCCGAGTTACCCGCGCCTTCCCCCAGGGGCGAGCCGATCGGGGATCCGGTCTCGGTGTCGATCGGCGCCACGGGAGGCGAGATCGCCTCGGAGGACGGCCGCTTCACCGTGAGCTTCCCGGAGGGCGCGCTGTCGGGCGACACGGAGATCGTCCTGACCCCCGTCCGCGGTACGGCGGAGACGGGCGTGGGTACGGCGTACAGCATGGAGCCCGACGGCGTGACGTTCGCGAAGCCCGTGACGGTCGCGTTCCACCTTACGGACGCCGACCTCGCCCGCACCAGCATCGGGGGGCTGGACGTGGCCACCCAGGCCGACGACGGGTACTGGGAGCCGGTCGGGGAAGTGACGAGCGACGAGGCCGCGCGGACCCTCACGGCGCAGGTCGCCCACTTCAGTCCGCTTTGCGCCATCGGCGGCTACGTGCTGGACCCCTTCGAACAGGAGGTCAACGTCGGCATGAGCCTCGAGATGCGGATCAACGCCTGCACCAAGTCGATGGGCGCGTACGGCTCGGGCGACCAGCGCAGGCGGATCTGGGACTGCCATTCCCTGTACACCGACGGGTTCTCGGACGACGGACGGCGCCTGGGCGACGTGTCGGTGAACGGCATCACGTCGGGCGACCGGACCGTCGGGGAGACGCGCGGGGTTCGGGAGGACTGGCCGGACTTCGTCTACGTCGCGCCGGAGCGCATTCCCGCGAACCCGCGGGTCGTCGTCTCCGCGACGGTCCACGACCCGAACGCGAGGCACCCGACGGTGACGGTGATGGCGAACCTCACGATCGTCGACAACCGGGACCTGACCGGGTGGTTCTCGATGGAGTACACGCCCTCCGCGACTTCCATGGCGTACGCCTCCGGCCAGACGTTCCTCCTGCGCGCCGAACACCTTTCGCTCGCGTGGAAGGACGAGAGCGGAATGGAGGCCAACTACCTGATGACCGGCAACGTCACGATCTCGCCCTCGAGGTTCACCCTGGGCTCCGACGAGGTCGTCTGCACCCTCGACGCCCCCACGCAACCGATGATCGAGACGAACGTCAAGGTCGTCAACCGCACGCCCCACGTGCTGCGCTGGAACTGGTCGTCCGAATGGCACTTCACGTGCATGGCCGGGGGATATCCGTTCCCGTGCGACGTCGTCATCGGCTTCGGCACCGGCTCGGGCCCGGGCTGCCTCGAGCCGACGGACCTGCCGCTGGACGACAGCAATTGGCAGGACGGCCACATCGCGGGAGTCGGGCACAGCGACTGCAACCAGTTCGGCCGGACCAACGTCGAGTTCTCCTTCTGGCGCCCCGACAGTCCCGGCGGCTATCTGTAGGCCGTCCCGGCGTCGCCCGCAGGCGGGGCCGTCTTGCCGAGGCGGGCGGCGTGACTTATGGTCCGCGCCGAAGGGAGCGGAATGGGATCTTCCGAGGAAAGCGGGGGAGAACAAGAGGAACGCGGGGGTCCGGGGGGATCGCGGTCGCGCGGAGCAGGCGATGGTGGGGGCGCCCGTGCGCGCGAGGGAGGCGCGGCGGGGGAGACTTCGCGGTTCGCCGCGGCGCGACGCGTCGTCGTGAAGATCGGGTCGGCGCTGCTGGTGGACGGCAAGACGGGCGCGGTCAAGGCGTCCTGGCTGTCGACCCTGATCGACGACCTGGTCGAGATCAAGGCGCGCGGCGCCGACGTGATCGTCGTCTCCTCCGGCGCCATCGCACTCGGGCGGCGCGCGCTGGGGCTTTCCCGGGGCAGGCTGCGGCTGGAGCAGAGCCAGGCCGCCGCCGCGGTGGGCCAGATCGCGCTGGCCCATGCCTGGTCCGAGGCGCTACGGACGAGGGAGATCGTGGCGGCGCAGGTGCTGGTGACGCGGACCGATACGGAAGATCGCCACCGCTACCTCAACGCGCGCGCGACGCTGTCCACGCTGCTGGGGCAGGGCGCAGTCCCCGTGATCAACGAGAACGACACGGTGGCCACCTCCGAAATCCGTTTCGGCGACAACGACCGTCTGGCGGCACGCGTCGCCTCCATGATGTCGGCCGACTGCCTGGTGCTGCTCTCCGACATCGATGGCTTGTACACGGCTCCGCCCGGACGAAAGGGCGCCGAGCTTCTTCTCGAGGTGCGCGAGATCACGCCGGCGATCGAGGCCATGGCGGGCAACCCGGTGTCGGGAGTGGGCTCGGGCGGGATGATCACCAAGCTCGAGGCGGCGAAGATCGCCGTGGGAGCGGGCTGCGACATGGTGATCGCGTCGGGCCACGAGCTGCACCCGTTGCGGCGCATCGCGCAGGGCGTGCGCTGCACCTGGTTCCTCGCCCCGGCCTCGGCACTGGATTCGCGCCAACGCTGGATCGCCGGCACCCTCCGGCCCGGCGGTCGCCTCGTCGTCGACGACGGGGCGGCGGCGGCGTTGGGGCAGGGCAAGAGCCTGTTGCCCGCCGGGGTGACACGCGTCGAAGGCGCCTTCGCGCGCGGCGACACGGTGAGCATCGTGACGGCGAAGGGCCGGGAGATCGCCCGCGGCCTCGTGACCTATGACGTCGTGGACGCCGCGCGGATCGCGGGCCTGCGGTCGGCGGATCTGGAGAAGGCCGTCGGCTTCCGCGGACGCGACGAGCTGGTGCACCGCGACGACATGGTCCTGTTCGGCGGAGAAGGGACATGAGCGACACGCGCGAGGCCATGCTGGCCCTGGGCCGGGCCGCGCGGGCCGCGGCGCGGCGCCTGGCGCTGGCCCCGACCGCTCGGAAGAACGACGCCCTGGGCGCCATGGCCGCGGACATCCGCAAGGCCGCGGCGTCCATCGCCGCCGAGAACGCCGCGGAAACGGAGGCGGCGCGGGACAAGGGAGTGAAGGAGAGCTTCCTCGACCGCCTTCTGCTCACGGCGCCGCGGATCGAGGCGATGGCGCAGGGGCTGGAGGACCTCGCGGCACTGCCGGATCCGGTGGGCGCGGTGATGAGCGAGTGGACGCGGCCCAACGGGATGCGGATCGCGCGCGTACGCGTGCCGATCGGCGTGATCGGCATCGTCTTCGAGAGCCGTCCGAACGTGGCGGCGGACGCGGGCGCGCTGTGCATGAAGTCGGGCAACGCCGCGATCCTGCGCGGCGGCTCGGACGGGTTCCGCAGCGCGACGGCGATCGTCGGCTGCCTGCAGCGCGGCCTGCGTGCGGCCGGCCTGCCGGAAACGGCGATCCAGGCCGTGCCGACGGTCGACCGCGACGCCGTGGGGATGATGCTCGAGGGGCTGGGCGGCGCGATCGACGTGCTCGTCCCGCGGGGCGGCAAGAGCCTGGTCGCGCGCGTGCAGGCCGAGGCGCGAGTCCCGGTCTTCAGCCACCTCGAAGGGATCTGCCACGTGTACGTCGACCGCGCGGCGGACCTGGAGATGGCGAAGAAGATCGTCCTCAACGCCAAGATGCGGCGGACCGGAATCTGCGGCGCGGCGGAGACGCTGCTCGTCGATCGCGCCGGGGGCGCGACGCAACTGCGGCCGTTGATCCGGACGCTGGTCGAGGCCGGGTGCGAGGTGCGGGGCGACGCGGAGGCGCAGGCGGCCGACGCGCGGGTCAGGCCGGCGACGGAGGAGGACTGGTCCACGGAGTACCTCGCTCCGATCATCTCGCTGCGGGTGGTGAACGGCCTCGAGCAGGCGATGGAGCACATCGCGCGCTATGGGTCGCAGCACACGGACGCGATCGTGACCGAGGACGCGGCGACGGCCGAGCGATTCCTGCGCGAGGTGGACAGCGCAATCGTCCTGCGCAACGCGTCGACGCAGTTCGCGGACGGGGGCGAGTTCGGGTTCGGGGCGGAGCTCGGCATCGCGACCGGCAAGCTCCACGCGCGCGGTCCGATCGGCCTGGAGCAGCTCACGACGTTCAAGTACCAGGTGCGCGGGACGGGGCAGACGCGGCCCTGACGACTACTTCCCGAGCTCGGCGCGGCAGTTGGCGTCGCAGCCGTCGCCGGAAGCGCGGTTGCCGTCGTCGCACTCCTCGCCGAAGGCGGGCTCGAGGATGCCGTCCCCGCAGTTGCCCCACGCGCACTCGCTGTGCGGGGCGTTGAAGCCGCGCAGCGTCAGGCGGTACGACGACTGGGAGGTGTGACGCTCGGCCTGGAACACGACGGCCTCGTAGATGCCGTCCGCGCTCAGGCCCATCGCGGTCGCCTCGTCCGGCCCCAGGGTCACGCTGGCGTCCTCGGCGCCGTGCACGCCGCCGATGTCGACGGCGAGGTGGCCGTTGATGAAGACCCAGACGTCGTCGTCGCCGCGGAAGGTCAGCTCCTCGCCGCCGGCGTAGACGAACCAGTAGCGCAACTCGCTGGTGAAGTGGAAGTTGTGGCCGCCGTCGCGCGGGTCCTCGGTTCCTTCGGCGACGAAGCCGAGGCCGTCGAGCGGGAAGAACTCGTCGCTGTCGAAGACGAAGGTGCCCGGGGCGGTGCGATCGAGCGTCAGGCGCTCGACGAGCGTGCGGTTGAGCGCGGCGTCGTCGCGGTACCACGAGCGGAACGCGCCTTCGCCGTTCGTTGTGGGCGTCGCGCCGCCCGCGGCGGAGTAGACCGGCTTGCCGTCGTCGCCGAGGAGGGCTTCGACGATGCCGCGGTCGTCCCCCAGTTCGTACTCGAAGTCGGGGTGGCCGCCGGGGAGGTCGCTGCCGCGGAAGTCGCGGTAGACGATCGGGATGGCCACGCTGGCCGGCTCGGCCTCGACGACGTCGGAGCAGGTGTACCCGGCCTCGAGGGTGCAGTCCGCGGCGCAGCCGTCACCGGGGCGGGTGTTGCCGTCGTCGCATGCCTCGCCGGGGAGCCGGACGCCGTCGCCGCACACGGCGACGCACGCACCGTCCTCGCAGGTCGGCTCGAGGCGGCAGAACGGGTCGCAGCCGTCGCCCAGATCGTGGTTGCCGTCCTCGCACTGCTCGGTCCCTTCGACGGTTCCGTCGCCGCAGGTGGCGCGGCGGCAGGCGGAACCGGGGGCATCGCAGGCCCAGCCTTCCTCCATGCGGCAGGCGGAGGAGCAGCCGTCGCCGGGATCGGCGTTGCCGTCGTCGCACTGCTCGCCGCCGGCGACGAGCGCGTCGCCGCATTCGGCGGCGCTGCACGGCCGCCCGGCCGTGGGGCAGACCCAGCCCGGCTCGAGGCGGCAGAGGCCGTCGCAGCCGTCGTCCCGGACGGGGTTGCCGTCGTCGCACGCCTCGCCGGGGTCGAGCACGCCGTCGCCGCAGGCGGGCGGCCCGCCGTCGTCCGCGCGGGCGTCGCCGTCGGTGAGGACGTCGCCGGTGACCTCCGCGACGTCGCCACCGTCGGCCGTGGAGTCGTCGCCGCCGCAGGCGAGCGCGCCGAGCGCGGCCACGGTCGTCACAACTGCCGCCAGGAGCTTGCTCATCGGAATCCTCCCCATCCGTCCCGTGCGAGCCGACGAACGAGCCGGTTCACGACGACGGGAGCCTTCGGAACGGTATCACCTGGAGCGGGGAGCGGCCAGCGGGGGCTCGTTCTACGTTCTACGTTGTACGTTGTGCGCTTCCGGCCGGACCCGTTCAACGAAAAACGAAAAACGCCGAGTCTCTCCTGGGCGTCAGGCAGCGCCGTCGGGCGCCGCGCCAGGCGGCTCATCGGGAAGCGGCAGGCGGATCGTGAACGTGGACCCTTTCCCGACCTGGCTCTCGAAGGAGAGGGAACCGCCGTGCAGCTCGATCATCGCGCGGGCGATGAAGAGGCCGAGGCCGGTGCCGCCGACGGTGCGGCGGGTGGAGCTGTCGGCCTGCTCGAAGATCTGGAAGATCCGGCTGCGGTCCTCGTCGGAGATGCCGCGGCCCGAATCGACGACGTCCACGCGCAGGGCCCGCCCCGCCTCGCTGGTCTCGACGCGCGCGCGGACGTTGATCACGCCGCAGTCGGTGAACTTGACGGCGTTGGAGACGATGGCGGCGAGGGCCTGGCCGAGGCGGTGGGGGTCGACCCACACGGGGGGGAGGCCGGCCTGGAGCTGGGTCTGGAGGGTGACGTCCTTGTCGCCCAGGAGCGTGCGGGCGTGGCTGGCGGCCTGGGAGATCAGCTCCACGGAGGGGGTCCACTCGTGGTGGAGCTCGACGCGCCCGGCCTCGAGCTTGGCGGAGTCGAGGATGCCGTTGATGATCGCCAGGAGGTCCTCGCCGCCGTGGTGGATGAGGCGCACGTCGTCGCGCTGCTTGGGGGCGAGGGCGCCTTCGACGCCGCGCAGCAGCAGCTCGGAAAAGCCGAGGATCGCGTTGAGCGGGCCCTTCAAGTCGTGGCTGACGGAAGCGAGGAACTGGGTGCGCATGCGCTGGGCCTCGTCGAGCGCGGCGAGGGCGGTTTCCTCGTCGACGCGCATGCTGGCGGCGCGATCGGCCATGGCGATCGTGGCGGCCTGGAGCCGGGCGATTTCGCGGACGGCGGATGGGGGCGAGGCGGTCGCGGACGGCGCAGAGCGCTCGCCGACACGGGCGACGGCGTCGGCAAGGACGCGCAGGTGGCCTCCGGTGCGGCGACCCAGGACGAAGCCGCCCAGGTAGACGGCGCCGAGCGTGACGAGGATCGCCACAAGGAGCCAGGACGGCGCGCCGGCGGGGGACGGCCGCGGCGACCAGACGACGACGGCACCGGGGCGTCCGCCGGGCGCGGGAGGCAGGAGAGCGGCGGCGTAGACGACGTTACGGGCGGGGTCGACCCAGGAGCCCGCCGGGCGGTCGGGCACGGCGCCGAGGGCGGTCTCGCAGGAAAGCGCGGCCAGGCGCGGGACGTCGCGGTCGCACACGGGAACGACGGCCACCCCGGGAGCGCGGGGATCGGTGGACGCCTCGAGCGCCGCCGACATGGCGATTCCATCGGCGGCGGCGAGGGCCGTGGCAGCGCGTTCGTGCGACGCGCGCCAGAAGGTCTGGTCGTGGTGGACGCCGTCGAACGCGAGGTAGAGCAGGCCGAAGAGGGAAGCGGCGGCGACGGGGACGACGAGCATGACGCCGAGGACGGTGGCCAAGGATGCCCGGTACGAAGCGGCGGACGGCGGGGCCGGCAGACGGGCCAGGAAGGGGCCGAGGGCGAAGCGGAAGGCGAGCTGGGCGGCGCCCGCGGCGAGCGGCGCGGCGAGGAGCGCCACGGGCCACAGCGGCCGGAACCAGCGAACGAGGTCGCCGGAAAGCCACGAGGCGAGGAGGAGGGCGGCGGGGCAGACGGCAAGCAGGACGATGGCCAGGATGCGGCCGTAGCGGCGAGGGTAGGCGGCCAGCCGGCCGGCGAGGGTTCCGACCTGCGCGGCATGGGCGGCGTCGCCTCGCAAATGCGCGTCGGAGAGGCGCCGGACGACCGGCCACAGATCCACGCGGAGCACGACGAAGGCGGCCACGAGGCCGCCGGCCAGGCCGAGAAGGGCGGCGAGCTCCGCGACACGGGCGAGGTACGTGCCGCGACCGAAGAGCTCGGCGGCGAACACGATGGCGCCGGCGCTGCCGGCGCCGACGGCGAAGGCGGCGAGCCACAGCGCTCCGGCGACGCGTCCGGGACGAACGAGCCGTGGCGGCTCGGGGCGGCCGCGCATTCGCCGCTCAGCCATCGCGGTCTCCGGCCGGAGGACCGGCGAGCGGCAGCCGCACGATGAAGGTCGAGCCTTCGCCGAGGGTGCTGCGGGCGGTGACGTCCCCCCCGTGCATCTGCGCGAGCCGGCGCACGATCGCCAGACCCAGCCCGGTGCCCTCGCGCCTGGTGCGCGTATCGCCGGTCTGGCGGTACTCCTCGAAGACGGCGGCGAGCGCGTCCGCGGCGATCCCGGGGCCGGTGTCGGAGACGGAGAGCACGGCCTGATCGCCCTCGCGGTGCAGCTCGAGCCGGACCTCTCCGTGCTGGGTGAACTTGAGGGCGTTGCCGACGAGGTTCTGGAGGACGCGGCGCAGGAGGCGCGCGTCGGCGCGGAGGTGGAGCTGTTCGTGCTCGAACTGCATGACCAGACGCACCGGCTTGTCCCGGAGCTGGCCCTCGGCCTCGTCCATCACGGCGCGCGCCACCTCCACCGCGTCGGTCTCCGCCGGCTCGATGCGGATCTGTCCGGCGTGCAGGGCGGACAGGTCCAGGATGTCGTTGACGAGGTTGAGCAGGTGGTCGCCGCTCTCGCGGATGATACGCAGGTCCTCGCGCTGCCCCGGGGCGAGCGGCCCCTCGAGCCCCTCGAGGAGCACCTCGGAGAAGCCGATGATGGTGTTCAGCGGCGTGCGCAGCTCGTGGCTCATGACCGCGAGGAAGTCGATCTTGTCCTGATCGGCGCGGGCGAGGTGGGCGCGGGCCTTGCGGTAGCGGCGGAGATCGGCGTCGAGGCGACCGCGAACGGATTCGTAGATCCACGCGAAAAGTCCCAGCTCGTCGCCGGCCTGCGGCAGCCGGGGTGTGGGCTCCGCCGGCGCGCCGGCCGTCTCGTCGGCGGCGAACAGGCCGGCGAGGCCGCGTTCCAGCCGGCGCAGATCGGCGGCGAAGCGCTGCGCGACGACGAGCACGGGAAGCAGGCTCAGGCCGATGACGATGATGCCGAAGGCCAAAGCGAACCAGGGAAGGCGGGAGGCCCGGTCGGCCGGCGCGGGCACGACGATCGAGACGACGCCGGCGCCGTCGTCCGGGCCGGCGAACGGCGCACCGGCGACCAGGACGGAGTCGGCCCCGCCGCCGCGCGCCTCGGCCAGCCCTTCGGCCGGTACGCGCCAGGGCGGCGTGACGGGACGGGAGAACCCCTCGACCGGCGACGGCGGCCGGCCGGGTCCGACGAGCACGAGGCGACCGGCGAAGCCGCGGGAAAGGACCGCTACGGCTTCCACGCGCCGCCCGGGCGGGAGCCGGGACAGGGCGCCGGCCAGGACGCGCAGCGCGTCGCGCTCGGCCTGCGCCGCACGGGGACTCGCCCCGCCGGGGTCGGCCTCGGCCACATGGAAGAGGAGCGCGGTCACGGCCGCCGTGGCGACGAGAGAGGGCAGGACGAGCGTGACGACCAGGCCGGCCCGGAGCCGCAGGGTGGAACCAGGACGCGCCGCGGTGGTATCGTCGGTCCCGGGCCCCATGGCGCGGATCTTATCGGGACGGGCGGCGGAAACAAGAGAGCACGAAGGAGCGGGCGGCACCGGGGCCGCGCAGCCGTCGGGGGCGGAGAGGGCCGCGGCGCGCGAGGCGCTGGCGTCGGCGCTCGCCGCGCACGAGCTGCCGGCGGACTCGCCGCCTCCGCCGCTGGTGGACTACCTGGCACTGCTCGTGCGCTGGCGTGCGCGGCGGCGCCTCGCGGGGCCGGCGGAGCCGCTCGAGCTGGCGATCGAGGCGCTGGTGGACACGTGGCTCGTGGACGACGTCGTGCCCCGCGACGGGACGCTCTTCGATGTCGGCTCCGGGGCCGGTTTTCCGGGCATTCCGCTGGCCGTGCTGGGACGGGAACGGCGGGTGACGCTGGTCGAGCCCTCTGCGGCGCGGGCGGCGTTGCTGCGGGTCGCGGCGGCGACGCTCGGGCTGCCCGTGCGGGTGCTGGCCGTGCGCGGCGAGCACCTGGCCGACGAGATCGCGGCCGGGCGGGAGCCGCCGGCCGACACCGCGATCGCGCGCGCCTTCCGCTCGCCCGAGGAATGGCTGGCGTTGGCCGGGCGACTTGTCCGTCCGGGAGGCTCGGCGATCGTGCTGGCGGCGCGGACCTGGACCGGACCGGAGCGGGGCGGCGCCTGGGCGGCGGTCGAGCGGCGGGACTACTCGCTCCGCGGGCGCGCGCCGCGCTCGGCCTGGCGGCTGCATTCGAGCAGTGCGGCGGAGCCGTCAAGCCTGCCCTGAGGAAGTCCCTCCGCAGCGGCGGGTCCCCAGGCGCAGATGGCGGACCAGCGTCGCCACGCCGCAGGCGCCCAGGACGCCCAGGCCGATCGTGCCCCACGGAACCCGGCCGGCCCCGCGGTCCAGGCCGTGAAACAGGCCGGCGAAGAACGAGAGGGCCAGCGCATCGGCGACCAGGGCGTGGAGCCGGGCGAAGCGCGGCGCGGCGAGGTGACCCAGACGCGCCAGCTCGCCGGCCAGGGCGCGAAGCAGACACGCGACGGCAAGGCAGGCCGCGGCCGCGACGTACCCCGGCCGCGTTCCGCCCCAGGCGAGCGGTCCGGAGCCGACTCCAAGCGCGAGGGCGAGGAGGAGGAAGGCACCGGGAGGGGCGCGGCGGCGGGCCAGCCGTCGCGAGAGCGGCGCGACGAGCGGGTGGACGGCGTGAGACGCGAGAACGCCCCGGGGCGGCAACGCGGGCGACTCCATCAGGAAGGTCTCGGCGGGAAGGACGTCGTCCGGCCGGCGCACGGGAAGCCACGACGACACGACGTCCGCGAGCTCCACGTGCTCCGGGCCGCCGAGGGCGGCGACGGCATCATCGGGGTCGAGGTCGCGGCGGAGGGGGAGCCCGGCGAGGCGACCGGCCCGCACGCGCGCCAGGCCGGAGGGCTCGTCGCCGCGGCCCGCGCCGGGGTCGGCGCGCAGGAGCCTTGCGGCGAGCCCGGGAGGGAGGGGGACGAGCAGGGGGTCGAGGGCGCCGGGGGCCCAGACGCGATCGCCGAGAGCGACCACCAACTCGCCCGTGCCGCCGGGGAGGAGGTGCTCGACGGCGCCGGACGCGTCCGCGGGCGCCTCGAGCACGGTGAGGTCGGCGTCGATCCGGGGATCGCCGTGGAGGCCGGCCCGGACGACCGGCAGATCGGTCTCGCGCACGGCGACGACGATGCGGCGGAACCCGGCGTCCTGGGCGGAGAGGACGGCGCGGCGGACGAGGGCAAGGCCGAGGACGGGGCGCTGGGGGGTCCCGGCGGGGGCGTGGCCATACCACAGGAGAATGGGAGTCGTGGAATCCATTGGAATGTGCGCTGACCGCGCCTCCCCGAGGCGAAGGGCATAGCATGACGAGTGTGCTGCGAACAGTGGCGGGGAGGTGGTCGTGCGGAGCGAGTTGTTGGTCCGGAGCTGCGGGGGTTGACCGGCGGAACAGCGTGCGCATGTTCCCGGGGTCCGCGGACCGCGGGGGGTTGTGGTCTGCGGCGCCGGGAGGAAGCCATGTCGAGAGTTCTGGTGGTCGGGGCGACGGGGAAGGTGGGGCGGGAGGCGGTGCACGAGTTGTCGAGCCTCGGGGCGACGGTGCTGGCGGCGACGCGGCGGCCCGCCGACTACCGCGGTCCGAACGGCGTCCAGCCGGTGGAACTGGATCTGGACCGGCCGGGGACGTGGGACGACGCGGTGCGGGGCGTGACGCACCTGTTCCTGATGGCGCGGCCCGGGGATCCGCGACCGGAGGCGACGCTGGTCCCGCTGTTCGAGCGGGCGAGGACGGCAGAGCTGGAGCGGGTAGCGCTGCTGTCGATCCTGGGCGCCGACCGGGACGAGGACCTCGGCGTACGCAAGGTGGAGAAGCATCTCGCGGCCTCCGGCGTGCCCTGGACCTTCCTGCGGCCGAACTGGTTCATGCAGAACTTCAGCGACGGCTTCCTGCTCGACTCGATCAAGGCGGCCGGGGGCATCTACCTTCCGGTGGGCGACGCCAAGGTGAGCTACATCGACACGCGCGACGTGGGCCAGGTCGGGGCGCGGGCGATCCTCGAGGACCGGCACGTGGGCAGGGCGTACGCGCTCACGGGTCCGCGCGCGCTCGACCACGCGGAAGCGGCCTCGATCCTCTCGCGGACCTCGGGACGCACGATCGCGTACGTGCCGATCGGCGAGGACGACGCGCGGAAGGGGATGCTCAAGTCCGGCTGGCCGGCGGCGTCGGTGGATTTCTTCCTGCGCCTGATGCGGGGAATGCGCGCCGGCGACGCGGCGACAGTGTCGCCGGACGTCCGGTCCGTGCTCGGCCGCGAGCCGATCACCTTCGAGCAGTTCGCCGACCGCCACGCGTCGCAGTGGCGGTAGAATCCGCGAGTCGTCCGTACAGCCTAGGGTTGGATCATGCCGTCGGAGAGGCGGACGTTGGCCTTGCCGCCGCCGATGAGCGGGACGGAGGCGATGCCGGCACGGACGGCGAGCCGGCCGCAGTTGATGCCCAACTCGCCGCCGTCGCCGCCGGGGCCGAGCGGGTAGGCGCCGGCGAACGAGGTGCTCCACAGCACGCGGCGGGTGGCGACCGACCAGGCGGTGACGCGGTCGATCGACGCGACGACGACCGCGTCGGCCGTGCAGGCGAGGGCGACCCCGACGGCGTTGCCCTCGACGCGGGCCGGGGGCGCGACGTCGTCGCCGGCCAGCTCGAGGGCCCCGACGGCGCCGGCGTCGAGCGACCAGGCGAGCTCGAAGGCCCGCGTCTGCGACATCATCTCGAAGGTGGACCCCGTGACCATCGCCGAGAGTTGGAGCAGGTCGTCGCCCGGCTGCCCGTCGACGTCGGCGCGGCACGAGCACCCGCGCAGCGGCTTGAACTCGGCACGTTCCTCGGTCGACAGCACGCGCAGCTCGCCGGCCTCGTGCGCCCAGACCCGGAACTCGGTTCCGTCGTTGGACAGGATGGCGATCTCGTAGTCGCCGGCGGGAAGGTCGTGGGCGGCGACCGCGGTCGGGGCGGTATCGCCGGGGGCGCCGCGGGTGCTCGCGACCTCGACTCCGCCCGCGTCGCGGACCCAGACGTCCGCGCCGCCGCCGGTGACAACGGTCACGGCGAGCCGGAGCGACGCCTCGAGGTGGAGAGAGTAGTGGGCGTTGGGCGCCTGGCCGGTGGGGCTGTGCACGACGGTCTCGCCGAGCGCGAGGGGCTCGGGGCCGGCACGAACGAGGGTGAGCTGGCCGGCGCCGGAGCCGCTTCCGGAGCCTTCGAAGCGCGCCACGAGATCGCCCGCGGCGAGGCGGTGTTCGGCCACGGAGGAGGAGGAAGTGCTTCCGGAGCCGAGAACGGCGCCGCCGGCGCCGAGGAGCCGGTATTCACCCATGCCGGACCCGTCGTAGGAGAGGTCCCAGAAGCCCGCGCGATCGATCGGCACGACGACGCCCACCGCCGGCGTCCCGTCGGCGACGGCGACGTGCAGGGGGTTCCGGCCGTCCCATCGCGCGAGCGGTCCGGCCTGGACGCGGAGGTGCTGCTCGATGTTCGAGCCTTCGCACTCGACGTGGAGCTTCGCGGGACCGGCCGGGAGGTCGAGCCAGGTCCAGACCTGATGCGAGCCCTGGAGCGGTCCGGCGAGCACGGCGTCGCCGGCCCCGAGAAGCGTGACGGTGCAGGAGCGGGACACGTTCTCGGACGTCATCCACGCCTCCCAGGGTGCGGCGGCGGCCACGACGAGCTTCAGGTCGATCGATGTGGGCGCGTCGTCGTGATCGGGAACGTCGATGTCCAGCGGCTTGCCGGGCTCGAGCGTCGCGGCGGGGAGGACGAGGGGGCCGGCGGGGACCTCCGATGTCCCGTTCGACGTGGCTGCCGAGGAGCTGTAGGTCCCGGAGCCGCTGCGGGTGAGGAAGAAGACGGCGACGCCGGCGCCGACGAGCGCGTCCATCACGAAGAAGACGACGAGGAACCGGGCGACGGCGCTCTTGCGTACCGCGGGCGGGGAGCCTGCCGAGCGCCACGGCTCGGCTCCCGCGACCGTACCGAACGGGTTCTCCGGTGGCGGAGCGATGACGGGCGGCGGGGCGAGGTCCGGCGCGGGCATGAACCGCGTGGCCTGGACCAGCGTGCCGCAGTACGCGCACTTGACGCCCTCGGCGTCCGGGGCTTCGGGCATCGGCGCATTGCAGGACGGGCAGCGGACGGCGACTGGCATGTTCGGTTTCCTCCCATCGAACGGCCGGGGCGGGATGGTATCACCATCACGGACCCGCGGGTGGACGGTGTGCGGGGCGGGTGATAGGTTGGCCGGGTCGAGGGAAGGAGCAGCCGATGCGCTACGGGGCGGCAGGGCAACGGTGGACGGTCTTCGCGGCGGCGTGGGCGGCGGCAGGTGCGTTCTGCCTGGCGGCGGCCTGCGCGAAGCCGGACGAGGGGGCGGCGCAGGAGCCGCAGGCGGGAGGTGCGGCGGCGGGGCACGGGACCGCGGAGGAGAGCTCCGCGGCCGGCGGGTCGGAGAGCGCGGCGCCCGGCGGGCTGGTGCCGGCGTTGGAGGCGGCGGGGGTGCTGCGGTCGGGGACGCAGGGCCGGGGCTCGGCGCCGAGCGCGCCGCCGCCGGAGCCGGAGCGGCGACAGATCTTCGCGCGGATGCTGGTTGACGTGGACGTGCCGGCGGTGCTGGAGACGCCGATCTGGCCGATGATCCGCGCGGGGCTGGAGGGGGAGGCGGAACCTGAGCTGCGGTGCGTGGTGGAACTGCTGCCGAAGGTGCAGTCGATCTTTGCGACGGCGCGCTTCGGGCGCGGCACGGACGTCGAGGAGCTGGTTCTGTCGGTGCAGACGACGGCGGAGTCGTCGGCGGTGGAATCGTGCCTGCTGGAAGCGACGAGCGGGGAGGCACGACTGGAGGAGGGGGACGTCGGGGGGCATCCCGGGTACGTCGGCGAGTCGGAAGATTCCGAGCCGGTGGCGATGGTGGAGGCGGCGCCCGGGTGGTGGCTGATGGGCTCGCGAGCGGAGGTGGAGGCGGCGGCGGAGGCGGGGAACGCACCCGCAGACGATCCCGAATTCGTCGCGGCGACGGGGCCGCTGGGGCCGGCGGCGATCCGGATCGTGGCGACGCCGGGGCCGGACTTCGTGGCGGGCGGACCGGAGGCGGAGACGACGCCGCCAGCGCTGGCGTGTTTCGTGGAGTCGTGGCCGCACATGATCGGCTTCGGATTGGGGCTCGGCTGGCGGCAGGGGCTGGACCTCTCCCTGGTCGTGCGTCACGGGACGGAAGAGGCCGCGGCGGCGAGCGGGGCGTGCTTCGAGTCGACCTGGGCGGTGGTGGCGCAGGGCGTGCGGTCGGGGTTGGCGACGGCGACCGACCCGCGGGAGCGCGTGCTGGCGGGGCCGGCGACCGAGGAGCTGCTGTCGTCGGTCCGCTTCGAGGTGCCGGGGGAGTTGGTGGTCATGCGGGCGACCGTGCCGGTGCAGCTGATCTTCGCCTTGCTGGCGCGGTTCGGGGAGTAGGGCGGGCGGGGCAAGGGATTCAACCGCAACGGTACGAGCCGTCGCAGGTCCGGTGATCCCACCGGCAACCCCATTGCGCGGTGCAGGCCGGATCAGTGTCGAGCGACGGGCAGGATGTGGCGGTGCCCAGACAACCGCCGAGGGTCGTGCTCCACAGGCAGCCGCAGCGCTCGCAACTCGGCTGGTCCCAGGCCGACGGACAGGCCATGGGCCCGCCGCTGCCGGAGCAGACCAGGCTGCCGGAGTCCCAGTCGCAGCCGCACGCGGTGCAGTCGGAGCCATCGGTGAAATTGCACGTCCGCCCGCCGGTCTCCGCACACTCTCCCAGCACCTCGACCGTGCACCCGGCCTGGGCGGCGCAATGCGCGTGGTCGGCGCCGATGTCCGCGCACGACGCGGCGGTCCCCTGGCAGGCCATCGGGCAGTCGACGTCGGAGCAGCAGGTGGCGCCGCCGCGGCAGCCGCCGCCGCAGCAGCGCCCGCCGCCGCACGCCGTCCCGTCGGCCAACGGCGGATTCGAGCAGGTGTCGGTCGAGTCGTCGCAGAGGTCGTCGGTGCACTCCTGGCCATCCACGCACTCCGGCGTCCCGTCCGCCCGGCATCCGCCGGAGCCGTCGCAGTGGTCGGGGCCGTCGCACCACCGGTCGTTGTGGCAGGACGTGCCGGCCGGCGCCGGAGTCCCGGCGACGCAACGGTGCTCGCTGCCGCAGGTCTCGGCGCCGTTGCACACGAAGCGATCGGCGCAGTCGGGGTCGCCGTGGCAGGAGAACGTGCAGTCGTCGCGGCACCCGTCGTCCGGATCGCCGTTGCGACCGTCGTCGCACTCCTCGGGGTCCTGCCGCACGTCGTCGCCGCACGTCACCGGGATGCACAGCCCTCCCGCGCAGGCGTAGCCCGAGCCGCACGGCGTGCCTTCGGGCGGCGCGTCGCGGCCCGCGCAGGCGCTCGACGCCGGGTCGCAGAACTCGACGCCGTCGCACGGGTTCCCGTCGTCCGGGCAGTCGGCGGGCCCGGTGCAGCCGCCGTCCGTCGCGTCCGCATCCGCGGCGTCGCCGTCCGCGTCCGCGGCGTCGGCCTCCGCGTCCGCGTCCGCGGCGGCAGCATCCCCGTCCCCATCCGCGTCGCCGGCGTCCCCCTCCGCGTCGCTCTCGGCATCCGCGTCGGCATCGGGCCGTGCGTCGTCGAGCGGAACGTCGCCGGTCTCGAACGTGTCGCTGCCGTCGGCGTCGGCGGCGTGCGGCGCCGTCCAGTCGAGCGAGCAGGCGGCCGGCGTCGCGAGGGCCGCGGACGAGGCCAGGACCAGCCTCGCGAACCGACCGCAATTCCGACGTGCCGCAGACATCCCCGACCTCCGCGTCCGGGAGCATGGCACTCGAGGGGCGGGCGTTCAACGGCTTGTGCGTTCCGGCGCGGGCGCGGCGGTGACGACGCGCGGCGGTGGTCCCCGGGTCAGGCCGAGACGACGCCGCGGGTGACGAGGATGGCGCGCAGGCGGTCGCGGTGGGCGGCGATGTGGCGTTCGACGGCGTCGTCGTCCAGGCCGAGGTCCTTGAGGACTCCGCGGTAGACGTAGCGAAAGCCGGGATCCTCCTGCTTGCCCTGCAGGACGAAGGTCAGCTTGAGCAGGGCAGCGCCGTCGAGCGGGTCGGCTTCACGCGCCGGCATCGGGCTCGGCCCCGGCCTCCGGCGTCGGCCCGCCGCCGGGCTCCTCGTCGTCGACCGGGATGATGCGCACGCGCCGATCGTCGCCCTCGCCGATCGACTCGGTCCGCACGTCGCCGTCGTCGGCCAGGGTGATGTGCACGACGCGACGCTCCTCGGGGCTCATCGGATCCAGCTCGATCGCGCGGCCGTCGCGGACGACGCGGTCGGCGGCGCGCTGGGCGAGGCCGCGCAGGACGTTCTCGCGGCGCACGCGGTAGCCTTCGACGTCGACCTTGACGCGGATGTGGCGCGAGACGCGCTGGCCGACGATGCGGGCGACGAGGTACTGCAGGGCCTGGAGGGTGACGCCGCGACGGCCGATGATGCGGCCGGCGTCGGGGCCCTGGATCTCGACCCGCACGGGATCGCCGGTGACGGCGAGCACGCGCACGTCGAAGCCGGAGCAGCGCATGATCTCGCGGCACGCGTCCTCGGCCACCCGCATCGCCTCCTCGGCCGTCCCCTGCCCGTCGCCGGCAGGGGAGGAAGCCGGCGTCGCGTCCGCCGGCTCGGCAGGCTCCGGCGCCGCATCCGCCGCGTTGCCGGGCTCCGCCGCCCCACCCTCGCCTTCGTCCAGGACGTCGCCCCAGTTGTCGTCGTCGGGTCCGCTCATCGCTTCCTCCTCGAACGCCCTTCGTCCCTGCCGTTCGCGGCGCCGCCGGGGTTGGAGGCCCGCGCCGCGGCCGGCGCGCCCTTGGCGGCGGCCAGCACGGGCATGGGGACGAGGCGGTTGGTGACCTGCTGCTGCACGATGGAGAGCACGGTGTTGACGAAGATGTATAGGTTGAGGCCGGACGGCAGGAAGAGCATGAAGACGGTGAACATGATCGGCATGCCGTACTGCATGACCTTGGCCTGCGTCGAATCGACCGTGGTCGGCGTGATCTTCTGCTGGACGAACATCGAGGCGCCGAGGATGAGCGGCAGCACGAAGTAGGGGTCCTTGGCCGTCAGGTCGGGCAGGTAGAGGAAGGGGACGTGGTACAGCTCGGCACTGGCGCCGAGCATGCGGTACAGGGCGATCCAGATCGGCATCTGGACGAGGATGGGGAAGCAGCCGCCCAAGGGGTTGACCTTGTGCGTCTTGTACAGCTCCATGACCGCCTGGTTCTTGCGCTGCTTGTCGTCCTTGTACTTCTCGTTGATCTCGTCCATCAACGGCTTCAAGGCCGACATGCGGCGCATCGAGACCGTCGACCAGTGGGTCAGCGGGAGCATGAGCAGCTTGACCATCACGGTGAGCAGGATGATCGCCAGACCCCAGACGGGGACGAGCGAGTGGAAGAACTGCATGACGCGGAGCATGGGGACGGCGATGAAGCCGAACCAACCGTAGTTGATCGAGTCGTCCACTCCCTCCAGGGCGGGGACATTGCGCACCAGGTCGAGCGTCTTGGGGCCGATGTGCCCGACGAACCAGAAGTTCCGCTCGCCCGCCACCGTCATCGGCGCGAGACGCAGAGAGGCGCGCAACGGCTTGTGCACCTCGGCGTTGATGATGTCGAGCACGCACGTGTCCTTCGTATTGGCGTGCTCCGGATCGCGCTTCTCGAAGCCGAACGCGGCGATGAAGTAGGTGTCCTCGACACCGATCCAATCCAGCTTCCCGAGGTACTGGGAGCGGGCATCGATGCCGCCGCGCGTGGTGCGGCTCACGCCGCCGCCCCAGCGGCAGAGGCCGTACTGCTGATTGGTGGCGGGCGAGAAGAAGCCGCCGGAGGAGGGGCCGCGCGGCGCCGGCTGCGCGATCGGCACCCAGACCACGAGGTTCGCGACGACCTGGCCGGGCTCGGCGGGGGAGAGGGTGAGCGCGCGTCGGACGACATACGGGTTGTCGGGGGCGCCGAGCTTCACGAGCTGGCGGACCTGCACCCGAGCGCCGGGACGCGGCACGCTCTCCAGAACGATCGCGTCCTGCTCGCGGCGCAGCGTATAGGCGTCCGGGCAGATATCGGCGTAATTGTGCTGCACGTCGGCGCTGTCGTAGCAGTAGACACCCAGGACGCCGTCGGCGACCGAGGCCATGTCCATCGGCACGTGCTGCCCATCGATGTCCTGGGCGAAGCGCTCGTCCTTGAGCTTCCAGGACACGATGGCGCCACGGCGCGAGGAAACCTCCATGGCGACCGCGGAGTTCTCCAGCTTCTCGAGCTGCTCGTCCGGCGGAGGGGGAGGCGCGGCCTCGGGCGCCGGGGCACCGGGGGGAAGCGGAGCGGGCGAGCGGTCCAGCGGCGGAGCGGTCGCGGGGGCGGGCACCGCAGAGGCGGCGGTCACGGGTGTCGCGGCACTCGCACCCCCGTCGGCCGGGGCGGCGGCGGCGGAGGGCGACGACGACTTCGCGCCGTTGAAACGTTCGGAGAGCAGGCCATAGGCGAGGACGACGCCGAGCGCGAGGGCGATGGCGATGATGAGGCGGACGTTGTTGGACACCAGCTACCTGCCTTCGTCGCTGCCGCCGACGTCGGGCCAGCGGGAGGGCGGCGGATCGTACCCGCCGGGGTGGAACGGGTGGCAACGGAGGATGCGGCGCACGGCGAGATACGTGCCGCGCACGAAGCCCAGGCGGCGCAGGCACGCGTAGGCGTAGCGCGAGCAGGAAGGCTCGAAGCGGCACGTCGGGCCGAGCAAGGGGGAGAGGAGGATCTGGTAGAGCCGGATGAGGAGCAGGGGGAGGAGGGCGAGGGGGCTGGGCCAGGGCCACCAGGAGGCTGTGGGCTGTGGGCTGGGAGCTGGGAGTCGTGAGTCGACAGTCGACAGTCGACAGTCGTGAGTCGGTGCTTCCCCATCCGAACGGCGGGCTTCGGCCCGCGGGTGCAGGGCCAGCGTGGCCGGGCGCGCTACGCCTGCTTCGGCGTGCACGTCTGTGGCCGGGGCCGATTCCATCCGGTCAGCTCCTGCAGGACGCGGGAGAGCGTCCATTCGCCCTCGCCCGAGGCGACCAGGACGACGAGGTCGTGGCCATCGGGGAAAAGCGCGGTATGGGTCCGCCAGACCTCGCGGATGAGCCGGCGGATGCGGTTGCGGTGCACGGCGTTGCCGACCTTGGTGGAGGTCGTGATTCCGATCCGCGCGGGCCCGCCGTTCGGCCGCGGCCGGAGGAAGAGGACAAAGCGGCCGGAGCGGCGGCGCAGGCCGGTACGCGGGCCGGGCTCGCGGGCCGGGCCCGCGGCGACGCGCGAGCGCGCACCCTGGACGGCGAGAAACTCGCGCCTGCGACGAAGCCGGCGGGCCTTCGGGAAGCCGAAAGCGCCGGAGGCGACGGCGGCCACGCGGCTACTTCCGATAGTCGGCCGGAGCGAGGCGTCGGCGACCCTTGCGGCGCCGGCGGTTGATCACCTCGCGCCCCTGCCGCGTCGCCATGCGCTGGCGAAAACCGTGCGTCCTCTGGCGCCGCGTCCGGTGCGGTTGAAATGTCCTTTTCACGAGATCACCTCCAAGAACCGACGCTCCTCCGGGTGGATGGGCGCCGGGTAGGCATCCGAGGGGCGGGAGTTAAGCATCGGGGGGGGGGGAAGTCAAGGACAAGAAGTTGTTGGTTGTTGGTCGGTTGATCGGGCCGAGTTGTTGGTCCGGAGGTGCAGGAAAGAAGCACGGGAGGCGGGCCTGCCCGCCGAAGCCCCGAAGGCGCGCAGGCGGGTCAGGGGGAGGCGGTGGAGACGGTGAGGGACCAGGCGACGTCGTCGATGCCGATGGAGCGGACGCGAAGGTAGTAGGTGGTGGTGGCGCCGGCGCGGGCGGCGAAACTGCCGGGATCGGTCAGGTCGGCGGAGGCGACCGGGGTGGGGTCGTCGCCGGCGTAGAGGAGGAAGGTCAGCTCGCCGCCTTCGACGGGCGCGAGGTCGATGACGAAGCCGGTGCCGGAGGCAGCGTCGAAACGGAACCACTGGGATGTCGCCGGGCAGCTCCACAGCCCCGGGACGGCGACGCCGAGGGTGATCGGCGCCGCGGCCTCGCGGGTGAGGCCACCGCCAATCGGGGTGCAGCCGCCGGCGGCGATCGGGACGTCGCCTTCGCCGGCATCGGCCGGATTGCCGCCGACGTCGTCGTCGAGCGCGCCGTCGCCGCCGCTCCAGGCGTCGGCGTCGCCGTCCGCTCCGTCCTCGCCGGGCGGCAGCTCGTTGCAGTCCCAGTCCTCGCAGCCGGCCGTGCGGGTGCAGGTCGAGTCGGTGTCGCAGGCCAGGCTGCCGGGGTCGGCGGAGCGGCAGGTGCCGCTGCACTGCTCGCCGGTGATCCATGTGATCTCGTCGTCGATGGCGCAGGAGACGACGACCCAGGCCGAGGTCACGCCCGCGAGAGCGCCGCCCAGAACCAGCCATCGGAACTTGCGCATCGTCCACCTCCGTGCCGTCGCCGGCGGCGGCATCGAACTACGGCAGCTCGCGCACGGCGAGCGAGTATCCCACGGGGCCGTCGCCGATCGCGCGCACGCGGAGCAGGAACACGCCGGCCGACTCGGCGGCGGCGTTGTAGTCGCCGTCCGCGGCCATGTCGGCGCCGGCGACCGGCGAGCCGTCCGCGGCGTAGAGCAGGAATTCGACCTGCCGCTCGGGCGCCGGCACGAGGTCGACCTCGAAGCGCACGCCCGCGGCGACGGTGAAGCGGAACCAGCGCGAGGGGGCCGGGCAAGCGGTGAGGTCGGCGAGGGTGGCGCCGAGGGTCAGGTCGACGGCCGTCTCGCGGCTGTCGCCACCGCCGCCGGGGACGCAGCCGAAACCGGTACCCTCGTCGGTCTCGGCGTCCGCGTCGCCGCTCGGATCGGCAACGTCGGAGTACGGATCGGAGTCGCCGCCGCCGTCGGTACCGGCGTCGGGCGCGGCCTCGGGCACCTCGCGCGTCGTGTCGGTGCCGGCGTCTCCGGGCGGCGGGGCGTCATCATCGACGCAGTCCCAGTCGGTGCAGGTCGCGGTGGGGGTGCAGGAGTCGTCGACGTCGCAGGAGAAGCTCTCCGCTCCGGCGCGCTCGCAGCCCCCGGAGCACTGCTCGCCGTTGATCCAGGTGATCTCGTCATCGATGGCGCAGGAGCCGAGCGCGCCGGCGGCAAGTCCGACCGTCACGGCACTCAGCAGAAGAACCCAACGCATTCGCCTCATCTTCGTTCCCTCCCGCCCGCGCGGATCCCTCGGGCGGTCCGCGACGGAGAGTGTACGCCGACGGCGTCGTGTTTGCACGCCGCGTGCCGGCGGGGGCCCCTTGCAACGAGGGCCCGGATCGCTATGCTTGCCGGTGAGTTCGCGGGCCGGGCGGGTCGCAAGAGCCCGTGTCAGCATGTGCCACGGCGGCTTCGCCGTGACAGAACCGCCCGCTCGGTGAAGGGATGGCGCAAGGCCGGAGCCAACGGGACGAGGCGGACGACGGGCGCACGATGGTGCACTCGCCGACCACGAGTCCTTCACTGATCGCGAGCACGGCGGGGCCCCTGGACGCGGAGCTGGGCGCGGCGGGGCCGCGGATCGACGTCCAGGTCCAGGGGCAGCTCGCCGAAGGCGGGATGGGGCGGATCCTGCTGGCGCACGACCCGGCTATCGGGCGGACGATCGCGGTCAAGGTGATGCACGCCGAGCTGGCGAACGACGCGGAGATCAAGGCGCGGTTCCTGGCGGAGGCGCGGATCACGGGCCGGCTGGAGCACCCCAACATCGTTCCGGTCCACGCGCTGGGCTACCTGCCGGACGGGTCGGCGGCGTTCGCGATGAAACGCGTCCGCGGGCAGGCGCTCTCGACGATCATCGCGCGCGTGAAGGCCGGCGATCCGGAGGCGCGACGCGAGCACTCGCGCCTGCGGCTCCTGGGCGTGTTCCAGCAGGTGTGCATGGCGGTCCACTTCGCCCACGTCAACGGCATCCTGCACCGCGACCTCAAGCCGGCAAACGTGATGGTCGGGCCCTTCGGCGAGGTGTTCGTCATGGACTGGGGGATCGCCAAGGTGATGGGCGAGCCGGTGGCGGAGCGGGGACCGCAGGACGGGCCGGACGAGCGGGCGAGTTTCCACGGGCGGCCGGGGAGCATCGCGGGCGGGACGTCGGTGGGGGCGGTGCTGGGGACGCCGGAGTACATGTCGCCGGAGCAGGCGATGGGCCGCCACGATCAGCTCGACGCGCGCTCGGACGTGTACGCGCTGGGCGCGACGCTGTTCGAGATGCTCACGGGACGTGCGCCGTTCCAGGGCGTGACGCCGATGGAGACGATCGCCTGGGTGGTCGCGGGGCCCGATCCGGTCCTGGACTCCTCGGCGGACGGCGAGCCGCTGACTCCCGATTTGGAGACGATCTGCCTGCGCGCGCTGGCGCGACGCAAGGAGGAACGGTACGCGTCGGCGCGGGACCTGTACCTGGCCGTCGAGGCGTTCGTGACGGGCGCGGTGGAACGCGAGCGGCGCTCGCGCGAGGCGGCGGAGCACGCGACGCTGGCGGAGCGGCTGCTGGACGAGCACGCGAGCCTGCAGGGGACGATCGGGGGGCGGCGGCGGGCGGCGGCGGAGCTGCGACAGGCGATCGGGCCGCAGGAGCCCCTGGCGCGCAAGGCGGCGCTGTGGCTGATCGACGACGACGTCGCGCGACTGGAGCAGGAAGCGGCCCAGACGCTCAACACGGCGCTCGGTCACCTGCGCCACGCGGTGGAACTGCAGCCGGACCACGCCGCCGCGCGCCGGGCGCTGGCGGACTGGTACTGGACGCAGTTCCTGGACGCCGAATGGCGGGGGCGGGTGGACGAGGCCTACTTCTACCGGCAGCTCGTGGAGGAGTACCACGACGGGCGGCTCGCCGCGCTGCTCGAGGGCTCCGCACGCCTGTCGCTGGACACCCTCCCGGGCGGGGCGCGGGTGACGGTGCGGCCGTACATCGATGCCGACTACCGCCTGCAGGCGGCGGCGGAGGGCTGGGTCGGGACGAGCCCGGTGCGGGAGCTGGGCCTGCGCATGGGCGGGTACCTGGTGACTGCGGAGCGGCCGGGCAGCCGCGCGGTGCGCGTGCCGTTGTTCCTGCGGCGGGCGGAGCACGCGCGGCTGTCGGTGCCGCTGCTGCCGGACGAGGCCATCGGCGCGGACTTCGTGTACGTGCCGCCGGGCGGCTTCATCGCGGGGGGCGATCCCCTGGCAGAGAAGTCGCTGGCCAAGACGTGGGTGCACCTGGACGGGTTCGCGATCGGGCGGACGAGCATCACCTGCGGGGAGTATCTGGCGTTCATCAACGAGCTGGCGCGGGCGGACCTGGACCAGGCGCGGCGGCGCACGCCGCGGACGGGGCGAGAGGCGGGCTACTACTGGCCGTGCGTGGGGGACCAGTTCGAGATCCCGGAGCGGGACAAGGACGGGGATCCCTGGCGCGCGGACTACCCCGTGTTCGGGGTGTCGTTCGACGACGCCCTGGCGTACTGCGCCTGGCGGGCGGGACGCGACTGCCTGCCGTGGCGGCTGCCGACGGAGCTGGAGTGGGAGAAGGCGGCGCGGGGCCCGGACGGGCGGCTGTATCCGTGGGGCAATCGTTTCGATCCGACGTTCGCGAAGATGCGGCACACCCGGCCCGGACGGCCGCAGCCCGAGCCGGTCGGAGGCTTCCCGCTCGACGAGTCGCCGTACGGAGTGCGGGACATGGCGGGAACGATCCGCAACTGGTGCGACTCGCGCTGGCCGGCCGGGGAGCAGTACCGGGTGATCAAGGGCGGGGCGTGGAACCTTCCGGAGGAGGGCTGCCGGGCGGCGGCCCGCTTCGGCCATTCGCGCGGAATGGTGCTCTCCTCGATCGGGTTCCGGATCGTGAGGAGCTTGTAGGGGCGCGAGCGGACGAGCGGTCGAGGGGGGGCGAGCGGACGAAGGGTGGAACCGAACCGCGGGCTTCAACCCGCGGCCGGCCGTGCCGCCGAATCACGACAGGTCGATCAGGATGCCGGCGCCGTCCTCGTGGCGGTCGCGGTCGGGATCGTCACGGGGTGGGGTGCTCGGGCGCTGCGAGGCCGGTGGCGGCTCCAGCGGCAGCTCGACGTGCGGACGTTCGTCGCGGCGCAGCTTGTCCTGCTCGCGCTTCTTGATCTCCTCGATGATCCACGACGGCAACATCCGGACAACCCGCGCCCCCCGCAGGGACCGTCATTGATCATAGTGAGGATCGGGAGGAACGCAAGCTCCTACCAGCCCAGATGCTCGCCCTTGGTGAAGTAGTCGGCGAAGCCCTTGCGGTCGGACCCGGCGGCGGCGATGCGCTTGACGCCTTCGCGCAGCAGGTCCATCGAGGTCGCGGTGGAGAGGCGGAGGAAGTGGCGGCCTTCGGTGCCGATCTTGCCGAACGAGTTGCGATCCATCGTCGCGACGGAGTGCTTGTAGAGGGCGAAAAGCTGGAACATCGTCGAGGGGCTGGTCTTCGCCTTTTTCTCCGCCGGGAGCGAGTCGTAGGCGGCCAGGGCGCCGAGCTTCTCGAGCATGCCGCCGATGTTGGGGAAGACGTAGAAGGCGCCGACCGGGGTGGCGCAGCTGACGCCGGAAAGACCGTTGAGCGCGCCGACGACCCACTTCGCCCGCTCCTCGAACTGCCGCACCATGTCCGCCACGACCTTGGCGACGGCCGGGTTCTCGATCGCCTCCTTGCCGGCGAGCTGGATGAACGGCGGCGTGCAGGAGACGATGTTGACGTTGAGGGTCTTGAAGATCTGCGCCTCCTCGAGGTTGGGCAGGACGGCGTAGCCGAGCCGCCAGCCGGTCATGGCGTAGGTCTTGGAGTGGCCGGAGACCACGATCGTGCGCTCGCGCATCCCCGGGAGCGAGGCGATGGAGTAGTGCTTGCGCCCGCCGAAGACGATGTACTCGTAGACCTCGTCGGAGTAGAGGCGCACCGCGTCGTCGCACTTCGCGCGAATGACCTCGGCGATCTCCTCCAGGTCCTGCTTCGTGAGCACGCCGCCGGTGGGGTTGGAGGGGGTGTTGACGATGATCACCTTGGTCTTGGGCGTGATGAGCTTCTCGATGTCGGCCGCCGTGAAGCGGAAGTCGCGCGCCTCCTCCAGGTGCAGCGGCACGGGCGTGGCGTGGGCGAACGTGATGCACGACTCGTAGATGGGGAACCCCGGGCTGGGGTAGATGACCTCGTCTCCCGGGTTCACGTACGTCATCATGGTGTAGAAGATGGGCGGCTTGGCGCCCGGCGTGACGACGACTTCCTCCGGGTCGACCTTGAACCCGCGGGTCTCGGAGACCTGTTTCGCGATCGTCTGGCGGAAGGGGAGGAGGCCCTGGGGGTCGCAGTAGTGCGAGTTCCCGGCGTCGATCTCCTTCTTCGCCCGCTCGTTGATCGCGGCGGCGGAGTTGAAGTCGGGCTCGCCCAGGTTCAGCTTGACCGGCTTCAGTCCCAGCTCCTCGCAGCGACGGATGTCCACGCCGATCTTGAAGGCATTCTCCGTGCCCAGCCGGGCGATCCGATCGGCCATGAGCTGCTTCGCCATCACGCACCTCCAGGGCCCCCCGGTTCGAGCGCCGGTCACGCTAGTCAGTGGGGGAACCCGAGGTCAAGGGGGGATTGCTTCGCCGGCCGAAGCGTGCGTAAGGTTCGGCCCCCGACGGCGAAGTCGGGAAGGCCGGCTCGGGGTGAATGCCGGTCGCAAGGGCGCCGTCGAAGGGGCCCCGGCGAGTCCGGACGAAGGCCGGGGATCGGAATCGAGGTTCACCGGACCGCGACCGCTCGGGGTGGGCGGGCGGAGCCGGACCTGGAGGGCAGGAACGATGAAGAAGGCATTGCTGGGAATGGCGTTGATTCTGGCGATCGGTGCGATCGGCGCGACGGCGGCGGCGCAGGACGAGCTGGCCTCGACGGTCACGATCGTCAACGATTCGGACTGGGGCATCCACTACCTGTACCTCAGCCCGACGTCGGAGAACGAATGGGGTCCCGACCAGCTCGGCGACAGCGTCATCGCGCCGAACGGCGGGACGTTCCTCCTGCACAGCATCCCCTGCGACACCTACGACGTGAAGCTGGTGGATGAGGACGGCGACGCGTGCGTGGTCGGCGGCGTCGACCTCTGCCTGGACGACGACACCTGGCACGTCACCAACTCCAAGCTCCTCTCCTGCGAAGGCTACGGCGACTAGGCCGAGCGGCCTCTCCAAGACTTCCATCGCATCCCGGCCTCGGCCTTCCGGCCGAGGCGTGGTAGCATTCCGCCCAAATGAAGAGGGCCGCCGCGCGGCGGGCCGGGAGGCGGAGAGTGCGCACGACAGATTCCACGGTTCGATGCCGTCGCCGCGTGACGCCGGCGTCGAGGCTCGGCGCGGGCACCTTCGCGGGACTCGTGCTCGCGGCCCTCGGCTGCGCCGAGGGCGAGTCGTCGACCACGGACGACGGGGGTACGACCGACGGGCGCGACGGGGCGGCCGACGTCGACGCGGGCGAGGGCCTCGACTCCGCGGCGGACGAGGCGACCGGCAGGGACGACGCGACCGGCGGAGAGGACGGGGGGCCGCGGGACGACGGCGCGGCGGGCGACGACGGTTCCGGAGCGTGCACGACCGCCGACGCCGTGGAGCCGCTGTGGGGCAACGGGGGGTTCGCCATCACCGGCAACTGGTCGTGGGCGCCGATGGCCGTCCGCGTGACGGGGTGCGGCGGGGTACCGGTCGCCGGCGCGACGGTGCAGTGGCAGGTCGTCGACACGATCGGCGTGATGTCCGAGGACATCTCGCTGCCGCCGAGCGTCACGCTGACGACAACCAGCGACGCGGCGGGGGTGGCGCGCGCAATGTTCCGCTGTCCCAGCGGGATGCCCAATCCGTCGGATTCGGCCGATCCGGGCACGGTGCGGGTGAGCGCGGGGGGCGACTCGCTCGAATACCTCGTGACGGTGTTCAACTCGTGCCCGTTGGCGGGCTGTGGCAGCTCGCCGCCGTTGTCGCCGCAGATGGTGGTGGTCGAGCCGGCGGGCTTCGACCTGGGGACGCGCCGCGTGGGCGACACGATCCCAGGCGGCGTGCAGGTGCAGGTGGCCAACGCGACCGGATGGGCGCCGGGGAGTCCGGCGCCGAACGTCTCCCTGCGGCTCGTAGGTCCGGACGACGGCGGGACGGAGTTCGTGCCCAGCGCGATCCTGCGCTGCGCCGGCGAGACGGGCATTGTGCTCACGGACGCGACGGGGCTCGCGACCTGCGACGTCGAGGTGATCGGCTCCGGCACGTCGTTCCGGGTGCTGGTGGGGGAGAACCACTACTGGAACGCGTGGGTGAGCGTCTCGCCCTGAACTGCTGATCCCGCGGTTCGTGACGACGCGTCAGCCTTCTCCGGACCGGACGAGGAGAGGTGGGGAGGCCGACGGGAGAGGTGGCGAGGCGCCCGACTCCTCCCCACCTCTCCAGCCGATCTCTTCACCTCTCCCCGAACTTGACTCGGGAGGCCGGTACCGCAACTCTCCCGGCGATGAAGTCGGCGAAGAAGATCGTCGGGTTCGGGGTCAAGCTGCTCGTATCGTTCGGCCTGGTCGCGTTCGTCCTCTACAAGATCGGCCAGCAGGCGGAGTGGGACCAGCTCAAGGACCGCCTGGCGGCGATCGATCCGGGATGGACGACGCTCGCCGTCCTGGCGCAGCTCGCCGCGATGGCCTGCACGCTGGGACGCTGGAAGCTGCTGCTCGACGGGCAGCAGATGGTCGTCCCCTGGAAGCACCTGCTGGGCGCGTTCATGATCGGGCGCTTCATCGGCACGTTCACGCCCTCGACGATCGGCCTGGACGGCTACCGCATGTACGACATCGCGAAGCACTCGGGCAAGGTCGCCCCGGCGGTGTCGGTGATCCTGGTCGAGAAGGTGATCGGCTTCTTCGTGCTGTCGGTGCTGGTGCTGGCCACGCTGCCGTGGGGCTTCGACATCCTGCCGACCTCGACGCTGTCGGCGGTGGCCGTGCTGTACCTCATCCCCGTCACGTTGTCGCTCGTCCTCTTGGTCAAGCCGTCGCTGATCCAGCGGCTGCTGGGCGTCTTCTTCCGCCCGGGGACGAAGCTGGGGAAGAAGGTGGAGACCGCGGCGGCGGCCGTGACCACGTACGAGGCGCAGCGGGGCAAGCTGCTGCGCGCCGTGGCGCTCGGCTTCCCCGTCCACATCTTCTCGATCTTCATCTTCATCTTCACGGGCTACGCCATCGGCGCGCCGGTTTCGGTCACCGAGATGCTGTTTGTGGGTCCGCTGGTGATCACCGCGACGGTCCTGCCGATCTCGCTTTCGGGCCTCGGCGTGCGCGAGGCGGCCTTCATCTACCTCCTGACCAAGGCCGGGGTGACGACGACCGAGGCCGCGCTGCTGTCGTTCCTGGGGTACGTCATCGGCCGGGCGATCTCGATGGCCGGCGGCGTCGTATGGCTCGCGCGGCGCATCGGGTACAAGGTCGAGATCACCGGGAAGGCGATGGAAGGGCGAGCGGACGAGGGGGCGGGGGGGCGAGCGGACGAGCGGACGAGCGGACGAACGGACGAAGAGGAACCGGAGAGGGCGCTGTTGGGGGCGGTGAAGCACGTGTGGACGGGGGCGACGGCGGGACTGCTGGCCGGGATGGTGGTGGGCGTGCTGGAGATGACGTACATCCTCCTGCGCATCCCGCCGCCGCGTCCGTGGGGCTCTCTCTTGTACGCGGGCGGGTTGTACGGCGTCTTCCTGATGGTCGCGGGAGCGGGAACCGGGTTGGGATTGTGGCTCCTGGCACGGTTCTTCTCGGAAAAGCGGCGGTGGTTGCGGGCGACGGCCGAGGGGCTGTGGGCCGGTCTGACGATGGCAATGATCTCGGGGCTGGCGCTGGTGATTGTGCGCTTCCGGGTCTTCAGGGACTGGTTCGACGAGCGGCTGCCGCCGATGAGCGCGGGGGGGCTGGGACTGCAGCTCCTGATGCTGGTCGTCTTCGGCGCGCTGTTCGTGGGCGGGTACCTCGGGCTACGCAAAGCGTTGCGGGCGAAGCGGGCGGCATGGTTCCGAAGAACGTGGGGGCCGCTCGTGCCGATCGCGGCGATGCTGCTGCCCGGGCTGCTGGGGATGGCGCTGGCGAGCGAGCGCGGGGTGGGGGGCAACCGGAACGCGCCGCGCCCGCCGGCGGGATCGCCGAACGTCGTGCTGATCATGATCGACACGATGCGGGTGGACGAGGTCGGGGCGTACAACCCCGAGGCGGCGAAGCGCAAGCAGACGCCGAACATCGACCAGCTGGCCAAGGAGTCGATCGTCTTCCGGCAGGCGTTCGCCAACGCGTCGTGGACGAAGCCGTCGGTGGCCTCGATCCTGACCGGCCGCTTCCCCTCCGCGCACGGGGCGGTGTCGAAGGACGACGCGCTGCCGGACGGGGCGCGGACGATTGCCGAGCTGTTGTCGGCCAAGGGCTACCGCACGGCGGGCGTCGTGACGAACTACAATCTCGCGCCCGACTTCAACTTCCAGCAGGGGTTCGACGAGTACCGCTATCTGACGCCGCGCTACTTCCTGGGCGCCGACGACACGACTGCGAAGCTCGCGCTGTACCAGATCTTCCGGCTGTTCCACGAGCGCTATTTCACGGGGGCGCACGACGTCGAGCGCTACTACCAGGACGCGAAGCGGACGACGGACGAGGGGTTGGCGTGGCTGGACCGGCACCGGGCCGCGGAGCCCGACCGGCCGTTCTTCCTGTGGGTGCAGTACATGGACCCGCACGACCCGTACTTCGCGCACGACGGCACGGGCGAGGTGTACGGGCACGCGATCAATCCGGACCCGCCCAAGGAGAAGCGCGACCGGATCCTGGACGTGTACCGTCAGGAGATCCGGTTCACGGACGAGCACGTCGGGCGGCTGCTGGACGGGCTGCGCGAGCGGGGGTTGCTGGACGACTCGGTGGTGGTGCTGTGGTCGGACCACGGCGAGGAGTTCCAGGACCACGGCGACTGGTGGCACGGGACGTCGCTCTACGACGAGCTGGTGCACGTGCCGTTGATGGTGCGGCCGCCGCGGACGACGCCGCGCGTGGGGTGGGACCGCCCGCCGATGCGCCTTTCGCATCTGGACGTGCCGTTCTGGGTGAGCCTGGTCGACGTACCGTACACCGTCCTGTCCGAGGCGGGATATACGGCGCAGGAGTTGGCGGGGTTCGGTCAGCAGGGGGCGGACCTGATCGCGCCCCGCACGCAGGCCCTGGTGTTCATGGAGGAGGACCACCAGGGCAATGTGCTGCGGGCGCTGCGCTGGACCGACGCGAGCGGGCAGCCCTTCAAGCTCATCGAGGCCGAGGCGATCGCGCGGCCGGGGTTGCGGCCGGAGGAGCTGTACTCGGTGGCGGGCACCGACCGAGCCGCGCCGTTGACGGCGGAGGCGACGGCGGCGCGTGAACACGAGGATCTGACGGCGCAGCGGCCCGAGGTGTTGGCGGACGGCAGGCAGCGGATCGCGGTGCCGGCCGAGGCGGCGCGATTGGCCGCCCTACCCCGCCAGGTGGTCACCACCGCGACCGACACCGCGCGTCTCGAGGCGCTGGGCTACATCCAGAAGGCGGCGGACGCGGATGCCGGCACGGATGCCGACGGTGACACGTCGGGCGCGGATGCGGATGCCGAAACCACCGGTGAACGCAAGTAGACGATGCGCGGAGCCCAGAGCCAGGAGTCTTCTCGGCGTCAGTCATCGCGCCCTCAGCGTCCGCCTGCGCCCTGAGCTTGTCGGAGGGTCAGCGGTAAGTCGGTCATGGCGCCCTCCCTTCCCCTCTGGCCAATCTCCGCCGTCGGGCTTAGGATGAAGCCATGGTCGAGAAGGCAGTCGGGATCAAGGGCAAGCTGAAGAACCTCCTGTTGCAGGGGCTGGCGGGGCTGGCGCTGATCGTCGTCGCGTGGCTGGCGCTCTCCTTCCTCGTCGGCCTGGTCAAGTGGGTCGTCTCGATGGTGGTGCTGCTGGCCGCGGGCTACGTGGTGTGGCGCATCTTCAAGGCGGTCGTGCTGTGAACCGCAGGGTGGTGGAGGGCGACAGAGGGGCATGACGGTCCTTCTGCCCGCCGCGCTGCTGCTGTCGCTGGCCGAGACGCCGGGGGCGCCGCCGGATCGCGGGGAGTACGACGCCTCGCCGTCCTCGCCCATCCCGCCCGGTTGGTCCGAGCTGGATCTGCGGATCGACACGCCGGGCGCGGGGGTCGTGGTCGACACGGCGCAGCTCTGCGGCCTGCCGTGCCGGATGCTGCTGGCGCCCGGAGAGCACGCCTTCCGGCTGATGGCGCCCGATCTCGACGCGCGGGACTACACCCGGACGTTCGAGGAAGGAAGCTCGCTGCTCCTCGAAGGCGGGCTGGTCGAGGAGTCGCGCGACGGGTGGGGCATCGCGTTGTACGTGATCGGGGCCGCGGCGCTCTTGACCGCGACGGCGCTGGTCGCGGCCGACGTGGCGCTCAACGTCGGCTATGCCCAAGGCGACTGGACGAAGTCGTACGCGGCCGCAGGGCTGGGCCCCATCGGATTGGCGCTGTCGATCTGGGGAGCGGTACGCGGCGGCGACGTCGAGGCGATCGAGCCGAGCGAGTCGGTTGGACGGTAGCCAAGGCTACTGGTCCTTGGTCATTGGTTCTTGGTTCCGGGCAGGGGTGCCGGACAGGGGCGGCGTTCTGCATCTCCCGTTGCATGTTTTGCATTTTTCATTTTCCCCCTCCGCGCTATCCTTGGCGCCGTGGGTACGGTCAGGGCCGTTCTCGTCGTGTTGGCCGCGGGGCTCGTCGTCGCGGCGTGCCGTCCGTCCGAGTCGCAGGGGTCGCCGCAGGCCGGGCAGCCCGCGGCGCAGCGGGCGTGGCCGGTGCGCTGGGCGAAGGCGCGGGCCCTGGCGGGCGGCGAGGACTACGTCGACCTGGAGGCCCTGCTGAACTCGCCCTCGCGCGTGCCGTTGGGCTTCAAGGTCGCGGGGCGTCTGGCCGAGCTGCACTGCGAGGAAGGGTCGTTCGTCTCGGCCGATCCGGCGCAGCCGATCGGGAAGATCGAGACGACGGACTACGAGCTGGCGCGGCAGGCGGCGGATGCGACACTCAAGCGCGCGCAGGCCGCGTACGGCCGCGCGCACGGCGTCGGCGTCTCGCACGCCGAGCGCGAGCTGGAGCGGGGGCGCGAGGTCGCGGCGGCGGGCGTGATTCCCGAGCGCGACCTGCAGGGCCTGGAGACGCAGCTGGACGACATGGAAGCGCAGGCGGGCGAGGCGGCGGCCGCGGTCCTGCAGGCGCGGGCTCTCCTGGCGCAGGCGGAGCAGGCGCTGGCGGACACGGTGCTGGTGGCGCCGTTCGCGGGGCTGGTGGTCAAGCGGATGGCCGAGCCCGGGCAGCTCCTGGGGCAGGGGATGCCGGCGTGCGTCATCGAGCGCACCGACGGGCTGGACGCGGTGGCCAGCCTGCCGGGCAACCTGCTGGTTTCGCTGGTGCGCGAGCGCGCGCCGCTGGTCACGGTCCACGACGCCGGCAACGTGAAGCTGGACGGATCGATCGAGGCGGCGGCGTGGGCGGGCGACGTGGAGACGGGGACGTTTCCGGTGAAGGTGCGGGTGCCCAACCCGGACGGGAGGTTCCGTTCGGGGATGCGCGTCACGGTGCGCCTCTGGCTCTGCCGGGGCGGCGCCGAAGCCGGCGAGACGATCTGGGAGATCCCGCTCGAATCGGTCGTGTCGCTCGTCGGGAAGACCTGGGTCTTCGCGGCGGCGGCGGACGACCGGGCGGCGGTGCGGCGCATCGAGGTCGACGTCCGGGAGCTGGGGCGGGACGGGCTGGCGCGGGTGGCGGCGGCGTTCCCCGGGCCGGCGCTGGTGGTGGCCGAGGGTCAGTACGGGCTGCTGGACGTGGACGCGGTGGAGCTGCCGGTGCGCGAGGTCGCGCCGCCGTGATCCGCCGCATCGTCGCGGGGGCGGTCAACAACTGGCACGTGACCCTGGCCGGGTTCCTCGGCATCATCGCCGCCGGAGTCATCGGTTACCTGGAGCTGCGCCGCCAGGAGGATGCGAAGGTCCGGCCGCCGTACGCCCTGATCGTGACGATCTTCCCCGGCGCCGGGGCGGAGCGGGTGGAGAGCCTGGTCACGCGGCGGCTGGAGGAGGCGGTCGGGGCGATCGGGGACATCCGCTGGATCCAGTCGACCTCCCGCGCCAACGTCTCGATCATCAGCGTGCGGCTGGAGAACGGCGTCGACATCGACTCGCACTGGCAGGACCTGCGGGAGCGGGTGGCTTCGGTGCGGGCGGAGCTGCCGGAGGGGGTGCGGGAGCCGAAGATCGAGACGAAGACGTTCGACGACGTGGGGGTGATCCTGCTGGCGGTGACGGCGCCGGGGCAGGAGTGGGACGACGTCGAGCGCCGGCTGCGGGACGAGGCGCGCTCGCTGGAGCGGCGGTTCGAGTCGACGGCGGGGGTGGGGCGGGTCGAGATCCAGGGCGACCGCGAGGAGGAAGTCGCGGCGGAGCTGGATCTGGAGGCGATGAGCACGCGGCGGGTGACGCTGGAGCGGGTGCTCCAGGCGCTCGCGGCGCGCAACGTGCAGATCCCGCCGGGCAGCGTCGAGCAGGGCGCGACGTCGGTGGTCATCGAGGCGAGCGGCTTCTTCCGGTCGGAGCACGAGATCGGGGAGACGGTGGTCGACGTCACCGCCGCGGGGACCCCGGTGCGGCTGCGGGAGATCGGTCGGGTCGTGCGGCGGTGGAAGGACGCCGAGGAGCGGGTGTACCGCAACGGGGCGCCGGCGATGCTCTTGACGATCTACCCGCAGGACTCGGCGGACCTGGTGGAGCTGGCCGACCGGCTGCGGGGGGTGATCGACGAGCGGTCGGCGGCGGCGCCGCCGGGGCTGCGGCTGGATATCGTGACGGACCAGGGCGAACGGATCGAGGAGCGGGTGGGGAGCTTCGTCGAAAACCTGTGGCAGGGGATGCTGATCGTCGTGGTGATCTCGATCTTCCTGCTCGGCGTGCGCAACGCGATCCTGGTCTCGATCGCGGTCCCGGCGTCGTGCCTGGGGGCGCTGTTCGTGATGTGGGCGACGGGGATCGACATCCACCAGGTCTCGCTGGGCGCGCTGGTCATCGCGCTGGGGATGCTGGTGGACAACGCGATCGTGGTCGCGGACAACGTGGTGGCCCACCTGCGCCTGGGCAAGGACCGGGTGACGGCGGCGATCGACGGGGCGGCCGAGGTCAACATGGCGATCCTGTCGTCCACGTTGACGACGATCGCGGCCTTCATCCCGCTGATGATGATGCCCGGGCTCGCGGGCGAGTACGTCTCGACGCTGCCGTTCGTGGTCTCGGCGGCGCTGGCCTGGTCGTACGTCTTCGCGCTGCTGGTGACGCCGATGATCTCCGCGCGGGCGTTGGGCCCGAAGATCGGGCCGGTCGAACGAGCGCAGCAAGCGATCGCGCGGGGGTTCCGGCGAGCGTCGCGCGTCTTCCTCAAGGGACGCTGGCTGGTCGCGGCCGCGGCGGTCGCGGCGGTCGCACTCTCCGTCGCCGGCATGGGGCGGCTGGGGCTGCAGTTCTTCCCCAAGGCCGAGATGCCGTTCTTCCTGGTCGACGTCGAGGGGCCGGACGGCTCGACGGTCGAGCGGACGACGCAGGCGGTGCGGGTGGTGGAGGCGCGGCTGCGGCGCGAGCCGATCGTGGCCGAGACGACGTCGAGCGTGGGGACCGCGGTGCCGCGGTTCTTCTACACGCACTTCGCGCGGGAGAACGACCCGTCGCTGGCGGAGATCCTGGTGCAGGCCAAGCCGGGAACGTCGCCCGACGCGATCCATGAGACGGTGGAGCGGCTGAACCGCGAGCTGGTCGACATCCCCGACACCCGGGTGACGGGGCGCGAGATCGAGCTGGGGCCGCCCGTGGGGGCGCCGGTGGTGATCCGGCTGATCGGCGACGACGTCGCGCTGCTGCGCAGCGCGAGCCGCACGCTGCGCACGGCGCTGCTGCACGACCCGGCGGTGACGCGCGCCGCGGACGACTTCGGGCAGGAGACGCGCGAGGTCCGCGCCGTCGTGGACGACGGGCGGCTGTCGATCGCCGGACTATCGCACTACCACGTCGCGGCGACGATCCGCGCGGCCGTGGAAGGCGTCGCCGCGACCGCGTTCGACACGCACGACGACGAGATCGACGTCACCGTCCGCGCCAAGCCGGCCGATCGCGACGACTTCTCGCTGCTCGAGGATCTGTACCTCGACTCGCCGACCGCCGGGAAAGTGCCGCTGCGCCAGGTCGCGCGCCTGGAGCCGGTCTTCGACGTCGGCCGGCTGCACCGCCGGAACCTCGAACGGACCCTGTCGCTCAAGGTCTGGTCCGATTCGCTCCTGGCGGCCGAATTGCAGCAACGGGTGGAGAAGGTGCTGGCCGGGTTCCAGGTGCCGCCGGGGGTCCGGCTCGAGCTGGGGGGGGAGTCGGAGGAACGCGACGAGGCGTTCGCGAACCTCGGGTACGCCGCGATCATCGCCGTCGCGGTCATCCTGGTCATCCTCGTGGCGCAGTTCCGCTCCTACCGGCAGGCGCTGCTCATCCTCACGACGATTCCCTTCTCCTTCGTCGGCGCATTCCTGGGCCTGTGGCTGCTCGACGCGCCGCTGGGCTTCATGGCGATGCTCGGGCTCATCTCGCTGTCGGGGGTCGTCGTCAACAACGCCATCCTGCTGCTCGAGTTCGTGAACATCGGCATCCGGAAGGGGATGAGCGTGGACGAGGCGATCCTCGAGGCGAGCGCGGGCCGGCTGCGACCGATCCTGGCGACAAGCCTGACCACCGTGGTGGGCCTGTTGCCGCTGACGTTCTCGGGCGGGGGGTTCTGGGAGCCGATGGGGGCGGTGATGATCGGGGGGCTGTTGGCCTCCACCTTCCTCACCTTGATCGTCGTTCCGTCGCTCTGCCGCATCTTCATGGGGCGAGGAAAGCGGCTGACACCAGCCGTTGCGGAATCCAACGGTCCATAGCCAAGAACCTCGCAGTCTGCAGTAATATCAGCATCCTATACGCTACGTTTCCTTTTGACCCGGAACGTTTACGACGACAACGGCGGGCGTATCATCATGCGCCGCCGTAGTCGGGTCGGGCGGCATCTCGGTTCGGGGACGTTCGTTGCGGGGCGAGCTGGTTCCTCGGTAACAATCGGCAATCACATGGTTCGCGAGGTCTTCGCGCGATGGGTTGTCTCCTCGCGACGACCCGTTGTCGCTCGGCACGGGGGTTGCTCAGGTAAGGCGCGCTTCCCGGGTCGAGTTGGTCGTCCCGGCGAGGCGGAGCGGAGACGACGGTCAGGGAACGCTCGCCGAACCAGAGACGGAATCCACGTTCGAGCGAGTCATTCATCAACCGGGGGGTCGGGAAAGGACGGACAGAGGGATGTCGGCCAAACAGAAGATCTGGATCGTGGCGGCGATTGCCGCAACCGCTCTAGCCGCCGGGTGCGGCGACGACTCGACCGGCTTGACGGGACCCCCGGGGGCTGCGGCGTGGGACCTGAACGAGAACGGGACGTGCGATCCCGCAACGGAGGACACCAACGGCGACGGCGAGTGCGACATGACGGACATCGCCCCGCCGCCCGGCGTCTCGTGCTGGGACCTCGACGAGAGCGGCACCTGCGACCTCGCCACCGAGGACACGAACGACGACGGCGCCTGCGATGTCCTCGACTGTCGCGGCGGTCACGACGGGTTCTCCTGCTGGGACCTCGATGAGAGCGGTGACTGCGACCCGGCGACCGAGGACCTCAACGGCGACGACGCCTGCACCACGGCCGACTGCTACGGCGAGGACGGCGTCAGGTGCTGGGACCTCGACGAGAGTGGCGATTGCGACGTGGCGGCCGAGGACACCAACGACGACGGTGACTGCACGATCGCCGACTGCTCGATCCCCGGCACGGCCTGCTGGGATGTTGACGCCAACGGCGCCTGCGACGCGGCGACCGAGGACGTCAACGGCGACGGCGACTGCACGATCACGGACTGCTTCGGCATGAGCACAGGCATCGTCGAGGGCTCGGTGGTCGACGAGTCCGGGGCGGGCATCGACGGCGCGACGGTCGCGTTCTTCCCCGGCACGGCGACGGCGACGGCCGACGCGACGGGTGAGTTCACGATCGACCTGCCGATCGGCGTCTACTCCGCCACGGCTTCCGCCACCGGCTACACCGACGCCTCGGTGGACAGCATCAGCGTCGTCGCCGGCGGAACCGCGACGCTCGATCCGATCGAGCTGGTCGCCGTCAACCCGCTCACGGCGAACGCGGGCGCGGACCAGCGCCAGGTCGGCTACGGCGCGACGGTCAGCCTGAGCGGCTCGGGCTCGGGCGCCACGGGCCTCACCTACGCCTGGACCCAAACCGCGGGCCCGACGGCGACGATCACCGGCGGCACCACGGCCACCCCGACGATCACCATGCCGACGCTCGACGCCTCCCTCACCGCCGCGGGAGACGGCTACGAGCTGCGCGACCGCACGGAGCTCCTCCCGATCTCGCCGCGCTACCAGGGCTCGGTGACGATGCGCCTCACCGTCAGCGGCGACGGCTTCACCAAGACGGACGACGTCGTGATCACGGCGGCCGAGCCGGTCGGCTCGGTGCTGAACGTGGGCGTCGGCGTCAACGTCTTCTTCGTGGCGGCCGTGGGCACCGGGACGTACTCCTGGACCCTGACCCCGCCCTCGGGCGCCAGCGCGACCCTGCGCGGCGGCACGACGCGCACGCCCAGCTTCATCCCCGACGTCGCGGGCTCCTACACCCTGGCGCTCTCCGGCGGCCCGTCGTTCACGGTCGTTGCGGGCAACTGGGAAGGCATGGCGTCGAGCTGCACGGGCTGCCACGACGGCTCGCCGGCCCCGGACGTGATGACGCCCTTCGCCGCCACGAACCATGCGACGGCGTTCCAGCGCAAGATCGACGACGGCACCGGCCACTTCGGCGGAAGCTGCGTTTCCTGCCATTCGGTCGGCTACAACGCCGCCGCAACGGGCAACAACGGCTTCGACGACGTCGCTACCACGGCGGGCTGGGCCTTCCCGTCCACGCTGGCGGCGGGCAACTGGGCCGCGATGCAGACCGCGTACCCGGCGGTCGCGCGCCTGGCGGGCATCCAGTGCGAGAACTGCCACGGCCCGAACGACTCCGACGCGCACATGGCCGCCGACGGCTCGCGCGTGAGCCTGAACGCCGGCGTCTGCGCCCAGTGCCACGACTCCGGCTCGCACCACTACCGCCCGGCCGAGTGGGCCACTACGCCGCACTCCGACCTGGAGTTCGCCCGGGACGAGGGCGTGACGAGCACGAGCTGCGCGCGGTGCCACGGCTCCCAGGGCTACCTGGCGTATTCCGAGCGGCTCAAGACGGGCAATGCCGAGCCGTTCTCATCGGCCGATCTCACCGCGCTCGGCGTCACCGACGCGAACGTCGAGCCGATCACCTGCCAGACGTGCCATGACCCGCACGATGCGACCAACCCCAACCAGCTCCGCGTGTACGACAACATCGCCATGCTGCCCGCGGGCTTCGGCGTCGCCGGCGTCGGCAAGGGCGCCACGTGCATGAGCTGCCACAACACGCGCAACGGCACCTGCGTTCCGACCAGCACCGGCACGGCGCCGTGGTGCGGCACGACCGGCCCCACGGTCTACTGGCTGCACGACGACAACGCCCCGACCGCGGCGCTCACCTCCTACAGCGGACCGCACGCCCCGTCGCAGACCGACGTCCTGATGGGCATGAACGCCTACTTCGTCGGACCCGGCGGCTATTCCATCTCCCGCCACGCCGCGATTGGCGACACCTGCGTCGCCTGCCACATGCAGGCGAGCGAGTTCGGCGAGGGCTTCGGCGACCACACCTGGACCGTCAACGAGGAGCTGTGCGCCTCCTGCCACGGCGAAGGCGTCACCGGCGCCGCCACCCAGGAGACCGTTCGCTCCCGCATCGCGGATCTCGACGACGCGGTCGTCGACGAGACGGTCAGCGTGCTGTCCGGCATCGTCGGCGGCGGCGCCACGTATGCCGTCCGCGCCTGGGACGAGACGTCCGACTGCTACTCCTCCTCCTCCAGCTCCAGCTCCAACGTCGTGCTCAACCAGATCCCGACCGCGGCGACCCTGGAGCACATCCACGGCCAGAGCGGCTTCTGCTTCACCGTGCCCACCGCGGTCACCTGGACCAAGGCCGGCACGGGCTGCAGCGGCACCGTGACCAGCACCGAGGTCTGCATGCAGCTCGGCTCGCTCAAGACCGGCTCGCCGTTGGCTGCGGTCTTCGCGCCTACCGACGTCCTGGTCAAGGCGTTGTGGAACGAGTCTCTGGTCAACACCGACGGCAGCTTCGGCATCCACAACCCGACCTGGGTCCTGGAAGTCCTGCGCAATACGTACGAGGCGGTTCTCAACCGTCCGTAGTTCCCCGCTTCAGCCATCCAGTCCGCGGCCGGCCCTCCCCGGGTCGGTCGCGGACATCGTCCACAAAGCCCGCTGCGCGGGCTGAAGAGGAGCGCGGAGCCCGAAGGGCTTGGCGGTCTTGCCCAGGGCTTCAGCCCCGGGACGCGCCGGATGAAAACCGAGGATGCGTGCTTACCCTTCGCTGCGGAGGCGGAGGCCCCGGATGCGCTGGCACGATCGCGTCGCTCGCAAGATTCCCGCACGGATGGTCCTCGCGTTCGCGCGGCGGTACATCGCCGGCCCGTCGCTGGGCGATGCCCTGCGGGTCGCCGACGACCTGTGGACCGCACGACGCATCCGCAGCACGCTCGACGTCCTGGGCGAGCAGGTGACGTCGCCCGAGCAGGCCGGCGCGGCCTTGGAAGCGTACCTGCGCGCTGCAGACGGCCTCGCGGCCCGGCCCCATGTATCGCTGTCCTTCAAGCCGGGCCACTTCGGCCAGCTCGTCGAGCCCGCACTGTGCGAACGTCAGGCCCGCGCCCTGGCGGCCCGCTGCGCCCTCCACGGCACGCGCCTGACGATCGACATGGAGGACACGGACCTGACCGACGCGACGCTCGACCTCTACCACCGCCTCAGGCCGGAGCTCCCCGCCCTTGGCCTCGTGCTCCAGTCCCGGCTGTTCCGCACGGCGGAGGACGTGGAAGACCTCGCCGGACTCGACGCCCGTGTCCGGTTGTGCATCGGCGCCTACGACGTGGCGGGAGACGCGGGCTACGGCACGCGGCGCGAGGCGAAGGAGAACCTGTTGCGCCTCCTGCCGCGACTGCTGGACGTCGCAGCGGTGGTCGAGCTCGCGACGCACGATCGCGCCCTCGTGGAACGGGTCCGGGAGGTCCTGGCGCAGCGACAAGTCCCCCGGGAGCGGATCGAGTTCCAGATGCTGCTGGGCGTGCCGCGCCGCCGCCTCCAGGACGAGCTGGTCGCCGACGGGTGGACGGTGCGGCTCTACGTGCCCTACGCCGAGTCGTGGGACGACGCCACGGCCTACCTGCGCCGGCGCCTCGTCGAAACCCCCTCCATCGCGGGCCTCGCCCTGCGCAACCTCTTCGGCCCGGGGTAACCGGATCGGCTCACAGCAGATCCCCGGCCGACGCCACGAACCACCAGCCGACGCTCCAGGAGGCGTCGGGCGCCACGCCGACCACCCGCACCCAGTTCACGATCACGCGGTCGTCGGCCAGCGGAGAGACGCTGCCGCGGCACGATACGAGCCCGGCCAGGCCGCCCAGCGGCCAGGCCCGCTCGGCGCCGACGGCGCGGCCGTAGCCGTCCAGACCCTGCACATGGAGCACGCACCCGCCCGACTCGAGGCGGACCCATCCCGCCAGCACGGTTCCGTCGCCGGTCGCGACGAGCGAGACGCCGTACGGCAGCGTCGCACCGACCAGCGCGTCGGGCGATCCGCCGCCGGGCGCGAGACGCGACCAGTGCGAGGCACCGCTGGAGTTGAGGACGCCGACGAGGTAGACATCCTCCGCGGGCTCGTACACGGCCTCGAGCTGATCGAATCCCGCGACGTCGGCCAGCCACGCGTCGTCGGGGTCCGCAACCGCGCCGGACTCGTCGAAGCGGCGGGCCCAGATCGACGTCCTCAGGCCGGTCGAATCCGGGCGCACGCCGGCCCAGGCCGCGAGCCATCCGCCCCGGTCCCGACTCGCGCCCGCAACGAACTCCGTGTTGACGTAGGCCGACGCACCCACCGGCTCTCCGAGCACCGGCGGCCACGCGGTTCCGTCGAGCCAGCGGCCGGTGCTCGGATCCTCCGGCGGCGCCGCGAAGGCGAACGCGAGCCCCCGGTCGCCGCCGAAGGTGCCCCATCCGCGCGCCAGCCCCTCCTCGACGTCCGCCAGGTCGACCACGCCGGCCGCGGAGGAGAGGTCGGCCGGGATCGTCGCGACGCGGACGCGCGCGTGCCGGACGGCGGGCATCGTTCCGTCGAGCACGTCGGTCCAGGCGACCGTCAGCGCCGCCGGCGACCCGCCGCGCCGCAGGTGGAACGGAGTAACGGCCGTCCCGCGACCGAAGGCGGCGCCGGGGCCCGCCGCACCGGTAGCGCGGTCGATGCGCTGGAGGCGGATGTCCCCGCGGTCGGGATCGACCAAGTCGGCGGCGGAGAACCACGCGGCGACGAGGTCGCCGGAGCCGAAGTCCGCGAGGTGCGGGTCACCGAGCACAGGGAGCTCCGCCGCGACGATGACGGGCGTGTGCCGGCAATCGGAGTCGCAGCCGTCCCGATCCGCCGTGTTGCCGTCGTCGCACGCCTCACCCGGGTCGATACTGCCGTTCCCGCACGCCTCGGTGCGGCAGTCCGCCGAGCAGCCGTCGCCGGCTGCCGTGTTGCCGTCGTCGCACGCTTCGCCGGCCTCCCGAGCGCCGTTGCCGCAGTCGTGCGGCTCGCACGCGTCGCCGACGCCGTTCCCGTCGGTGTCGCGCTGCTCGGGATCCGCGACCGCCGGGCACGTGTCGCACGCGTCCCCCACCGCGTCGCCGTCGGAATCGACCTGCCGGAAGTTGACCCGGGCCGGGCAGTCGTCGGCTGCGTCCACCACCCAGTCCCCGTCGCCGTCGCTCGCCGCCCGCACGGTCACCTCGACCCGTCCCTCACCGGCCGTGCGCGCGCCTTCGCCGAACGCGACGACCTGAGGGCTCTCGGGCGCACCGCGGATCCCCCACACGCGGACCGTCCCGGACGACGCAGGCCCCGCATCGATCGTCGCGCTCCCGGCTCCGCTGAGCTCACGCTCCCAGGTGCCGACCCCGCCGTCCCCGGCGACCTCGACGCGGACCCGGTCGAACGCGAGGTCGGCTGGCTCCGCCGACACGCGGATTTCGAGCAGTCCGCCGGCGTCGCCGCAGCCGAGGGCGAGGACGAGGAGGGCCGACCATCCGGAAAGCGTCCACTCGCGCACGAGCATCCTCCTAGAACGAGACTCGGAGCCCGGCGGCGGTGGGACCGAGTAGCGGCAGGACGGCGACTTCGCCCTCGTCGGGGCGTTCGTCCCCGTCGCCCGCCAGCTCGATCGCCAGCCACACGATTCCGCCCGCGGCGACCGCGGCGCCGACGCCGACGAGTGCCCAGCCCGCCGCGTCGAGCGTCTCGGCGTCGTCGGTCAGCCGGCGACTCTCCGCGGCCGTGACCGCAGCATACGAGAGATCCAGTCCGTGTTGCGCGTCCGCCAGCGCCCAAGCGCCGCCGCCTCCCAGCGCCGCGCCCGCGGCGATCAGCGCGGCAGCGCCCCACATCGCGCCGTCCGAGCCTTCCGCCGCGGCGCCCTCGCCGGCGGCGTCCTCCTTCAGCGCCGCGAGCCACGCGGCCAGGGCGCCCTCGCCGGGGTCTCCGATCCATACGGCCGCGGCGCCGGGCGGGAGCCAGACGCCGAGCCGCAGCGTCGCTCCGACGGCCTCGAACGCCACCGCGGCGCCGTCGAGGGTCAGGGAGGCGACGGCGGCGGCGGCGCGCGCCAGCGTCCGTTCCGCTCTCCCGCCCGCGCCCGCCCCGACCGAGGCCGGGACGACGACGCGAACGCTGCTTCCGGCTGCCAGGGGCACGGTCATCACGAAGGCGTCGCCGTCGCAGCGGATTCCGACGGGGACGTCGCCCGCGAGCGCACGCACCGGCCCGTCGGCCACCCGGCCCGCGACGTTGGCCTCGCACCCCGGGGCGTCCACGGTGACGCGACCGACCTCGGTCTCGTCGGGTTCCACGTCGAGATACCGATCCGCGAGTGAAGGGGGGAACATGCCGTCGGTGGGGCGACTGCCGCGGAAGGTCGCGAGCACGCGGCGGATGCGTTGTTCCGCCTCGCCGACGGCGTCGACCTCGTCGGCGCTGAGCAGCAGCAGGGCGCCGGCGGCGTGCAAGGCGCCGACGGGCCCCGGATCGGCCCAGGAGTCGGCGGCGACGGACAGCGGCCGGCAACCCGACTGGAGGGCATCCATCCACGTCGCCAGCTCGTCCCGCACCGCCTCGAATTCGCCGCGGTAGTACCGTTCCTGGGCCCGCACGAAACTCGCCGCCAGCACCGCCGGGGTCACCGCTCCCTCGTCCGGGCCGCAGCGACGCACGTGCGGCGCCGCGCCCGCCGCCGGCGGGCCGAAGACCGAGGTCACGGCGTCGAGGCCTCGCATGGCCGTCTCCGGTGACCCGGCCTCGGACGATGCACCCTCCGGCGGCTCGACCGTCACCGCGACCCACGCGTGCTCCGTGCGCACCTGCGCGGACGCCGCTCCGGCGCCCGCGAGGGCGAAGGCCAAGGCCAAGGCGGCGAAGGGTCGCATGACCTAGCGGCACTCCTGTGACGTGTCGAGCCACCGGTGCGCCTCGGTGCAGCCGCTGCCTGACGACCAGTTGCACTGGAGCAGCGTGCCCGACCGTCCGCACTCCGGAACCGCATTGAGCCATCGCTCGCCGGGCGCGGTGCACGCGCTGCAATCCCCCGCCGGGACGTCGTGGCTGGGCGTCTCCTCGGCGTCGCAGTCGTAGTCGAAGCCGCCGGACGCCGCGGGCGCGGCGAAGAAGAGCTCCTGGCCGGGATGGGCGTCGGAGTCGTCGTCGTCGCAATCGAAGGACGCCGAGGCGAAGCCGGACGGGAGGGAGCAGGCATCGACGAAATCCGTCGGGTCGCCGAAATCATCGTCGTCGGCGTCGTGGTAGAAGCGGTGCGCGACTCCCTCGTCGGTGAACCCGTCGCAGTCCTCGTCTCGCCCGTCGCACGTCTCCGCGGCGTCGGGGAAGACGTCCGGCGCGCCGTCGTCGCAATCACCGGCGGCGGCGACGAACCCCTCGGGCGGCGGACAGGCGAGAGTCGCGTCGCCCGCGCCGGCGCCGTCCCCGTCCTGGTCGCGGTACCATGCGCCGATCGCGCCCTCGTCGGTCGCGCCGTCGCAATCGTCGTCGCGGCCGTCGCACGTCTCCGCGGCCCGGGGATGGATCCGGCCATCGGCGTCGTCGCAGTCGTCTCCGCCGCAGGCGACGGCGAGGAAGTCGTCGCGGTCGGCGTCGCAATCGTCGCCCGACAGTCGATCAGGGACGCAAAGCGAGAGGCGCCGCGTGGTTCCCGGCGGACACTCCTCGTCCAGCGTGGCCTCGCACGCCATGACTCCGGCCGCGAGCACCACGGCCGCCAGCGCTGAAAGCGAACCCCGCACCCCGTGCCCCCTTCCCCCCTCTTTGCGTCCTTTGCCTCTTTGCGCCCTTGGCGCGCTCAGCCGGCGGCTTCACCCTCCGCCTTCCACCCGCACTCCTTGTTGTCGCACGCCAGGACCGTCGCGCCCTTCACCTTCGCCTCGACCACGTACGGCGCTCCGCACTGCGGGCACGGCTGCGGCACCGGCTTGCGCCAGGTCACGAAGTCGCACCCCTCGGCCTTCGTCGCCACGGCGTCCTTCCCTTGCTCGGCCTTGTTCTCGACGGCGGCATCCTTGCCCCCCACGCCCTTCTTCGCCACCGCGGCGTCCTTCCCCTCCGCATCCTTTCGCAAGCGCGGGCGGCGCGAGCACTCCCAGTAGCTCCGTCCGTTGCGCATGCGGCGGGCGATGATGTCGCCGCCGCACCCCGGACGCGGGCACTTGACGCCGGTGGGCAGCGGCCGCGCGGTCTTGCACGCCGGGTAGCCGGTGCAGGAGAGGAAAGCGCCGAAGCGCCCGCGGCGGACCTGCATCGGCTTGCCGCACGTGGGGCAGACCTGGCCCGAGACGTCCGGCAGCGGTGCGGCTTGCGTCCCGTCCGCGGCCGGCACGTCCTTGGTGAACGTGCACTTCGGCCAGGCATTGCAGGCGATGAACCAGCCGGCCCGGCCCCAGCGCCTGACCAGCGGCGAGCCGCAGCGCTCGCACTTCTCGCCGGTCTCCTTGGTCTCCGAGCGCACGTCGGCCATCTCCTTCATCGCCCGCTCGACGTCACCGTGGAACGGCACGTAGAACTCCGACAGCAGGGCGTGCCAGTCGACCTGGGCGGACTCGACGCGGTCGAGATCCTCCTCCATCCGGGCGGTGAACTGCGGGTCGAGGATCCGCGGGAAGTGGCGCGTCAGCCGGTCGTTGACCATCTCGCCCAGGTCGGTCGGGGCGAGCTTCTGGTCGAGCTTGTGGACGTAGCGGCGCTGGAGGATGGTGGAGACGATCGAGGCGTAGGTCGAGGGGCGTCCGATGCCCAGGTCCTCCATCTCGCGCACGAGCGACCCTTCGGTGAACCGCGCGGGTGGCTGGGTGAACTTCTGGTCGCCCTCGACGCCCGGGGGCACGAGTCCCAGCGCCTCGTCCTGGTGCAGCTCGGGCAGCCGTGCGGCCTCGGCCCCGGCTTCCTCGTCCTTCTCGCCCGGGCCCTTCGCTGCGGCGGGGGCGGCGTCCGGCTTGCGGCTCTCGCCGCCGTCCGCCCCTTTCTCGTCGCCGTCGGCCTCCTCGCCGTAGACGCCGAGCCATCCGGGCTCGACGAGGCGCGAGGCGCTGGCGCGCAGGCGGTAGGTCTTCCCGCCGCCGGGCGGGACGGCTTCGACGTCCACGGCATCGATGGAGTAGACCGCGGGGCGCATCTGGCAGGCGACGAAGCGGCGCCAGACGAGGCCGTACAGCTTGGCCAGCTCGGGCGGGAGGTACTTCGCCGCCTTCTCCGGCGCCAGCGCCACGTCCGTGGGACGGATCGCCTCGTGCGCGTCCTGCGCGCCGGCCCGGCTGGCGAAGAAGTTCGGCCGCTCGGGCAGCGCGTCCTTGCCGAACCGCTCCGCGATGAACTCGCGGCACGACGCGATGGCCGTCTGCGAGATGCGCGTGGAGTCGGTGCGCATGTAGGTGATGAGGCCGGTGGGCCCGCCGTTGCCGATCTCGACGCCCTCGTACAACCGCTGCGCCGCCTGCATCGTGCGGCGCGCCGAGAAGTGGAAGCGGGCGGAGGCGTCCTGCTGGAGGCGGCTGGTGATGTACGGGGGCGGGGGACGCCGCTGGCGCGAGCGCTGCTCGAGCTTCGCGACGCGGTACGCGGCGCGCTCAAGGTCGCTCCGCACGGCCGTCGCCGTGTCGCTCGAGGCGATCTTCGGCGCCTCGCCGTCGATCCGCGTGAGCTGGGCGCGGAACGGCGCCTCCTCGGCGCGCCCTTCGGGCCGCAGGGTGGCGAAGACGAGCCAATACTCCTGCGGGACGAAGGCGCGGATCGCCCGCTCGCGCTCCACGATCAGCCTCACGGCCACCGACTGCACGCGGCCGGCGGAGAGCCCGCGCTGGACCTTCTTCCACAACACGGGCGAGAGCTGGTAGCCCACGAGTCGATCGAGGATGCGGCGCGCCTGCTGCGACTCGAACTTCCGCACGTCGATCGGCAGCGGCTCGGCCAGACCCTTCTCGATCCCCTGCCGGGTGATCTCGTGGAACAGGACGCGGTGCACCGGGATGCCCAGGCCCAGCAGCTCCTGCGCGATGTGGTACGCGATCGCCTCGCCCTCGCGGTCCGGGTCGGGCGCCAGGTAGACGGCCTTGGCCCCGCGCGCCGCCTTGACGATCGCCTTGAGGACTTTTTCGCGATCCTTGATCACGACGTACTGCGGCGCGAAGCCGTTGTCGACGTCGACGCCGAGCTTGCTGGCCGGGAGGTCCTTCACATGGCCCATCGTCGCCGCCACGGCCCAGCCGTCGCCCAGGTAGCGCCGGATCGTCCGGACCTTCGTCGGGGACTCGACCAGCAGGAGCGGCCGTCCCGCGGACTCGACCTCCGTCGCCTCCCCGCCGCCCCCCGCCCGCCGTTCCCGCGTGCCGCGCCGAATCACCATCAGTTTCGCTCCAACGCCGCGCGGAACCGCCCGTCGGCCGCCCGCGTGACATGTCCTTCGATCTCCAGGCGCCCGAGCCGTGCGACGATCTCCGCCGCGCCCAGCCCGCTCGCCTCCGCCAACTCGTCCGCCCCCGCCGCCTCCCCGCCGCCCAAGAGGTCGAGCAACGGGTCTCCGAGGACCTCCCCTCGACCGCTCGGCCGCCCGACCGCTCGGCCGCTCGCCGAGTCCGAGGCCGCCGGAGCATAACCAACATCCGGCGCGGGTCCAGCGGGTTCTTTCCCCGCCACCGCTCGACCGCTCGACCGCTCGACCGCTCGCCCCCTCGCCGCCCCTTCGATCGCCCGCAGCACGTCGCTCGCGTCCAGGGCCACAGGGCACCCGCCGCGGAGCAGGAGGTTGGAGCCCTCGGCCACGGAGCAGGTTGTCGAGCCCGGCACGGCGAGGAGCGGGCGTCCGAGGCGCCGCGCGTGGTCGGCCGTGGAGAGCGCTCCGGAGCGTTTGCCCGCGCGGACGACGACGGTCGCCGCGCCGAGCGCGGCCAGGACGCGGTTGCGCCGGTGGAACAGGGCGGGCAGCGGCTCGGTCTCCGGCGGGAACGGGCTCAGCACCGCCCCCGCCCCGGCCGCGCGCAGCAGCAGCTCCAGGTTCTCCCGGGGATAGGGCCGCAGGAGGCCGGAGCCGAGGACCACGACCGTGCGACCGCCGGCCTCGAGCGCGCCCTGGTGGGCGGCGGTGTCGCAGCCGACGGCGCCGCCGGAGACGACGGCCCAGCCGGCGGCGGCGAGACCGCGGCCCAGCTCGCGGGCGGCCTGGAGGCCGCCCAGGTCCGGGTGTCGGGTACCGACGACCGTCACGCAGCGCTCGGGCAGCTCGCCGGCGACCCAGAGGGTCGGCGCGTCCGCTGCCGCGGCCCGCAGCGCGGGCGGATAGCCCTCGTCGCTCGGCCCCAGCCTTCGCGCACGCTCCAGGAGGGTCTCGGCAATCGTTTTCGGTCGGCCTTCCACTTCGTCTTGCCCGCGGGACCGCGCCCCGCGCTCCGTCCTCATCGGCCCGGGCTCGGGCGAAACGGGCCCGCAACCTAGGCGTTGCGCTCGACCGGTGTCAACCCCCCCATCGCGCGCCCGTCCGACAGGCCTCCATCGCGCGTGGATGGCCGAGCGTTGCGTGGGAGGGCGCGGAGGGGGAAGGAAGAAACCACCGATGGACACCGATGGACACCGATGGGGAAGGCGAGGGAGGATGCATGCCGTCAGAACCGCGACCGCAGGGAGCGGATGCGCGGCGAGCCAAGCGGAACAGGGGGCGCACCAGCTCCCAACAAACCGCACCCAACGACCTTGACTCCCCGCCCTCCTCCGCCCACCCTACTCCGGCGGAGGGCGTTTTCATGAAGAGCACGATCGGGGCTTGCGCGGTCGTCCTGCTGTTCGCGTCGCCGGCTCGCGCGGCGTTCGGGGACAACGACGTGGGGATCAACACGCACATCCCGGCCGATCCGGTCATCGACCTGTGCGTCGAGGCGGGGGTTGGGTGGATCCGGGTGGACAACAATTGGCTGCAGCTCGGGGATCCCTGCGGTGCGATGACGCCTTTCGCGCCGCTAGATGCGAGCGTGACGTACGCGGTCGCCCACGGGCTGAAGGTCTACATGACGCTGGCCTACGGCCCGCCGTGCGCCTCGACCGGCGACACCGACGGCACTTCGAACAACGACGTCCCGGACAGCGCGGTCTGGGAGGACTACGTGCGAACGACCGTGACGCACTACCGGGCGATGGGGGTGCGGACCTACGGCATGTGGAACGAGGTCGACCTCGACGGGTTCTGGGAGGGGACGGCGGAGCAGTACGTCGACGTGATCGTGGTCCCGGGCATCCGTGCGGTGCGCGCGGTGTGCTCGGACTGTCTGGTGCTGGGGCCCGAGCTGGCGCACGTGGGGGACGTCGACGTCTGGCTGGAGGACATCCTGCGGCGGATGGACGTCGTGGGCGCGTCGTTCGACATCTACGCGCACCACATCTACAACGGGTTCGGCGGAGCGATCTGGGACGGGGACTCGTTCGTCAACGCGCTCGAGCGGCGGCGGTTCGCCTTCACGCGCCGCTCGTTCCTGGAGACGCTGGAGGCGACGGGGCACGCGCCCGGCGGAGTTCCGGATCGGGAGGTGTGGATCACGGAGACGGGGTACCGGTGTGAGCCGCCGACGGATGCGGGGCAAATGGCGACGCAGGCTTCGTACATCATGAACGTCCTGGACGAGCAGCTTGCGCGGGAGTGGTACACGAATTCGTTCTTCTACGAGATCCTCGATTCCGAGGACGAGATCGACGGCTTCGGGATCACGCGCCGGGACGGGTCGGGCGGGTTCATCCGCAAGCCGGCGTTCGACGCGTTGCGTGATCGGATCGCGTCGGAGCCGGCGCTCTCGGGCGGGCCGACGACGCAGTGCTCGGACGGTCTGGACAACGACGGCGACGGGCTGGCGGATCTGGCGGACCCGGGGTGCGCGGACGCGGACGACGACGACGAGTACAACGACCCGCCGCCGCCGCCGGTGACGCCGGCGCTGGAGGCGGCCGAGGCCGGATCGGTGATCATCGACGGGCTGTTGGGGCCGGCGGAGTGGGACGGCTCGAGCTGGGTCGAGCTGGCTTCGCCGGACGATTTCGTCTCGCCGGACCACGGGCCGGGAGATGCGGCGGACCTGTCGGCGCGGCTGGCGGTGCGGTGGGCGCCGGACGCGCTGTTCCTGGCGATGGACGTGACGGACGACGCGGCGTTGAACGAGGCGACGGCGGACATGATCTGGAGCCAGGATTCGTTGCAGGTGGCGTTCGACATGGCGGACGACGGTGGGCACGGGTACGACGTGGACGACGACTTCGAGTTGGGCTGGGCGCGGACCGATTCGGGCAACCTGAAGTACCGGTGGACGGCGCCCGCGTCGGCGCCGCCGGAGACGTCGACCGTCGGCATCCTGCGGGCGGGCGAGCACACGACGTACGAGATCCGTATCCCGGCAGGCGACCTGGGTCGCGGCGGGTTCGCGGCGAGCGACACCTTCGGCTTCACGTTCCTGGTGAACGACGACGACTCCGACGACGCCTTCGGGCGTCAGGGCTGGGTGGAGTGGACGCCCGGCATCGGGAGCTTCAAGGACCCCGAGTCCTTCGGCACGGTGACGCTGGCGACGGGAGGCGGCGCGGACGCGGATGGCGGGGGCGATGCGGACGCGGACGGCGGGGGCGATGCGGACGCGGACGGCGGCGCAGACTCGGACGCAGGCTACGACGCCGACCTCGACTCTCCCGCGCCCGACGGCGCGACGGACGCGCGGCTTGACGTTCCCGGCGTAGACGAGGGCGACGGGACGGGGTGTTCGTGCGGGGTGGCGGGGGGAGGAGGGGGATGGGGGTGGATGATGGTGGTGGGTGTGGTGGTGGGGATGGCGGTGCGGCGGCGGAAGTGACCTTCCGGGGGGAGGGAATCTCGCGCAGAGACGCAGAGACGCAGAGGAGGAGGTCAGGGTTCTCCGGATGGGGGTGGCGGCCGGGGAGTCCATCCTTCGGCGAACCCTTGACCCGCTGCGAGTTGCAGCAGCGGACGAACCGTGCGGATGTAGCCTTCTTGGATCTCCACGCGCAGCGCGCTGTCGGACAACCCGTAGCCGTGGTCCGTGGCGAGCGGAACTTGCAGTCCAACGCGATATGGCTCGACGCGCTTCTCCCACGCCCGCCCATTCATGGTGGACCGCGTCGCGACCAGGGCCTCGCCATGCAGGTGCGCGAGGTGAGAGACGAAGCGCTTGTGCGGCAGGCGCTTGCCCTTGGCCGAGTTCACCTCTCTGGCCACCGGAACGAGATTCCACGGCTCGTCGTGCCCTACAAAGGCCCACGGCAGGAAGTGGTCCAGCGACAGGTCGCCGTCCTCGATGGGCCGGTCCGTGTAGATGCAGCGGACGTCCATGCAAGCGCAGACCTGACGCCAGAAGTGCTTCTCCGAGCCCAGCGACTCGCGCTCGGCCCTCCGGAACAGCCGGCCGGCCACGTTTGGCGTGCTCGGGTTGCGGCGCAGCATGTATTGACACCAGTGCCAACGCACCCACCCTTGCAGAATCGGGCCGTGTTCGCGCAGGTACCCGATCCAGGCCGGGTGGAGCAGGAGTTCGTCGCCGTGCGCGCGGTGGTACAGCCGATAGGGCACGCGACCCGACCCGAACTCGGCGTCCGCGAATTCACAGATTCGGTCGTTCTTGTCCTGGTCCCTGAGGCCGTGTAACTCCTTGTCGAAGAAGGGGCTGAGCAGACGGTAGGGAACGAAGCGTCCAAGCTCGGCCGTGATACGGGGCCGTTGCTCCAGAAGCCGACGAAGGCGTTGCCTCGGGTCCTCGTAGGTCGCACCCTCGAATTCGTATCCCGCGAACTCGGGGGAGGAGCGCAACTCCCGGATGCAATCGGTGATCTGATCCTGGCGTCCGAAGCTGAGATTCGAGAAAGCCGCGGGGTACCAAGCCAGTTCGAGCATGCGGGCCGCGAGTTCCTGGAAACTCACGGAGCGCGGCGACTCGCACATACGGCGGACGTCATCCAGCATGGCGGCGTGATCCAGCAGCGCCTGGAAGAAGAGGTACTTGTACGAGTTGGTGGTGGAGTCGAAGATCCGCGCCAAGTCCGTGGTCCGCAACGCGGACGACTCGGGCAGCAGCGGCGCGGCACCTGTCATCAGCCGCATGATACTCGCGAACGGGCGGGGCGCGGAACAGCCAAGGGACCCCGAGGGTGTGGCGGCACCGCTTCGGGCGCGTGTTCCCTCCTCGAACGCGGCCAACCCGACGCGAACGTCGAGGCGCGCGAGCTGACCGTTCCCCCGGGGGGAAGGAATCCCGCGCATAGACGCAGAGGGGGCGGGTCAGCGTGCTCGGGAGTCGCCCTGGCGCTATGCTGCCGGCCGACGAAGGGGGGGAAGGGAGTTCGGGACGATGCGCACCCTGCTCGAATGCCTGCTGCTCGCCGCGGCCGCCGGGGCCTGCGGCGAAGGCGCCGAAGGGTCCTGCCCGGGCGGATGCCCGGCGTGCTGGACCTGCGTCGGCGGGCTGTGCATCTCGTCCGGCGACTGCGACGGCGGGACGGACGGGGACGGGACGGAGGAGGCCGACGAGGAGGCGGACGCCGACGCGGAGGAGGAAGGCGACGGGCGGGAGGACGGGGAAGGGGACGCGGACTCCGAAGAGGAAGACGGCGACGGCGGCCCGATTTGCGGCACGTGGCCCGGGGGCGCGTGCGGGGCGGGCCTGGCCTGCGATATCGCGGAATGCTGGCCGGGCGCCCCGGGCGTCTGCGTCGAGGCGCCCTCGGCCTGCGACGAGACGTGGGGCCCCGTGTGCGGCTGCGACGGCATCACCTACTTCAACGCCTGTGCGCGGCTCTCCGCCGGGGTGGCGCTGGACCAGGACGGCGAATGCGCCTCGCCGACGCCGGGGGCCCCGCTCTGCACGCCCTCCGGCACCGCGTGGTATTCGGACGAGCGCGCACCGATCTGCGACGCGACGTGCGCCGGTTGCCGGGCCGAGTGCCGGGAGATCGGAACGCTCGACGAGGGTTGGTACGCGGTGTGCGGGGGGGCGGCGGACGGGGGGTGCGGCTGGCCCCTCCCCGACCACCTCATCGCCTGGGCCGCCTGCGGGTAGCTACTCGTACGCGGCGAAGCCGATGCGCACGTCCAGGCGGGCGTCGAAGTCGTCGGTGGGGAGACGGTTGGTGGCGCCGCGGACGCCGACGCGGAAGTTGCCGGAGAGGAGCGCGTCCAGGATCGGCGCCAGCGAGTCGGTCGTGGCGATGATCGAGCAGCTCACGGGGCCCATTCCGGTGGGTGCGTTGACGCGCGCGACGGGGACCGTGCCGCCGACGTCCGCGTCGAGGTAGACGTCGACCTGGCCGGCGAAGAGGTCCTGGAGCGAGATCACTCCGCGGCTGCTCCCATCCAGCGTGATCTCCGCACGGATCACCTCGACGCGGCTCGGGTTGCGGCCCAGCGCGGTGCGCACGTGCTGGAGGAACGCCGCGTACGGGTTCCCCGACTCCGTCGTGATGTTCTTCGACTTCTCGACGACCCCCGAAACGATGTCGCCCTCCTTGATCCCCGACAACTTGATCACGATGTTCTCGGAGGTCGCGACCGGGTCCTCCTCGCAACCCGCCGAAACCTGCGCGAACGAGACGAGCACGACAGCCATGGTCAATCGTCGCATTCTCTTGCCTCCATCGGGGCGGGAGACGGGCCCCGCTCTTCCGGTATTCACGATTGGGGGGCATTCCTTTCACGTCCTGCCGGCGCCTGAAGGAGCCGGCAAGACCACGAAGCCGCTCCGCGGGCTTGGGCATGATCTCGTCCCGGACCGGCAGTCTACCCATCCGCACGCCGGGGTCTAGTCGACTAGACGCCGGCGACTAGTCGACTAGACTCGGCCCCGCGCCCGGCGCTGCCCCCGGACCGGTGCCGTTCCGGCCCGGACCAACAACCAATGACCAACAACCAACAACCACTCCCCCCGCTCTTCCCGCTCTTCCCGCTCTACCCGCCCTCCCCCGGATGCGGTACCCTCCCGGCTGCGAGGTGGACGATGAGCAAGGCGTGGATTTGGCTGGTGCCGTGCATCGGTGCGGTCGCTTGCAGCCCCGCGGACGACGAGGGGAGCACGGAGGGGGGCGGGCGGCGGGACGACGGCGGCGGCGAAGCCGCGGCGGACGCGGACGACGACGCGGCAGCGGAGGCCGAGGCGGCGGCCGATTCGGACGACGGCGGCGTCGAGGACGTCGTCTGGGACAACGTCTGCGACGAGATGGACTTCGTGATCGCCATGGAGCCCGTGCGCGTCATGATCCTGCTCGACGAGTCCTCCTCCATGTCGTCCGCGCTGGGCTGGGGCCGCAGCCACTGGGAGGAAGCGACCGAGGGCCTGAACCACCTCCTCTCGGATCCGGTGAGCCGCAACTTCATCTACGGCCTGGACGCCTTCCCCGACGGCACGCCCGAGTACTTCGAGGGGTGCTACGACGAGTGCTGCGCCGACCCGGTGTGCCTGATGACCCGCGCCATCTACTGCATGGGCTTCTCGGCGCGCTGCGACCGGAGCTGCACGACCGACCTGGCGCCGATCGTCGAGCTGGCACCGTCGGCGGAGTCCGGACCGCTCATCAGCGACTACATGGCGCTGCCATACCTTCCCGGCACCTTCACGCTGACGCCGCTCCTGCGCCAGATGCAGTGGTACCGGGACACGGGGCCGAGCGTCATCCCCGACTTCTACGCCGACGACGGCAACAGCTACATCGTCGTGGTCTCGGACGGCGAGGATACCTGCGACGCCGAGGGCGACCCGCCCGATCCGGCCCCCGTCATCTCGGGCCTGGTCGCGGCGACGACCTCGATTCGCACGACGCACGGCATCAAGAGCTTCGCCATCGGCTTCGGCGACACCTCGGGGTCGATGGCCGACGAGCTGAACGCGATCGCGGCCAACGGCGGCTCGGCGTTCACCACTTTCTTCCCCATCGACGACCCCACCGCGATCATCGACGCTTTCGATTCCATCTCCTCGGAGATCGTGAGCTGCGTCTACGACGTGGGCGAGCCCTCGGCCACCTCCGATCCCGACGCGGTCAACTTCTACTTCGACGGCGACGTCGTCGGCTACGACGACACCTGCACCGACGGCTGGCGCTGGGCCGACGCCGAGCACTTGCGGGTCGAGTTCTGCGGCGCGACCTGCGACGCGCTCAAGGCCGGCGAGGTCGCCTCGATCCAGGCCCGCTTCGGCTGCGCCACGATCCTCTGGTAGGGGGGGGGCGGGAACCCGCGCCGTCGAGCGGCGACGGAGGCGGCCATGCGCAACGCGACGCTTCTCGGATGGACGCTCGGCTCGCTCCTGGCCGCTTCCGGCTGCCCGCGGGATGCGGGCGGGGGAGGCGCCGGCGCGAGCCCTCCTCCCCCTCCCGCCCCGGTGGCGCCGGGCCGGACGATCCTGGTCAGCGGCTCGTGCGGCGGCAACTCCTGCCAGCCCGCCTGGGTCGAATCGCTGTCGATCACGCCGGACGGGACGTCGCTCGCCTACGTGACGCTCGACTGGTCCGACGTCATCCCCGCGCCCGCCCCGCAGGCCGTGGTCCGGCTCGCCTCATGGACGGACCCTGCCGCCGACCGGCAGCTCGAGGCCCGCGTGTGCGGCAAGGCCGGCGCGGTCGCGGCGGCGTTGCACCCGAGCGGGGATCGCATCGCCGTCGCCGGCCTGGGGCAGGGACGGATCGTCGCGCTGGAGGACGAGGCCGACGCGCCGCTGCTCTGGCGCGGAATCGCAGGCGGAGAGGCGACCGACGTCGAGGAACCGCCGGGCGACGCCCCGCGGTTCGGCGACGACGACTGGGCGCCGCGCGAGGTCGTGCCCGAGGCCCGCTTCTGCGACGGACCGCACACGCCGGTCGTCTCCTCGCTCGTTTGGTCGCCGTCCGGCGACGCGCTGGCGCTAGCGGGTTTCGCAGGCTCGGCCGACGCTACCGGGTGGGGCGTGTGGGTGCTGGAGGAGGTCGGGGGCGAGCTGCGGCGCGCATGGGCGGCCCCGGAGGCGGTGGTCGAGGTCCGGGTGGTCGGTTGGCAAAGTCCCGACACGCTGATCGTCCGCGCGGCGGAGCTGCCGTTTGCCGACGCGACCGAGGCCGCCGGCGACGACATTCTCTACCGGCTGGCGGCCGGGGGCGGGGCCGCGCCGGCGGAACTCGGCCGGGTAGCCGGGGACGACGGGACGTTCGTGCTCGACGGGCGGTTGTTCGCGATCGCTCCCGACGGCGCGGTGCGGGACGTCGCGGACGATGGGGTAGTGGCGTTGCTCGAACTGCCGCCGTCCCCGTTCGCCGCGGACAGCGGCCGTTTCGGCGGCCGGGCGGTGACGTCGGTCGCGGCGCATCCCGGCGGCGCGCTGGCCGTGGCGCTCGCGGACCGCATGCGCATCAGCATGGGCGTCGCCCCCTGCTGCGCGCGTGTCGTGCTGTTCTCCGGCGTCTCGCTGCGCTGAAGCGACCGGAGCCATCCGTGTCCGTCGGTGTTCATCGGTGGTTCCCTCCTCCGGATCCGGATACCATCCGCGCATGACGTCCTTGCGCGCCTTCTTCGGACGCCTCGGTCCGGGGTTCCTGCTCGCCGCCGCGGCGATCGGCGCCAGCCACCTGGTCATGGCGCCGCAGGCCGGCGCGCTGTACGGCTCGACGTTCCTGTGGCTCGTGCTCGCCTCGCACGTGCTCAAGTACCCGGCGTTCGAGTTCGGCCCGCGCTACGCGGCGGCCACGGGCGAATCGCTGCTCGCCGGGTACGCGCACGTCCCGGGGCCGCGCGGCTGGGCGCTGTGGCTGACGCTGGGGGGCACCGTCCTCCAGGGGATCGGCGTCCTGGCCGGCGTCGTGATCATCTGCGGGGCCGTCCTGCGGGTGCACACCGCGGTCCTGTCGGTCGAGGCCTGGAGCGTGATCGTCATCGTCGTCGTCTTCGGCCTGCTGGTCGTCGGCCGCTACCGCTGGATGGATCTGCTGAACAAGGGGATGATGCTGTTCCTGGCGGCGACGACCCTCGTGGCCTTCGTCGCGGCGGCCCCGCCGGCGTCGTCCTACGCGTCGTTCGTCGTCCCCGAGCTCCCGGAAGGCTCGATCGCGCTCGTCGCCGCGATGCTCGGCTGGATGCCCACGGGCATCGACGTCTCGATCTGGCACTCGATGTGGACCCTCGAGAAGCTCGACCTGCTGGGCATCCCGGCCGGCTCGGGCGCGGCGCGCGAGCGCATGCGCACGTCGCTGCTGGACATGCGGCTGGGCTACGGCCTGTCGCTGGTGACGGCGGTGATGTTCCTGCTGATCGGCTCGACGCTGCTCGCCGGGCGCGGCGCGGCGCTCAAGGGCGCCGGCTTCGCACGCGAGCTGGCGGAGGGCTACGCGGGGATCCTGGGAGCGTGGATGTACCACGCGTTCCTGGTCACGGCGGCCTTCGCGATGTTCTCGACGGCGTACACGGTGATGGACGGATTCTCGCGGGCGTTCGAGGGGTGCGTGGCGCACCTGCGAAAACTGCGGGCGGGGCGGCAGCCGGACGCCTGCGAGGAGCGGGCTTCGGCCTGCGGCCCGACGTACTGGGGCTTCCTGGCGGTGACGTCGATCATCGCCGCGGCGTGCATCGTCGCCTTCCCGCAGCCGGTCCGGCTGGTGACCTTCGTGGCGACGGTGACGCTGGTCATCACACCGGTCCTCTACGGCTTCAACGTCTGGTGCGTGCGACATCGCATCGCCGACCCGGCGCTGCGTCCGCCGCTCGCGACCGTGGCGCTGGGCTGGGCGGGCGTCGCGTTCATGGCGGGCGTGGCGGTGCTGGCGGTGGCGGAGTTCGTGCGGGGGTAGCGCGGCGGAGCCGGCCCGCGGCCTACCCGCCACCGCTCTCGCCGCGGGATTTCGACGAGCCGATGCGCGGGACGATGATCACCACGGACTTCTCGTCCAGGACGGTGATGCCGTCGCCGATGACCTGGATCCAGATCGTGAACACCTGGTCCACGGTCGTCGGCGGGACGGCATCGTTGCGCAGGATGATCAGGAAGCGCACGATCGTGCCCGGCGTCAGGTTCTCGAACGTGTCGAAGTAGCCGTCGGCGTCGGTGTCGGACACGGTCGGCATCGCCGCCCCCGCGGGGGGCGTGGCCGACTGCGGCACGGCGTAGAGGAAGAACCCGTACGGGTCGTCGCGCACGCGCGCGCTGACGGAATTGAGGCGGATGGCGCCGACCAGCGTTGCCACGCCCTCGACGATCGTCGTCGCCAGGCCCGAGCCGTCCTCGCGCGCGTCGTAGACCAGCGGGCACATCGACTCGCCCCCGATCGTGTCCGGCGGGAGCGCCGACCCGCCGACGCCCATGGGACAGCTCCCGCCGATCGGCGGGACGTAGGCGTCGGTCTGGATCGCCACGTCCTCCAGGTCCGCGCGCGCGTCGGGCTCGGTGGAGACGCCCATCACGCGCACGTGCAGCGCGTCGAGCGCGGCGATCGTCTGGGAGCGGCTGTGCGCCGCGGTGATCCCGGCCGCGCGGTAGCCGTCGTTCGGGTCGGGCGACTCCGGGTCGTGGAACTGGGCGTCGGTGATCTGGATCACGATCGGGAAGGCGCCGTCGCGGAAACCGACGCCGCCCAGCGTTCCGCCGCCCGGGGTGCCGGTGTCGGGCGCGAAGGCCGGCACGGCTCCGGTGATCGTGCCGCCTCCCCACGGGTCGCGCACGGACCACGAGATCCCCTCGCCCGTCGCGATCTGGTACAGTGCCTCCCAGTCCGACTCGGGCAGGTCGTTGCCGCAGCCCTGCGGGTTATCCAGGCGGTCCACGCCGGCCTGGACGCGGGTGATGTCGGTGGTCACCTGCTGGTGCAGGCGGAAGGGCGCGTCGTCCATGCCCGGCGTGCAGTCCTCCTGGCCGAACGGGTTCACCGGGAAGTCCTCGAAGCGGTTCACGCCGAACGCGCTGTCGGGGATCTCGCCGCGGATGCCCGGGACGATCGTCGAGCTGAGCGCCGACTGGATGTTGTTGATCTCGCCGCCGAAGGAGCCGGTGGTGTCCACCGACAGGTGCACGTCGGCCTTGCGGATGTTCGTGTCGAACTCGAGCACCCCGGCCGAGTCGCCGCCCGGGTCGTGATACGGCAGGATGAAGAAGAACTCCGGAATGCGGCTCGACGGGTCGCACGGGTTCGTCCCCGCCGCCCGCTCGGCCAGGTCGCTCTGCCCGTCGCGATCCGTGTCCGGCTCCGTCCAATCCATGCACCCCGTGGCGTATTCCTCGCGATCGGACACGCCGTCGTTGTCGCTATCGGTGTCGCGGAAGTCGGGGGCGCCGTCGCGATCGGAGTCGACCGGCGTCGTGCCGACGTCGGAGTCGCCGGCGTCGAGCGCGTCGGGAATGCCGTCGCCGTCGCTGTCGGTGTCGAGGTAGTCCTGGACGCCGTCGCCGTCGGTATCGATGCCGGTTCCCACGCCCTCGTCAAGGTCGGCGATGGTGTCGCCGTCGGAGTCGGTGAGGTCGCGCACGGGGATGCAGCGGGCCGCCCGGCACGCCTCGCCGACGCCGCACGGGTTGCCGCAGCTCCCGCAGTTGGCGGGGTCGTAGTCGAGGTCCACGCACGACCGGGAGCAGTTGGTGGTGCCGCTGGGACAGGTGAGGACGCACGAGCCGCCGCCGCACACGAGGTCCGTGGCGCAGACGGCGCCGCAGCCGCCGCAGTTGTTCGGGTCGACGCGGGTGTCGATGCACACGTCACCGCAGCGCGTCAGCTCCCGTGGGCAGACTTCGGTGCAGACGCCCTCCTGGCAGTACTCGGTCGAGCCGCAGATCCCGCCGCAGCCGCCGCAGTTGGTCGGGTCGTGCAGGGTATCGACGCACGAGCGGCCGCAGCGGGTGGTGTCGGTGGGGCAGTCGAAGCGGCAGGCGAAGTCGCCGCAGACCCACTCGGGATCGCAGATCGTCCCGCACGCGCCGCAGTTCTGGGGATCGATGCGGATGTCGGCGCAGCGGTCGGTGCACCAGAGCTGGCCGGTCGGGCAGATCGGGCCGCCGTCGTCGGCGTCGCCGTCCCCGTCGCCGTCGCCGTCCCCGTCGCCGTCCCCGTCCCCGTCGGCATCGCCGTCGGCGCCGCCGCTGGAGCAGACGCACAGCCCGGCGCTGCACGCGCCGTCGAGGAACCCGGCGGCGAGGCACGAGGAGTCGCACGAGCTTTCGGTGCAGGGTACACCGCCGTCGGGGAGCACGGTGCCGCAGAACGGCCCGACGCAAAGCTCGCTCTCGTCCGTCCGCCCGCCGCAGCCGGCCGTCGCCGCCAGGAGCAACACCCAAGCCAGTCTCTTCATGGCCGTCTCCTTCCGCTCGAACCCCACGCCACCTGCCGCGCGGAATGTAGCCTGCGGGGGGGGGAGGCGCAAGGAGGGGGGAGTTGGGGGAGGCGCTGTTGGTTGTCGGTGGGTCGTCTCGGGGAGAGTTGTTGGTCCGGAGGGGGGGCGTTATTGGTTGTTGGTGGGTCGTCCGGGGCGAGTCGTTGGTCCGGAGGTGCCGAGGGAAGTGGCGCCCGGAGAACTACTTCCACGGATTGGCCAGGGGGTCGTCGGAGGGGACACGACGGCGGGAGGGACGCGGGGCGGGGGCGGCGGCGGGAGGAGGGGCGGGATCGTCGATCGCGGCGGCGATCTCGGCCAGGAGCGCTCCCTCGATCCACCGGCCGTCGATGAGCAGCGTCGGCGTGTTCCCGACGCGCAGCTCCCGCGCCAGCCGCTCGTCGTCCCCGATCCGCGAGTCGTCCCGGGTCAGACTCGACGCGGCCTCGAACAGGTCCTTGCCGACTCCGGCCGCCTCGGCCGCGTCCGCGAACCCCGCGCGGTCCGGCAGCCGGCCGTCGAGCGCCCAGAGGGCGGAGGCGAAGTCCCAGAACCTGCCGTGATCCTGGACGACGCGACCCGCCGCCGCCGCTCGTCGCGCCAGCCGGTGGGATTCCATCGGCAGGTCCTTGTGCACGATCCGCAGCCGATCCGGGTGGGCCCGGGCGTACTCGATGAGGTAGCGCATCACCTTCGCGCTGTGGCGGCACTGGAAGTCGACGAACGCGACGACGGTGTGCAACGCGCCCGCATCCCCCAGCACGGGCGAGTCGGCCAGGAAGAAGGTGATGTCCGCCGATTCGCCGGACAGCGTGCGGGCCGTCATCGACTCCGGCTCGGCGACCGCCGACGCCAGCTCGACCGGCGGCGCCGGGATCGTCAGTGCGACGGGCGGCGCCAGCTCGGCGACGGCGGCCTCCGGTGCCCAGTCCGTCCTCGGCGGCCTGCCCGTCGTCGAGGTGTAGGCCCCCTCCAGGGCGACCGCCGCCGCGACTCCGTGCGACTCGGAGCGCATCCCGAACAGCGCCCAGAGCCCGACGGCCAGAACGGCGACGCCCGCCAGGACCGCGACCGTCACGATCACGGCCTTGCGCGACACGCCGACGGCAGCGGGAACCGCAACGGGGACGGTACCGGGCGCGCCGACCGGCATCACGCCGGGAAGCGGAGCGGGCGGCGCCGCGGTGGGAACGAGCGGTGCGGTGCAGTTGGGACACGCGACCGCGAGGCTCGACACGGCCTTGCCACACGTCGGGCAGAGCCGGCGCACCGGGAAACCGCAGGACGGGCACGTCGCCGAGCCCTCGGGCGCCGCCGCCGCACAGCGGGGGCATCGGTCGCCCGCAGCGGCGGCCCGGGCGCGCGCCGCCTGCTCGGCCGCGGCCGCCGCGGCGGCCTGCTTCGGCCCGTCGCCCGTGACCATCGCGTACAGGCCCCAGACGATGCAGCCGATCGACACGACCCAGCCGAACCAGCCGTACTTGAACTCGACCTTGACGATCTCGTTGCTGCTCAGCACCAGCGCGATGGCCAGCGCCCCGCCGACGACCGCGAAGAAGCCTCGCACCCGTGTCCACATGCCCGTCACTCCCCGTCCGCTCCGACGCAGATCGCCCCGACAATCCGAGGGTCCGTGCGTCCGCCGGGCCACAGGCTATCGCCCTCGCCAATCGGACTGCAAGTCCGGGATCGACAGCGGACCCTTGCACGCGCGATGATGCCGCCCGGGAAGGCGGGCCCACACCGGACGAGCGGCGGGGGCACGCGGATGCGCAAGAGCACGGCCGAGGGAGGGCAGGATGATGACCGGAAGCTGTGTGCGGCTCGTGGTGCTCGCAGCCGGGTTGGCCGGGGCGACGGTGACCGCGGACTGCAAGCGCTCGGGGCCGGACGAGGCGACGGTGGCGCGCGTGCGCGATGCGGAGCAGCGCTTCGACGCCTTGTGGAAGACGTGGAACGACCGCTGGACCGCGGAGCTGGGCAGCGGGAGCGGACGGCTGGAGGAAATCGAGAGGGACGCGAAGCGCGAGATCCTGGCGCTCGTCCAGCCCGACGACACGCTGCGCGCGGCGGCGCTGTGCATCCTGGAACGTGCGGCGGACGAGCGGCCGATGGACGGAACTTCCGGGCTCGAGGGGCTCAACTGGACCGGCCTGGTGCCGTGGGAGTGGATGCTCGACGCGCTGCACGAGCTGCGCGGCGAGTCGGCGAAGGGCCACAAGGGCAAGCCCTGCGGGATGCCCGGGCCCGGACCGGACCCGGACGTCCGGGAGAACGTCCGCAACATCGGCCGCGCCGTGGAGGCCTACCTCATGGAAACGGCGCAGGCGCCCGAGGCGCCGCCGTGCGTCGGGACGCCGCCGCACAACGAGTTCTCGGTGCCGCGGGATCCCTCGGCCGTGGCCGGCAAGTGGTACACGCCCACCGAGGCGGACTGGGCGGCCGGGCCGTGGGCGGGGCTGGGGTTCGAGCTGGTCGGTCCGATCCGCGCGGTGTACTGCGTCGAAAGCGGCACGGCGGGATTCGCGGTCCACGCCTCGACCGACCTGGACGCCGACGGCGCGTGGAGCCACTACCGCTACGGGATGGGGGCGGACGGCACCACGGAAGGGATGACCACCGAGAACCTGGGGGAGTAGCGGCGGGTCGCCTGCCGGGCCGGTTGCGAAAACCTCAGTAGTACCGGACGACGTTCTCCGTAGCCCCTTCCGCCACGATGACGGGAATCACCTGCTCGGTCTTGACTTCGCCCGGTGCGACGGAGTCGGGGCGGGGCACCAGACGCAGGGAATGCGGGCCCGCCGGAACCTCGGTGCGCGGCACCGGCGTGGCCCCCAGATGCCGGCCGTCGAGGTACACGTCGGAGCGGGGAAGCGCGCGCACGGTGATGAAGCCGACCGCGATGCTTGCGGCTGACGCGGGCTCGATCGCCGGGAGCGGCGGACTTCCGGCGTCCGCCGGTCCGGGCGTCGTCGCCGTCCCGGCGTCGGCCCGGGACGGCCCGGACGGCTCGGTCGGGACCGTCGTGGAGTGGTCCGGCGGGCCCGGCCGGACGCCCGTCGAGCCGACGGCGCGCCGCGCGGCGGCGTCCGGCCGACTGGCGGGAAGCAGGGCGCTCGGGACGGTCGACGGTCCCGCGTCGGCCGCCGCGGCGCCCGCAGCACCGCCCGCGTCCGGCTCCGCGGAGGGAAGCGAGGGGTCCGGTGCGAACGGCGGCAGGCGCGGCCGCGGCTCGGCCGGCCCCGCCGACCTCGACGCCTCGATCGTCCCGGGACCCGCAGCCGACGACGCGGCCGACGGACGCGAGGCGGCGAGCCCGGTCTCGACGGTCCCCACGGTCGTTGTGCCCTCCGGAGGCGGCGCGCCGTCGCCGTGGTTCCGCCCCATCAGGATCGTCGCGGCGACGCCGGCCGCGATGAGCGCGACCGAGGCGACGACGATGCCCACGCGGAAGCTCCGGCGCGGACTCCCGCCGCTGGCCGTCGTGGCTCGGCCCACGACCGGCGCCGACGGCTCGAGGGAGAATGCCGGCAGGGAGTCGCTCGACCGCGCCGGTGCCGGCGCCGGCGTCGACGCCAGTCCGAGACGGACCGCGGCGTCGGGCGCCAGGAACGGTGTCAGTGCGCGGATCATCTCGTCCGCGTCGGCGTACCGATCCTCGCGGCGGCGCGACATGCCCTTGAGGATCACCGCCTCCAGCCCCTCGGGGATCGCAGGCTCAACCTCCCGCGGCCGCGGAAACGGCTCGGAGCAGATCATCACGATCAGCCGGTTGTAGTTGTCCGCCTCGAACGGCAGCCGGCCGGTGAGGCATTCGTAGAGGATCACCCCGATGGCGTACAGGTCCAGTCGATGGTCGACGTCGCGCAGCCCGCCCGCCTGCTCGGGCGCCATGTAGCACGGAGTGCCGAGCACCGCGCCGGTGCGGGTCATGCGGGTCCGCGGGTCGTCGGACGACGTGACGCGAGAGATGCCGAAGTCGAGGAGCTTCACCCGCGGGCCCGGAACCGTTCCGCGCTCCAGGAACAGGTTCCCGGGCTTCAGGTCGCGATGGACGATCCCCGCGCGGTGCGCGGCCGCGAGAGCGGCCAACGCCGCGACGACGATCTCCACCGCGTCGGCCACCGGCAGCCGGCCGACCCGTTCCAGGCACGCGGCGAGGCTCTCGCCCTCGAGCAGCTCCATGACGAGGTACGGCACGCCGTCGGGAGCCACGCCGACGTCGTACACGTCCACGATCCCGGGGTGGGCGACCGCGGACGCGGCCTGCGCCTCACGGACGAACCGCTTGACCTGGTCCGCGTCGCGCGCCGCCTCGGCATGGAGGAACTTCACCGCGCAGCGCCGGTGGATCAGCGCGTGCCGCGCCTCGTACACCGCCCCCATGCCGCCCTCGCCCACCAGACGCAGCAGGGTGTACTTGTTTTCCAGCGTCTGCCCGGTTCGATCCATGTCCGGCGTCCGAGTCGCGCGGCGGGCGTCACAGCCCCCCCGCGCGGCCGCCTGCGAGCCTACCACGCGCGCGTTGACCGGCGCCATCGGGCCACCCTAGCATCGGCGCACGGCGGTCAGGCCCTTGACGGGCTCAGGGCAGAAACGGCGGCCGGAGGAGGGACGGCGGATGACCAGCGGGGAAGGGACGAGGGCTCCGGGGGTGTTGTGCGCCGCGGGCCTTTGCCTCGCGGTCGGCTGCGGGCCGGCCGTCGTGCGCAGCCCGGCCGAGCAGGCGCAGGTCGACGCCTGCGACGCGGGCGACGCCGGAGCATGCTTCGATCTGGGCTTGATGCTCGATCGGGACGGCCGCACGGCCGAAGCCGAGGAGCCGTACCGGACGGGCTGCGCGGCGGGCAACGCGCCGTCCTGCAACAACCTCGGCATGGTCCTGGTCGACCTGGGCCGCACCGCCGAGGCCGAAGAGCCGTACCGCGCAGCCTGCACCGCGGGCGCGCCGGTCGCCTGTGCCAACCTCGCCGCCCTGCTCGACGATCTCGGGCGCTCCGGGGAGGCCGAGGTCGAGGCGCGGCGGGCCTGCGATGCCGGCAGCCCGGCCGGGTGCAACAACCTGGGCACCATCCTCGACGCGCAGGGCCGCACCGCCGAGGCGGAACCGCTGTTCCGTCGCGCCTGCGACGAGGGCGAAACCCTCGCCTGCTCGAACCTCGGCCTGCTGCTCCGCGACTCCGGCCGGACGGAAGAGGGCGAGGCGCTGCTCGCGACCGCGTGCGAAGGCGGGAACCCCTCGGCCTGCGGCGGGCTGGCCGAGCTGCTGCTCGGCGCCGGCCGGGTGGACGAAGCCGAGGCGCCGGCGACGGCCGCATGCGCCGCGGGCGACATCGGCGGCTGCGTCGCGCTCGGACTGCTGCTGGAGGAGCTGGGACGCAAGGCCGAGGCGGAGCCCGCCTACGCCCGCGCATGCGACGCGGGCGAGCCGGTCGGCTGCGCCAACCTCGGCGTCGTCCGCGAGCGACTCGGGCGCGCGGACGACGCGGTCGCGCCGTACCTGCAGGCTTGCGACGGCGACATCGCCGCGGCGTGCGTCAACGCGTCCGTGCTGCTGCAGCAGCAGGGTCGGTGGGCGGAGGCCGAGGCGCCGGCACGGGCGGCGTGCGACGTCGACGACCCGGGCGGCTGCCATGCGCTGGGAATCGTGCTGCTGAGCACGGAGCGCGCCGCGGAGGCCGAGTCGCCGCTGCGGACGGCGTGCGAGGCCGGCCTGCTCCCGGCCTGCGGCAACCTCGCCTTCGCTCTCGGCACGACCGGTCGCCCGGCGGAGGGCGAGCCGTTCGCGCGCCGCGCCTGCGACGCCGGCGACGCCACGGGCTGCCTCAACCTCGGCGGCGTGCTGCTCGACCTCGGCCGCTTCGCCGACGCCGCCGACGCCTCGGGCCGCGCTTGCGACGCCGGCCTCGCCCCGGGCTGCTACGACCTCGCCGTGGAATTCGATCATCTCGGCCGCACCCAGGACGCCCTCGACGCCGCCCGCCGCGCCTGTGCCCTGGGCGACACCGAGGCCTGCACCTTCGTCGAGCCGTAGGCCCCGCTCCCGCCCGCCCCCACGCCTCCGGACCAACGACTCGACCCGGACGACCCACCAACAACCAACAACCGCGCGCCTCCCGGCGCGCGAGTTGCCCATCCCCTCGCACCGTGCCTAGACTGCCCCCGATGACGAATCCCGACGATCGAAGATCAGTACTTCCGTTCCTCGCCTTGGCGGCCGCCGCGCTGCTCCTCGGGACCGGCTGCCCCCCCTCCCCCGCCGACCAGCTCGCGGCCCTCACGCTCCCGCCACCGCCGGCGTCGCCCGACGGCGCCATCGTGGTCACCGAGGCGGACGCCGACGCGCACCTCTACGCCTTCTACCTCGCCGCCCTGGGCTCGCCCGAGCGCGCGGCGGAGCGCGAGGCGCTGCTGCTCTACGGTCTGCACGAGGATCAGCGGTCCATGGCGGACTCGGACGCCCTGGACGTCCGCGCCGCGCTGCGCCGGGCGCTGCGCTTGTTCGAGCCGTCGGAGCTGGACGCGGGCCTGGATTCCCCCGCCCTGCGCAAGTTCCTGGCCTGGATCGAGCCCGTGGCGCGGCGCCTGGGCCTGCCGGAGGATTCCCTCATCGTCGCCGAGACGCGGCTGCTCTGCGACCCGGCCGACGAGGAGGCCGCGACCGCGGTGCGGGAGATCGTCGAGTGGGCCGGCTCGGGAGAGGACGAGGCCGAAGGGCTCGAGCGGCAGGCGCAGCTCTACGACGCCGTCACCGACGTCGTGCCGGCGCCGGCGCTCGTGAAGAAGCTGGTCGGCATCATCTTCCAGCGCCACGATCTGGGCCAGGTCGCCGAGCCGATCGAGACGATCGAGGACTGGCTCGCCAACGCCCAGCGCGACCAGTACTTCTTCTCCGGCCTGACGCTCAACGTCCTGCGCCTGGCATGCCGCATGGGCCGGCCGGAGGCGGCCGCGGAGATGCTCGAGCCGTACCGCGGCACCGCCGCCTACCTGGGCGAGGTCTTCGAAGAGATCGAGGGTCTGGAAGACCCGCTGCGCCGCGCCGACGCTGCCTCGGACCTGGTCGACGCCATCGGGATGCAGTTCGCCGAGGAGGTGCGTCAGACGTGCACCACGCTGCGGCGCGAGTTCCCCGACGACGGCCGCTTCTCCGCCTGCCTCGGGAAGTACTTCTACGCCACCGGCGAGACCGGCGTCGCCGCGCGGCTGATGCTCGAGGCCACTGTCCGCGATCCCGACAACCGCGACTTCGCCGAGATGGCGATGATGCTCCTGGCGCAGGTCATCCAGGAGGGCATGGACGGGATGGCCTGGACGGACCTCGAGCGGCTGCACGACGCGTTCCGCATCCTCTACGACGACCACCGCGCCACCTGGCCGCTGGCCGACCCCCCGGTCGACGAGACCGCGGTGCTGCGCCTCATGGCCAACGCGGCGCTCATTGCCGGCGACGTCGAGGCGGCCCGCTCGTTCCACCAGCGGGCGCTGGAGCTGGACCCGACCGCGGAGAGCTACTTCCAGTTCGGCCAGATGGAGGCGCGCGGCGGCGACCCCCAGCGTGCGCTCGAGCTGCTCCGCGCCGGCCTCGCCGTCTCCACGGGCGACCTGGCCGACCGCACGCTGGCCCAGGCCAACATCCGCGAGGAGCTGGGCCTGCTGCTGGAAAAGCAGGGCGACGAGGACGGGGCGAAATCCTCGTTCGATGAGGCGATCGACGACTGGAAGCAGCTCGGCCGCGCGGGCGTCGTCGCCGGCGCCGAGATGGACGGCCGCATCGGCGTCCTGCAGGTACGCGGCGGGAACCGCGACGACGGCCTGCGCCGGATCGTCCGCGCCGTCCAACAGGCCGGCGAGGACGACTATGCGGCCGACCAGGACCAACTCGTCTACAACGACACTCTCTCCTTCCTGCACCTGGAGGGCGAGCGCGATCTGCTCGTCGAGCTGTTCCCGCTCGTCGCCACCCGCCAGGATCTCGACGTCACCTGGCGCGTCTACTACGCCCTGTGGACGCTGGGCGCGCTCCGTTCCGCCGGCCTGCCCGACGATGCCGAGGCCGTCGCGTTCCTGAAGGCCATCCGCGCCTCGGGCTGGAGCGGCGTCCTGGCCCGCTTCTACCTCGGCGAGCTGGACTTCGACGCCGCGCTGGCCGAGGCCCACACGTTCGGCCAGCAGGCCGAGCTGCGCTACTACGAGGCGCTCAACCGCCTCTCCGCGGGCGATCGCGACGGCGCCCGCGACCTCCTGCGCCAGGTCGTCGCCACCCACATCTTCAACTACTACGAGTGGCAGATGGCCGACCGCCTGCTCGCCTCGCTGGGCGGGACCGGCGCGTAGGCAGCCGGGTCGGCGGGCTCGCCGCCTCCGGCGTCAGCGCCTCGCCGCTGTCTACGAGTTGAGCAGGTACCGGTCCCAGTCGGTGCGTTCGATCACCTCCGCCGCCGCGGGCTGCGCCGCCAGCGCGTCGCGCAGCGCCGTCGCACGCGTGCGGAAGACGTCGACCGGCATCGCATCGCGCAACAGCAGGTAACGCAGCCAGACGAACGCGGTCTGGATCACGTCCGCCTGGCAGTAGCGCCGCACCTCCTCGATCGCCCCGCGCTCCACCGCCGACTCCACCTGCGAGCCGTCCATTCCGAACTTGCCCGGCAGCCCCACGACGCGCGCCACGGCGTCGAGCTTCGAGCGGCGGACCGAGCCGTAGTCCGACAGCTCTTCGCACAGGTCGACGTGCATCTCCGGACGGAAGCGCTGGCGGTAGGCGTTGTTCTGCCAGAAGTACCACGCGGCGGGGATCCCGTGGCGCATCGAGCGCAGGGCCATGACCGGCAGGTCGAAGCGCCGGCCGTTGAACGTCACCAGCACCGGGTGCTCCTTGTCCAGGAACCCCGCCAGGTCGCGCAGGATCTTCGGCTCCTCCAGCGACGTGTGGCCGACGGAGCCGAGCTTGCGGCAGGCGAAGTCGGGACCGAGCCACAGGATGCCCACGACGACGACGCGGTGCGCCCACGGCGGCGGGAACACGTCCTCCGTGCCCTCGCTCTTCCCGTCCCGCTTCGGCGCGTCCCGTTCCGGCTCGTACAGCTCCCGGTCCGGTACCGTCTCGATGTCGATCACCGCGTACGTCCGCTCAGCCATCGTTCGCCCTCATCGCCGCCGGTTCGGCGGGCTTGCCCTGCGGCTCGCTCCGCTCGCCAAGGGCTGCGCCTCGCCGCTACTGTCGACTCATGACTCTCGACTCACGACTCCCCAATTGACTTCCCCGCCCGCGACCGTTACACCCCGAAGCGGAGCCTCGGTCCGCGAGCGGACCGCCGAAACCGACGCAGCGTAGGCGCATCCCCGTTCGCGGTGCAAGGAGCAGCCGCATGAAGATCTTCCTCGACACCGCCGACGTCAACGAGATCCGCAAGGGCGCCGCGCTCGGCCTGGTCGACGGCGTCACCACCAACCCGTCGCTGGTCGCCAGGACCGGCCGCAAGTTCGAGGACGTGGTGCGCGAGATCTGCTCGATCGTGGACGGGCCGATCTCCGCCGAGGCCGTCAGCCTGGAGCACGAGCCGATGCTGGCCGAGGCGCGCAAGCTGGCCGCCATCCACCCCAACATCGTCGTCAAGATCCCGATGACCGGCGACGGCCTGCGCACCGTGCGCGTCTGCGCGCGCGAGAACATCAAGACCAACGTCACCCTCGTCTTCTCCGCGCCACAGGCCCTCCTGGCCGCCAAGGCCGGCGCGTCCTACGTCAGCCCCTTCGTCGGCCGCCTGGACGACATCTCCTGCGTCGGCATGGACCTCATCGGCCAGATCGTCCAGATGCTCGGCAACTACGACTACGCCACCGAGATCATCGTCGCCTCGATCCGCAACCCGCTGCACTTCGTCGACGCCGCGAACTACGGCGCCCACATCGCCACCGTCCCCTACAACGTCCTGGAACAGCTCCTGCGCCACCCGCTGACCGACATCGGCATCCAGAAGTTCCTCAAGGACTGGGAGAAGGTGCCCCGGTGACCACTCCCCGCCGCCGCGATTCGAGAGGCCCGGCCGGACCGCGGAACCGCCGGAAGGAAGGCGCCGCACGCGACTCCTCCCCGGGCGACTCCCCTGTCGCCGGCGGGTCCGTCATGAGCGTGCCGCCGCCGGCCGCCGCCACCCTCGGCCTCTGGACCGACCTCTACCAGCTCACGATGGCGGCCGCCTACCACGTCAACCACATGGCGGACACCGCCACCTTCGAGCTGTTCGTGCGCAGCCTGCCCCCGCAGCGCGGCTTCCTGCTCGTCGCGGGCATCGAGGAAGCCATCGGCTACCTCGAAGCTGCGCGCTTCTCCCCCGACGACCTGGACTACCTGCGCTCGCTGCCGCAGCTTCGCGGCGTTCCCGAGGACTTCTTCTCCTACCTCGCCCGCTTCCGCTTCACGGGCGACGTGCGCGCCGTGTCCGAGGGGACGCCGGTGTTCGCGGGCGAGCCGATCCTCCAGATCACCGCGCCGCTGCCCGAGGCGCAGCTCGTCGAGACCTACCTGCTCTCCGTCGTGAACTTCGCCACGCTCGTGGGGACCAAGGCCGCGCGCATGGTCGAGGCCGCGGCGGGACGCTCGGTCGTGGACTTCGGCTTCCGCCGCGCGCACGGGCCCCACGCCGCCGTCAGCGCCGCCCGCGCCGCGTTCCTCGGGGGATGCATCGGCACCTCCAACGTCGAGGCCGGCCGGCGCTGGGGCATCCCCGTCTTCGGCACCGCCTCGCACGCCTTCGTAATGGCCTGCCCCACCGAGACCGAGGCGTTCCAGCGCTACCACCGCGCCTTCCCCACGGAACTGCTCCTGCTCATCGACACCTACGACGCACTCCAGGGCGTCAAGAAGGCCATCGCCCTGGGCGACCCGCTCAAGGGCGTGCGGCTCGACTCCGGCGACCTCCTCGCCCTCTCGCGCGAGGTCCGCAAGATGCTCGACGACTCCGGCTACCGCGATACCCGCATCGTCGCCTCCGGCGACCTGGACGAGCACCGCATCGCGGAGCTCCTGGCGAAGGGCGCGCCGATCGACGTCTTCGGGGTCGGCACGTCGCTCGTCACCTCGCACGACGCCCCGTCGCTGGAAGGCGTCTACAAGCTGGTCGAGCTGGGCGAAGGCGAGCAGGCGCTCGGCCGCATCAAGACCTCGGCCGGCAAGGAGACGCTGCCGGGCCGCAAGCAGGTGTTCCGCGCCTTCGACGCCGAGGGGCGCCCGCAGGGCGATCGCATCGCGCGCATCGCCGAGCTGCCCCGTCCGGGCGAGCAGCCTCTGCTCCAGCCCGTGATGCGCGGCGGCCGCCGCGTCGGCGACCCGGTGTCCCTCGAGCGTCTGCGCAGCCAGGCCGGCGAGAACGTGCGCCGCCTGCCCGCCGGTGTCCGTACGCTCACCGATCCCGCGGCCTTCCCCGTGGCCGTCAGCGAGGCGCTGCGGCGCCTGACCGACGACCTCCGCCGCACGATCCGCGAGGAAGAGGCGCGCCCGAAATGAGGTGGCGCTGGTGACCGACTCGATCCGCGCCATGGCGGGAATCCGCGTCCTCGCCTTCGCGGGCTCGTCGGGCTCCGGCAAGACCACGTTGATCGAGAAGTTCATCACCCGGATCGCGGAGCGCGGGAAGCGCGTCGCGTATCTCAAGCACGACGCCCATCGATTCCAGATGGACAAGCCGGGGAAGGACACCTGGCGGGCGATGGAAGCGGGCGCCGCCGCGGTGGCCATCGCCTCGGCCGATTCCTGGGCGTGGCTTGCCCGCGTCGACATTCCCGACATGGAGGATCTCGTCCGCCGCGCGCTGCGCATCGCCGACATCTGCCTCATCGAGGGTTACCACGGCTCGCGTTTTTCGAAGATCCTGGTCTTCCAGCGGGGCGTCCCCCTGCGCGTCGTTCGTCCCTGGCGCACCGTCGTCGCCTCCTACGGCGACGACCCGCCCCGCGGGCGCGGCGGCGTTCCGCGGACCATTCCGCATCACGGATGGGACGACGTGGACGCGCTGTTCGGGGCAGTGTTCGGGCCGGCCAGGACCCCACCGCACGGCGACCCGCGCCGTCCTATCCCGCGCCGTCGCAGACGCGGTTCCGGCCCCGTTGCTTGGCGCAGTACAGCCGGCTGTCGGCCGACTCGAGGAGCTTCGCCGCGGAAAGGCTTGCGCCGCCCGGAACGCTCGCGATCCCGATGGAGATGCGGATGGGAATCCGCTTCCCCTTCTGGGTGAACGGGAGCCGCTCGAGGCCCAGGCGGATCCTCTCCGCCAGCACCCGGGCGCCCTCGGGCCCCGTCTGGCGGAGGATCGCGGCGAATTCCTCCCCGCCGATCCGCGCCACCACGTCGGAGGTCCGGACGCAACCTCGCAGGAACCCGCCGACGGCGGCGAGCAGGCGATCCCCGACCGGGTGACCGTACCCGTCGTTCACCGCCTTGAAGCGGTCGAGGTCCATCATCAACAGCGAGAGGGGAACGGCGTGGCGCAGGGCGAACGAGATCTCCTCGTCGAGCCGCAGGCCGAAGTAGCGCCGGTTCGGCAACCGGGTCAACGGGTCCTGCACCGCGCACGTCTCCAGGTACTGCAGCAGGTCCTCCTCGGCCGCCGTCTGGGCGACGAAGCGGAGCGGCGTGTGGCCCACCACCAGTCGGTCCCCCGGCGCCAGCACGCACTGGGTGATGCGCTCGCCGTTCACCAGCGTGCCGTTGAGGCTGCCCAGGTCCCGCACCCGGAAGCGGTCGTTCGGCTCGGCGATGATCTCCAGGTGCCGCGACGAGATGCTCTCGTCGGGGAGGCAGATCGGGCACTCCTCGGAACGGCCGAGCAGGATCCGCGTGCCGCTCAAGGGGATGCGATCGCCAAGGCGCGGCCCGTCGAGCACGAACAGCAGGGGGCGCGTCTGCTGCGTCGAGGCCAGCGCCGCGTCGACCCGCGAATCGCGCACCTTCACCGTCGACGGGTTGGCGACCTTCTTCTTGCGCCCCGGACCGGCCGGGATCCTGCTCTTCCTGGTTCCGCCCACCTTGCTCCCTCGCCGCAGTCACCGCGATCTACGACACACCACGGTCCGACGCAAGCACGGGGCCGGTGGCGGCGCTCGCGACCATTGCCGGCAAGGACAGAGCCGGCGCCGGAAGGCGCGACGTCGGCCGTCCGCCCCTTGACCGCCCCGCCCTGTCGCGGCACCCTCCGCCCCGCGCTTGGGCGGGGCGCACAGGAGGCGACGATGAGGGACAAGTCGGTCGTGATCGTCGGGGGAGGAATCGCGGGGCTCTCCGCCGGGATCTACGCCCGCAGGAACGGCTACCCGACGACCATCCTGGAGATGCACGACGTCCCCGGCGGGCTGTGCACCGCCTGGAAGCGCAAGGGCTACACCTTCGACATCTCCATGCACATGTTCACCGGCTCCAAACGCGGCGCCTTCCACACGATGTGGCAGGAGCTGGGCGTCCTCGACGGCCTCCGGTTCGTCTACCACTCCGAGATCGGCCGCCTCGAGAGCCGCGGCAAGGTCTTGGCGATCGGCACCGACCGCCGGCGCCTCGAGGCGCAGATGCTCGCGCACTCCCCCGCCGACGCCAGGCCGATCCGCGAGCTGCTCGATCTGCTCTTCGGCCGCGCCCTGCTCGACCTGGCGTCCCTCGACGCCGCCGAGCTGTCCGGACCGCTCGCGTCCCTGCGCATGCTGCTTTCCTTCCTCCCCTTCCTCCCCGCCTGGTTCCGCTACGGCCGCATGACCGTGGAGGAGTTCGCCGACCGCTTCCAGGACCCCTTCCTGCGCGAGACCGTCCGCCGCCTCATCGATACCCCCGGCTGGCCGATGCCGCGTTTTCCCGTGTTCGCCCTCTCCGGCCTCGTCACCGGCGCCGTCGAAGGAGCCGGCGTGCCGATCGGCGGCTCACAGCCCGTCGTGCTGGGCATGGCCGAGCGGTTCAAGAAGCTCGGCGGCGAGCTGCGCCTCAAGACCAGGGTCAAGGACCTGCTCGTCGAACGCGACCGCGCGGTCGGCGTGCGCCTGGCCGACGACTCCGAAGTCCGCGCCGACACGGTCATCTGGGCCGCGGACGGCCACACGCTGATCTTCGACCTGCTCGGGGGCCGGTACATCGATGACGCGATCCGCAGCATGTACGACACCTGGACCCCCGTCGTGCCGCTGGTCCACGTGGCGCTGGGCGTGGCCCGGGACATGTCGCAAGAGCCGCGCAGCGTGTCGTTCGAGCTGGAGCAGCCGCTCACCATCGCGGGCCAGGAGCGCCGCTGGATGCAGGTCATCCACCACTCGTTCGACCCGACGATGGCGCCGCCCGGGAAGGCCGCGGTCGAGGTGTGGTGGCCCTCGCGGCTCGACTACTGGCAGGAGCTGCGGGAGGACCGCCCGCGGTACGTGGCCGAGAAGCAGAAGATCGCCGACGCGACGATCGACGTGCTGGACAAGCGCTGGCCCGGGTTCAAGTCGCAGCTCGAGGTCGTCGACGTCCCCACGCCCGCGACCTACGTCCGCTACACCGGCAACTGGAAGGGCTCGCCCGACGGCTGGTACATCACCCCCGAGAACATGAAGCAGACGCCGCGGCACACGCTCCCCGGCCTCGCCGGCCTGTACACCGCCGGGCAGTGGACCGCGCCGTTCGCCGGCACGCCGATCTCGGCCCTCTCCGGACGCCAGGTCGTGCAGCTCATGTGCCGGCGCGACGGCACGCGCTTCCGCACCGCTCGATGAGCAGGCGCAGCTCGCGGCTCTGGCCGGCGCGACGGGGGATAAGCACAGCGTTGAGGCCGCCGGGGAAGACGGCCATCGTCGCGGTCCCGCGGCGGCCGTCCTCCGACGCCTGGAGGATCCGGGCGAAGCTCCGGATCTCGTGCTCGGCGTGGAACTCCGAAATACGCACCGTCGCTCGGGTCCGGACGACCACGGCGAGGCACGCGAGGCGCGCCGCGCCTGGTGGGCCGCGTCGAGTTGCGCGGCGACGCGCAAAGTCGTCGGCGAGCGGGATGGTCGCGGCGATGCCCCTCAGGCCGGCGTCGACCTCGATGCCGCAGATGATGCGGGCCGGACTGCTGCTCTTCGAATCGTACTTCTTCATGGCCCATCTCCCTGGGCTCGGGTTCCTGGGCCCCCTTGGTGCGCCGTCCCGACCATCGGTCCGCTCGCCCTTGGGTGGCTCATTCTTCGGGTCGCGGCATCGATCCCGCGTCCGGCCGTTGGTGATGCGTCGAGAACCGAAATAGGATCGGCCTCGCGTCGATCGACCTGCGCCGTGAAGCGGATCATCTCGCGGACCCACCGGCGGGACCGCGGGTGAGATCGGCGGAATCACCGTGCTGCGCATCGTTTTTCCCGAGCCGTCAACCGTGTCTGATCGCGGTCCGAAGCGCTGGAAGTTCGTTCCGGTCCGTTGCACGAGCGGGGCCGTACCGGCGGTGACGGGTTCGGATCCCGGCGTCGGCACGCTCGCTGGCGATGGTGGCCAGGAGACGATCCGCTTCACACCTAGCTCGATTCCGATCGAAACGAGTTGCGCGTCGCTTCACGGGCCGCGTCCGACCGTAAGCCGTCGATTTCGTGGAGGGTGGGGTCCGTGGGGCCGGCGCTGGCCGCCGGCCCGCTCACCGTGGACGGCTGCGACCGGAACGCAGCCGGCGCGGGCCGGGCTACGGATGCCGCGGGGTGGTGCGCGCGTGGTGGGAGCGTGGTGCACGGGTGGAGATGCTCATCGGAAAGCGAGGGTTGCCGCATGACGCGGGACTCCGACCGCGCTCCGCGCGACCGGTTGGCGCTGCGATGGCCGCCCAACTTGGCGAGACCGGACGACGTTTGCCGGGGCCTGTGGCACGTAGTGCCCGGTTCCCGCGTCGCGGATCCGGGCGGGCGTCTACACTCCCGGGCTGCGAGGCCCGTCACGTCATTCGACCGCGGCGAAGTACGAGAAGTACATGTGCGCGCTGCCCGAGCCGACGCCGTATAGGATCCCGAAGCCGCCGTCCGCCCACACGGTGTTGCAGGGTCCGGGCGGTCCCCCGAATCCTACGACCCCCGGCACGCCGACCGCAACGCCGCGAAGATCGGTCCTCTGGAACACGAACGCCGCATCGGAGTAGGCGACGAGCGCCAGTCCTTCGTCGCCGGCGGCCACCCTTACGGGTGCGCTGCCGATGGATGGTGTCACCGCATTGCAGACGGGCGGGGCCGTCATCGCCCCTGCGTCGTCGAACCAGGCGACGCAGGCATCCGAGTCCCCCCCGGCACCCGTGTCGTAGTGTCCCCACGCGGTGACGTAGCGTCCATCCACCCACTTCACGTCGCCGGCCGGACCGTCGCTCAGGACGCCGGACGGCGTCCGAACCGACAGGTCGGAGTTCAGGTGCACGAATCGCTGCGCGCAGCTTGGCCGCTCCGGCGAGCTGTTTACGTAGACGAGAAACCCGAAACCACCACTGCCGGTGGCCACGTCCGGCGCCCCACCCGAGAAGCCGTCGATGACGATCGGGTCACCGGCCGTTTCCCCGAATAACCCCACGAAGCGGGCTCGGACGGACGCCGGCGGGTAGTCCCACCCGCCGCACGTGCCGCGGTTCTCTCCGGTGTGCCATACGAGAAGATAGCCGTCGCCGGAGACGTCGGCTGCCGTGCCGGCGCACAGCGGGTCCGGCTCCACAAGGACCGGCGTGCCCATGGGCTTCCCGTCCACGTCCAGACGCAAGTAGAAAATTCCCCACTCCGCTTCCACATAGAACAATCCGTAGCCCGAGCCGGTCCAGACCAGCTCGAGCCCGCCGCCAACCAGAGTCCTCGCGGCGTACGTCCAGTCGGGAAGGTGTGCAACGCCGTCGCGACCGAACCGACGGAAGCGGATCGGATACCCTTCTTCTGCGTTCTCGTGCGAGACGGTCGCGAACTCAGTCCCGTTCCACGTCAGCGGAAGGCGCTCCCACCCGGGATCGAACGGACCCGTGTCCGACACGGTCACGGATGGGCCCGTCACGTCGTATTCCGTCACCCCCGGCTCGGGCTCGGGTGGGGGTTCGCCGTCGCCGAGCCGGCACTGCCAGTCGCAGCCGTCGCCGTTGAGCCGGTTCCGGTCGTCGCACTCCTCGCCTTCGTCGACCACACCGTCCCCGCACTGCGGCGGCTCGTCCGGCGTCGGAAGCTCGACGTGCTCCGGGACGACGTCCGGCGACCACCACCACCCGTCCACTTCCGACTCGTCGGCATCCGCGTCGCTCCCCGCGTCGGCGTCCGCACCGCCGTCCACGGCGTCGTCGTCAGCGGCGTCGGTGCCCCGATCCGCGTCACGGTCGCGCGACGCCAGTATCGTGTCTCCGCCGCATCCCGCCGCCACGAAGGCCGCGGCCAACGCCAAGATCGTTGCCACCACAATCCGGTGCATTCGCCTTTCCTTCCAGGCCGCGCTTCCCACCTGGGCTCGCTGCCCTATCCTACCTGTGCCTCCCAGCCGCGAAAAAGGATCACAGGTCGGCCGGTGGACCCGGGGCCCCTGCCTGGGTATCTGTACTACTAACCCCATGGTTCGTGACGACGCGTCACGGTTTTCCGGAGCCGGCCAAGGAGAGGTGGAGAGGTCGGCTGGAGAGGTGGGGAGGGCCTGGGTGCGGGTGCCCCGGCGCGGCGAGGCGCCGCGCCGGGG